>JBFLYC010000029.1:0-51552 GCA_040756735.1 Bacillota bacterium | reverse complement strand
GTCAATATTAATGCGGATATTTACTTTACCCATATTTATCCACCTCCCCGTTTACCATAACAGATGGGACGGTGAATGTCCAGCAAAATTTATTGTGTCTGCAGAATTATAGGTTAGCTATCGAAGCTTATCCTATTGCACAGGTCGACATTTTTTAGTTTTACAGACATAACACTGGTCATTATCTTCTGTTATTATTATATAGTCATAATCTTGTGGGTTTAACTCAGTGTGAATACAGATAGTAGTAAAAAATCTCAAAGGTATTGGCCTTTGATTCTCTTTTATTTGCAAACCGATGTTATCTGGTTTGCCATAAACAGAACCCAAATCCATTATTGAAATATTCAAGGAATTTAACACATCTTTTAAGAATCTTTCAGCTTCATGCGCATTTTTAAATAGGATACCTTTTTTATCCGAATTGGGCATCTTTGACCTCCTCGTCTTTTAACAAAACGATCTTGTCTGCGGTGTTGCTATGAAGTGAATAAAACGCTTTGCAAGTTTGCTCTTAGGGTTTTGTTTTTTATAGAGCATTTTGCATTTATATATCATTTTTGTTTCAGTCAACTCAAGTGCTACAAGTGCTCCTCTGCGCACTTCTTTTTCAACTGCTCTGGTAGGAGCTACTGAAAAACCAAATCCCAATTCCACAGCTGATTTAATAGAATCAAAACTACCCATCTCAGTAATGTTAGAAAAGTCATCAAGTTTCAGATTCAGTCTTTCTAAAACCAATTTAAAATTTTGTCTAACTCCTGACCCATGTTCCCTCAAGATGAAAGATTTCTTCATTAATTCATATATGGATATTCTTTCCATATCAATCCATGGTTCCTTTGGTGGAGCGATGATAACCATTTCGTCTTCAGCAACTTCTTTTATGATCACATCGGTTGGTTCTTTGTAAATAGGCCCATCAACTAATCCCAGCTCTAATGTATTGTCAAACACATTTTCGATGATTTCTTTGCTATTAGCGATGACAAGCTTTATCTTGGAATTTGGGAAAGTTTCGTTAAAACTCCAAATGCTGCATGGAAGCAGGTAGTTTCCTATACAAGTACTAGCCCCTATGGTCAGCAAATGGTTTTCTACTTCCACCATAGTTGCTAAATGTCTTTCCATATCATCATGGGTTTGCAATATCTTAGTGGCATAATCATATACTATTTTTCCTGCTTCTGTCAGGTTAACACCTTGGTTGCTTCTGTTGAAAAGTAAAATATTGTAATGAGTTTCTAAAGATTGGATATGACTGCTGATGGTAGGTTGTGAAAGATGCAAAAGCTTTGCTGCCTTAGAAAAGCTATTTACTTTGGCTACAGTACAAAATGTTTCAAGCTGAGTAAGGTTCATATAACCAGGCCTTTCCATAGTTACTTTTGCATAATTCTATTGTAATCTACAAAATATTTAAACACAACAAGATTTGCAAAATAGATAATGAGTTGTTTTTGCTAAAACTTAAAGTTGTTATAGGAAAAACAATGAGCCTCATTTAAAAAAGCTATTGCTAAAAAACAGGTATTTTTTAAAGAATTAGTTAACTTTACTATATCAATGATTTTAGTTATATATTGCTATTTATTATGATGTTATAGCAATTAATTATAATTATCATATTAAATCATAATTAAAAGCTTGCAGGACTTTAATGACGTCGCATCAAATAAATCTAATTAGTTCATTAAGAATTATCTAAGGTTATGTTTAAGCAAGATTTTTTTTACACGAGGCTGTGATAAATGGTACAAAGTACTTGTTGAAAACAGTACTGTTTTCCATCTACAATAGAATTGAACTGAGAATTGAACTGGCTTTAATCATATAGGTTGTAACAATGAAGTTCATGAATCTGAAAGTCAAGGAAGTGAAGATGCCATTGCTTAACCTTTTGGCTTCGGTGAAACTGGCAGTAGTTGTAATATTATCATTAATCATTGCTTCAATTGTGGCAACCCTTTACCCGTTTCTTAATGTATTTCAGACATTTTGGTTTAGAGGTTTGTTGCTGATTTTTTCGTTGAATCTATTTTTTTGTACAATTACTCGTATAAAATCTATTTTTAGAAAGGTTAGAAAGAAGCCAGAAGGTTTTGAGGATGAGTTATTCTATGGTGAACATGTGCAGATTGTGGATTTAACAAATTGCGAAAAGTTGCTCGATGATTTCTTCAAGGAAAAAAGATACAGAGTTGGCAAACAAACTGACGAAGACAAGGTGTTGTTTCTTGCTCAAAAAGGTTTTCCTGGCCTAATAGCTCCACATTTTTTACATTTATCGCTAATTGTAGTATTGATTGGCGCTTTTATAGGAACTTTTGGGGTAGCAAGTACCATTACTGGCTTTGTAGGTCAAAAAAAAGAAATGCCTGTTGATCTTATGCCAGGTGTGACCCTTGAAATTAATGGATTTAAAACATTATATGATGAAAAAGGCCATATAGATAATTGGGTTTCTGAAATAACTTTATATCAAGATGGCAAACAGGTTGCCTCAGGAAGTACAAGGGTTAATTACCCATTTAAATATAAGGGTGTGGTTTTTTACCAGAATGCTTATGGATATAACCATTTGATTGAGATAACCGGTGAACAGGAAGGTGTGTACTCAATACCAGATGGTAAAACTTTCCAGTTATCAGGATTTTCTTTCAACATTCGATATGCAAAAGACCAAGCAGTAATCAAGGTGTTTGAAGGAAGCAGTCTTATTCAAGGAAAAATCCTTGGTGAAGGAGAAAATCTTGAGCTTTCAGATAATACAACAATAGAGTATCTTCAGCTATATCCTTACACTATATTAGGAGTAAAGAAAGACCCAGGAGCAAATGTAGTGATGCTAGGTTTTCTTTTAATGACAATATCATCTACTTTTTTTTGGATGGGCAGGTATCGTGAAGTTAGGGCTGTTATTGACAAAAGGAACAGTAAGCTGCACTACATGGTAAGCTGTAAGAATCAAGAAGCTAAAGCGGCCATTCTTAAGGAACTGAAGAAGAGGCTTATGGAGGTATAGATATTGGAATCTCTTCAAATCCCTGTAATGATAATAACATTGATAGTTCTTATACTGTCATTCTTGCTATACATGGTTAGCTTCTTAAACAATAGACAAAGTCTAAAGCAAACTGCAAGATTTACCGTAGTGGCAGCTTTTATATTAAATACCATATTATTAATGAAAAGGACAGTGCTTGCAGGTACCTTACCCCTTTCTAACCTATTTGAGTTTGGCTTATTTTTTGTCTGGGCAGTACTTTTAGTATTTCTTGTTATTGAATATAAATATGAAATGGCCGGTTCAGGTATTTTTGTATTGCCTGTGGCCATTATTTTGCTGTTTTGGCTATTTAGCCATGACCATGCCATTAGGCCCATGATGCCTGCATTAAGGAGTCCTTGGTTGTTTGTCCATGTATTAACGGCTGTTATTGCTTATGGGGCCTTTGCAGTATCATTTACCATGGCTGTTATGTATTTGCTGAAGGATTACTTGTTGGGAGCAAACTATAAAAGTATACTTATAAAGGTTCTGCCTTCACTTGATCTTCTTGATGAGTTGACCTATAAAATTACCTTCATCGGTTTACCTTTTCATACCATTATGCTGGTAACTGGGGCAGTATGGGCTGAGTTTTCCTGGGGACGTTATTGGAGTTGGGATCCTAAAGAAACATGGGCCTTGATAACTTGGCTCATTTATGCTGTTTATTTGCATGTTCGACTCATGAGGGGATGGAAAGGTAAAAGAGCAGCAATTCTAGCTATTCTGGGCTTCTTGGCAGTTATTTTTACCTTCATAGGTGTAAGTTATCTGCTGCCAGGGCAGCACAGCTATGTTTAACTTTTGACTTCTTACTTTCTTGAATTTTAGGGAGGTGAAATCGTATATGGCTAGTGCGGCAAGAAACTTGATAAGCATATTGCTTGAGAAAAAAAGTGCCATCATTACTAAGTGGTTCAACCTTTCGTTGGAAATATATCCTCCTGAAACAGTCAGAAATCTCAAGAATATAAATCAACAATTTAATAATCCTGTAGGTCATACTTTTTATCATGCCATGGAGGGCATTTTTGAGCAGCTTCTCCAGGAGACAGCTTCTGAAAAAGTAGCCCTTTATTTAGACAAAATTCTTCGGATTAAAGCAGTCCAGGATATTAATCCTTCACAAGTAGTATCCTTTGTTTTTCAGCTCAAGAGAATTGTGCGGGAAGAGTTAGGTGATGTAACGTTTAGTAATAGGGCCTTAATGCAAGAGTTCTTAGATTTTGAGTTAAAGATTGATGACCTTTCAATGGTTGCTTTTGGCATCTATACAGACTGCAGGGAGAAAATTTGTCAGTTAAGACTTGCTGAAGTAAAAAAGAAAAATGAAATTTTAGAGAGAATAAGCTTATTGAATGGACACCATTACCAAACCTTTGATGAGCAGGAGGGTGTTGGCGATGATTTAAAGTAGATTAAAGTAGTATTACAGAAATATAAAAACTAGGAGAGGGTGTTAGAATGGTTAAGGTTCCTAAAAAAGAAGAGCTTTTAAATATTGATTATAAACCGCCGAAAACCGGCTGGATGGAAACCCCGGTTGTTTTTAAGCCAGGGACCTGGTGTTATCCTGGCAAAGCTGAAAGTCTGCAAATTGTTGGCCTTGCCAATCCTAGAAAATGGTCTCCTGAGGATGATGACTGGAAGCTTCCCGAGAACTGGAAAGAAATTATCTTGGAGGGTCTAAGAGAAAGGCTGGACAGATTTCGCTCATTACGTATTTTTATGGACATTTGTGTTAGATGCGGCGCCTGTGCTGACAAGTGCCACTTTTATATTGGATCAGGGGACCCCAAAAATATGCCTGTGTTGAGGGCCGAGCTTCTCAGGGCAATTTACAGAAAAAATTTTACAACTGCTGGAAAAATATTTGGTAAATTTGCTGGAGCAAGAGAGCTTACAGAAGATGTAATTAAAGAATGGTTTTATTATTTCTTCCAATGTACAGAATGTAGGCGCTGTTCTGTTTTTTGTCCTTATGGTATTGATACTGCTGAAATAACCATGATAGGTAGAGAACTCCTTAATCTCATAGGGTGTAACATAGACTGGGTTGTTACCCCCGTGGCCAACTGTTATATGAAGGGGAACCACCTTGGAATTCAGCCCCATGGTTTGGTAGATTCAATGGAGTTTTTGGTAGAGAATATCACGGATATCACCGGCATTGAAATTGAACCAACTTTTAATAGAAAAGGCGCTGAAATACTCTATGTTCCTCCTTCAGGAGACCTTTTTGCCGACCCAGGTACCTATAGTCTAATGGGCCAGTTGATGCTATTTCATGAAATGGGTCTTGACTATACATTGAGTACCTATGCCTCAGAGGGAGGAAATTTTGGCTTGTTTACTTCTCATGAGATGGTAAAGAGGCTCAATGCCAAGATTTACGCCGAGGCAAAAAGGCTTGGAGTGAAATGGATACTTGGAGGAGAATGCGGTCATATGTGGAGGGTTCTGCATCAGTACATGGATACCATGAATGGGCCTGCTGACTTTCTAGAGGTTCCTGTGTCCCCTGTAACAGGTACTAAATTTGAGCATGCCCAATCAACAAAAATGATCCATGTAACAGAGTTTACTGCCGACCTCATTAAGAATAACAAGGTAAAACTTGATCCTAGCAGGAATAAAGGCATAATTGTAACTTTCCATGATTCTTGTAATCCGGCTAGAGCCATGGGACTCCTTGAAGAACCTCGTTTTATTTTAAAGCATGTTTGTGATTTTTATGAAATGCCGGATGAAACTATCAAAGAGCAAACCTTCTGCTGTGGCGGCGGCGCTGGTCTTGGGTCCGATGAAAACATGGAGATGCGTATGAGAGGTGGATTCCCCAGGGCAAATGCTGTTAGGTATGTTCATGAAAAATATGGGGTTAATATGCTGTCTTGTGTGTGTGCCATTGACAGAGCAACCCTGCCTCCTTTAATGCACTACTGGGTTCCTGGGGTGGAGGTATGCGGAGTACATGAGTTAGTTGGTAATGCGTTAATTATGGAGGGAGAAAAGAAAAGAACTGAAAATCTTCGCTTTGAACCTCTAGAAGGAATGGAGGAGGATGAGGATGTATAATTCCAGGAATATTATCATAGGTATTCTGGTGTTTGTGGCGCTGTTAACTTATCCTTTTTTGACCGGTTTAGGCAGGACCCAGGTGTCGCCTGAAATAAGTCTTGATACACCTGCAATTCAACAGTTGGCGGTAAAAGAGTGCATTGAGGATACTGATTTTATGAGAAGCAATCATATGGCGCTGTTGAGCGACTGGAAGGTCACAGTGGTTCGTGATGGCAACAGGGTGTATGTGGCTGAAGACGGTCAGGAGTACATTATGAGCCTCCAGAACACCTGTATGGAGTGCCACTCTAATAAAGCACAGTTTTGTGATGCATGTCATGAATTTTCCGGAGTTCAAACGCCTAATTGTTGGACTTGTCATGTTGAACCAAGGGAGGGAATATGATGGGTATAAGCAGGAGGAAATTTATCCAGATAGGGGGAGCTTGTGCATTAGGTATAGGAGTAATACCTTTAGCTAATGTTGTTGCAGGGAATAACCCCAAGTTTATTCCTAGCTCTAAGGCCCTGGCTGCCGATAAATGGGCTATGGTGATTGATATGAGTAAGTGCCCGGAAGGATGCGATATTTGTATTAAAGCATGTCACTATACCCATAATGTGCCGGAAATAGGAAATGCAAAGGAAGAAGTAAAGTGGATTTGGACAGAACCTTTTGCCAGCGCATTTCCCTATCAGAAGCATGATTATATGGACGAGAAAACAAAGAAGCAGCCTTTCTTAGTGCTGTGTAATCATTGTGAAAATCCATCATGTGTAAGGGTATGTCCCACCAAGGCAACCTTTAAAAGACCGGATGGGATAGTCATGATGGATTACCACAGGTGCATAGGCTGCCGCTACTGCATGGCAGCTTGTCCCTATGGAGCAAGAAGCTTTAACTTTAAAGATCCAAGGGCTTACATTACGGAATTAAATCCAAGTTACCCCACTAGGTCCAAAGGGGTTGTTGAAAAGTGTAATTTTTGTGACGAAAGATTAGCTCTTGGTTCCCTTCCAGCTTGTGTGGAAGCATGTCCTAATGAAGCATTGGTTTTTGGTGACATTGCTGATCCTAATTCCAAGGTGAGAAAGCTGCTAGCTGCAAATTATAATATCCAACGAAAACTAAAATTAGGCACCAAGCCTAAGGTTTACTATATAGTGTAAAGGAGGGGAACAGGCTATGATAGAAAAAGCTTTTAGAGATATGTCTAGAAACTATTTATTATGGTTGCTGTCACTGCTGGTTTTAATCGGTATAGGCTTTGGTTTTTACTTGGTTCAGTTAAATCAGGGGTTAACAATTACCGGTATGAGCAGGGATGTAACCTGGGGGATCTATATAGGTCAGTTTACCTTCTTCGTGGGAGTAGCAGCCTCTGCCGTCATGGTTGTTCTGCCTTATTACCTCCATAATGTGAAAGAATTCGGCAGGATTACGGTTTTAGGAGAGTTTTTGGCAATAGGTGCTGTAATTATGTGCATGTTGTTTATCCTAGCTGATATGGGTATGCCAATGCGGGTTCTAAATATGTTTGTCCATGCAACTCCTACTTCACCAATGTTTTGGGATGCTGTTGTGCTTAGCGGTTATCTATTATTGAACATTATTATTGGTTGGAATGTGTTGGAGTCTGAATACAGGGGAATACCTACTCCGAAATGGGTTAAACCATTTATCTACATTTCTATTCCCTGGGCAGTCAGTATTCACACAGTTACGGCTTTTTTATACTCGGGTCTTCCAGGTAGGGACTTCTGGCTTACCGCTCTTGTGGCGCCCAAGTTTTTGGCCGGAGCTTTTGCAACAGGACCAGCCCTTCTAATCCTCCTATGTTTTATCTTAAGAAAGTTTTCCAATTTCGATGCAGGGCGGGCAGCTATCCAAAAACTGGCGTTAATAGTAGCTTACGCGTTGTCAATTACTATTTTTATGGTGGCGGTGGAATTCTTTACAGCATTTTACAGCCAGGTGCCGGGTCACATGTATGGCCTTCAATTCTTGTTCATGGGTTTATATGGTCATGCCGGTTTTGCTCCCGTAATGTGGATGTTTACAATTCTTGCAGCTGCAGCTTTATATTTATTAATTAACCGCAAAACCAGGGAAAACGATACTACCTTATTTATTGCATGTATGTTTGTATTTATCGCCATGCTTCTTGAAAAAGGAGTGGGCTTTACACTAGCAGGACTTGTGGTCAATCCTTTCGGCAGGGTTGCCGCATATGCCCCAACAATGCCTGAGATGTTTATTACCATAGGGATCTGGGCAGTAGGAGCATTTATAATAAGTCTATTCTATAAACTGGTAGTTACCGTAAAGGAAACTTCCGGCATTTAACATGGACTAAAGAGCAAAAATGGCTGTTTTATCAGCATGTTAATAAACATGAAATGAGGGATTAGAATAATGGGTATTAAGTATTCCTTACTCATAGTTGTTGCACTCATTGCGGGTGTCTGCCTGGGAGTTGAGGTATTGGGTTTAAACTTTCTCTTTGGCGTGGTAATTCCCTACCTGGCCTTTGCCCTGTTTCTCTGTGGTTTGATATATCGTGTAATTAAATGGGGTAAAACGCCTGTGCCTTTTAGAATTCCAACTACCTGCGGCCAGCAAAAATCTTTGGACTGGATTAAATCGAATCAAATAGACAATCCCCATACTACTGCTGGTGTTGTAGGAAGAATGTTTCTTGAGATTCTATTTTTCCGTTCACTTTTTAGAAACACAAGTGCACAATTAATCGGCGGCAAGGTCTCTTATCAGTGGGAAAAATGGCTGTGGCTAGCCGGTCTGGTGTTTCACTGGTCTTTTCTAATCATTGTAATTAGACACCTTCGCTTTTTCTTGGATCCTGTTCCTGGCTTTGTAAACTTGCTTGCGAGCCTTGACGGTTTGTTTCAGGTCAGTTTGCAGGCGGTTTACATTACAGGTTTTGCTATTTTAGCTGCTGTGACTTATTTATTCATTAGAAGGGTACTAATACCTCAGGTGCGTTATGTATCGCTTCCGGCTGATTACTTCCCTTTATTAATAATCTTTGGTATAGCGCTGACAGGGGTCTTAATGCGGTATTTTATCAGAGTTGATGTTGCTGGAGTGAAAGAATTAACAATAGGCCTTGTCACATTTAATCCGACAGTACCAGAAAATATCGGAATACTGTTTTTTATACATCTATTTCTTGTAAGTGTACTTTTTGCGTATTTTCCCTTCAGTAAACTTGTGCATATGGGAGGAATATTCTTAAGTCCAACAAGGAATATGGCTAATAATAACAGGATGGTCAGGCATGTCAATCCATGGAACTACCCGGTTAAAGTGCACACCTATGAAGAGTATGAAGACGATTTCAGGGACAAGATGAAGTCTGTTGGTTTACCTGTAGACAAAGAATAAACAAGAAAAAGGGGTGAATTGAAAGACAGCAAAAGAGTTGCTATATGAAAAACCTATAATGGCAATAAGAAATAGCAATAATTTGCCTGCAGGAGTTTTTTTGAATAAAGTCTAATATCTGTATATGATGTGGTTTGTTTATGAGTGTGATAAATGGTACAAAGTCTCTAAAGATATTACTCCCGAGCAAATTGATAAGTTTTAACCCAGAGGGTTCTACTCCAGAGGTTTACTACAGTTTGCTCGATGGGTATATAGCTAGTCTAAGTTATAAGGTTAAAGCCAAAGTCAACTTGAAGGCTTTCAAGCTCATTAAATAAAGACATAGGCTTAAATCTTACAGGTATTACAAGTAATCATTTATTTTATCGCTAGTGGCAGGTTGATAAGGAGGGATGCCTTGAGGGAGAAGAACTAGTTGGAGGCATTTATAGCATTAACAATTCGAATGAAAAAAAATTTGGGGGTGGATATTAGTGACAGATAAGAAAAGGCCAATGTTAGACGAACTTAAAAAAGGCAAGTGGCCAAGTTTTGTCAAAGAAATGGAAAGAATGGAGGAAAAGCCTGCGGTCAAGGATTTGCTGGGCCTTCTTGAAACATCCTATGAAGACAAGACCGTTCACTGGAAGCACGGCGGTATTGTTGGTGTTACAGGATATGGCGGTGGAGTAATTGGTAGATACTCTGATTTAGGCCATATCTATCCAAATGTAGCTGAGTTTCATACCATGAGGGTTAACCAGCCAAGCGGTTGGTTCTATACAAGTGATAGCATTAGGACACTGTGTGATATCTGGGAGAAGCATGGCAGTGGTTTAACAAATATGCATGGGGCTACTGGTGATGCAATCCTTTTAGGTACAACTACACAGCATTTGCAGCCTTGTTTTAACGATTTATCAGATGCAGGTTGGGACCTTGGAGGATCAGGTTCAAACATGAGAACTCCAAGTGCATGTGCTGGTCCAGCTCGCTGCCAAAATGCCTGTATAGATACTTTGCACCTTTGTCACGATATAACCAATGAGTTCCAGGATTACCTACACAGACCAATGTGGCCCTACAAATTCAAGATTAAGATTTCCGGTTGTGCCAACGACTGTGTTGCGGCAGTTGCCCGCGCAGACTTTTCAATAGTGGGTACCTGGAGAGATTCTATCAGGGTAGATCAGGATGCAGTAAAAGAATATGCCAATGGCGGTTATGATATTTTCAACATGGTTGTTAAGAAGTGTCCATCACACTGTATCAGTTTCGATAAAGAAACAGCTGACTTCTCTATAGACGATGAAAACTGCGTAAGGTGTATGCACTGTATCAACAAGATGCCGAAGGCTTTAAGGATTGGCAAAGACACAGGTGCTACAATCCTTATTGGGGGTAAAGCTACAATAGTCCAGTCAGCATTTTTATCCTGGGTGATAGTACCTTTTATGAAACTTAACAAAGAAGATGGCTATGCTGAATTGAAAGACCTTCTGGAAAGAATTTGGGAATGGTGGGATGAAAACGCCAAGGTTAGAGAAAGAGTTGGCGAATTAATCTACAGAAAAGGCATGAGAACCTTCCTAAAAGAGGTTGGTTTAGAAGCAAAAGCCCAAATGGTTAAGCATCCAAGGGCTAACCCATACTTCTTCTGGTGGCCTGAAGAGATCAATCAAGCTGCTAGCTCTGATGCTAGTCAGGAAGCTGCAGCAGATGCGGAGGTGAAGTAACAATGACAGAAGTTAGAAAAGCTAAAACTGATATAGGCCCGCCACATTATGAGAAAATGCTACCGCAGATTATCAAGGATAACTACGGCAAGTGGAAATATCATGAGTATATTAAGTCTGGTGTTTTAAAACATGTCCCCGAATCTGGCGATGCTCTCTTCAGCGTGCGGGTTGGTTCACCACGTTTACTCAGTATTGCAACACTTAGGGATTTTGCAGATATTGCTGACAAGTACTGTGATGGTCACTTAAGATTCACCAGCAGGCACAATGTTGAGTTTTTGTTATCTGATGAAAGTAAGGTAGAGCCTTTAATTGATGAAATAGAAGCTATGGGCTGGCCGGTAGGCGGAACAGGAAATTCATTAAATAATATTATTCACACCCAGGGATGGATACACTGCCACAGTGCTGCAACAGATGCTTCTGCCACTGTTAAAGCAGTAATGGATGAACTATTTGATTACTTTAAGAACGATCAATTACCAGCAAAACTGAAAATTTCCATGGCATGCTGTTTGAACATGTGTGGTGCCGTACACTGCTCCGATATAGCCTTTGTGGGTATTCATAGGACTATTCCTAGAATAAATGATGAAGGTGTTGCAAAGGGCTGTGAAATCCCCAATGTTATTGCTTCTTGTCCTACCGGAGCAATTAGACCTAACCCCAAGGCCAAGAGCGTATCTATTAATGAAGAAAAATGTATGTACTGCGGCAACTGCTATACAGTATGTCCATCATTAACGATTATGGATGCTCAAAATGATGGCGTTGCCATCTTTGTCGGTGGAAAAGTTGCCAATACAAGAAGCGGCCCAGCTTTCTCAAGACTGGCTATTCCTTGGGTTCCCAATAATCCTCCAAGGTGGCCTGAATTAGTGGATGCTATCAAGCATTTAACCGAGATCTGGGTTAAGAATGCTAAGCCAGGGGAAAGATATGGAGAGTGGATTGAAAGAATTGGTTGGGAGAAGTTCTTCCAGATCGCTGAGCTGCCGTTTACCGACAAGCACATTGATGACTTTATTTTCTCTGTACCAACCTTTAGAACCACCTCTAATTTCAAATATTAGTGAGGTGTATGTAAATTGACAGACAATTTAAGTCCGGAGGAAATCAGGGAAAAGATATTGGCATATCTTAATACTGTAGATAAGGCCAAAAACAGGGACGTAGCAAACGCCTTAGGAATTCCCAAAAAAATGGTTGATAAGGAAATTAATGAAATGGCCAAACAGGATATTCTTGAATTTCTTTATCTAGGCACTTCCTTCGTAAAGATTAAAGGTAAATAAATAATACCTTGAACCAAGCCACCGCTTAAGGTTTGGCTCCACATATTTGCGGTGGCTTGGTAAATGTTTTATGACCTTTTGTTTGTTTCAATCCTCCCATGTATAGAATAATAAGCCGTAGGAAGCGCATATATTAAAATCTGGAGGATTTTTATGAGGTTTCAGGAGATTATTTTAAAATGGGAAAAAGAAAATATGGCCATAGTGAATGAAATTAGGAACTACAAGTCCACTGAATATAAATCTGGATTTGCTGATGGGCTTGAATTAGCCATTTTGTCCCTATTAGCTTACTTGCAAGATGAGTGTGAAGAAGAAGTGGTCTTTGATCAACAATAGATTTAGAAAAACTTATTGTTGGTATTACAATAATAAATGGTTCTATTAAAGGATTTTAATTGTAAATAAAGAAAATGTAATTAAGTAAGGGTGTGCATTTAGTAATCATTATCAAGGAGGGGCGATAAATGTATCTAGTAACAATTGATGAAGATAAATGCGAAGGTTGCGGAGAATGTGCTGAAGCTTGTCCGGTAGATGTTATTTCCATGGTGGACGGCAAGGCTTATGTTGAAGATAGTAGTGAATGTTTAGGTTGTGAAAGTTGTATGGCAGTCTGCCCAACTGAGGCAGTTAAAGTACAAGAAATGTAAATTTAATATTACTGGAGGTGTTGCGTCTAATGTCTAGTATTAATGTTAATGGTGTGGAAATCACCTTAGATGAAGATGGTTTCATGGAAGATCCAAGTCTTTGGAATGAAGATGTAGCTTTAGCTTTGGCTAAGACTGAAGAGGTAGAGGAACTTACAGAAGATCACTGGAAGGTTGTTGAGTACCTTAGAAATTACTACAAAGAATTCGGTATTGCTCCAATGATCAGGAAACTTTGCAAGGAAACTGGTTTCAAGCTTAATGAAATATATAAACTTTTCCCAACCGGTCCTGCAAAGGGTGCATGTAAAGTTGCCGGGTTGCCAAAACCAACCGGTTGCGTGTAAAAAATATCTTAATCAATGACACAGAGCTGGCTGTTTGCCTTGGCGCTGTGTCATTTTTTTATTTATTGGGAAATTGATTAAGTTATTGATATAATAATAAATAGTTTTAATTAAAATTAATTCTAAAAGGGGTGGAACAAAAATGGTACAGGAGTTTCATCTCCCCAGACTGGTAATATCAGCCCCTCAGGGTCGATCAGGTAAAACCACTATTACTCTGGGACTTTTAAGTGTCCTGACAAGAATGGGTTTAAAGGTACAACCTTTTAAAAAGGGTCCTGATTATATAGATCCTAGCTGGCATACTAAGGTTACAACGAGGGCATGCAGGAATCTGGATTGCTATATGATGGAGGAGAGTGTTTTAAAACGTTCCTTCATTATGAGCTCACAAAACTGCCATATAAGTATCATTGAGGGTGCTATGGGGCTTTATGATGGTTTAGATCTGGAAGGAAGCGGCAGTACAGCCCAAATTGCCAAAATATTAAAGGCGCCTGTGGTTCTGGTAGTTGATACCAGAAGAATGACGCGAAGTGTTGCTGCTATGATCATGGGGTTTAGAAACTTTGATAAGGAGGTTAACATCGTAGGGGTTATTTTGAACCATGTGGCCAGAGCACGCCATGAAAAAATGTTAAGGGCTGCTATTGCAAAATACTGTGACATTCCTGTTATAGGTTGTATGCCAAAGGATAAAGAGTTTATTATACCTGACCGGCATTTAGGATTAATTCCTGCAGCTGAGAATGAAAAGTATCATACTGCTCTTGACAGAATTGGCAGGGCAGTTGAAGAGAACCTTGATTTGCAATTGTTATTAAAGATTGCACAAAATGCCGCTCCATTATTAGAAGAGTTAGATGACATCCAATTATCAGTGCCTGAAAAAAAAGTGAAAATTGGTGTTATTAATGATAGGGTGTTTACTTTTTATTACCCTGAAAATATTGAGGCCCTAGAAGAAAAAGGTGCTGAACTTGTATATATAAATTCTCTGGTTGATCCTCATTTGCCTGATATTGATGGTTTATATATTGGGGGAGGTTTTCCTGAGGTGTTTGCCAGGGAATTGGAGGCTAACCAAAGCTTGCGAAAGGATATCAAAAATAAAGCAGAAAAAGGTCTTCCTATTTATGCTGAATGCGGGGGATTAATGTATCTAGCTAACAGAATACTCACCATGGAAGGAGGATATGCCATGGTAGGTATATTCCCTTTTGATATAAAAATGGAGGATAATCCTCAAGGGCATGGATATACAAAATCAAAGGTTGTTGGCCATAATCCATATTTTCAAAAGGACATTTTGGTTAAAGGTCATGAATTTCACAATTCAAAAATATGCGGTCTTGACATAGGAAATTATTCTTTTGCCTTTAAAGTAGAGAGAGGATATGGAATTAACGGTACTGCTGATGGGTTAGTTTATAAGAACGTCCTTGCGTCATATAATCACCTGCATGCCTTATCAGTACCTGAGTGGGCTGAAGGTTTTGTTGCTGCTGCAAAGAATTGGAGGAACTTGTATAATCAGTTATCATAAAGGAAAGACTGTATATGTTGATTTCGAGATGGTAAGGATGATAAGATAGTTGGATGTTTTTATAATAATAACATTAGGAGGAATATGATAACTAATGCAACATACTAGAGAAAAGCATTCCAGGCAGAGAACCGAAGGGGTGAGGGAAGAAAACAAGGCGTATAAGAACTGGTTAGACCGCCTTAATATGCTAGGAGTATTGAAAAAACAATAGGCCAGTGGTGAACTGGCCGTTTATTCTTTTTCTTCAAGGATAATATTGAGTTTATCACTTTTAAGTAATTTTATAAAAGTTTCTGTGGCCTGAGTTAAAAAATGATATTTATTGTAGACCAGGTAAAAATTTCTGAAAAAGGAGCAATTTTCAACTCTGGTTATGCCCAAGGTTTTAAATTTAACATCCTTTTTGATAGCCCATTTAGAAATGATGGATACTCCAAGGCCAGCTTCTACTCCTTCTTTAATTGATTGTGTGCTGCCTAGCTCCATAGCTATCTGCAGGTCGTCGGAAGATATCCCATGCTCTCCTAACT
Source organism: Bacillota bacterium (assembly GCA_040756735.1). Lineage (GTDB taxonomy): Bacteria > Bacillota > DSM-16504 > Desulfitibacterales > Desulfitibacteraceae > JBFLYC01. The sequence goes on along the minus strand of JBFLYC010000029.1, from coordinate 35,936 downwards.
TATCTTCCATAACCTGTCTTGTACCTGAACCGGATTCTCTCAAAATAAATGGCTGAGATAAAAGATTGTCAATGCTGATTAATTCTTTTTTTGCCCAAGGGTGTTCATAGGGAACAATGACAACTAATTCGTCGCTCATAAACTTTTCCAACACCAGGTCAGCATGTTTGATTGGTCCTTCAACTAGACCTAAGTCCAGAGTATTTGAGAGAAGGTGTCTAGTAATCTCCTCTGTATTGGCTATGTTGATGGTCAAATTTACTTCGGGATGGTCTTTAACAAAATAGCCCGCAATTTTAGGCAGTACATATTCACCAATGGTAAGGCTGGCGCCAATTTTGATTTTGCCTTTTACCAGTCCCGTAAGTTCGGAAATTTCTTTGCGTGCTAGATCATATAACTCAATTATTTGGGTGGCATATTTATAATAAGTTTTTCCGGCTTGAGTCAACACAACTCTCTTATTATTTCTGTCAAAGAGGCGTGTTCCCAAATCTTCTTCGAGAGATTGAATTTGCAGGCTTATGGCCGGTTGGCTAATATGCAACGCTTTGGCCGCTTGGGAAAAACTTCTTTTATCAGCCACAGCTTTAAAAACACTCAGATGAGGATCCATTTGACTACCCCTTTTCTTCATTAGACTTTATTGTCCAAATCATCCATTTTGAATAAGTTTACTTTATTTTACTATAAAAAGCAATAATCCAGTTGGTTAATAGTGGCAATTTAAAGTAAATATATTCAAAATTGTTTATTGTTATTAGTATAAACCTGGATCAGTTTCATTAAGATAGACAAACCAGTATATCAAACCAACAAAGAATACCCCGCCAACAACGTTACCAATGGTTACAGGGATAAGATTATTCAGTAAAAAACTGGTCCAATTTAGAGATTCATTGGTAATAGAAGAGCCAATGATTAACTCTGCTTGAGGCAGCCCTATATTCTTATTCAACAAGAGTATTCCCATGGGTACAAAATACATGTTGGCAATTGAGTGTTCAAAACCTGATGCGACAAAGGCGGTTATGGGAAGAAGGATGGCAATAATCTTGTCTGCAACACCTCTTGCGCCAAAGCTCAGCCAGACTGCTAGGGCTACCAAAATGTTGCAAAGTATTCCCCTGATGAAAGCCTCTAAAAAAGAATAGTTAACCTTGGTATTGGCGATTAGAATTGTCTTGGTTCCCACAAGTTCATTATTTATATGCGGTTGTTGAGAAAGAAATACAAAAAGAACAACTGCCAGGGCTCCACCAAAGTTACCTATAAATACGATCAACCAGTTTCTGAGCATTTGGAAAAGGGTGATTTTGTTTTGGACATAGGCCATAACAATCAATGTATTGCCGGTAAAAAGTTCTGCTCCTCCCACAATAACTAGGATTAATCCCAAGGTAAAACCTAATCCACCTAAAAGTTGGGTTAAACCAAGAAAAAGGGTGGAATCATGAACTATAAAAGCATAAAATTGCGCTCCAAGGGCAATAAAGGCTCCTGCCAGCCAGCTTAAGATAAATAGTTTGGTAAAGGAGTTTGTAGCCTTGGCAACTCCAATAGTTTCCACTCTTTTAGCCATTTCTTTGGGTGAATATGCGTCTATATGAATATCATACAAGGAAATCCCCCCTTCTTTTTATAGTCTGCCCAAATTAGAAGCATATTTTATTTAACATTTAGAGGAAAATAAAAGTATTTGACGAAAATAATTATATATTAGAAGTATTTGGGGAAATGAGGCGGTATGCTAATGGACAGCCATGATACAACTACTTCGACTAGACTTAATGGGCAAGTAGCAATTAAGGAGGGCAAATTAATAATAATTGATCCGGCAGATACTGGTCGGGATGCGGAAATAATACCTGGTAATAATGTTACAATCATTGTCAATGGTGAAGTTATACATGGTCCTACTTCAGTATCAAACAGCCAAGATGTTGAGATAAAACCTAAAAAAACCGAAATTGTTAAGGAATTAAAATTAAATGTAGCTAAGGACAAAACGTCTGCCAGTCTCACTGTGGTTTACAAATCTGGTGAGGAGTATTATTTGGATGATACAGATTTTAGTGAAAAGTTAATAGTTGAATGTTACCGTTCCAAGATCTTTGACATGCCTTTCACTGATGCGGAAGTGACAGAATTTTTGAAAACCAAGGGGATTGTCTATGGGATAAGCGAAGACGCCATTAAAAAAGCAATTGTCAGTGGGGAGGATACTGTTGTTGCAGTTGGCAAACCTTTTGTTTTAGGGCAACCCGGGTGGATTGAGGAATTAGTTTTGGACGAAGAACCTCCTGATGATACTGAAGAAATGGACAGCATAATCAAGGACAGATTCATTAAGATGGTAAAGGTTAATCAACCACTAGCCAGGTTTCACCCAGCTACAGAAGGTGAACCAGGATTAGATGTTTATGGCAAAGAAGTACCCCCCCCTAAACCAAAAGAGGCCAAGTTGATAGCTGGTCCAGGGACCAAGTTAACTGAGAACGGGCATTTACTCCTGGCTGCCATAGAAGGTAGGCTTGAAAAAAAGAAGGGAAACATGTATTCTGTTTTGCCAGTCTATCAAGTGGATGGGGATGCCGAAGCAAAAGTAGGCTACATAAAGTTTAAAGGTGATGTAGTGATTAATGGCAATGTCTTAGATGGCATGAAGATTGATTGTGGCGGTAAAATCGAAATCTATGGTTATTGTGCAAACTCTACTCTTATAGCAGGTGGGGACATAATAGTCCATAATAACCTAGTAGGATGTACGGTCCAGGCTGGAGGGGCGGCCCTGATACATAGCAAACTGAAAGATAGCTTATTAGGGCTGGAAGAAAAACTGCGTGAACTTGGTACAGCTGCAAAAAGTTTGAAAAGAACCTTAGAGCAGAATAATCAGGCCAGGGCAGACGGAGCTATATTAAAAGTGCTATTAGAACAAAAGTATATAGGTCTTCCGAATTTGGTTTCAAATGTATTAAAGGTTTTGAATGAAGCAAAAAAGCTAATAGATAAAGAGGATGAAGAAAAGCTTAAACTATTACAGCAAGCAATTGAACATGGGGAAAATTGGGCTTCAAGAGTTACAGCCATGGGACCTTTGCAAATAAATAGCATGTCTGATTATGATCGTTATCTGGCAGATTTTTTTGGTGATAATCGTAAATTATTGAATGAATTAAAAGGTTTTGGGTCTGAGGGCGCATCTGTTAAATGCCCGTATATTCAAAACTGTGATGTGCAGGCCAATGGCGATGTTATTATCAAGGGAAAAGGCTGCTATAATTCTAAAATATATGCTGGAGGGAATGTAGAAATAACAGGTACCCCAGGAGTTTTTCGGGGAGGTTCCATCACTGCGGGAGGATGGGTTAAAGCAGTAGAGATAGGCAGCACAGCTGAGATTCCTACCTTTATCCAAGTGGAAAAAACAGGATTTGTTAAAGCTTCCCTTGTTCATGCCGGGACAATTGTAAAGTGTGGACATAGAATAGAAAAGTTTACTGAGAAGGCTAATGCACTGCACTTTACAGTCTAGCCAAAAAATGGTTATCCATTCTTTTTTACTGTAATGATATAATGAAAGGTGATTACTAACATGGGAGGACCGAAATGCATAGATTAAACAGTAAATATACTACTTTATTTTTGCTATTTTCCTTTTTAGTGCTTATCATCAGTCCTATTTCTTATGCCCAACCGAATGTTTCCGCTGCTGCTGCAATACTTATGGATGCTGAAACAGGTGAAATTCTCTGGTCACAAAATGAACATGAAAAAAGGGCTCCTGCTAGTATTACAAAACTGGTAACAGCTCTGGTTGCAATTGAAAAGGGTAATCTCAAAGATGAGGTTACTATCAGCCAGGAAGCTGTAAACACCAAAGGAAGTATAGTGTGGTTGAGGGCAGGAGAAACGCAGACTTTAGAGGATCTGCTTTATGCTATTATGCTTAATTCCGGAAACGATGCGGCAAGGGCTATTGCCGAACATGTGGGCGGCACTATTGATGAATTTGTTGCCATGATGAATGAAAAGGTCAGGGTAATTGGAACTACATCTACCCAATTTCAAAATCCAGATGGCCTTCCAGATGCTGACCATTATTCCACAGCATATGATATTGCCTTGATAACCAGGGAAGCTATTGCAAATCCCCTGCTTAGAGAGATTATGGGAACCAAAACCAGACAATGGTCCGGGATGGATTGGCAGAGCCAATTGGTAAATTTGAACCAGCTTCTCTGGGAGTATGAAGGCAGCATTGGAGGTAAAACCGGCTTTACTTCCGAGGCTGGAAGGTGTTTAACGGTTGCTGCAAAAAAGAATGGACTGGAGCTAATAAGCGTTGTTTTGGGAAGTCCGAACGCCCAAAGACTTTGGGCTGATTCAACCAGGATTTTGGATTATGGGTTTAACAATTTTCATAAGATAAAAATTGTAACTGCTGGTCAAGAAATGCTGCAAGTACAAATGGCCGGTCAAACTGTACCCATCCTGGTAAAGGAAGATGTCGATTATCTTACCAGCAAATCCAGTGAAGAAATGCCTTCCTGGAAGATAAAGCTAAACCAATTGGAGTTACCTCTCCAAAGGGGTGATGAGGTGGGAACCCTAAAAATCCTGTTAAATGACAAAGATTTTAAGGATATTTCTCTTGTTGCAGGCAGCAGTATAAAAAAGCCAGTGACTTGGATTGATATTTATGTGAAAATTACTCTGACCTTCTTTGGACTGTTGGTTTTGGCAGTACTACTAAAAATAATAAATTCAGTACGTAGACGCAGGAGTATGTACGCAGGAAAAGTAGCTAGACCCAGGTACAGCAGTTCATCAAATAGGTGGTAAATAAAATTTGGGGACAATCTATGTCTCCTTTTTATTTTTTGACTCGAATAATATTTCGGGTTTATTCTGTTTTTTGCAGCAAGTTTCTACAAAATTTTAAAATACAAGAGGATTTACAAAATTTTTATTGAAAATATGTAGAAGTAGCAAATATTGAGATACTATACTCGTTAAAGGGGGAAGTATTTTGAAAGAAAATCAAAATTCCATTCAGGGAGAAGAGCAACTTGTAATATTGGAGCTTTCAAGAGAGATTTACGGTGTTGAGATTTCCACTGTTAGGGAAATAATTCGAATGCAACCTATAACCCATGTTCCCAAAACGCCTAATTTTGTTGAAGGTGTAATTAACTTAAGGGGGAAGATTATTCCTGTCATTGATTTACATAAGAGATTTGATCTGCCCGTTAGGGAAGATACACAGGATTCAAGGATCATGGTTGTAGAAGTGGATGACATAACAGTGGGAATGGTTGTTGATGCAGTACATGAAGTTCTTCGTATTCCCAGGGCAAGTATTGATCCCCCGCCTCCCATGATTTCAGGGGTTGACTCAACTTATCTTAGAGGTGTTGGGAAATTAGAGGACCGTTTGATTATCCTTCTCAATCTTAATCAGGTTTTACATGAAAAAGAGAAGAGGGTAATAGAACAGATGGCTGCAGCTGAATAAGTGTAGATAGGAGGCGTCCAACATATGACCTCAAATTATGATATGTCTCAATACCTCAGCATTTTTTTAGATGAAGTCGATGAACAGATTCAGATCATGGATGAGAATATCCTTAGTTTAGAAAAAAATAGAAAAGATAAAAGTGTTTTGAATAGTATTTTCCGGGCAGCACACACTATTAAAGGTTCTTCAGCCTCCATGGGTTACGAAAAAATGGCTGAAGTAACTCACAATTTGGAAAATGTTTTAGACTTGCTGCGTCAAGATAAGTTGACTGTATCAACTGAAATCATTGACTTGTTGTTGGAATGCTTGGATATAATCAAAGCTCTGAAAAATGACATTATTAACGAAAGAGATACAGATACTGATATATCTGTAATAGCAAAAATGCTAAAAACAGTTATTGAGGTGCAAGAAGACTTACCGCAAACTGATGTTTTACAAGAGAGGTCCTATTCTCGTGAAAAAGGTTATTTAGAAGATAAGTATACTGTAGAGTTTAATGATATTGAAGAAAATGTGATCCGTACAGCTGAAATTAAGGGATACAAGGTTTGGCAGATAATTGTATCTCTTGTTTCCGATTGCTTGATGAAGGCTGCAAGAGCATATATTGTTTACAACAATCTTAAAGACCTTGGTGAAATAATTAAAACTATCCCTTCCACAGAGGATTTGGAGGGGGAGAAATTCGATTTGGAATTTCAAATGTTCATTGTAACTAAAGAGGACAGGGATAGAATAGAAAACATTGTAAAATCCATCTCAGAGATAGATAAAGTCGTGGTTCGATCTGTTGAACTTAATTATGAAATAGAAAACCAAGAAAAAAGTTTAGAACTTTCAATTAATGAAGCAGCTTTCACAAAGGAATTGGGCCCCCTATTAAAAGAAGATAAATCCACCCCCGGGCAAAGCGAGAGCATAAAGATCAACCAAACCGTGAGAGTGGATGTACAAAGATTAGAAAATCTCATGAATTTAGTGGGAGAGCTTGTAATTGATAGAATAAGGCTTGCTGATATAGAAGCTTCTTTGGGAGCTAAATATGGTTCTGAAGAACTATTAGGAGGATTAGAAGAAATATCTTTACATATATCAAGGATTACAGGTGATTTGCAGGAAGAAATAATGAAAGCGAGAATGTTCCCCATTGAACAGGTTTTTAACCGATTTCCACGAATGGTTAGAGATTTGGCCAGTAAGGCAGGGAAGCAAATTGATTTTATAATTGAAGGCAGGGAAACTGAGCTTGACCGGACAATCATTGAGGAAATAGGAGATCCTTTAATTCACCTATTAAGAAATGCGGTTGATCATGGGATTGAGCCGCCAGATGAAAGAGTAATGCATGGAAAACCTGCAAAGGGAACCATTAAGCTTAGAGCATACCAGCAAGAGAACCAAATAGTAATTACTATTGAGGATGACGGAAAGGGTATTGACCCCAACACATTAATACTGAAAGCATTGGAAAAAGGATTAATCTCTGAGGAAAAGAGCAGTCGCATTAGCCAGAAAGAAGCCCTCAACTTAATTTTTATTTCCGGGTTTTCCACTGCAGAAAAAGTAAGCACAGTATCCGGTCGAGGCGTTGGTATGGATATTGTTAAAAACCATATAGAAAGAATAAATGGAATGGTGAAAATACATTCTGTGCCAGGAAAAGGGACGAAGTTCACTATAAAACTTCCTTTAACCCTAGCTATAAATCGTTCTCTGTTGGTAAAATATGGAAATGAGGTATTTGCTTTCCCCTTGGCAAATATAGTAGAAATTGTTAATATTGTTTCCACTGAGATCAAGTATGTAGCTAAACAGGAAGTTGTTCTGGTGAGGGGAGAGATTTTACCCCTTTATTACCTGGAAGACTTGCTTGAGCTAAAGTATGCAAAACCAAAAAGAGACAAATTTCCAGTTGTGGTAGTTGGGCTTTCAGAAAGACAGGTAGGAATAGTTGTAGATGAATTGATAGGGGAACAGGAAATAGTTATTAAATCTCTAGGGGATTATATTGGCAAGATTAATGGATTAGCTGGAGCTACTATAATGGGTAATGGTACAGTAGCTTTAATCTTGGATGTTAGGGGAATAATGGAACAAGTTAGGATGGATGACTAATGGTTTCTGGCAAAAAAATTAGAGTTTTGATTGTTGATGACTCGGCATTCATGCGCCGGGTCATTACTACAATGTTAGAATCAGATGAAAGCATTCAAGTTGTAGCTTTTTCTAGAGATGGGAAAGATGCTCTGGTCAAAATTAAATATTATAAACCTGATGTAGTAACTATGGATGTGGAAATGCCAGGTTTAAACGGCTTGGAGACTTTAAGAAGGATTATGGCTGAATATCCTCTGCCTGTGGTGATGTTTAGTGCTTTAACTACAGCAGGGGCTAAACAAACAATTGAAGCCCTTCAATTAGGGGCAGTAGACTTTGTTGCCAAGCCTGCTAACAGAAATGCTCTAGGTACGTTGGCCCAAGAACTGATTCAAAAGGTAAAGACAGCATCTGAGGTTAAAGTGTTTAAACAGTCTTCTAACATAAGTCGAAAAAACTCATCACTGGTGCCAAGATCTGAAATACCCAGTTCAGTATTTAGGGTTCCAGGGGAAAGTATATATAAGTCCAAAGTTCCCATTGATTTAGTAGCAATTGGCACATCAACAGGCGGTCCAAGTGCCTTGCAGGTGGTTTTATCTGGGATACCCAAAGATTTTCCCTGTGGGATTGTTGTGGTCCAGCATATGCCGAAAGGATTTACAAGGCCTTTAGCCAACCGTTTGAACGAGTTGTGTTCCATAGAAGTAAAAGAAGGTGAAGAGGGTGATCTGGTATTGCCGGGCAGGGCCATTATTGCCCCAGCAGGTATGCAGATTTCTTTTAAAAAGAATCAAAATAGATTAGAAATATCGCTAGGTGAGGTATCGCCCATAAAAACATTGTTTAAGCCTTCTGTAGATGTAATGATATTGTCGGCAGTAGAGAACCTTGGGGCGAGAGTGCTCGGAGTTATTATGACTGGAATGGGCAATGATGGTTTGCTTGGTTTGAGGAGTTTAAAAGAACATGGTGGTATAGTATTGGCTCAGGACGAAAACAGTTGCGTCGTCTATGGTATGCCAAGGGCTGCTCATGAGGCAGGCATTGTTGATCAGGTATTACCTTTGCAAGAATTATCTGAGGAAATTTGTAGTATTGTACAGGGTCCACTTAGTTTAAAATCCTTTAAAACTTAATAATTCAAATTAATACATTTTGAAGTTCAAATATAAAGGGTTGGGGCATTAGATCTCAACCCATTTTTAATAAAAAAAGCCTAAAGTTATTGCAGCAATTACCGATAATTATCTCAAAGGATTTAATTGTTTTTTAGGTGGTGATAAACATGAAGATTGGAAAATCCTTTCCTGTTAATCCCGGGCAGGTATATAAAGCCCAACAAAAAAAGACAAAGGAAATACAGGCTGAAAAGGAAATAATAACTGATAAAGTTGAGATTTCCCAGGAAGCTAAAAAAATAAAAGAATTGGTCCAAAAAACCGTTGAACTTCCTGATGTTAGAAGGGCAAAGGTTGATGAACTAAAGGAAAAGATAGACAAAAACGAATACAAGGTGACTGCAGAAGAAATCGCAAAGAGCATGTTAGAAAGTGTATAATTACCTCCAAGTTTGTGTCGGGGAGTGAAATCATTGACTGTTAATGAAATTGTATTTGAAATAACCAGTTGTCTTGCTCAGCAAAATGCACTAATAGAGGAATTAATTAAAACAGGGCAAAAACAAGTGGATGGATTGAAGGCAGATATTTTTCATGAAATAGTCGATTCCATCAATAACCAAGAAAAGCTGGGAAAGCAGCTAGCTCTTTTAGAAAAACAAAGACTGGGATTGGTTCGCCAACTAGGTCAGGTTATTGGCAAAAGGGATTTAAAAATAAAAGAAATAGCCAAGCTAGCTTCGCCGGATCAAAGGCAACAACTAGATGAGCTAACTGAAAATATAATTATGAATCAGCAAAAGCTTCAGGAAATCAACAACCTTGCGGCTCTGTTATTGAAACAATCGCTCAATTATACTCAAAAAGTTTTGCAGTGTTTGCAGCCGCGAGAGCAAAAGACTTATGATTCTACTGGACAACTTGAACAGGCTGCCAAGATAAATGTGATTAATTGGAGTATTTAGGAGGTTCTTATGAGCGGAGGAATTTTTTTCGGAATTAATATAGGGGTGAAATCTTTAAGAGCCCAACAGTTAGCCATGAATGTCACAGGACATAATATTGCCAATGCAAATACTCCAGGTTACTCACGCCAGGTTGCTAACATGGAAACTGGATTTGCGGTGCCGGTGCCTTCTAATAATCGTTGGAGAGGAGCCGGTCAGTTAGGCACAGGTGTTGAGATTTCCGAAGTAAGAAGAATTAGGGACCAGTTTATTGATTGGCAGATACGTGCTGAATCTGGGGTTTTGGAAGAATGGAAAGCGCGTCATGACGCCTTAAACCAGGTAGAAGTGGTTTTTATGGAACCTTCTGATACAGGACTTAGCTCATTATTTAGCGACTTTTGGAACAGCTGGCAGGAACTTAGCAAGTTTCCGGAAAGTTCTTCCGTACGTACAACTGTAAAAGAAACAGCAGTGGCTTTAGCCGAGGCTTTTCGCTATAGTTATGCGAGGTTGGAGAATATTGAAGAAGGACTAGACCGCAAAATGGAGATAGCTGTTAATGAGGCAAATTCCATCTTATCTCAGGTTGCAGCCCTCAATGAACAAATAAAATATATAAAAGTAGGCGGAGATAACCCTAACGACCTCATGGACAAAAGAGACCTGCTTTTAGACAGTCTAGCTAATTTAATGGACATTGAAGTTAAACCTGTTTTTGCACAAGTTGCCGGTAAGACAATAGCAACCGGGGAAGTTACTGTATCAATAAATACAAGTGACGGCCGCATCAATCTTGTGGGACCTGATTTGCCCGGTGGTCATCAGCAGCTTGAAAGGTCGGGGCTGGAAGTAAGTGTTGGCGGCAGCCTCTTGGAATTGAATGCAGGAGAAATGTATGGTTTGCAAAAAACAGGTTTTTCATCTGTTACCGATACTTCATCCATCAATTACTATAAGAACAAACTAGATGTGCTGGCTAAAGGGCTGGCGGAAATTTTGAATGATATTCACCAGGGTGGGCTTACCTTAAAGAAAGATGAATCCGATAATTGGATAAATGGAGGAGATTTTTTCGTATTTCGGGATGCTGAGGGAAATCTTATTGCCTCAGAAGATTTTTCGGCTAAGTACCTTTATGTTAACCCAGTGATAGAAGCTGATGTGGGATATATCGCTGCCGGCAGAGTAGAGTCAGGGGAGGAGTTCAACCCTGGCAACAGGGAAAATGCCTTGTTAATTGCCAGCTTGAGAAACTTGCGCTTGTCTTTAGATAGCGATGGAAACTTGCAGCAGGATGCTGCTGGCGATTTAAAGTTTGAAACCTTTTACCAGAATTTTGTTGCTGAGCTAGGTGTCGCTACCAGGGAAGCTGAAAGAATGGTGGAGAATCAAAAAACACTGGTGGGTCAGCTTGTTAATCGAAAAGAAGCAGTTGCGGGAGTATCAATAGACGAGGAAGTTGCCAACATGATACGCTTTCAACATGCTTTTCAGGCAGCAGCCAGGTATATCAGGGTTCTTGACGAATTGTCACAAACTATTGTTAATGGATTAAAGGCATAAGAGCATAAAGGGGATGTTAAAATGAGGATTACTAATAAGATGATGTCTCAGAACTTTTTGCATAATCTAGATAGGAATAAATTGTATCTGGGAAAGATTCAGGACAGGCTGGCCTCAGGTAAAATACTTAATCGCCCTTCAGATGACCCTGTGGCTGTATCCAGGGTTATGTCTTTGAGGACTTCCATAGAAGAAATGGAGCAGTTTGACAGGAATATGCGTGATGCTGCCAGCTGGCTTGAGGCCTCGGAAGCTGCAATGTCAAATCTTACTGAGGTTTTGCAGAGAGCCAGAGAACTTGCTGTTTATGGGGCAGGAGGAACCCTATCGGACACAGCAAAGGAGGCAATTGCTAAGGAAGTAAATGAATTAGTTAAACAAGCTGTGCAGATAGCCAATGCTGTACATGGAGACAGCTACATCTTTGGGGGAACATATACTACCAAGCCTCCCTTTGAACTTACTGAGGATGAAGACAGGGTACTATATAAAGGTGATCAGGCTGAACTAAGGTATGAGGTTTCTCCAGGGGTATACATGCCAGTCAATTCGTCAGGTAAGGGTTTTGGACTGCAAGTTGAAGGCGGGGAGTATACCGCAAAGGTTTTCCAGACCTTAATTGAACTAAGAGACAGGCTTAGAAACGGGTTAGAAAGCGAAATATCAGACATTTTAGGCGACATAGATCTAGTCATTGATGATGTGCTTTCAGAAAGGGCTACTTTAGGTGCAAGGATTAACAGGATGGACTATGCCCTTGACAGAAACGCTACGGTACAACTGGAGTATACAAAATTAATCAGCAGATTGGAGGATACTGATTTTGCACGGGCAATGATTGATTATAGTGTGCAGGAAGCAACTTACCAGGCTGCTTTAAGGACTGGAGCTCAGCTATTGCAACCAACTCTCTTGGACTTTCTAAAGTAATTGCATTAAACATAGTAGTTTTTGCAGCCTCGGGCTTCTTAAACTTCTAACCTCTAACTTCCTAAAATAATGAGGTGTTTCTATGATTATTAAAACCACAAAATTTGGTGATATTGAAGCACATGAAAAGAGTATAATTCATTTTCCCGAAGGCATTTTGGCATTCGAGAACAGTAAAAGGTTTATATTGATCCCCGTCAACAATAATCCCTTTTTTAAGTGGATGCAGGCTGTAGATGAGCCGGATCTGGTTTTTTTGCTGGTTGATCCCTTTGTGATAAAAGAATTCTACTGTTTAGAATTGGACGAAAGCCTAAAGTACTATCTGGGGATTGAAAAGCAAGAAGATACTTTGGTGCTGGCAATTGTTACTGTACCAAGGGGAGGATTTAAGCAGGCCACGGCTAATCTATTAGCTCCCATTGTGATTAATCTAGCCCTTATGAAAGCAAAACAGGTGGTTCTGGAAGGAAGCCATGATGATATAAAATACCCACTGTTTGCACAAAAAAATAACCAAAAAGCGAGTAGTGCTTAACATGCTGATAATTTCAAGGAAAGTTGATGAGGGATTAATTATTGACGGCGAAATCAAAATTATCGTAATAGGTATTGAGGGTAACAAGGTAAAGCTTGGGATTAAAGCTCCAAAAAATATAACCATCTTGCGTGAAGAAGTGGTGGAAGCTGTTAAAGAAGAAAATAGGTTAGCAGTAGAAGTTTGCCTTGAAGAAATAGATTTTAATGATTTTAAAATACCTCAAAGGTAGGGAGGTAGCATTAGCATGAAAGTCGCAAATGAGTTTGTTCATGTTGCACCTTCAAACAGAGTATCTGGAGAACAAACGAAAAGTGTTTCTAATGAGACATATACTGATGCTAAATCTGCTCTGGGGATTTCTGCTGAGACTGTACCTGGATTGTTTCAATATACCAAAATCGCAAATGAGAGTCAGATAATCAAAGCTATAGAGGAAGCTAACAAATCCTATTACGGTATTTATACCAGGTTTGAGTTCTCCATTCATGATGATACCAAGGAGATTATGGTAAAAGTTATTGATCAAGAGACCAATGAAGTAATAAGGGAAATACCTCCAGAAAAAATCTTAGACATGGTGGCCACAATGTGGGAATTAGCCGGTCTCATAGTTGATGAAAAGATTTAATTTGATAGGAGTGAATTAGAATGTCAGTAATGAGAATAGGTGGTCTTGCTTCAGGTTTTGATATAGACCAAATGGTCAAGGATTTAATGAAGGCCGAGCGGATGCCCATGAATAAACTGCTGCAACAGAAACAGATTTTGGCATGGAAGCAGGATGGCTATCGTGAGCTAAACAAGATGCTTTTTAGCTTTAGAGACAAAGTATTTAATCTAAAACTTCAATCAACCTTTAATGCAAAGACTGCTTCATCTTCAAATGCATCAGCCGTGGAAGTATCTGCTAATGCCAATGCTGTAGATGGTGTCTATGACTTTTCTGTAACCCAGCTTGCCAAAGCAGCGTACAAGACCAGCACTGAAGCCATTGCCTCTTTTACTCAAGGTCAAAGCTTGCAGCAGCAGTTTGGCTTTGAAGCTACCGATGAGGACAAGACACTTTCTTTCAGCATAAACGGGCAGGTATTTACCTTTGATGTCACACAAGACAGCATTCATACAGTGCTAAATGCCATCAATAATAACAAAGATGCAAATGTCAGGGCATCTTATGATGCGAATCTCAAACGCATATTCTTAATGACCAGGGAGACCGGGGCAGATCAGAAAATTGAATTGGCAGACCTTCAGGGTGTTGGTGGGAAAAATCTTCTGGAAGATGCCTTTAAATTTGATATGTCTGCTGCATCTGGCAGTAATGCACTATTTAAGTTAAACGGGACAGATCTGCAACAATCAAGCAATAACTTTATTATTAATGGTATCACTTTTAATTTAAAAAAAGAAGGAGAAGCGGCTACAATTACTGTAAGAAGCGATACTGAGGGCCTTTTTAATCAAATTAAAGGGTTTGTAGATACCTATAATGAATTGATTGAAAAGATCAACGGGATGTTGGCCGAGAAAAGGTACCGAGATTATCCGCCTCTTACCGAAGAACAAAAGAAAGATATGTCTGAAAAGGAGATAGCGCTTTGGGAGGAAAAGGCAAGGAGCGGTCTATTTAGAAGTGATAATTTACTAATAGGTATTGCCAGCAATATGCGAAGGATACTTTCTGAAGTGGTAAGTGGTACAGGTAGTCAATATAATTCTCTGGCTCAGATAGGTATATCAACTAAGTCCTGGTATGAGGGCGGTAAACTGCATATAGATGAAGACAAGTTAAAGAAAGCTTTAACAGAGGATATAGAAGGTGTAAAAAGTCTTTTTACAAATAGTGGAGATGCACCCTCAGAAAAGGGACTGGGCCACCGCCTCTATGATGCAGTGATTGCAGGTTCTAGCCAGCTCACCAGTACTGCCGGTAGAGACTCAGGATTAAATCTTGTTGACAACAGCTATATTGGAGAGCGCCTGAAAGCTATTAACACCAGGGTGTCAGCCTGGGAGGACAAGTTGGCAAGGATAGAACAGAGGTACTGGAGGCAATTTACTCTTATGGAGCAGGCGTTTAATAAAATGAACAGCCAGAGCCTATGGTTAGCCCAACAGTTTTATAGTTAGAGGTAATAGAAGGGTGATTATATAATGGAAAAACCCGATAGAGTTTTTGAATTGATAAACAGTAAAAAAGCATTAATGGAATGTTTTTTAGCATTGACTGTAGAGCAAAAGGAATGCGTAGAAGCCAGGGAATACGAAAAGCTTTTAACCCTCATAGCCCAAAAGCAAACAATTATTGAAAAGATCAACTCATTAGAGCAGGAACTGGAAGAGGTGGAGCTTTCCAATTTGGAACAGGTTGAAGCTATTCGAGGTCAATTAAATGAGATTATCCAAAAGATTTTTGAGATAGATGAAAACAACTTACAGCTGCTTAAAGTGAACAAAGAAGATATTGGCGCTGTTTTAAAAAATATGTATAAAAGTAAAGAAACCCATTTTTTATACCGAGGAAAACACATTGGTATAGAAGGGATTTTAGTAGATAAAAAAAAGTAAGCCCTTTATAAGGGGTGATTAAAATGGTCCGTATTCAAGGAGTTGACCCTATCTTAGTCGATCGCATTAGAGAAATATCCCGTAAAACTGTATTAGAGACTGAGCAAATCAAGCGTATCGAGGCCAGGGACAGCGAACAAAAAGAGCGAAGAGAAAGAAGACAAAATAAAAGCAGCTTAGAGGAATGTATTGATAAGCTCAACCAGCTGTTTAAGAAAGCTGGTGCATCTATCCGTTTTGCAAGGGCAACAAAAGACGGGCAGGCCATGGTTGATGTAATTGATATTCATAAAAAGGTAGTTATAGCCCAGGTCTTGCCCGATAGGGCATTTGAACTGCTGAGGACTATACATGACCCTAAAGGGATTATCTTAAATAATACTATATAAAACTTTTAGAAAGTTTTGCTCAAAGGACTAAACCTATTTAATATTCAGCCGATAATAGTATTGTACTACCATGTGATAACCTTTCCCAGAGGGGCCCCGGGAGAGTTATCAAATATAAAAATCAAAAGGCGGCAAGGAGGCTGCCGGTAAACAAAACAAGGAGGTTTTAAAAATGAGAATTAACAACAACATTATGGCAATGAACACCCATCGCCAGTTAGGATTAAATCAAATGGCTGGGGCAAAATCTTTGGAGAAACTATCCTCAGGTTTTAGGATCAACAGGGCTGGCGATGATGCAGCAGGGCTGGCGATTTCAGAAAAAATGAGAGGCCAGATTAGAGGTCTGAATCAGGCAACAAGAAATGCGCAAGATGGTATTTCTATGATTCAAACTGCTGAAGGCGCATTAAACGAAACCCATGCTATTCTTCAAAGAATGAGAGAATTAGCCGTACAATCTGCAACAGATACGAACACAGCACAAGATCGTTCAAATATTCAAGATGAGATTAATCAGCTTGGAAGAGAAATTGACCGTATTGCCAATACTACTGAGTTTAACACTAAGAAGTTGCTAAATGGCAGTCTTGGGGGAGCTCAGACTGTTGCAACCGGCACTATAGTGAACAGCGGTAATCTAGGAGCCGCAATGGCAGATGCTACTGAATTAGGAAATCTTGTAGATGCCAACGGGAATAATCTTGGGATTGCAGATGGCGATACCATTATAGCAACCTGGTCTGTAAACGGCACCCAGTATACTGCTGAACTCGCTGTCACTGATGCTTCTTTTCAAACTCTCGCAGCCCTGATGACTGAAATTGCCAATGATGCTAGTGTTGCCTCAGCTGCAACAGCAGCCGGTGTAACAACAATTACAGCAGCTGCTGCTGGTACAGCAGGACAAATTAATGGTTTTTCCATTGAAGTTAAAGCATCTGACGGTACTCGTAAAGAAGCAGCATCTAATGTGTTATCTAATTTCGAAGTAGGAGTACAGGCAAAGGATGCACGTTCAGATGGATCTGCTACTTTCCAAATTGGATCAAATAATGGTCAATCAATGAATTTGTCTATAGAAGACATGAGAGCAAGTACCCTTGGCGTTTATGATTTGCAGGTGGGAACTCAAAGTCAGGCTTCAACAGCTATTAAGGTTATTGATGAAGCCATTGTAAAGGTATCTGCAGAGCGTTCCAAGCTAGGTTCAGTTCAAAACCGTTTAGAGCATACTATCAGCAACTTGGGAACATCCGCTGAAAACCTGCAGGCTTCTGAGTCTCGAATTAGAGATGTTGACATGGCTGCAGAAATGATGCAGTTTACCAAGAACAACATCCTGCAGCAAGCAGCCACCGCAATGTTAGCTCAAGCAAACATGGCTCCTCAAACAGTACTTCAATTACTTGGATAAAGAAGTGCAAAAACCGGCCGGGTTATACCCGGCCATTATAATTTAATTTGCTTTTGTTATATATCATTCCAAGAAGTATTATTGGTATCATGGAAGTTGGAAGATATCAATATACTTCCATTGGATTTACCGGAGATTATAATAATTTCTTTTCCAACTCACCAGTGCTTTCTAATTTGCGCAGGTCGGTATATCCCCCGATGAGTTCGTCATCTATGAATATCTGTGGAACTGTAAGCCAGCCGGTTCGTTCCTTAAGCTTTTCCATCTGGTCAGGGTCATTTGTTAAATCAATTTCCTTAAATGCCAGGCCTTTGCTATCTAAAAAGGACATAGCAGCTACACAATAAGGGCAGTTTCTTGTGGTGTATATTTTGATATCAGCCATTAAGACGCCTCCTGTGAAATTTTATTATTTAGCTTTTTCGCTCTATTCGGCTGTTCTTGCAACAGACGAAAGGGCTTTTTTGTCATATTATAGCACAAACTCAAGGCATGCAAAAACTTTATTAAACTTTTTAGAAAACTTTATTAAATAGGCAGTTTTCAGGGGTTTTTCCCTTTTCTTATTAAGTTTTTTTTGATAATACCGATATAGTTTTTAAAGGGGGTTTGATTGATATGAGAATCCAACCAACACTATGTAGATTCCATCATACTAATACCATGGATAAGAAAGTTGATAAAGCTAAACCAGGAGGAGAAAAGGAAACCGGCGGCAGGGATATTTATACTAAAGGTGACCCGATCAATAAACTAACTTATGAGAAATCTGTAACAAAGA
The DNA here is from genome assembly GCA_040756735.1 of Bacillota bacterium. Lineage (GTDB taxonomy): Bacteria > Bacillota > DSM-16504 > Desulfitibacterales > Desulfitibacteraceae > JBFLYC01. Next base: position 18,046 of record JBFLYC010000029.1, on the reverse strand, counting down.
CAGATTCCTTTTCACTTGAGAAATTGAAAGAGGAAAGCGACAGAGCATATTCTACCCTGCGAAAACTTGTAGAAAAGCTTTTGGAAAGTCAAGGAAGAAACTATCTTGATAGTTGTAAAAAAAGTGAACTGGATCAACCATCCAAAATGGAGGCAGCCAGGTTGGTCGCAGAGGATGGTCCATTAGGCGCAGAGGCGGTGAGTGACAGGATAGTTGATTTTGCCAAAGCAATTTCCGGGGGCGACAAATCAAAACTTGATGAACTGATAAAAGCAATAGATCAAGGGTTTAGAGAGGCAGCCCGTATGTTGGGAGGATTGCCTGAGGTTAGTTTAAAAACTTATGACCTTATAATGCAAAAGCTTGACAAATGGCTTCAAGAAGGATAACAATCAAATATTTATTAAGATAGGTGCCAATAGCATAATATCTTTCAGCTTAAGGGAGGAGATTGGATGCAAATTCAGAAAGCATTAGGCGTATATAAAACTAATCAGTTTTCCACCATGTCAAAAGAGAAACTGCTTTTAATGCTATATGAAGGTGCTCTAAAGTTTTTAGCAAGAGCACAGGCGGCTTTAGAAGGCGGGGATAATGACAGTGTTCATAATAACCTCATCAAGGTCCAGGATATTTTACTTGAATTGAATAACTCTCTGGATAAGCAAAGGGGCGGGGTGGTTGCTGAGAATTTGGAGCTTTTATATGACTATATGTATGATAGACTTGTAGAGGCAAATGTTCAAAAAAAGGTTGAACCTATTAGGGAAGTCGAGTCCATGTTAATGGATCTTCGTGATACCTGGAATGATGCCATTAATCTTTATAGATACGGGAGTTGGGCTAAATAATGAAACCTGGTGGAACCCAGGTGTTTTTTTCAAGTATAATATTGTTAAAAAGAGGAATTATTGTTTTAATGTAGAATTGAATTATTGTTTTAATGTAGAATTATGTGGTGCAGCGCGAAAGATGTAAAAAATGGGCTAAACCGTTGAAAGGCGGTGACGCAAAGCCATGGGTCTAAGGTTTTTAATACTATGATTGCCAGGCTGCTAATACTCTGACTCTGACTTAGAAACCTGGTCTGCATTATAGACTTTATGCTTGGATCAGGTTATTTTTGTTTAAAAGTATGTCGAAATTTAGAATAATATTTTAAAAAACATGCGAAATATGCAGGAAAATAGGTAAACTTGTGGAAGTTAAAAAAGATTATGGAAGATTTGCTTCCAATATGTTGAGGGGGAACCAAGGTGGAATTGTTTAATAATAGGGTTATGCAAGTTTTACAAAAAGCCCTTGACGGCGCCACTGCCAGGCACCAGGCAATTGCTCACAATATGGCAAATATTAACACTTCTGGATATAAAAAGTTGGAGGTTAATTTCCAGAACCAGTTAAAAGCCGCAGTGGATAAATCATCAGCTTCATTGACAACTACACACTCCAGACATATTAGCAATAAACCGTCAATAAAGGATGTACAACCTGAAACTACCCGCAGCACAGCTACGAGTATGCGTCCTGATGGGAACAATGTGGACATCGATCAAGAAATGACTAAAATGGCAGCCAATATTTTTTACTTTAACAGCGCTGTCAGCCAGCTGAACAAGCGGATTTCTCTCCTCAAACATATTATCAGCGAAGGGAGGAGATAGCCATGAAATTATTTTCAACCATGAATATCAGCGCATCAGGTCTGTCGGCTGAAAGGCTGCGTCTTGATGTTGTCGCTAATAACATAGCTAATGCTACAACTACTCGTTCTGCTGACGGTGGTCCTTACAAAAAAAGGGTTGTAGTATTTAAAGAAGTACTTGCCAGAGAACTGAAAATGGGTCGGAAGGGGTATTCGCCTGGGGGTGTGGAAGTGGCTGCAGTTTTAAGGGATCAGTCTCCTCCCCGGATGGTGTATAATCCTGATCACCCTGATGCTAATGAGCAAGGGTTTGTTGCCATGCCTAATGTGGACTTGGCTGTTGAAATAACCGACTTCATAACAGCTACCAGGGCTTATGATGCGAATGTTACTGTACTTAATGGTACAAAAAATATGATCTTAAAAACCCTTGAAATTGGAAGGGGGTAAAACTGGTAAATGAAATTATCGCTTTTATCTGTACCGCCCATAAGCATACCGCAAGCTCAAGGGGCTAAGACGCCGCAAGCAGTAGGGGAAACTTTTGCTGCTGTGTTAAAGGACAAAATTGCTCAGGTTAACACGCTGCAAAAGGAAGCGGATTTATTAACAGAAAGGCTTATAATTGGGGAAGAAGTAGAACTACATGAGGTAATGATTGCCGTTGAGAAGGCAGAGTTAGCCATGCAGTTGACTTTACAAATTCGTAATAAACTTTTGGAAGCTTATCAAGAGATGAGTAAGATGCAAATATGATGATGTCTTGTTATCGAGTTGGGAGTTGGGGTAGCATATGAATTTTGCAGGCTTAATAAATAAGTGGAATTCCCTTTCAACAACCCAAAAAACTGTGTTAGTCGTCATGATACTTGCAGTTATTTTGGCTTCCATTTTTTTTGTTCAGTGGCTATTGAGGGTTGAATATGGAGAACTTTTTACCAATCTGGATGTAAATGGTGCAGCTCAAGTTGTCAATAAACTGCAGGAAATGGGTGTGCCTTATAAGCTTACCAATCAGGGCACCACCATTACTGTTCCTAAGGATCAAATTTATGAATTGCGCCTACAATTAGCCTCGTCTGGTGTTATTGCTTCAGGAGGCAGCGGTTTTGAACTTTTTGATCAGAGCAAGCTGGGAATTACTGATTTTGAAAGGCAGTTGAACTATATACGCGCACTACAGGAGGAACTGCGTAGATCTATTATTCAACTTGAAGCCGTGGAACAAGCCAGGGTCCACCTGGTTGTCCCAGAACAGAGTCTTTTTATCAGGGATCAAGGCCAGGCATCAGCGTCCATTGTGCTAAAATTAGCGCCTATTGCTACCCTTCATCCATCACAGGTACTTGCCATTATTAACCTGGTGGCTGGTAGTGTAGACAAGCTTGATCCACGTAATGTGCATGTTATAGATACTCAAGGTAGGATCCTCAGCGAAGGTCTAATAGATGATAGCGGCAGTTTTGTAGTTGCTCAAAGAAAACAGTATGAGCAAAAAAGAATATTTGAAAGAGAAATGGAGCAGCGAATTCAGGCTTTGTTGCAGTCTATCCTTGGCATAGGCCAATCCGTTACTATGGTAACAGCTGAACTTGATTTCGATCAAAGGGAAGTTACTAAGATTGTTTTTGGGGATTCCCATATTCGTAGTGAACAAATCATTAGTGAACAACATATTAACTCTACTGGTGACGGTAGGCCAGTGGGTTTAGACAACCTGCAGGATATGGGCGGTATTTATCCTGAACTAGATGTAGGAGAGAGTTCCAGTGAGTTCCAGGAAAGGATCACAAATTATGAATTTGATCAAACCCAGGAACGGGTGATTTACGCCCCCGGAAAACTTGTATCCTTGTCCACTGCTGTCGCAGTGGATGGGCAATTGACTGAAGAAAGGATTAACAGTATACAATCAATAGTAGAAGCAGCTATTGGTTTTAATCCTGACAGGGGAGACCAGATTGCTGTAATGAGCATGACCTTTGATAAAACTGCCCTGCAGGAAATGGAGGACCAGATGGCAGTATTAGCGGCTCAAGCGAAAAAAGAAGAACAAATAAAAACATACATAACATGGGGATTTAGGGGATTGGCTGCATTATTTGCATTTATCCTTTTAATAATACTGATAAGAACTTTAGGGGAGGCCTTAAAAAGCGAACCGGTTGTGGTTCAGCCTACTGCACTTACAAGTGTTGAACAGGAAATAGAAGAAAAACCAAAGCCAAAGGATGAAGCCACAAGGAAGCAGGAAAAAGTGAAAAAGATTGTCCAGGATAAGCCCGAAGATACTGCGGCCCTGCTTAAGGCCTGGATGATGGAAGATTAATTGAGGATACAGATAACCTGCAAAAATACGGGGGTAGGTAGACAGGTGAGCAGAGAAGACAGGTTAACAGGTTTGAAAAAAATTGCTATATTTCTTATTGCTTTAGGTCCTGACCTTTCTTCAAAAGTCTTAAAACATTTTAAAGAAGATGAGATTGAAAGGATTAGTACTGCCATTGCCAATATTTCTGTAGTTGATGTGGAAATGAGAAAAAGGATTATTGATGAATTTCTAGTCATTCATGAAGCCCAAACGTATATTGCAGCAGGGGGAATTTCTTATGCTAAGGAGGTTCTCGAAAAAACCCTTGGGGTACAAAAAGCCAATGAATTAATAAAACGGTTGACTGAGGCCTCCAGGATAAAACCCTTTAATCTTCTTAGGAAAACAGATCCAAAACAATTGGTCAATTTTATTAATAATGAACACCCACAAACTATAGCGTTAATCTTATCCTATCTGCAATCTGAGCAGGCAGCTATCGTCTTAAGTTCACTTCCAGAAGATATGCAAAGTGACATCACTAGAAGGATAGCAACCATGGAAAGAACATCTCCTGAGATGCTCAAGGAAGTTGAACAAGTCCTTGAAAAAAAACTATCTTCTGTTGTGGAACAGGACTTTACCATTGCAGGCGGCATAGATACATTGGTGGATATTCTAAATAGGGTTGACAGGGGTACAGAAAAAAGCATCTTAGAAGAACTTGAACGAGAAGACCAGGAACTTGTGGAGGAGATTCGCAAGAGGATGTTTGTCTTTGAAGATATTATTACTCTGGATGATCAATCCATTCGTAGAGTATTGAGAGAGGTAGACTTTAAAGATTTGGCATATGCCTTAAAGGGTTCGAGCAACGAAGTAAGCAGTAGAATATATAAGAACCTGTCAAAGAGGGCAGCAGAGATGCTCCAGGAAGATATTGAAATGTTGGGTCCTGTAAGATTAAGAGAAGTAGAAGAAGCACAACAAAAGATAGTTCAAGTTATCAGGCGCTTAGATGAAGCAGGAGAAATTATTATATCTCGTGGTGGAGAGGATGCCATTGTTGTCTAAAGTTTTAAAGTCTCCTAATATTAATATCAAGGATTATCTTGAGATAAAGTTTGAAGACAAGGAGTGTCAGGTTGATAATGACCCTCTAGTTAAAGCAGCTGCTGCAAGAGCCAATGAAATTGTTGAAGAAGCTCAAATGCAGGCCCAAGACATACTTCAACAAGCTGAAGTAAAAGCAAGAGAAAAAATGGAGGAGGGCTATAACCTTGGTTTTAAACAGGGGTATCAGGAGGGTCTCTCTAAATCAGAAGCCTACATGAATACTAAATATGAGCATGTCAAACAGGTTTTAAGTCAAGTTAAAGAGATACATGACAAAGCCTGTCGTGAGACAGAAGAAGACCTTGTCAGGCTGGCTGTTGCCATTGCTGAAAAATTGGTGATTAGACAGTTAGAGTTATCACCTGAGACTGTAGTTGATATGGTTAGGGAAGCTAGTCAACAGTTTCAACAAGCCGATCAAATTACTGTACTCATTCACCCAGAAGATGCTGAGATTTTGAAGCAGCGGAAGCTGCATTTAACGGATCATCTTGGGGAATATACTCGTTTATACATAATAGGGGATGGCAATATGCCTAAGGGTACTTTTAAGCTTGAAAGTGAGAATGGGTTTATTGAAATAGCCCTTAAAGATCAGATAGAGAAGCTGGGGATGCTTATTCTGGGTGATTAATTATGCACACTCAACAGGTTAGTTTATGTAAGTATATAGATAAATTAAAGGACATCAACTTATACCATTACATTGGCAAAGTAACCCGTGTTATAGGGCTCATTATAGAAGTTAGGGGTATTAAGCCCTTTATCGGAGAAATATGTAAGGTAAAAGTTAATGAAGATACAGTACTTACAGAAGTTGTGGGGTTTAAGGATAATAATTCATTGTTGATGCCCTTTGGAGATTTAAAGGGGGTTTCACCGGGCTGCCAGGTTTTTGCCACAGGGAAGACTCACTCAGTACCCGTGGGTCCTGGACTTTTGGGTAAGGTCATTAACGGACTAGGATATCCCCTTGACGGTAGCGAACTTAATGGATTCAATGAGCTTTATCCAGTTAATAATTCACCTCCTAATCCCTTGGACAGAAAGCCCATAAAAGAGCTATTCAGCACAGGTATTAAAGCTATAGATGGTTTTCTAACAATGGGTGAAGGCCAGAGGGTAGGAATTTTTTCTGGCAGTGGGGTTGGCAAGAGCACCCTTATGGGCATGATTGCACGTGGTAGTTCTGCAGATGTTAATGTAATAGGTCTAATTGGTGAGAGAGGACGAGAGGTTCTTGAGTTTATCGATAAGGATCTTGGCCCTGATGGACTAAAAAAGTCTGTGGTAGTGGTTGCCACTTCAGATAATCCTTCGTTAATGCGAATTAGAGGAGCTTTTGTGACGCATGCCATAGCCGAATATTTTAGGGACATGGGAAAAAAAGTTCTTTTAATGATGGATTCCGTTACAAGGTTTGCTATGGCCCAGAGAGAAGTGGGCCTAGCTGTGGGAGAACCACCTACTACAAGGGGCTATACTCCTTCAGTTTTTGCCATCCTGCCAACCCTGCTTGAGAGAACAGGCAACAGTAAAGATGGTTCTATTACTGCCCTTTACAATGTCCTGGTAGATGGGGATGATTTTAACGAACCTATATCGGACAGCGTAAGAGGTATCCTTGATGGTCATATAATTCTTTCTAGAGAGCTTGCAGCAAGAAATCACTTCCCTGCAATTGATATCTTGCACAGTATCAGCCGTTTGATGGTAGATATTGCAGACCCTGACCAGCTAAGAATTGCAGGGGAAATTAAGAATAACCTTGCCATATACAAGCAAAATGAAGATTTAATCAGTATAGGCGCTTATGAAAAGGGTTCTAATCCAAAGATAGACAGGGCAATTTTCCTGTATGATAAAATCAACAGTTTACTTTGCCAGAGAATTAAAGAGAGCTTTAGCCATGAAAAAACCATTAAACTTATGAAAGAAGTACTGGATTAGACCTCATAATTATTAGAGGACGGCAAAGCAAATATTACACCAACTGGTTGTAGAAGGGATTAAGCTGATGAGTCAGTTTAAATTTTCTTTAGAAAAACTTCTAAACTACAAAATTGCAATTGAAAATCAGAAACAAGAAAGCCTCGCTTCACACCAAATAAAAAGGCAGCAGTTGGAGTGGGACTTGTCCTGCACACTACAAGAATACGACTGTATTATTAGGAGCATAACATCTGTAAAAACCTTGGACTTACCCATGCTGAGCCACCAACTGGAATACATGGAGAGCCTAAAAAAAAAGGCAGATCAATTGTCTGATGCTATTTGTGAAACTGACAAAATTATCAAAAAGTGCCGCCATGAATTGATCATTGCCATGAAAAACAGAAAGGTCATTGAAAAACTAAAAGTTCGCAAGAAGCAGGCATTTTTCGTGGAAATGGACAAGCGTCAAACCAACGAAATTAACGAATCAGCCCTTATCAGACATCTTAGGGGTTCAGAATCTTGAAATTGTGACGATAATTTGTATAGTGTTGTATTAATTATATTAAAATTTTTCAGAAAGGGGGTGAAAGTGATGAACATTTTGTGTATTGCTCCAGACTGCCCCATTGATCAAACTAATGGAAAGACTGTTTCTTCAACTTCTTCTAAAGGCAAAAAGGAGGTAGGAGATACTAGTACTGAAGGCGGCTTCGAGGGGGTGTTGGCGATGATGTTGGCTCCTCAAGACAGTGAAAAAACTATTGGCTTACATGAAAAGATGGGACAAGTTAGGGGGAAACATTCTGAAGATGAATTTGTGTCAAAATTTCAAAGTAAAAGGCCACCTCAGCAAGATATTTCTGGAATAAAGTCTATTAAAAAACCTCCATTTGAGCATAAGGAAATAAAAGTTGAACAGGTATTGAGAAACAATTCGCACGATAAGGTCAAACCACAGAGTGATATTCCTAAAAGTACAAATACCGAAAATCTTGGAAATACACTGGTGATCCAAGAGCAGAAGCCCAAAAAAACTTTTATAAATGAAAACTGGTCAATGGTGGAGGCAAAAAAGGTTTCAGGAAGGGAAAAGGAACCAAGAATACCTGAGGGAAACAGTAAAAAGTTGCAGCTGGGTAGACAGGTTGAAGTCTCAAGTGCGCAGGTGAAGGAGATGGTTCCTGATAAACCTGCAAAAGAGATAAAAGGGATAGTTCTTGACAACAAAAGCACAAACATCATACATGCAAAAGAGGATATTTCTAGAGACAGCAGCAAGGAAGATAGTGATGTTAATAGCCAGCGAAGAAGCAGCGCAAGACTTCAAGACCCTCCGAAGTTGGTTTCAAAATCAAGCGCTAATTCAGCCAACATGTTGGGTGAGGCTGCTAAAGCGAGTAATTTTCAAGAGTTTTCCCAGGTGTTTTCAAGAATTTCTCAGCCTGAAATAGTGCACAGCATCCAAAAGAGTAATAGCCCCTGGGGTGTGGTCCAGCAAATTATCCAAAATACCAAGACTTTTGCCGAACAGGGTAAAACGTTTATGGAAATCCAGTTAAAACCTGAGTTCCTAGGGAAAGTCAAAGTTCAGCTGGTATACCAAGATGGTTTGATTACAGCAGCTGTTACAACAGAAAAAAGCCTTGCTGGCCAAATTTTAAATACAGCTATGCAGCAGTTAAGGATTTCAATGCAGGATCAGGGGATACGTTTCGAGTACCTTGGGCTTGAAACAGCAACTCATGGTGAAGCAGGGGGCTTCCAGGAGGGTGGTTCTCAGAATGAAAAAACAACTGAATTTAGGCCAAGATGGTATCAGGCAGCAATAGATGATGGGTTGGAAACTGGAGACATACAACATGAAAATCATGTTTCTGGAATAGGAGTAGATTACCTGGCTTAAGGAGGTGATATTTTGCAGGTAAGCAATACTAGTACTTATGGGACATATAAACAAGGTGAAGAAAGAATACCGAAAAAGGAATTAGATAAGGAAGCGTTTTTGCAATTGTTGGTAACTCAGATGAGATACCAAAATCCTCTTGAACCTTTAGGGGATACAGAATTTATAGCTCAGATGGCCCAGTTTAGTTCTTTAGAACAGCTTCAAAATATGAACTCCACCTTATCCAACCTTACAGAGGTATTCGCAGAAATGCTGATTAACCAGAGAGAGATGACGTCGTCTGTGCTGTTTTCTGAAGCAACATCAATGGTAGGTAAAGAGGTATTAGCTGTTAATCCTGAAACAGAGCAAGAATTTCAAGGGATTGTAACCAAGGCTTTGCTCATAAAAGGAATACCTTATGTAGAGATTGCAGGCAACCTTGTTCCAACGGCTTATGTACTGTCGGTGGGCCAGTATTCAGGTGGTGACAATCCAACTGAAGAGGGAGTTGTTGAAGATGACCCAGAAGATTAATGTGCACAATCCCATCATGCCATTAGGTTCTTCTCCAGTAAAAGGACCAAGAGACAATAATCATAATGTTCCTAGAACTCCTTTTAGTGATTATCTGCAGGTTGAATTGGATAAGGCTGGCAGTAAATTGCGGTTTAGTGCTCATGCCCAGCAACGGATGCTTCAAAGCGGTTTAGATTTTAAACCCGAACAGATTGAAAAAATTGCTAAAGCAGTAGAACGAGCTTTCGAAAAGGGCAGTAAGGATTCACTGGTGCTTATGGAAAATGCCGCCCTGGTGGTGAGTGTTAAAAGCAATACGGTAATTACCGTAGTAGATAATCAGAGGATGAAGGAAAGTGTTTTTACCAATATTGACAGTGCAGTGATTATTTAAGAATATAGGGCTGGACCTCTTTGAGGAAGCCCTCACCTGCTGACCGATGGAAGCAGGCAAATAATTATTTGAAGGAGGTCATTTATTATGATGCGTTCATTATACTCAGGAGTTGCCGGGTTAAGAACACACCAGCTAAGAATGGATGTGATTGGTAACAATATTGCCAATGTCAATACTATTGGTTTTAAAAAATCAAGGACAGTGTTTCAAGATATGCTCAGCCAAACATTAAGAGGGGCTTCCCAACCAACTGCCAATGTAGGGGGTATGAACCCTGTACAGGTTGGCCTAGGGGTTAGTTTAGGAAGTATAGATGTAATACATGGCCAAGGTGCTGCCATGTCAACAGGCAATAACTTTGATGTAATGATTCAGGGGGATGGGTTTTTCGTTGTAGCTGATGCTGATTTAAGCGATTTTAGGGATGAGGGGGTTTTGGACCCGGACATTAGTCTTCAGGACCTGGTTGATGCAGTGAAACCCCAGACAATTTCCTATACCAGGGCAGGCAATCTTGCATTTGATGAGGAAGGTTTTTTAGTTGTTAGTTCTACAGGCAAATATGTGCTGGGCTATGTGTCTGGAATGGACAATGGCGATTCCATGGACCCTGATTATGAGCCGCCCTTAAGCCTGATCAGGGTTGACATTGAAAAAGTGAGGAATGTGTCCGTTGATGCTCAAGGGTTTATAACTTTCATAGATCAAAATGGAAATATAACTGCTTTTGGCGCTGATCCAACAGATCCTGATTCTGCTGCAGTTCCTATTGCCATTGCAAAGTTTAATAACCCCATGGGTCTGGAAAAATCCGGACAGAATATGTATGCTGCCACCAGAAACTCAGGTTATCCGCAATATGGTGGTCCAGGGGGCGATAAAGGCCAGGGAGTTTTACTGCCAGGCTCTTTAGAAATGTCAAATGTAGACCTAGCTGAAGAATTTACCGATATGATTATTACCCAGAGAGGACATCAAGCCAATGCCAGGACAATTAGGACTTCTGATGAAATGCTCCAGGAATTGGCTCAGATTAAGAGATAACTAGTTATTAATATTTATGGCTGAATGGGCTTATTGCAAGCTCATTCAGCTAATACATATTAAACGGGGTGTAGACTTGATTAAACTGACCAGTATGGATAATCGGACCATAGTAGTTAACATTAACCTCATTGAAAAAATTGAAAGCATGCCTGAAACAGTCATTAGCCTAACCACGGGCAAAAAAATTATTGTACTGGAGGGTGTTGATGAAGTAATTGGCAGAGCTATCGAATACCAGAGTATGGTTATGAAAAATTCTTTAACCCCGGCTCACAGAGGTGAACTATATGAATAGATTTGACATGATGAGTCTCATTGGCATAGTAGCCGGTTTTGGAATGGTGTTAATCGCCATTTTAATTAATAGTACTTTAGCAGTTTTTGTCAGTCTTCCTGGAGTGTTAGTTACTGTTGGGGGATCTTTCGCAGCTTTGCTTATACACTTTAATTCTGAACAGGTCTTTAATGTTTTAAAAACCAGCCGCAATATCTTTAAGAGGAATGAGATTGACTACCAGGGAATAATAGACATTTACGCTGAGTTAGCCAGGAAAGCCAGGAGGCAAGGGTTGCTGGGCCTAGAGGATGATATTGAAAGGCTTGAAGATCCTTTCTACCAAAAAGGAATACGCTTGATGGTGGATGCTTTAGACCCTGATTTAATCAAGGATATTTTAGAAACGGACATAAATTATACTAGGGAACGTCATGAATTAGGGCAAAAGGTTTTTAAAGCATGGGGTACTTTAGCTCCTTCTTTCGGCATGATAGGAACCTTGATAGGTTTGATACAAATGCTGACAAAGCTTGATGACCCCAGCGCTTTGGGACCTGCTATGGCTTTAGCCCTTTTAACTACTTTTTATGGGGCTCTTCTGGCCAATATGCTTTTTATTCCCATGGCTGGTAAATTAGAATTAAAGAGTGAGGAAGAGGTTCTTGCCAGGTACCTAATGCTTGAGGGAGTTATAGGAATACAGTCAGGCATGAATCCTCGTATTTTAGAGGAGAAACTAAAAGCCTTTGTCGGCCCACGCCTTGAGCAAAAGAACCATTTAATAAGGGAGCAAGAAAAAGAGGCGGTGGTTTCATGAGCCGAAATATGAGGAAGAAGCAATCTAGGGAAGAGGGCGCTCCCTTGTGGATGGTTACCTATTCCGACTTGGTAACACTGGTACTTGTATTTTTTATTCTCCTGTACTCCTTTTCAATTATTGATATTATTAAATTTCAAAGATTTATAGCGTCTTTTCAAGGCGCTGGGATTTTAAGCATGGGGCCTCAGCCTTTAGAATCTCCTCCTGAGCCTGAGAGCCAAGATATTACATCAACCGAAGGTGGTTTTCAGGATGCAAAGCAGATGGACTTTAGCGACATAATTGAGGAGAACCCGCTAGTTGAAGTATATCATATGGTACTTGACTATATTGAGGAACACAACCTGGCCAATGTGGTAGATGTGCGTTTTGAGGTAAGGGGCATAGCCCTGGAGATCAAAGACAAGATACTCTTTGATTCAGCTAAAGCAAAGTTAACGCCAAATGCAAAAGAAGTTTTAGCACATTTAGAGCCATTATTAAGGGATCTTCCTTACATGATTTCTGTAGAAGGCCATACCGACAATAGACCTATCAACAATAAAGAATTTCCCAGCAATTGGGAATTGTCTACGGCAAGAGCACTGAATGTAGTGAGGTATTTTATTGAGGAATTGGGTTTAGAACCCCAAAGGTTTGCAGTTGTAGGATTAGGGGAATATCATCCCGTTGTGCCAAATGATAGCCCCGAGAACTGGCAGTTAAACAGGCGAGTTGTTATTGTTGTGAATGCTGAGAACCCATTTAAAAGTGAGGTGTTAGATAGTGACGGAAAAGACACAGAAAGAAAATCAGGAAACTAAAAAGAAAAGACGATGGCTTAAATGGGTTTTGATTTTTGCATTACCCCTTGTACTCATAGCAGGGGGAGTCGGGTTTTACTTCAACTATGTTGCTGCCCAGGAACAAGATGATAGCCCTTTATCAATGAAAAATGTACACACTATGACAATCCCAAGTTTTTCAATTAACTTAGCTGATGCAGGTCTCAGACGGTACTTGCGTACTCAAATTATTTTAGAATACCATGAAGGCGGCTGGATGCCAACGAAAAAGAAACTGTCTGCAGAGCTTGAGCAAAAGGAACATCGGATTAAGGATGTGATTATCAACGTTTTGCGCAGTAAACGAGTAAATGATTTAGATACTCCAGAAAAAGTCGAAGCTATTAGGGCTGAGTTGATAAAATCTATAAATGACTTGTTAATGGATGGAGAGGTCATCGGTTTATATTTTAAAGAATTCATTATCCAGTGAGGTTGAAGAACATGACTTTAGCTAATATAAGCGAAGAACAAATCCGTAGTATGTTAAATGGGATGGCAGATAATCGTACCCAAATCAGAAAAGTTAAGTTAGCACCCTTTACTGCTAATGGTGTCTATTCATCTCAGCCTGACATGAAAGTTTTTCAAGGGTTAAAGATTGACATATTTGTAGAGCTTTCTAATACAACCATGACTTTGCGTGAAGTTTTAAGCCTAGAGGAGGGCCATTTAATTAGTTTAGAAAAGTTGGCAGGGGAACCTGTAGATGTCAAATTTGATGGGGAGGCTTTTGCAAAGGGTGAAGTTGTAGTAATAAATGAACTGTTTGGGATACGCATAACCAGTCTCATTGAAAATGGCAGTGAATAACTAGGGGGATGCAAGTGCTTGAATTCGATTTTTGGAAAGCCCTATTAAGAATAATGATTACTTTGCCTATTGTATTAGTCATGGCCTATTTCACCATTAAGTTGGTTTTTGGTCGAAAAACCATGATTCATCATAAAGGCAGTCTTCAAATCATTGAACAAATAAGCCTTGGTAATCGTGCTTTTTTGGTTATAACAAAAGTTGCTGACGACTATTATCTTCTTGGAGTTACCGAACAACAGATACAACTGCTTTCAAAGCTTACAGGCTACAAACCTGTTGAGGGTTTATCTGATAGCGCTGATAAATTTTCCCACCTTTTGGCCAAGCTTACAAAGAAAGGGGGAGAAAGGAGCAAATGAACAAGAGGTATGCGTACGCAGCAGCAATATTTATAATTCTTTGTTGGTTTTGCTCCCAACAGGTGTATGCTGCACCTTTACCAGGCATAAACCTTTCTGTTAATCCTACAGATCAACCGGAGCAGGTGGTTGATTCTTTAAAAGTACTCTTTATATTGACAATACTTGCTCTAGTACCGGCTTTTATGATATTAATGACTTCTTTTACTAGAATAGTAGTAGTCTTATCCTTTGTTCGTACTGCCATGGCTACACAACAGACACCTCCAAATCAGGTGCTGATAGGTTTAGCTCTGTTTTTAACTTTTTTTATAATGGCGCCAGTCTTTGCAGATATCAAGGCGGATGCTATTGACCCTTATTTAGTCAATGAGATTACCCAGGAGACTGCTATTAAAAATGCTGAAGGACATTTAAAGGATTTTATGCTTAAACATACCAGAGAAAAAGATCTTGCCCTTTTTGTAAATGCCTCTGGGATGGATAGGCCTTCATCAACTGATGATATAGGAATCATGGTGTTGATACCTGCTTTTGTAATCAGTGAACTGAAAACAGCTTTTCAAATGGGATTTTTAATATTTATTCCATTTTTAATAATTGACATGGTTATTGCCAGCACCTTAATGTCCATGGGTATGTTTATGGTGCCCCCTATTATTATTTCTTTACCTTTTAAAATTCTGCTTTTTGTAATGACAGATGGCTGGTACCTGATTGTTAAATCGTTGTTGGAAAGCTTTGGTCCATAGGAGGTGGCCTATGACACAGGAGATGGTTATTCACTTAGCCAGGGAGGCTTTAAGTTTAGCCATTCTTTTGGCCTTGCCGGCTTTAGGAGCTGGTCTGCTGGTGGGAGTTGCAATCAGTATCTTAATGGCCACCACGCAAATTCAGGAACAGACGTTAACCTTTGTGCCTAAAATTATTGCTGTATTTTTTGCAATCTTTGTTTTTAGTTCTTGGATGCTAACATCCATAACTAACTTTGCTGGGAGTATTTTTTCCAATCTGGCTAGAATGATTCGTTAGGTGAGATCATGTTAGATTATTCTGTTATTCAAGTATGGCTATTGCTATTTGCTCGCATGGCTTCCTTCATATTTATTGCTCCCTTTTTTTCAATGCAGGGGATACCCGCATTGTTGAAAGTTGGTTTTAGTTTTTTGTTATCTGTAATTATATATCCAATTGTTAATTACGTGCCACTAGGAGAACTTACCCCAGGCGTATGGTGGTTTATGGTCATTAAAGAGGTAGCTGTTGGGTTAGCTATGGGATTTTTAGCAGGAATGATCTTTTCTGCAATAAGAATCGCGGGAGAACTAATAGATATTCAAATGGGATTTGCCATGGCAAGCGTACTAGATCCACAGACACAATTCAGGACTACCTTGATGGGACAGTTTAAATATTTGGTTGCAATGTTAGTATTTATTGCCCTTGATGGTCATCATGTTTTAATTGCTGCTTTAGCTCACAGTTATTCTGTGGTTCCTATTGCAGGCGCAGATGTACAACCGGTTCTTGGATTATTTTTTTTGAAAGTCTTTATAGGAATGTTTGCCCTTGCTTTTAAAATAGCTGCCCCTATTATAGCTGTTTTGGTGATCAGTGATATTTCTCTGGGTTTAATTGCCCGAACTGTTCCCCAATTAAATGTGTTTATCTTAGGTTTTCCTTTAAAGGCGGGATTAGGAATGGTGACGGTTGCACTTGTACTACCGCTTTTTGTGGTAGTAATAGGTTACCTTATATCCCAGATGGAGAGGGATCTCATAAGCGTTTTGGAGTACTTCTTGCCATGAATAATAACGAGGAACTCATAAGAATTAACCTCCAGTTATTTGCTGAGGAAGAGAAAACAGAAGAGGCAACCCCCCATAAAAAACAACAAGTTAGAAAAAAGGGGCAGGTTGCCAGGAGTTCGGATTTAAATGCTGCTTTGATTATTCTGTCAATGGTCTTAACCATCTACTGGATTAGAGGGTATTATGGGGATAAACTAAAGGGTTTTATTATTCAAATCTTGTCACAGGAAATGATTAAGGAGTTGACCCATGGTCAATTAGTTTACCTGATAAAACTGTTCATGACAACTTATTTTGAAATACTTGCCCCAATCTTTGTGGTAGCTGTAGCAATAGGACTGTCAGCTAATCTCTTACAGGTAGGTTTTATGTTTGCTCCAGAAGCAATCAAGCCCAAGTTAAGTAATTTAAACCCTGTAGAAGGACTTAAAAGAATTTTTTCAAAAAAAGCCCTTGTAGAAATGGTAAAGGCCATTCTAAAGATAGCTATAGTTGGCTTGACAGTCTACATGATAGTAAAAAGCGCTTTTCATGAGATGTTATTTATGGTAGATATGGGCATAAGCGGTATAACATCTTTGGTTTCCAATGTAATCTTCAAGGTGGCCGTGGGTGCATCAGTAATTTTTATCATGGTAGCAGTTTTGGATACTATTTATCAGAAATGGGAATTCAAACAAAGGATTAAAATGAGTAAATATGAGGTTAAGCAGGAATATAGACAGACTGAGGGGGATCCCCTTATCAAGTCAAAGGTGAAAGAAAAACAGAGAAAATTGGCAATGAGCCGCATGATGTCACAGGTACCAGAAGCTACTGTGGTGATTACAAACCCGACTCACCTAGCTATAGCCATCAAATATGAGGATGGGTTGACAGAAGCTCCGGTGGTTTTGGCCAAGGGTGCAGGTTATATAGCCCAAAAAATAATCAGCATCGCCGTGGAAAAGAACATACCGGTCATTGAGAATAAATCCCTTGCCTGGACCTTGTTTGAAACTGTTGAAATTGGACAGGAGATACCTGTGGAATTATACCAGGCAGTAGCAGAAATATTGGCAGCCTTGTACAGGTTAAAGCATAAAGGGAGAGTATTATAATGCCGCAAAACCAGCATATGTTTAGAAATCGACTTTTGAAGGCTTTAGGACATACAGATCTCTTAATTGCTGCTCTTATTATATCAATTGTTTTAATAATAGTTATTCCCGTTAATCCCCATGTTTTGGACCTTTTATTGACTTTAAGCTTATCCATAGGGATGATAATCATTTTAACAACTATGTTTATCACCAGGCCGTTACAGTTTTCAGTGTTCCCATCTCTGCTGCTGGTGGTTACACTTTTTAGGTTAGCCTTAAATATCTCTTCCACTCGCCTAATTCTTGGTCAAGGCAGCGCTGGTAAGGTTATCCAGGCCTTTGGCGAATTTGTAGTAGGAGGCAATTATGTTGTTGGCTTTATAATTTTCATTATCATAACAGTCATTCAGTTTGTGGTTATCACTAACGGTGCCAGCAGGGTTGCTGAAGTGGCAGCACGTTTTACCCTGGATGCCATGCCTGGTAAACAAATGAGTATTGATGCTGATTTAAATGCCGGGGTTATTACCGATCAGGAGGCAAAAGAAAGAAGGGAAGTAATTCAAAGAGAGGCAGATTTTTTCGGCGCTATGGATGGTGCTAGTAAATTTGTAAAGGGTGATGCCATTGCAGGTATTGTGATAGCTCTGGTGAATATTCTTGGAGGGTTGATTATTGGAGTATGGCAAGTAGGATTGCCTGTAACCCAAGCTCTTCAAAGATATACCCTTTTAACAGTAGGGGACGGTTTGGTAACACAAATACCGGCTTTACTAGTATCTACAGCCACCGGTATTTTAGTTACCAGGGCTGCTACAGGTCAGAGCCTTGGTAAGGATTTAACCCAGCAGTTGTCTGCTTTTCCTAAAGTAGTAGGTTTAGCAGCTGTTATTCTGGCTTTTTTAGGTATCATGCCTGGTTTGCCAAGTGTGCCCTTTCTGATTTTGTCTGCTGGGGCTGGTATAACTGCTTACCTTTTACATAAAGAGGAACAGAAAAAGCAAATTGAAGATGAAAATGTACAAAAGACAGCGACCTCTCTACAAAAGGAGCCGGAAAATGTGCTTTCTTTGAGGCTCTTACTCATAAGCGTGGGCAATATAGCAATTTCTGTATATTCAGCCTGGTAAAACCATGTACGCATTAAGCAAGAAAATGCCTGCTCTGCCCGAACTTCTTCGGTGGATTGCTTTGATCCT
>JBFLYC010000028.1:0-52019 GCA_040756735.1 Bacillota bacterium | reverse complement strand
AAGCTGATTCTCTTCTTTGTGCTATGATTGGCGTTTCTTCTTCAGATGTGCCTGATGTTGGTAATCATTACGACTTTTTAAACCGGTTGTGGTTGGAGAACCCCCAGGTTTCCAAAGCCAAAAAGGATTCTCCTAAACCTTTCCGGTGCAAGCCTCGTAAGAAGCTTGGCAAGAACCAGAAGCAACCACCACGTCACCCTGGTATTATTCAAAAATTTGTTGATCTGGCCTTAGCAGGCAAATCGTTTGAGAACAGACCTGAAAGGTTGCTTCAACAAATCTTTGCCGAAGTTGGTGTTAGACCTTCTGCTGATGCTGGTCTTTTAGGTGATACTGATAAGCTTGCTATTTCTGGTGATGGTACTTGTGTTAATTCTGGTGGCAGCCCTTATGGTGTTAAGGTTTGTGATTGCAAGTCTAATGGTATTTTTAATTGCGACTGCCACCGCAGGTTTTCTGATCCACAGGCCCGCTGGGGTTGGGATAGTTATCATGAACAATGGTTTTATGGCCATACTGCTTATTTTTTATCTGTTTATAATCAGGATTTAAAGGCTGATCTTCCTATTTATCTTCGCTTTGTTCAGGCTCAGCGATATGATGGTGTCTCTGCTATTGTTGCTCTGGCTGAGGCTAAAATGATATATCCTAACTTCACTTTTGAACGTTTTTTTGGTGATGCTGCTCATGATAATTATGCTACTTACCAGTTGCTTCATGCTTGGGGGATAAAACCTTTTATACCTTTAAATGAGACTAATAAGGGTAATTTTAAGTTTCCTCCTCCGATAAATGTTGATGTTAATGGCATCCCTATTTGCATGGCTGGCTTTCCAATGGTTAATTGGGGGTTCCAAAATGACCGCTGCAGAATTAAATGGCGTTGCCCCCTTGTCCTTGGAAAAGTAGAAGCTTGTTCCTGCAAGGATAAGTGTTCTCTTTCTGCTTATGGTAGAACGGTTTATACTAAACCTTCATGGGATTTACGTATTTTTACTCCTGTTCCTCGTGGTAGTGATGAGTGGAAACAGGAAATGAAAAATCGTACTTCTGTTGAGCGTGTCAACAAAAGGGTTCTTGTTGATTATGGCTTGGAAGAGGCTCGGGCCAGGGGTAAAAAACGACTTAACTTTTGGACTACTATCCATTCCATCAACATTCACCTTGATGCTAGGCTTAAAATGTCTAATTTCAATTTCGTTTCAATCCTTGAAGATTTAGTTCAAAGGGCTGCCTAGTTTTATATTAGTGGCCTGTTTGCAAGTTTTTTAAAGTCTATTTTGATAGGCTTGTTTGCTATGCGCTTTTTTAGATATTTTGTGTTGCTTCTCATCTGGTGACACTTTTTCTTTGGAAGCGCCGCCTCTTTTTTTTGATAAAATATTTTTCTGGTCTACTGGAAATTAGTTTCCGAGATTACTCTCGTAAACTCTTGGGTTCAAGGTGAGGGGACACACCACCTTCGGAGGAATGTCCCCAACTTATGAATGTCCCCAACGTAAATCAGGGGACACACCTCCCTTGTCTCGTAAACTCTTGGGTTCAAGGTAAGGGGACACACCACCTTCGGAGGAATGTCCCCAACTTATGAATGTCCCCAACGTAAGTAAGGGGACACACCTCCCTTGTCTCGTAAACTCTTGGGTTCAAGGTAAGGGGACACACCACCTTCGGAGGAATGTCCCCAACTTATGAATGTCCCCAACGTAAGTCAGGGGACACATCAAATAAGGAAAGGGGGAAATCTAGTGTTTAATTATCTTAACCCCTTGACACCAAAAGATGTAGAAAACATCCATTCTCTAACTTTGGATATCTTAGAGAATGTCGGGGTGGAATTCCATTATGCGCCGGCTATTGAAGTATTTCAAAGGGCAGGGTGTAAGACAGATGGCTGGAAGGTATATATACCTGAAAATGTTGTTGAAAAGGCTCTAGGAGATGCTCCTGCAGCATTTACAGTATATGCCCGTAATCCTGCAAGAAATGTACAGATTGGCGGGGATGATATTATATTTATTCCTGCATACGGCGCTCCCTTTGTTGCTGACAGGGAAAGCGGGCGAAGGAAAGCTAAAATCAGTGATTATGTTAATCTAGTTAAACTTGCCTATCTTAGCCAGAACATGGACCTTACAGGGGGGGTATTGGTAGAGCCAAATGATATTCCTGATGAAATCAGGCATCTGCAAATGCTGTACGCCTGTATCAAGTGCTCTGATAAAGTTTTCATGGGTAGTTCTGCAGGCAGTGAAAAGGCAAAGGATACCCTCGAAGTTGCAAGGATTCTTCATGGTACGGAGTTTATCAGAAAAAACCCTGTAATGTTAACTTTGATTAACTCTCTGACTCCCCTTATCTATGACGATAGGATGCTTGGGGCCATGATGGAGTATGCCAAAAATGCTCAACCTGTAATTGTGGCTTCCCTGGGCATGGCGGGCTCCACCTCGCCGGCTACCCTTGCGGCAACTTTAACCATGCAAAATGTTGAGGTGTTGGCAGGAATTACCCTCTGCCAGCTAATTAATCCAGCAACTCCTGTTGTATATGGAGCGGCTTCATCCATTACAGAGATGCGTTATGGTTCTTTGACTATTGGCGCACCTGAAGCAGCTCTCATTATTGCAGCTTCGGCACAGTTGGCCAGGCATTACAAACTGCCCTGCAGGGGAGGAGGGGCGCTAACCGACAGCAAGCTTCCAGATGCCCAGGCAGGCTTAGAATCCATGATGCACCTTCTTAATGCTGTCTACAGTGGGGTCAATGTAGTTCTGCATGCTGCAGGTATTTTGGAGTACTACATGACCTTTTCTTACGAAAAATTTTTGATCGATGATGAAATCTGTTCAATGGTAAGGCGCATCAAAAAGGGTATGCAGATAGAACCTGATACTCTTGGCAAGGATGTCATCTATGAAGTAGGTCCCGGAAGTCATTTCCTGGATAAAATGCATACTTACAACTGGTTTAAGAAAGAATTCTGGGATCCCAGGTTATGTGATAGGGGGACCTTTGATCACTTTAATAATGCAGGAGGGCTGGATATGTACGCTAGGGCTGCCCAGTTGGTCAAGGATAGGCTTGAAGAATATGTAGAACCTGGACTTGATAAAGATATTGAGCGGCAGTTATTGGATAAACTTAGCAAGTAAAGATGAGTTGCCAAATACTGTCACTTGAAGTGCATGTTTTGGGCTTTCTGTAATATGCCTGATTAATTAAATGCAAAAGATTAAGAATTTTTTCATTAGAGTGACAAGGCATAATTGTTTGACTAAAAGGGGGTGGCGGTCTTCTAAAGGAAGATGTGGATAGGTAAATTGTGGTTATGAAGTTTTTTGTTTGGGTTCATTTGTTGGATTGTTGTTCAAAAAGTAAAAAAACTATGGAGGTGTAATAATGGGTTTTCTGAAAAAGGTTGACAGGGAAATATTTTGGGTTTCTGTAGTCATCGCGATAATCTTTGTGTTATGGACTGTAATGATGCCTGAGCAGGCTGGAGGAGTTTTTAATGCAGTTCTTGGTTTCCTGACCTCCTACTTTGGATGGTCGTATCTGCTCAGTATGACATTATTTTTGGTCTTTTGTATAGTTGTTGCCTTTAGTAGGTTCGGTAAGATAAGACTTGGCAAAGACGATGAAAAGCCTGAATACTCAACATTAACTTGGTTTTTCATGCTCTTTAGCGCAAGTATGGGTATTGGTCTAGTATTTTGGAGCATAGCTGAACCTATGTACCACTTTGGAGGTCCTCCCTTTGCAGAACCCGGTAGTGCTGCAGCTGCGGAAGAAGCTATGAGATACACCTTCTTCCACTGGGGACTTCACCCATGGGCAGTCTATACAGTTGTGGGTTTAGCTTTGGCCTACTTTGTTTACAGAAAAGGCTACCCCTTCTTGATAAGTTCGGCCTTTGTGCCTATTTTAGGCGAAAATGGTACCAGGGGTACACTTGGGAAGGCCATAGACATTTTAGCAGTATTCGCCACCATTTTTGGTGTTGCTACATCCTTGGGATTAGGTGCAACACAGATTACCACTGGGTTAAACTTTAACTACGGCGTTCCCAATGAAATAGCAGTAACCATGCTGGTAATTTTAGGCATAACAATTCTCTTTACAATATCTGTTGTAACAGGTATCAACAGGGGGATTAAGTATTTAAGTTATATTAATATGACTT
The DNA here is from genome assembly GCA_040756735.1 of Bacillota bacterium. Classification (GTDB taxonomy): domain Bacteria; phylum Bacillota; class DSM-16504; order Desulfitibacterales; family Desulfitibacteraceae; genus JBFLYC01. The sequence continues at coordinate 47,833 of JBFLYC010000028.1, read as the reverse complement.
TGTCTTTCATCTTCATAGCTTTCTTCCTGCTGGCAGGTCCTGCCAAGTTTATCCTCAACACTTTTGTCACCACAACTGGTTACTATCTGCAGAATATTACTTGGATGAGTTTATTTTCAGATCCATACAGGAGCGTAGCAGAGCATACAGGCTATGAATGGATGGGTTCTTGGACTGTGTTTTACTGGGCTTGGTGGATTGCCTGGGGTCCTTTCTGCGGTGGTTTTATTGCCCGTATTTCCAGGGGACGTACTGTAAGGGAAGTAGTTCTGGGAGTATTGATTGCTCCTGTAACCATGTCCTTTATCTGGCTGAGTTCCTTTGGCGGTTCTGCTCTATATTTAGATTTGTTTAAAGATGGGGGAATCACTGAAGCAGTATTTGCCAATGTTTCATCTGCTTTCTTTGTAACATTACAGCACTTCCCTGCAGTGGATTTGTTTTCCTTCCTTGCTACCATAATGATTGCAACCTATTTTATCACCTCTGCTGACTCTGCAACGTATGTAAGCGCCATGTTGACCTCAGGTGGTGAGCAAAATCCAAGCGGAGAGATTAAAATTATTTGGGGTGCCATTAAGGGCGCTATTGCTGCAGTTTTGTTATTGGCTGGGGGATTGGGTGCTCTGCAGACGGCATCTATTGCGGCCGCTTTCCCCTTCATGATAGTTATGCTTTTTATGATGTACTCCCTATATAAGGCCTTTTCACAGGAAATGGGCGCTACACTGTTTACTGCTGTTTCTTCCAAAGATGAAGCTGAAGTCTGCCATCCCACATCAATAGAAAGCTGTGGCAGTAAAACTGAAAGCCAGTAGTAACTATCCATCGCTGTTAATACAGTAAATATTACTAATACTACAGCGAAATTTAGCTATTAGCTAAGCCATCGGGACGGTTCGAGCATGACCGTAGCGCAGCGAAGGTCCGAAGGAAAGACGATGGAACCGTCCCCATGGCTTACCCATGGCTTATAAAAAGCACTTCATTTGAAGTGCTTTTATTTTTGGGAGGCATTACTTACCCTCCTTGTCTACGTTGGGAACATTCCTCCAAACCAAGCGTTTACGCGGCGAGGGAGGTGTGTCCCCTGACCTTGTTTGACCTTGTTTAGGTCTGTCCCCTTACCTTATCCCGCTTTAAACAATACGTGTTGAAAAGTTCAGTAAAAAGGTCAAGATGCAGCTGTTCGTCCTTAATGATCCTTTGGAGCATTGCCTGTACATAAGGGTCATCTATTTCAATTATTGCTAATCTATAACCTTTTATGGCTGCTTGCTCAGCCCTGATATCAGCATCAATCTGCATGCATGGTTCCCCAGTAAAGTAATCCACAAACCTCCCGGACCACCAGGTTCCATCGGAACCAAAGTATCTGGGGTCCCCTCCCAATAGAATAATTAACTTTGCCAAAATCTCGAGATGATGCATTTCTACAATTGCAACCCCTTCAACTACATCAGCAAACTCCGGCAGGGTGGCTTCTGCATCAAAATGGTGATATAAATACATGTTAATTGCCGTCATTTCGCTTACTACTCCAGAATAGCTGTCCAGGAGAATCCGGGCATACCTGGAGTTTGGTTCTAATACTTTTATAGGTGGATAAGGTTCATCAACCTTGGGAATAGTTAAGGGGCCGTGCAGCTGCCGCATGGCATTTCTTTTTTCTCCATCCAATTGATTAACCTCCTTTTTTTCTTTTTATATTCTATGAGATTGGATAGAAAAAGTGAAACCAATGGCAAGAATAAGTATTTTGGAGAACACAGAAGAGATTATGCTGGGTATTGATTAAACTAGAGAAGTTTTCAGTAACACTCGCCTGATAAGTTTCATAGTATATGGGTGAAAGTAATTTGTCTAATGTGGCTATTTTATTGGTAGTCAATTAACTTTAATTAGGGGGGATAGTCTGTGTCTAATAATCAATTAGATTATAACAAATTGTTATCAATGCTTAACAGTGATGACTTGCTGGAAAATATCAGTCGCCTAAGCCAAGTTCTTGGCAGCAAAGGACAGGGAGAACAGTTAAGAGGAATGATCAATAGCATGATTGAAAAAAGGTCGAGGGAAGCGGAAGAAGTAAGTCAAAAAATGAGCCATGTTGATCCCACCATAAACCTGCTGCTAGCTCTTAAACCATTTTTGTCTGAGAAAAAACAAGCTGTTATGGAGCAATATGTTAAGGGTCTAAATGTCTCGTTTTTTGTTAGAGAACTGGGAAAGTTCAATAAGGGGGGATTAATTTGATTAGGACTTTTAAGTTTGATGATGATGGATATCCTGAAGTCAAAAAGCTATCCAGGGGTGGCAGAGCGGTAGATAAAAAAATGGATATGCATAATGATAATGAAGGCTTAGTCGAAGAGGTTGAAATTCCGGAACAAGCAAATGACTCAGAAATAATTGTTAAAGAGCCTGAACAAGAACATGGTGGTTTTGATTACTCACCAGTAGAGGAATCCATTACTGCAGGTTTTTTTAACGATAACTTGCTGCTTTTGTTAATTCTCTTTTTCATTTTAAATGGCCCTAAAAAAGATCCTATTTTAATAATTATTTTACTCGTACTTTTAATAAGCAATTAGACGCCAGCCCTTCCCATGCAAATGGGAAGGGCTATTATTTGGAAAACATTCCTACGATGTCAAGTAAAGCTGCATATATGGACATTTCTCTTGCGTTTGGGACATTCCTATACGTTGGGGACATTCCTATACGTTGGGGACATTCCTCCCTAGAGGTGTGTCCCCTGACCTTATTCGGTGTGTCCCCTGGCCTTATTCGGTGTGTCCCCTGGCCTTATGTCCCCTTTATTATTGTAGCAGTTTATTTCTCATTACATATTATGTAGTGGGAGGTGAGGCCTAAATGAAAAAGGTAAAAGATTTGTTGAGGACTCTGCAGCGTAATCGTGAAAAAATAATGGAGATTGACAATGTTGTTGGTGTTGGTATTGGTATGAAAGAGAAGGACGGAATGGTAACCGGTGACCAATCGGTAGTAGTTTTTGTCAAGAAAAAAGTAAAAAAAGCTGATTTAAGAACCCACCAATTAGTGCCCGAGAAGCTAGAGGATAATCCAACGGACGTAATTGAAATTGGAGAAATGAAGCTATTGGCAAACATAGAAAGATATAGGCCCCTCAGGCCAGGGTGCAGTATTGGTCATTATGCAATTTCTGCCGGTACGCTGGGTGCAGTGGTTAAAGACAAAAAAACTGGAAGCCCCCTGCTCTTATCCAATAATCATGTGCTTGCCAATATTACAGATGGCAGGGATGGCAGGGCAAAAGAGGGAGATCCCATTTTGCAGCCTGGAGCCTATGATGGAGGAAAGGCTGATGAAGACGTGGTTGCGCACCTATATAGATATTCCCCTATTTATAAACTGCAGACCGAATCCACATGTCCATTGGCCATGGGTGCAGTTTCAGTAGCGAATACCATCTTTAAGGCAGTAAAACCTTCATATTCTATGAAGCTGATGAAAACCGAAGCACGTGATAATATAATTGATGCGGCTTTAGCCAAGCCCATTGGCATAGTTCGTGATGATATTCTGGAAATAGGCAGAGTTACTGGAGTTAAAGATCCTGTATTGGGTGAAAAAATCAGGAAAACCGGCAGGACTACCGGCTATACAGAAGGTATTGTTAGGGCTGTTGATGTAACTATGAGAGTTGCTTTAGGGCAAAACAGCTTTGCTATGTTTTCAGAGCAGGCGCTTAGCAATATTAAATCCGGACCGGGGGACAGTGGTTCTTTAATATTAAACCACGAGAACCAGGCATTGGGGCTTCTATTTGCAGGATCTGAAAATGCAACTTTGTTTAACAAGATATCCAATGTTATGAAGGGCCTGGACATAACCTTTTAAGTGTTTTAAGCATAATCAATACACTCCTTTTTCTGTAAGCAGGGTTATCCTGCTTGTTTTTTGTGGCATGAGAAAAGATTGTGGCATATAAATAAGGTTAGGGGACACACCACCTTCGGAGGAATGTCCCCAACTTATGAATGTCCCTAAATAATGATTTTATGCTTTATGGGAGTATGCCATGCTGGTATCTATTATAATTCCCTGCAAAAATGAAGGGCAAAACCTTGATATGACACTTGAATCGCTGCATCAATGTAAGGTGCGAGCACAACATGAAATAATAGTTGTTGATGATGGCTCAACAGATGGATGCTGCGAGGGTCTTTCTCAAAGATATCCTTTGGTAAGATTTTATAGGGGAAGCGGCCTGGGTGCGGCTAGAGCCCGCAACTTTGGAGCCAGCAAAGCAAAGGGGGGTATTTATGTTTTTTGTGACGCCCATATGATTTTTGTGCCTGGCTGGCTAGATACATTGATGTTCATGCTAGAGCATGACAAAGCTGGTGCAGCGGCTCCTGGGATAGGGGTCTTGGGTAATCCTAATCAAGTAGGTTATGGACTAACCTGGGATGATAGATTGAGGGTCAGATGGCTTCCAAGGCCGCCTAATGAAGCAATGGAAGTGCCGCTGCTTCCAGGAGGGTGTTTAGCAGTCAAAAAAGAGGTCTTTAAGAGCATTGATGGTTTTGATGGAGGCTTTAAGGTCTGGGGTCATGAAGATGAGGAAATATCCTTAAAGCTGTGGCTTTTTGGCCATGTTTGCTGCATTTGCCCAGAAGTGATTGTTTTGCACAAATTCCGCTCAAAACATCCATATTCCGTTAATTTTACTCATGTAAGCTACAACTTTATGAGAATGGCCATAAGCCACTTTAAGTTGGAAAGAATCTCCAAGCTGTATTGCATTTTAAGGGAAAGAACAAATTATCAGAAGATTGCAGATATGCTTGCTGCCAGTGATGTTCATCTGCAGAGGGAGCAGTATATTCAAAAGAGGAAATATAACGATGACTGGTTTTTTAATAAATTTGAAATACCTTTCTAACACGGAGGTAGAACCTATGGAATTGAAAGAGATATTAAGCCGGTTAATACGCTATGAGGAAGGCCAGATTAAGCAGTATGTTAAGTTTGCTTCTGGGGCAGGTCTTCCTGGAGATGTTGTAAGGCTATTACAAGAAGTACAAAGAGAAAAAATATATCAGATAAGCAGGATGCGTCAGCTGGCGAAAAAATACTGTCCAGAATGAGAAAAATGAGAAGCCGCCTGTACGGCGGCTTTCAGCTTTTAATTTGCTTTTTTACTTTTAGTTTTTAATAGCTGGCTTTTCTGCCAAGTTTTTTTGCTGCACAATTTAGTGCTTGCTCTAAGTCTGCTATAATATCCTTTACATCCTCAAGTCCTACGGATAACCTTACTAGACCATCAGAGATGCCGGCTGTTAGTCTTTCTTCGGGTGGAACCGGGGAATGAGTCATGGATGCAGGGTGTTGGATTAGCGAGTCGACACAACCCAAGCTTACTGCTAAGGTAATGAGCTTTACATTGTTCATCAGTGTTTTGCCTGCTTCAAAGCCGCCCTTTAGCTCGAAACTGATCATTCCGCCGAACCCGTCCATCTGTTTTTTGGCTAATTCGTGCTGTGGGTGGGATTTTAAGCCGGGATAGTATACGCGCTCAATCAGGGGATGAACAGCTAGATATTCAGCTACCTTTAGCGCGTTTTCGCAGTGACGTTCCATTCGTACTCCAAGGGTTTTTAATCCCCTGGTTAATAACCATGCATCGAAGGGACTAATGACTCCACCAAAATCTTTAAAGTAGGGAAACTTCATTTCTGTTAGCAAATCCGTAGGACCTAAGATTATTCCAGCAATCACATCCCCATGTCCTCCGATATATTTTGTAGCGCTGTAGACTACTACATCGGCGCCGTGCTCAATAGGGCGCTGTAAATATGGCGACATGAAAGTATTATCCACAACCAGCCTGGCTCCATACTTGTGAGCAATGGAAGCTGCTTTTCGTAAATCAATAAGTTCCATGGTGGGGTTGCTGGGGGTTTCCACATAGACTGCTTTGGTATTGCTGGACATGGCTTTTTCTATATTTAATGGATCAGAAGCATCCACAAAACTAACCTTAATGCCATATCTGGGCAGGATGATTTTAATAAGGCTGTGAGTACATCCGTATAATGTCTTGCTGGCTACTATATGGTCTCCAGACTGTAAAAGCGCCAGGAGAGCGGTTGAAATAGCCGCCATCCCAGAACCAGTGGCTAATGCTGCTTCGGTTCCTTCCAGGGCAGCCATTTTTTCTTCCAATTCAGTTTGAGTAGGATTTCCCAGCCTGGTATAAATATATCCTTTTTCTTCCCCGGAGAATCTGCGAGCTCCTTGTGCAACATCCTGAAAAACAAAGGTTGATGTTTGGTAGATGGGGGACACATGGGAACCTGTAGTTGGGCAAGTTTTATGACCTGCATGAATAGCCTTAGAATTAAACCCTAAATCCTGTTTTGTCATGTGAGCATCCTTCCTTTGGTGACTCCTGATTAGTTTCATCCTGTTAATTAAACCTAGTAGCAAAATTGGTGCCAAATGTAATTGCCTTACTGAGCCAAAGGGGGCGGCAAGTTGGTTGGTAAAAATAATTACCAGCAAGCAGAAAAAGCGGTAAATAAAATAACCATGGTAAGATTAATTACCATGGTTATTTTATTTGGAGGGATTTATAGGGGATATATGCTCTTTAGTTTTTAATCCATATAATTTAATTTTATTTAATAGAGTTACATGGGAAACTTGCAAGCATTTTGCAGCTCTTCTAATACTCTTGTGTTTGTCTAAAGCCTCTATAATGGCTTTTTTCTCAGCAGCTTGGACAATTTCTTTGAGATTATTGTTAATTTGTGTTTCTTCATGCCCTTTAATGCTAAAATACATTTCTCCTTCTTCTCCAAGGAAAAGATGTTCTGGTTGAATAACTTGCTCACATAAGTTTAGCGCCCTTTCAAGAACATTGGATAATTCGCGAACATTTCCGGGCCAATTATAGTTTAAGAGTTTTTCTGCTGCTTTTTCATGTATGCCAGGTATGGTCTTATTCATTCTCTGGGCAAACTTTTCTATAAAGTGTTCTACTAAGACTGGTATATCTTCTCTTCGTTCCCTAAGAGGTGGGATGTATAAAGGGATTACATTTAACCTGTAATACAAGTCATTTCTAAACCTTCCTGTTTTCATGAGTTCTTCCAAGTTTCGATTGCTGGCGGCTATTACTCTTACGTCTACAGCTATTTCCTCATCACTGCCGATTTTTCTTATTTTACCCTCTTGCAGGACCCTTAAAAGTTTTGCTTGCAGGTTAGGAGATAGTTCTCCGATTTCATCCAAAAAAATGGTGCCCTTGTCAGCAAACTTAAAAAGCCCCTGGCGTCCTCCCTTTTTTGCACCTGTAAAGGCGCCTTCATCATACCCAAACAATTCACTTTCTAACAGGGTTTCTGGTAAAGCCGCACAGTTTACCGGCACAAAAGGTTTATCCTTGCGAAGACTTGCCATATGAATTGACCTGGCAAAAAGTTCTTTGCCGGTTCCACTTTCTCCTCTGATTAGAATCGTAGAATAACCTTTAGCTATGAACCTGGCAAAGTCCTTGATCTTTTTCATTTTCTCGCTTTTCCCTACAATTTCATCAAAGGTAATCATAGAAGGTCTTGTAAAGGAATAGACAAGTTCCATAACATTTTCCATATCTAAAACTGTGGCGACAGCACTAATAGGACAGCCTCTTTCATCCAGAATGGGGCGGCCGCTTGTAAGATAATGGCATTTGGCATTATCCAGGTTGAGTACAATTTCTATGTTGTCATAACTTTCGCCTGTTTTAATGGTTTTTAACATGGGAAGATCAGGGGACAGGATATCTGCAATATGTTTCCCTATCACTTCTTGGGATTTGATCTTTAGGGTTTTTTCAGCGCCTGAATTAAACGTGGTAATAATGCCCTTGTTATCAATGGAGATAATGCCCTCTCTTGTGGCGTCCAGTACAGCTTCAATATGTTTTTCTCTCTGCTCCTGAGGTAAAAAATCTATCAACTGTACTTCTTCCACATCTTCCTCAATGAGCAGCCGGTCCATCAATAAATTCTGGTCAACTCTTGAATCCTGGTCCATTTTTATCCACATAAGTCCAGGTTCAACTTCTACTGCTTTAAGGTTTATACCAAATTCAAAGATAATTTTTAAGATGTCTAGAGCCATGCCTATTCTGTCTCTGGCTTTAATTCTTATGCGAGAGGAGCGCTCTGTTGTCATGTTTATCACATCCTTAAAAAATAGCTTCTTTTTAAAATCATTTTTTCCTGCTATGGCATTGGAGTTTGCTTCATGATTTTTTAGCTCGGGCAGCAAGAACTAATTATATACGCTGCCAATATTTACACAGTACTTAACTCAATTAAATGGACAGAAATAAAGCTTGCTTATCGTATTAATATACAAAGGACATGTATTATGTAAATGAACATGTACTTGTACTGCTTATCAAAAATAGACTCATTAAGGAACCGATGATGATATTTTTGCTAAGCAGTAAAACTGACATCAAAGGAGGATTTACATGAAAAAAAGAATTTTAGCTTGTAAAAGAATTGTAGTTGTTCTTCTAGTTGTTGGCTTGCTGCTTGGTTTATCGGCACCGATATCTGCACAGACTGTTGACATTAAAACAAGGCCTGGTGGAAATGCAGACATTTATGAACTTGTAGTAAATGATCAAGTGGTAATGAGGTTTAGAAGTATACCAAACGGCTTATCAGCCTTTGATAGGAGTAATATCATTCAAGGCAGGCTGCAAGGACTAGCTGACAAAGGTCAGCTGAATACTAATACTCTTGGCATCAAGGTTATTAACGGTTGTCCAGCACTTGTGGCGGACAATCAAATTATTGCTACAGTAACTAATGCTGATCTACTGGCCAATGGGTCTACATTATGGGGATTACTTAACATATGGAATAGCAACTTTAAAAAAGCATTGGAGAATCTTCAGCCTGTTCAGCCGCCAAAGCAGGTTGAGCCGCCCAAACCAGCGCCTAACCCTAACCCAGACCCAGCCCCTCAACCAGGCAAGCCGGATGAAGGCAAGCCTTCACAGCCTAGTATTTTAACTGCTGATGAACAGAAGATGCTAAATCTGGTCAATCAGGAAAGAACAAAAGCAGGGTTGCAGCCCTTAACTGTACATCCTGAACTTGTAAAACTTGCCAGACTTAAATCTGAAGATATGATAAAAAACAAATATTTTGCCCATCAGTCTCCCACTTACGGTTCACCCTTTGATATGATGAAAGCAGCCGGTATCAAATATAGTGCAGCTGGTGAGAATTTGGCCGGAGCTCCTACGGTTGAAACAGCACATACCAATTTAATGAATTCTTCCGGTCACAGGGCTAATATTTTAAATGCTAAATATACCCATATAGGTATAGGTATTGTAGACGGCGGCCCTTATGGCAAAATGTTTACCCAGATGTTCATTAGGCAATAAGCAATTCTAAAAATTTAGATGCCACAAAGACTCTCCTGTAGGGATATTATTCCCAAGGGAGAGTCTTTTTTTAAAATAAATCATAAATTTAAACTGAAACAGTCAATATTTCAAAACCGCTGCATATATTATGGTGAGAGTTTATGGAAAGGAGGTAAAATTACAAATGCCAATGGACCTGATTGATGTAAGACGTAGGCTCCTCAAGGTGCAGAACGTGGTCGGGGAAGCTACCCAGCAGGTAAAAATCTTAAACCAGATTGCTTTTCCCGTAAAAGTTAAAAAGATATGGGATACCATTGCTGATGTCAGGGATATAGAAACTACTATCATTAAAGATAAAGTAATAGTCGAAGGAGTAATTCACAAGCAAATTTTCTACGTTTCTGATGAAAATAGAATAGTGGATGGTGTTAAGTTTCAGAAGGGAGAAGTCTTCGAGCTATCTGTCGACGAGAAATTTATTGCCCATGTTGAAATTCCAGGAGCCAGGCCGAATCAAAATGTTCAGGTAGAAACAAGGATAGAATTCATAGGGTTTGATGATATCGATCCAAAATCAGAAGCGCTGCCTGACCTGTGGAGGCAGACACTTATTTTAGAAGTGTTTGTTAAGGTTACAGAAACAGTACAGATGGAGGTTGTGACCGATGTCATTGCCCCAAGACTGGACCTAGAGGTTATCAAAGAGCTTTTGAAAGTCCAGAGCGTTGTAGGAGAAAATGTTAACCAGGTTTCTGTAATTAGAGAAATTGATTTTGATAGATGTGTGAAAAAGATAAGAAATGTGCAGACTAAGATAGAGAACATTACCACCAAAATTGTTCCAGACAAAGTTATAGTAGAAGCGGTCCTTCACAAGCAAATTTTCTTTGTAGAGCAAGAAACCAATAAAGTTTTCGAGCAAACTGTTAAGGAGAGTTTTACGGGTTTTGTTGATGTTCCCGGTGCACGCCCTGAGCATCATGTACAAGTAAGGGTGGAAGTAGAATTTGTAGATATTGATTTAATAGACGGCACACCTGAGCGCGGCTTTAAAAGAGGTCGTCAGACCGCTATTATTGCCATCTTTGCAAAGGTTACAGAAGAGCTGCAGATCGATGTAGTAGTAGATGTAATTGGAGATGTGGATGTTTTTAAAGAACTGCTGAAAGTTGACAGTGTGGTTGCCGAGGATAGTAAACAGGTAACAGTAAAAAATGATGTGATTCTTAATCGCCCAGCCAAGAAAATTGCAGAAACAGTTGCAGAAGTAAATATCAACTTTAGGGAAACAAAAATTATTCCCGACAAAGTTATAGTAGTAGGGGAAATTAAGAAACAGATTTTCTTTGTTGACTTGTGCGAAGGAGGTCTTTGGGAGCAAAGCGTTGTTGAAAAATTTACCACCTTTGTAGATTTACCTGGAGCAAGACCAGGAATGAACCTGCAGGTTTCTGGTGAAGTTGAGTTTGTAGAATTTGAACCGCCAAAATACCCTCCCGATGTTTGTAAGCTTTTTGAATGGTCTAGGTTTGATCCAAGAAAGTTTCCCTGGAGACAGATCGCTGTTGTGCAGGTTTTTGTTAAAGTTACAGAGACTCTGCAGCTTGATATAGTAACAGATGTGGTGGCTGTTGAACCCACACCTACACCTACTCCCACACCAACTCCGACTCCATCCCCAATACCAACAGAATGCCCGCCTGGCGCTACAATTAAAATATACTTTATACAAAAGGGAGACACATTATTTAGATTAGCCCAGAGGTTTAATACTACAGTGGAAACATTGCTGGAGTTAAACCCTGGAATAGATCCGCAAAATCTGCGTGTTGGGCAAAGAATAGTTGTTCCATGCCCGCCTGATAGACCCAAAGGATAAAGTCAAATTATAATCATATGGGCCCTAGAATAAGTCTAGGGCCCATTTTGATTCTGGGTGATTCAGATTCAATAAAGGTTCTCCCGTGCTTATTTTTGTTTCAGAGATTTGGGTGATTCAGTTTTTGCATCGTATAAAAGCAGTTCATTGGAAAAAACTAAGTATGAATTATCTCGCATGTTTAATTTAGTAGGTGAAATAATGCATATTGTTGTCTGTGTCAAACAAGTGCCTGATACTACAGAAGTAAGGGTTGACCCTCAGACAAACACATTGATACGTGAAGGGGTTTCGTCAATTATCAATCCCTATGATGCACATGCGGTGGAGGAAGCTGTTTCTTTGAAGAAAAGGCATGGAGGACGTGTAACGGTAATTTCCATGGGGCCGCCACAGGCAGAAGAAGTCATCAGGCGCAGCATAGCCATGGGCGCTGACAAAGGGATTTTGCTAAGTGATAGAAATTTTGCAGGTTCGGACACCCTGGCAACCAGCTATATTCTTGCCATGGGAATAATAAAAATAACTGAAGAACACCCTGTTGATCTGGTGCTTTGCGGTAAACAAGCCATTGATGGGGATACAGCCCAAGTTGGTCCAGGAATAGCCGTCAGATTAGGGATGCCCCTGTTAACTTATGTCATGAAAATAGAGTCTGTTGATCTAAGTTCCAGGGAAATTAAGGTGCATAGAAAGCTGGAAGAAAAAAAGGTTTTAGTTGCTAGCAGGATGCCGGCGGTGCTGACTGTGGTAAAAGATATTAACGAATTAAGCTATTCTAGCCTGCCCAATTTATTGAGGGCAGCCCGATATAGGGCAATAATCTGGTCCCAGCAGGACCTTGAGGTTGATACTGAGCAAATCGGGTTAAGAGGTTCCCCTACCTCAGTGAGCAAAATATTTGCCCCGCCCCAACGTGGACAGGGAGAAATCATTAAGGGGGGCAGGGATAACCCTGAAAATGCAGCCAGGATACTGGTTGATAAACTCTTGAAGACAAAAATAATAGCGAATAAATAGGTTGTAATAGGATGTGGTTTTAATGGCAGTTACGGTTATTGAGAAGAATTGTATTGCCTGTGGATTATGTGTTCAAACATGTCCCTTTGAGGCTTTAGAAATAAAAGGAGATGTTGTTGTTGACCCAAAGAAATGTACAAACTGTGGGGACTGTGTGGAGGTGTGTCCTGCAGCAGCTTTAGAATTGGATGAACCTCCCAAGGAAATGTCTGCTGAAGAGATAATGGATGTAGAAGAACATGAAGATGCTGCAAAAGATAAAAAAGATCAATTGAAGGAATATCGTGGAGTATGGGTTTTTATTGAGCAGGTTGGTGGAATAGCTGCCCCTGTATCCTGGGAACTCCTGGGGGCTGGCACAAGGCTTGCAAAACAAATTGATATGGAGCTGGTTGGGATTTTGCTGGGCGATAAAGCAGAGCATCTGGTTGGGGAAGCCTTCGCATATGGAGCAGATAAGGTATATCTGGTTGAACATCCCCTTTTAAAAGACTATACGACAGAACCCTATACTCAAGCCCTTGTCAGTCTTGCAAAAAAGTATAAACCTGAAATATTTTTACTGGGAGCCACATCCTTGGGAAGGGACCTGGCTGGTGCAGTAGCCACTCGTTTACAGACCGGCTTGACAGCAGACTGTACAGAACTAACAGTGGATGAAAGCTCCAGGTATCTTATGCAGACGAGACCTGCTTTTGGAGGCAATATCATGGCTACTATAGTCTGCCGTCATAAAAGACCCCAAATGGCAAGCGTTAGGCCCCGGGTCATGCCCATGCCTTCTAAACAGGAAGGTAGACACGGGGAATTAGTTAAAGAAAATGTAGAACTTCGTGCAGAGGGCTATACGTCAAAAATCATTGAGATAATTGAAGAAAAGGGCTCGGCAGTTTACCTGGACAAAGCTGAAATAATAGTTGCAGCAGGCAGGGGAATTGGGTCAAAGGATAATTTAAAAATACTGCAAGACCTTGCAGATACCCTGGGAGGCACCATGGCTGCATCGAGGGCTGCAGTTGATGCGGGCTGGGTTGAACACAGCTACCAGGTAGGCCAGACAGGGGTAACTGTAAGGCCAAAGATATATTTTGCAGTGGGCATTTCTGGAGCTATCCAGCATCTGGTCGGAATGCAGACATCAGATGTGATTGTGGCAATCAATATTGACCCTGAAGCGCCAATTTTCAAATTTGCAACCTTTGGTCTGGTTGGGGATTTTGCGAAAATAGTGCCTGCCTTAACAAATGAATTTAAAAAAAGGCTGGGTGCATAGGAGGTATGAACATGACCGAAAAATTTGACGTCATTGTTGTTGGCGCTGGTCCTGCCGGGATTTCTGCCGCCTTGACAACTGCAAGGGCAGGGTTAAATACCATCCTAATAGAAAGGGGAGATTTTCCAGGATCTAAAAATGTTATGGGAGGAGTGTTATATCGCCAGCCTACTGAGGAGATAGTGCCTGGATTTTACAAAAAGGCTCCTCTAGAAAGACATATAATTGAGCAGAGGTTATGGATTCTTGATAAAAATTCAGTTGTTTCCCTTGGTTATAAAACTCAAAGACATGGAGAAGAACCTTATAACGCCTTTACCGTTTTGCGGGCCAGGTTTGACAGGTGGCTGGCAGCGCAGGCTGTGGAGCAGGGTGTTTTATTAATTACTGAAACAGTTGTTGAAGACTTGCTTGTTGATGATGGTCATGTGGTAGGAGTAAAAACAGGAAGGCCTGATGGAGAACTGCTGGGAAATGTTGTGGTGCTGGCTGAGGGAGTAAACTCCATGCTTACACAAAAAATGGAGCTCAAGAAAGATGGTTTAAAGACTACTGAGCTGGCTGTAGCAGTTAAAGAAATAATTGCTTTGCCCAAAGCAAAAATAGAAGACAGATTTAACTTGGAACAAGGCCAAGGAGTCACCATTGAATTGGTCGGAGAATCTACACAGGGTATGGTAGGTACAGGTTTTATTTATACAAATACTGACAGTATTTCCATTGGGGTTGGAGCCCTGTTGTCCCATATTGTACGCAGGAAAATCAATCCCAATGAATTATTGGAACACTTGAAAAATCACCCTATGGTGCGTCCGCTCATAGAGGGAGGAGAAACAAAGGAGTATTTAGGACATCTGATCCCTGAGGGCGGCTATAAAGCCATACCAAAGCTTTATGGGAATGGTGTTTTAGTTGTAGGGGATGCTGCAGGTTTTGTCAATGGAATCCATCGAGAAGGCTCCAACATGGCAATGATATCAGGAAAAACAGCCGGTCAAGTAATAATTGAAGCACATAAGATGGGGGAGTTTGATGAAAGGTCTCTTTCCCGTTATGACAAATATTTGTCAAATAGTTTTATCCTTAAAGACCTGCAGAAGTACCAGAATGCTTCGGGTTTCATGGAAACACATGATCATATTTTCAGCTTGTACCCAAAACTTGCCAATTTTGTGGCCCATGAATTAATAACTGTTGACAGTGTTCCAAAAAAGGAGAAACAAAGAAGAATACTTAAAGAGGTGACTGCACGCAGATCAAAGGTTGAATTGCTGAAGGACGCTTACAGGGGATGGAGGGTCATGGGATGAAGTCTCTTGAGGATAAATTGTTTCTTAACAGATACCAGCCTGATAAGGTTTCGCATTTAAGAGTCTTAAACAGGGAAAAGTGTGTAGAGTGCAGGGACAAACCTTGTACCTATATTTGCCCGGCCAAGGTATACAGGTGGAATGACGTAGAAAAAATCATAGAGACTGCTTACGAGGGTTGTGTGGAATGTGGGACCTGCAGGTATGGATGTGCCCATGATAATATAGAATGGAAAAATCCCCGCGGAGGCTTTGGGATTATGTACAAATACGGCTGAATTATTCATAATAAGCAACTTATATGTAAAAATATGCAAAAGGAGGCAGGAAATAACGAGGGAATGTCGAAATGATTATTACAGGTTACAAATAAAAAAGGATATACATACTTTTATTGATTTAGCGGAGGCAAGAGAATGAGTGACCTGGGAAAGAGCTTAAAGTGGAAAAAGAGCTTGAAATTAAAATGAAGGAACTCGCTAATTTAGTAGAAATCAAGCAAAACCTTCTAGACAAGGAAGTTTATAAGATTAGCTGTGAACTTGATAAACTGGTTGTAAAAATTATGGCTGCAAGGTAAAATTCTTGTTAAACTTCCAAGGTTTAATCCCCTAAGTCTGCTATATTTTGTATCAGGGTTAGGGGTGTTTGCCATCTCCTTTAAGATATGTTTAAGATATGTTAAGATAGGAGCAGTATATTTCTTTTTTCAGGGAATATGTGTAGAATATACACATATTCTTTTTATTTATTTTATGTTACTCTTATAGTTAGTATTAATTTGGGGACATTCCGCATCAAGAATGGGAAATGCGTCCCCTGATATTATTAGAGTTGTGTCCCATTTCATTTAATAAGGAGGGATTGCCTTGGACCCGGTTGCCTTTGAATTAGGGCCCTTCGCGGTTAGGTGGTACGGAATTATCATCAGCTCAGCTGTTGCTATAGGTATTCTGTTGGCGTATAGGGAAACAGCCAGGCACAAGATAGACCCTGATCATGTGTTAAGCATTGCCATAGCAGCCTTACCGGCAGCATTTATAGGTGCAAGGGTGTACTATGTTATTTTCAGGTGGAATGAATACTTTAGGTTTTATCCCGAGGAGATTATTGCTGTCTGGCATGGAGGCCTTGCTATTCATGGCGGAATCATTGGCGGAGTATTGGCAGGATACCTTGTTGTCAGAAAATATAAGCTTAATTTTTGGAAAATGGCAGATATTTTTGCCCCAAGTCTTATTCTTGGACAGGCAATAGGACGATGGGGAAATTTTATCAATCAGGAGGCATATGGGTACCCCACTGACCTGCCATGGGCAATGTATATTGATGGGGCATACCGACATCCCACTTTTTTGTATGAATCATTATGGAACCTGGGGGTCTTTGCGTATCTGATCTACCGCAGGCATCACCCACAGACCAGAGAAGGAGAGTTATTTACCAGTTATCTAATTCTCTATTCTTTAGGGCGGGTTGTAATTGAGATGTTTAGGACCGATAGTTTGATGCTCGGCCCTTTTAGGGTTGCACAATTGATAAGCATAGCTATAATCGCTGCAGGTGTAATCTTGTATTTTTATAAGGTAAAAGGAGGACCCTTGTACAATTTAAAAGAAGCTAAAGGCCCTCAGAAGGGAAAGGGGTATGGCCCCAAGAAAAAATAGAGGTAAAGAAAATTGTAGTTAAGGAAACAGAATACAAAACAAAAGGTCCCAAGTGATTAAACCTGGGACCTTTTGAGTGGATGTTAAAATAGTCTTGCTACCAGCTTAAAATCTCCTCAACTTCAGCTTTATCGCTGTCCATTACATAGTCTATTCCAGAAATCTCAGCTGCTTCTTTGGTTAATGCTACCAGGTCTTTTCTGGTGATACTATCTATATTAAACTTCCTTGCTCCGCACATAAACTGGCGCAAGCCCTGGGCCAACCTCTGGTAGTAGGTGTAGACACCTATGGCTCCAACTGGCAGACGGTTAAAATCTTCTCCCAGGATATTCTTAATTTCAGAAGCTGCGATAAATACCTGTTCTAAGCTTGTTTCTCCATTATGCCTGTAATCTGCAGGAACTTTACCGCTTTTGACGGCTTCCCCAACAGTTTTACCGACCATAGCTGCTGTAAGAGGTCCCCTTGCCATACCGATTATTTTTGTGTATGGCGCTCCAAGGGACAGCCCCTTAAAGATATGATCTTCTAATGAAAACCCTCCTGCAATAGCTATGGTTGGTGTGAATTTGCCTTTGCTGGAAAGCTTATCTAAACATTGTACAAGGAGGCTTTGGATGTATACAGTGGGAATACCCCATTCATTCATCATTCTCCATGGACTCATTCCGGTTCCACCTCCTGCACCATCAACTGTCAGCAAATCAATTTTTGCCTTGGAGGCAAATTTTACGGCCCTGGCCAGGTCAGCAGGTCTATAGGCTCCTGTTTTCAGGAAAATATACTTGGCTCCTGCTTGCCTGAGCTCATCAACTCTCTGCATGAACCCTTCTTCAGCGACCATACCTATTCTTGAATGTCTTTCAAATTCATCAAATACTTTATTTTTATAAGCCTCTTGGACTATTGGGTCTGTGGGGTCAGGGAGTACAATATAACCCCTTGAGTGTAGTTCCAGGGCCCTTTCTAAAGAGGCAAGTTTGACCTCTCCCCCAATATCTTTTGCGCCTTGTCCCCATTTTATTTCTACTACTTCCACGCCAAGCTTTTCGATAGCATATTCCTGGACACCCAGCCTTGTATCCTCTACATTGGCCTGCACGGCAATAAAGCCTTTGCCGTTGTACCAGTTTTTAAAATCTGCTACCCTTTTTGCAAGATTAGGTGAGTGTTTAACTTTCCCGCCGGATAATTCCAGGTTAGGATCCATACCGCAGACATTTTCACCAATGACTATGCCTACACCTGAAATGGCACATCCTGCAGCCAAATGGTTCCAATTGTTTGCGGCAATATCTGTAGAACCCATTGCTGCTACCACAAGGGGCAGGGAAAGCTCAATTTTATTGTGGTTTGTTCCAAGGGATGTCTCCAGATTAACAGCCGGGAAAATGGCTTTATCTGAATCTGCTTCGGTGCCGTATGCTCCAACGGCAGTACCCATGATATTAAAATGTGAATAATCTACAGGATAATCCTTTTCCGAAGCCGAAGTGACCTTGCCAAAAGGCGCTGGGTAAAGCACTTCTTTTCCTCTCACAGATGAACGGCCTATTTCACATAGACCAATACATCCATCCAGGCAGTTGGTACACATCCCACTAAAGGAACAGTAACTGTCCTTTGTTCTCAGTTTTGTTTTTGTAGCCATACTTGCATTAATTCCTTTGCTAAAAGACATTTCTTTTTCTCCCCCTTAAATTTTTTGAGATGAATTTTAAGATTGGCTATTAAAAATAAAAAAAAGTCCAAATAGACCTGGCTGTTATACAGATCTATTTGGACTTCATTGCCCAGAAATATTTTCTTTAAAGTTATGCTTATTATATCAATGCTTTAATTTTTTGCAAAGTATTTTTTATTGAATTATACTGTGTACACTCAAAGTCTTGGTTACAGGGCAGACTGGTTTTATCTAGGAATTATCAACTCCTGCCCCGGATGGAGAACGTTTGGATTCTTAAGATTGTTTGCTTTTATTAATACATCAAGAGAAACGCCAAATCTCTGGGAGAGCCTCCACAGGGTATCCCCTTGTTGTACAATATATTTTTGACCTTGAGGTTGAGATGCAGGCGGCGGGGATGTTTGTGGTATTTGGGGCGCTTCTGATGGATCATTTTTTACAGGGTTTGGATTTTGTGAATAGCTGCCACCTCCAGAGATAATTTCCACGGTGGTTCCAATAGGCACTTGTGGAAAGATTTCCTCAATATCATGATTATACATTCTAACACAACCCAAGGAAGCCATGGTGCCTATGGTCCATGGGGCAGGTGTGCCATGAATGCCGTAGCTGGGTTTACTTAAGCCCATCCAGCGGGTACCTAAGACTTTTAAATGAGGATTTACAATTTTTGTAGCTATAAAATAAGTTCCCAATGGAGTAGGGGTCTCGGGCTTACCAATGGCTACAGGGTATGATTTTAGTTCTATATCATTTTTGAAAAGGTATAGACGCCTTAGTGCTAAATTGATCAAAATTTTCATTTCATCACCTTCACCAATTATTTGCTACATTATACGGTGTAAAACAGTTATAGGTGATTGGTTAAGTTATTAACCAGTTGTTTTGTTTTCACTTATTTTTGTAGAAGAAATTAAGATTGCCTTGAAATTATCTTGATATCTGCAGTTTATACTAATTGTAGATAAGGCGCCTTACTTAGTAACCTTAAAAAGAAGGGAGGACTATATTGTGAAAAAGATAAGCAGAATGGTTGTCTTTGCGTTGTTAGGCATGCTGTTACTTACCACATCAGCAGTGGCGGCGGAAGAAGTTACACACGGAAAAAATGCAAGAGGTGGTTTGCAGTTAGGAAGAGAGGTTACAAGATCCCATATTGGCAGTCTTTTAAAGCTAGAATTAGACGCCTTGAAAGCTGAAAGGCAAGCTGGAAAGTCTTTTGTTCAGATTGCCGAGGAACGGGGAATAAGTGCGGAAACACTTATAGATTCTGTGACGAACTTTAGGGTCAATGAGCTTGACAAGGCTGTAGCAGAAGGTAAAATTACAGAAGAACAAGCGCAAATGTGTATTGCAGGGTTAGCTGAGAGAGTTAAAGCCAATATGGAACGCCTTCCACAACCTGGGTATCAGGGCAAAATGCATGGCAAAGGTCGCTGGAGCAGCTAAATAAATAATAAGATAAAAAAATTACATCGAGAATCCAAGTCAGAATTAAAGAGCATACAGGTTAATGGTACTCATGGCCTGTATGCTCTTTGTTGCTTCGTACTTTAGCCCTGTACACCATAAGACACTATTGCCGATATGGCAATTGGCCTGTCCAAGGATCAAGGCAGGAATCAGGCTGTCGGCTGTTTTCCATAAAGGAAGATTAGCAGCCCTGGCATAAATGATACCAGAAGCTAATCCTCCTGGTATGCTGACGTGGATAGATAATCCACCTTCATGGATAAAAAATGCTTCAAGGAGATTGGTCAGATAGCATCCAGGAAATAATAAAGCTTTTTCACAAATTGTTCACAAAGATATGCTTTTTAGTACAAAAAGCTGACTTGAAAAACAAGTCATCCTCAAGAGCATACGCACGCATTATTAATTTATTGAACTTAATGGTTATACTGTGTACAATGTTTAACTACACCCGCATTGGGGCGGAGTACCCTTAAACATCCCGATAAGAATAGCTGCAGCGCAGCCTACTCCAGGGTTAACAGAGAGTGCTTCAAATGGGCAGTTTTTTACACAGGCTCCGCATTCCATGCAGTTGTCTTTATCTTTGATTTGTATTGTTCTGCCATTAAGGAAAAATACATCATGCGGGCATACATTTAAACACATACCACAGCCTGTGCATTTCTCAGGTGTTAATTTTAAAGTTGAAACATTTTTTAAATACTGTAAAGGCATTTTACCTCACTCCTTAGATTTTGTGACATTCCTCAATACTTTAAGTGGGAAGTGGGATAACCTCTCACTTCTCATTTCACACCTCTATATTTAAGGTGTTTCCCCTTATCTAATGATTAACCCGCTAATAACTAGAATTAGGCCGGCCAGGGATGAAAGAATCATGGGAATAAGACTTAGGCGCATTTCTTTTTCAACCTGACTGGGATGTGAACGTTGTGCAACCTGTAAAATTCAAGCTTAAGAAAGAGCTTATGGCCGGCAGCAGTAAAAAGAGGCCCCAGATTTCTAAGTTTGCAAACTGAACGCCTGCTGCACCAGCAATTTGTAGAAACAAGAAAATCCAAATAAGCCCAAGCAGCCATCCCTTGAAGGCAAAGGAACGACCGGGAATCAAAGGCAGCAAAATGGGGGTAAAGGCCGCCCCAATTAACACTGCTCCCAAGTATGCCGCACTATAAGTAATTCCTTTTATCCACACATTCTGGCTGAGTGTAATTGCAGCAGTCAAGGCGCTGCCCATCAAGATAATACCTAAGATTATTAAGGATGGCGCCAGGGTTCCCATAAGTTCCACAGGTACCAATATCAAGCGGTCTTTCAGCGAAAATGTTACCCTGCGCATGGCTGGTGTTGCTTTATATCCTGTACTTAAAAAAACAGGTATGTCTGCAGCCTTAATAGGCCCGTAAACTACATGAAATCCAGTGTGTTTTTTTACTTCATGGGCGGCAACTCCAGGCGCTCCTAATTGAGGAAGAATAATAGTTCTATGTCCCACCACTTTTTCTAAGTTGGTAACCTTGATGCGCAAAACTAATTCCCTTGTGCTGAAAGTGCCTTTTCCTGCAGCGCACCATACATTTATGCCTTTAGTGTCTAAAACCAAAATCCAGGCATCTATACCGATTAGTTCTTTGCGAAGATGGTCAAAACTTAGCTTGTAATTAGCAGTTACTAGAACCGGGGAAGCTTCTGACGGCCGGCCTACGGCATATAATCCAGGCTCTATTTGATAGTTCATCCTTGCTATTTTCCAGCGAACTTTCCAGGCTCCCAGTCTATCCATCGTAGATAAAGCAGAAGGGATGATTGGTACCGTACCTATAGGAGTATTAAGGTGTCCCACAGTGGGCAGTTTTACATACTTTATTTTTCCATCACATGGCGAGCCTCCACAACAGGTAATTTTGCTGTCTTCCATGAATCATTCCTCCCCATTTAACAGTGTTAGTAGACTTGTATTTTCCAAAAACCATTTGTCAAAGTCCTCACTTAAGCTGTAATAGGACCAGCACCATTGGGTTCTGCGCTTGATGAGACCTGCTTCCGTAAGAATTTTCAAATGATAAGAGACCTTGGATTGACTTAATTTCAGCGCTGAAGTAATATGGCAAACACATATTTCTTTGTTCCTAATCAGGTAAAGAATTTTTAGCCTTATGGGGTCAGCAAGTATTTTAAAACTTGCTGCCAAAGCGTTAATCTGCTCAGTTTTATCCAAGCTTATATGAGGACTGTAGCAACATTCTTCTATTCGCATGATAAATCAAATCCTTTTGATAAAATAAATCAAATTATTTTGATTATATTATACTAAACCTTTACCTTTACTTCCAGTTTTTTTTATTATAAAATGCTTATTGAGAAAAATTACTAATAATAGTAAAGGAGAGAATTTTATTATGATGAAGCCTTTTAGATGTCAAATATGCGGTGAAACATATTTAGGTGAAAAAGAAGCAGATAGGTGTCCCTTTTGCGGGGCGGCAGGGAAGCATTTAGTACCGGCAGTTGAGTGGTATCCTTATGGTAAAGCTGAAATGTCCCCGCAAAGTTATGAGTACTGCAAGAGGGCAGTAGAGTTAGAGCTTGACAACGCAGCTTATTATAAGGCCAGTGCCTCCAAATCTGAGACTCGCCTAACATCTGCTATTTTCAAGAGATTGTTTAAACAGGAATTGGAACATGCTGAGCTTATATGTGAAATGATGGGGATAGATCAGCCTGAATTGCCCCAAGTGGAAAGCCCCGAATATGATGAGGATAAGTTTAAAGAAGCACATTACAGGGAACAGCGTGCCATCAAATTTTATCTGGAAATTGTGGAGAAAGCTTCAGAGCCACGGGTTAAGGATGTTTTCAAGGCCCTGGCGGAAATAGAAGCAGAACACTTGCAGATGTCAAATATCTATAGGTGAAAGGGGACACACCAAACAAGGTCAGGGGACACACCTCAACACAGAGGTCGGAAGTCGGTTATCGGTTGTCGCATTTTGTTGCAATTAGCTTTAGATAATTACTTCTAATTCTGATTATGGTTTTGGACGACTAACTTCTGACGACTGACATCTATAATGAGGAATGGCCCCACAAAGTGGGGAACCCACTTTTCTAAAGGTTAATAGGGTTCCCCATAGACATTAACTATTATGATGGGCATATAATTAATGCTTTGTATACATTAAATCATAGTATTGTTTAACCATTCTATCAGAGGAAAAGCTATGATGCGACATATCTATGCTTGCCTTCATCATTTTAATCCATCTTTTCTTGTTATGATAGTAAATGGGGATGATACTGTCAAAAATGACCTTGTATAATGCTTTTAGATCATATTCATCCTGCCTCTGCAAATCTATTTCATCGTCAAGAACATCATCTAAAAGCCATGCATCCACATTGTGGTGAGGTCCTTCAGCTACCCAACCATCCACTACACTAACATTTAACACTCCATTCATGGCTGCTTTCATGCCGGAAGTGCCGCTGGCTTCCAGGGGCCTTACAGGGTTGTTAAGCCAAACATCACTTCCCTGGACCATGAGTTTGGCGATTTCCATATCATAGTTTTCCAGAAAGACTATTTTTTCTCCATATTTTCTATCCATTTCCACCAGCTTTTGGATTATATCCTTGCCAAGAGTATCATTGGGATGGGCTTTTCCTGAGAATATGAGCTGGATTTTTCCCTCTTTTAGTATCCCGTCAAGGGTATTGGTATCTCGAAATATAAGTTCACTTCTTTTATAGGGTGCGGCTCTCCTAGCAAAGCTAATGGTTAGTATATCCATGTCCATTCTTGCGCCGGTTTTATTAAGCACGTAATCTAGAAGTGCACGTTTTGCTTTTTGATGAGGTTCCCACAAATCACCGTGCTTTTGCCAGGTTTCCATGATTTCAGGAGACTGCCAGGTTGGCGGGTGAACTCCATTTGTAATAGAAATAATTTCAGCTGAGTCTTTGACATGACTCCACATTTTGCGGGCCGTGCGCCCATGTTGCTTTGATACGCCATTAGCTATCCTGGCCAAGCGAAGTCCGGCAACTGTCATGTTAAAGGGGTCGCCGCCTATTTGACTCATCTGTTCATAATTTAAACCGTTATAGGCTTCCATATGCTGCAGTAGTTCATGAGAATGCTCCTCATTTCCAGCCTTGACCGGGGTATGTGTCGTAAAAACGATATTATTTCTAGTCTTTTCCCATGCTTCACGAAAAGAAAGTCCTTGGCCCATCTTTTCTCTTATTAGTTCTATTCCTGCAAAGATGGCATGCCCTTCGTTAAAGTGATATACATCTACTTCAATTCCTAATGCTCGCAAAGTTCTGACTCCACCGATTCCTAAAATCATTTCCTGGGCTACTCTATCTTGATCCACGCCACCATAAAGTCTATTGGTCATCCATCCGTGTTCGCTTCCTTTATAATTAGTGTCCAGTAAATATAAGGGCACATTGCCATACTCATCGACTACCATGACCCGACAGGTTACCTCTGCGCCGCGCACTCGCAGGGTTACTTTTTTGCCTGTATCTTTTACCGTTGGAAAATCATAACTGGGATACATATCATAGGGGCGCCCATCTTCACCTATTAATTGTGTAGTGTAATCTTGCTTCCAAAGAATACCTATGCCTACCATGGGTACTTCAAGGTCCCTGGCGGATTTCAAATGGTCCCCGGCCAATACTCCTAGACCGCCGGCATATAAAGGAAGTTCTTTATTTAAACCAAATTCCATGCAAAAATACGCTACTTTTGGCAGATGTTCTCGATTCGGCAGCAAATTAATTACCGGCTAAAAATGAATTTTAACCGGTTTTCACCTCCTTGTTCTTTAGCTACTACATTATCTATATTTTTCTTAATAAAAGACAGGTTTATTCACTTAAGGTTGCAATATCTTGTATAAGCTTTCATCTTATCCCCCTAGTAATTAAACATCTGGTGCAGAAATCCACACCAGATGTAAAGTTTCTTCTTTAACTGCTTTAGTTTTATTTCTAAAACTTCTTTACTCTATCAGCATTTATTTGGTTTGACCCCTTGGGTACATAAGTTTTACAGCAGGTCTCCATACAATTGCCTGCCGTTTCAGGTTGTAACTGTGCTGCCATGTGGGCATCAATGTTGTCAGGCTGACTGGCGCCAAATTGATCTGTAGCAACAAGTATTTCATTTGCAACACATAAGTTTCCTTGCTGCCAGTAATGACAGTCGTTAACAATACAGTGAATATGCTGGTTGTTCATTTGCGTCATCCTTTCATGGATTTTGTGGTGCTAGTTTAGTTTTTGCAGGGAAAGATATTTTATGTATCATTTTTTATCTTTAGATATTAATTCATTTTTGCAAGAGCAAGATTATACTTTTGATTGGCACAAATATATCTGTTGCCGCCTGCGTTTTTGGCCTGGTAGAGCGCACTATCGGCGGTTTGAATAAGATTTTCTGGGATAGCCTGGCCTGTCGGTAAGGTCAAAGCCAGCCCCAGGCTAATGGTTACGCGGCCCTCTTGAGTCTTAGGATGAGTTATATTAAGGTGTTCCACTGCCAGGCGCATTTTTTCAGCCATTTTGCAGGATTCCCTCCAATCTATCTTTGAAAGAACAACGATGAACTCTTCTCCACCATAACGTGCTACCATATCCCCTGGTCGTCGAGCCGTACTATGTAATGCTGCCGCTACACGCAACAGCGCAGTATCGCCTGCTTGATGGCCAAAGGTATCATTAAATGCTTTGAACTGGTCTATATCTATCATGACCAGGCACAACATATTTTGTCTGCGTAAAGCTTCTCTCCAGGCCCTGTTGAAGAACTCACCAAAAAATCTCCTATTAGGTATCCCAGTCAAGTCGTCAAGGTAAGACAGACTTTTTAGGGGATTCCACTTATTATTAAATAACCTTGAAATCAAAGTATAGTTAACCTCTTTTTATTTTCATTACTGCTCTGTAATAAGCATAAATAGTTAAAAAAAAGAAAACTACTGCAATAATGGTATTTTTCTCAAAATAAAACTTAAGGGTTAGTATGGCACAGATAAAACCAAGGAACATAAACAAGAGGATTTGCATGTTTTCTACCTCCACAAAACACTAACTTCCATTCATTGTAACATAATCTATTTTAAAACTCAAAGGGGCTTTTTTTACTTTTCATCCATTAAATCCTCCTCATAAATAAAAACTTCTTCAATTGGCATTTTGAAATACCTAGCAATTTTAAATGCCAAGATAATAGATGGATTATACCGTCGTTTTTATATATGTCAAGATAATCAATGACGCAGAATGACAAAATAAGTTTTTAGAATTTTTCGAAGAGGATTATCTCATCACTTATATTCTTTATCCTGCAGGAATATGTTCTTGGGAAAAACAAGTTGCCCAGGTTAACCTTCCCGGTTTAAGGCATACCAGTACGGCTTTCCTTATAAGCTATGGCATGGACCTTCAGACAATATATGAAATCTGTCTAAAATCTGTCCAAACAGAGAAAAATAAAAACAGCCCGAAGGCTGAAATCGTTGTTATTATTGGCAGGGGTGGCAGGTCTCGAACCCGCAACCAACGGATTTGGAGTCCGCTACTCTACCAATTGAGCTACACCCCTGCGTATTTGGTAGCGGTGGTAGGACTTGAACCTACGACTCTGCGGGTATGAACCGCATGCTCTGCCACTGAGCTACACCGCCGGACCGCTTACATATTATAACATGGAGTTTTTAAAAAGTAAAAGAGAAATTTTATGGTAAAACAATAATTGAAGAGTATCAGGAGTATTCCCACAGTGAACCATATTTATTAATCCCAAAAGGCCTGCTTTTTATTCTATTACGTTTTTTGAAAATCGTAAAGCTGTGTATTTATTTCAATTACTAAGAAAAACTATTATTAAACTTTTGTGCTTAATACCATGTGAGAAGGTGGTTTGAAATGTGGCTGGGTTGGACCTTTGAAAGAATTTTGATAGTTTATATATTCATTGCCTTTGCTGGTTTGGCTGTACAAGTATTTCTGTTTCATTACAGGGGTAATTTAAGACATCTTGTGATGTATGGGCCTGTTCTATTAGCTCCTACTGCAGCGCTTCTTGCGGGTGCGCTAATTTTTTTTAACCTGTCATGGATACGTGCCGCACTGGCAGTTGTACTTGGCATAGGTGCATTGTTTGGCCTTCTTGGCTTCATGCTCCATGTTAGGGGAGTCAGCTTAAGGGTTGGTGGATGGCAGATGAATAATGTGCTTACAGGTCCCCCCATTGTATTACCCGTCCTTTTCGCAGGACAAAGCCTTATAGGTCTTGTGATTCTTTACTGGCGGGTGTTGTTTAGATGAGAGGACACTATAAAGAATTCGACGTTTTAAGGTCTTTTGTTAAATGGGATGAAAGAACGCAAAGATTAATTAAGGATAGAATGGCATCAGGAGAAAAAGTGGTTTTCTTCTCGGAGCAGGAGCAGGAACTGTTGCTGGCGGTACTTGAGGTGGTTTTGGCTGAGAAAGATGAAAAATTGCTAAAACGGGTAGCTGCTTACATTGGAGACAGCCTGGGAAATGGTCATGGCAAAGGCTATAGAGATGCAGCGCTGCCTGATGAAAAGGATTTATTTAGAAAAGGTTTGCAGGGTATAGTCGATACTGCTCATGAGTTGTATCAGGGGAGAGATTTTAGCAAATTAACATTAGAGGAAAAGATAGCGGTAATAGAATCTCTAAAAAGTGGACAGGGCCGTGGAATAACATGGCAGAGCATTGATTCTAAAAAGTTTTTCAAAGAATTATTAACAGCGGCGGTTTCTTCTTTTTATTCACAACCTGAAATTTGGTCGGAAATCGGGTATGCCGGGCCGGCATACCCCAGGGGATATGTACGTGTAGAGTTAGGCGGGCAGGACCCATGGGAGGCTAGGAAAAATGACTAATAAAGAACATGAGAGCATTATTAAAGAAGCTAAAGAAGCTGACTTTTGTATTGTAGGGGCAGGACCTGCAGGCAGTATCCTGGCAAAGGAACTAAGTGAAGCAGGGTATTTAGTAGTTGTTTTGGAAGCCGGTCCTCTCATGGATCCACAAAGCGAGTGGGTCAGCGATGAACTGGAAATGAACAAGCAGCTGGCATGGACTGACCTCAGGCTCATAGAAGGAAAGGACCCCATTAAGATGGGACACAATAATTCTGGCAGGGGAGTTGGCGGGGGAACAAATCATTTTTCAGCTGTATCATTAAGGTTTCATCCATCGGATTTTAAAGTTAAATCTAATGAAGGGGTAGCCGAGGACTGGCCTATAGATTATGAAGATTTAGAGCCTTACTACAGCAAGGTGGAAAGAGAGATTGGGGTTTCAGGTCCGAAATATTTTCCATGGGAGCCTTTTCACGGTCCTTATCCTCTTCCCGAAAGGAATCCCTTAAATGCTGTAGCAGAAGTCTTCAGGCTTGGATGTGAAAGGTTAGCCATTCGCAGTTCGCCGGCTCCCCTGGCAATTCTATCAGCGCCCTATAATGATAGACCTCCCTGTACAAACCGAGGTTTTTGCAATCAGGGGTGTATTCCCAATGCAAAGTACAGCGCTCTTATAACCCATGCCAGGTGGGCTGCTGATGCAGGGGCTGATATTAGACCAAATTGCATGGCATCAAGGGTTATTGTTTCAAAGGGCAGAGCATCTGGAGTGGAATATTTTCATCAAGGGCAAGAGTATTTTCTAAAAGCAAAAGTTGTTATTCTGTCAGCTTCGGTGGTAGAGACCCCTAGGCTACTTTTTAATTCCAGCACTGCCCAGTTCCCAGATGGTTTAGCCAACAACAGCGGCATGGTGGGAAAAAACCTTATGCCTCACAGCAGTCACGATGTCTATGCTAGATTCAATAAAGAAATACGTCCCTATAAAGGTACTCCGGTAATGGCTTTGACCATGGATTTTTATGAAACCGACCCCAAAAATGGTTTTGCCAGAGGATTTATCATCAACTCACACGGATTTAGGCCGGTCAGTTTTGTCAGCCAAATTGCTGGACATTACCTGATCTATGGAGAGGAGTTAAGGAATCTAACTTTAGATTATAATTATTATTCAAGAATCACTTTAATTGGTGAAGTTTTGCCGGATGTGAAGAATTGTGTTACCCTTGATGGTAACCTTAAGGACCAGTATGGCCTGCCGGTCCCAAGAATAAGCTTCAGTTATGGTCCCAATGATTTAGCCATCATAGACAAGGGTATTGAAAAGTGTAAGGACATAATGGAAGCGGCAGATGGGAGAGTGGAATATG
This sequence comes from Bacillota bacterium, assembly GCA_040756735.1. Lineage (GTDB taxonomy): Bacteria > Bacillota > DSM-16504 > Desulfitibacterales > Desulfitibacteraceae > JBFLYC01. The sequence goes on along the minus strand of JBFLYC010000028.1, from coordinate 18,802 downwards.
TTGTTGCAGATACTGCGCACTTGATGGGAACATGCCGCATGGGTAATGACCCTCAAAATTCTGTAGTAAATGAGTTTTGTAGAAGTCATGATATTCCCAACTTGTTTATCTGTGATACCAGTGTTTTTGTTACATCTACGCCGGCAAATCCCACTTTAACTTTAATGGCCATAGCTCAGCGGACTGCAGATTATATAAAAAGGGCAGCAGCGGCCAGGGAGATTTAATAAGTATTAGTCTCTTTCTTGTTTTATGTTCGAAAATAGTAAAACTGCCTATGAGCCAGGCTATTAAAAGCTGATGTCCAAACTGGTACGATTTCCTGTCTGAATATGCTGGTAAGCCATGTAGATTATGTGTATGCTTCCTAAAGCTGCAAGCAATAATCCAGATCTTAGTCAGCTTGTAATAGAAATAGTTAAAAAAACCCCAAACAACAAATAATTTATCAACAACTCACCTTTATCAATGATATTAAAATAATTTGTCAAGGCTACAGCGGCAATTATAAATGCAAAAAAGTGTGCTGCAATAATTACCTCATTAATCTGTGTGGTATGCTCTCTTTTGTAGTCCATGTTGCTTCCCTTCTTCAAGAAATTTGAGGTGATTTCTCACCTCAAATTTGTTTTGTGCTATTTTCTAAGGGCTTTTGGAAGTTCCGGCTGATAGTGAAATACTAAGCAGGCTGATGCTGCACTTGCAGTTGCTACAAGTGTAAGAATTGTGAAAAGCGAGGTCAACAGAAACAATCTAATTTTTTTCACCTTTTTCACTCCTTTCTTTTCGCGCTAAAAAGCGCATCATATTTTTTTAGAAGCCCTACAGTGTAAGGCCACAGCATGCTTGTCTGCCACAATACCCCTAATTGTACTGCAGTTGCTGGTTCAGGATACTTTTTGTTGATAACCAGGACTGCCATGGCTAGCATACTAACAATTATTAGAGATATAAATTTTAGCTGGCTTTTCTGAAGAGGAGATGTAATGGGTTTATTGTCTGTATCAACAGGAGCCCTTAGGATGACGCTTATAAAGGATAAGGAGAATACAAAGATAAAAGTAAAAACAAAGTATGGTGCAAGATAAGGTGTAAGCAGTATAGAAATATAACCTATTACAGGAAATGCAATGCATGTAAGTATCAAACACTTTAGAGGTCCGGCGCAATGGGCTCCTCCTGAGAAGTTTCTTAAGAGAGCAGCAGCAAAAAAAGCCGACATTGTGGTTCTTGTAATGCTCAACAAAAATGCAATGACAAATAACAGTATAATGCCAATCACTGAATATGCAATGGTTAGCATACCATAGTTTGCTATAGCTATTTTGTCTTCATCAGCTTTCATTTCAGCACCGATTTTTGTAACAAATCTACTCAAAATATCATTTAGCATGGAACCAGATGCTCCTTGATTTAGATTTTTCTCTGATAAAAATAGTACAAGATGCTATGACTAGTAAAATTATATGAAACCATCCATAACTAAGATCAGCATTGACAAGGCAATCATCTCAGGTATGCCTTGCAGAGCTAGGGAGATAATTGAGGTATCCAATCTTATTAAGCCCCCTGATGCATTTAGATTACATTTCTTACTGGCATTATTAAATAACTTATTTGCATTAATTAGCTTTTTTCTACATTTTTGGCATGATTCCTGCAAGTGTTTTACCATTTTTTGAGAAATATTAGATTTATTATCTCATCCAGATAAAAGAGCAAAGAGCAAAGAAAAATGCAGATAAAATATAAAAAAAGCATTGATTAATATGAGATAATCGTGGTATACTCCACTAAAGCAATACTTTCAAAAGTGATGACAGAGAAAAGTAGGTAACTGGGAGCCTCCAGGGAGAAGGTGCCATTGACTGAAAGCATCTTCAGGTAAAAGGTTGCTGAAGTTCCCTCTGGAACTGTTGGGTGAAGTTGCGAATGCAATGTGTAGTCCGTACCGGAGCTTCTCCGTTAACAAGAAGCCAGTATCGGGTAGTATGCCCCGCACCGGAAACAATGAGTGGTTGGATGGGTTGTTTACATCTAGCTACTAGGGTGGTACCGCGAAAGCCGAAGCTTTTCGTCCCTAGGGAAGAGAAGCTTTTTCTTTTGCCAAAAAGAGTTAAGCCGCTTTCGGGTGCTGGATCAAGAGGGTAACTAAGTTGCCAACAAGGGTGGTACCGCGGTTTATGAAACCGTCCCTGGACTTATCTGGGGGCGGTTTTTATTTTTGGGTCCATGGCTTTGTAGCGAAAAAGACAATGAAGGGTGTGTTGAACATCAAAAGATTGATTGGCATAATTGCGGTTATTTGGTCAATTTTTCAGTTATACAGCGTAAGCTTTGGAGTGTTTGATGCCATCAGGCTCAGGGCTTGGCACATAGTATTCTTGCTAATCATGGTTTTTCTCTTATACCCTATAGGCAAAAGGGATTCCAAATATTGGAAAGTTTTAGCTGGAGTGGATGTTCTATGTATTGTTTTAAGTGTTAGCGCTTATAGCTATTTATTAATTAATTATACATCAATAGCATTGCGCGGAGGATATCTGCTCCCTATAGATTACTTTTTTGGCGCTGTCGGCATCTTAATGGTTTTTGAAGCAGCCAGGAGGGTTGTGGGCAATTTAGCAGTATTGGCGTTGATATTTTTTATTTATAACCTGTTTGGCGCTTATATTCCCGGAAGCTTTGGTCACAGTGGATTTAGCTGGAAGAGGATAATTGAGCATATGTTTTGGGGAAGTCAAGGGATATTAGGTATTGGCATAGGTGTATCAGCTACTTTTGTTTTCCTGTTCATCTTATTTGGCGCTTTTTTGAGAATCAGTGGATTTAGTAACTTTATAAACGATCTGTCCATAACAATAGCAGGTCGCTCGGCTGGAGGTCCGGCTAAGGTCGCTGTGCTGGCCAGCAGCTTGATGGGTATGATAAACGGAAGCGCCTTGGCCAATGTTGCCACTACCGGAGCTATTACAATACCCATGATGAAGAAAAACGGATATAAACCGGAGTATGCTGCTGCTGTAGAAGCCGTTGCCTCCACAGGAGGCCAGTTTGCTCCGCCAATCATGGGGGCTGTAGGCTTTATTATGGCCGAGTATCTAGGAGTAACATACACCAAGGTAATGATAGCTGCGATTATCCCTGCTTTTCTTTACTATGTAACACTTATTTTTGCCGTGCATTATGAAGCCAAGCAAAGGGGTCTAAAGGGACTTGGCAAAGAAGATATTCCCAGGGCGCGCGATATACTTAGGAGTCAAGGTTTTTTGATTTTACCTTTAATTGTGCTGATTGTCATGCTCTTGGCCGGCTATACACCGGTTTATGCTGCTGTGTTTTCCATCCTTGCTACAGTGGTTGCCAGCTGGATGAGTAAAGAGACCCGTATGGGTCCGAAAGCTATAATCCAGTCATTGGAAGAGGGTGCAAAAGGCGCTGTGGGAGTAGGGGTTGCCTGCGCGATTATTGGAGTGATTATTGGGACAGTTTCCCTAACCGGTTTTGGTTTAACCTTTGGATATAAAGTTCTTGAATTTGCAGGCAACAACTTGTTTTTAGCGGCATTGATGGTTGCTTTCATGAGCATAATCTTGGGTATGGGTGTGCCGGGGATAGCTGCCTATGTCATTGTAGCAACGGTGGCTGCTCCTGTATTAACTAAACTGGGTGTCGCTCCGATGGCCGCACATATGTTTGTTCTGATCTATGCCTGCCTGTCCAATATAACACCGCCTGTTGCTTTATCCTCTTACGTTGCTGCAGGCCTGGCAGGAGCAGATCAAAACCGAACTTCATATATAGCAATAAGGCTTGGACTAACGGGCTTTATTATTCCCTTTTTCTTTATTTTTGATCCGGTTTTACTGTTTGACGGAAAGCAAGTATGGCAGAGTCTGCTTGCCGCTGCGACAGCCACAGTGGGTGTCACCGCTTTAGCCAGCGGCATACAAGGGTGGCTGATGGATAAAACAAACTTGATTCAACGCCTTGGGTTATTTGTTATAGCTTACCTTACAATTACTCCTAGATTAGAATTTGATATTGTTGGTATTTGCTTATTTGCTGGCATAATTGCATGGCAAAAATTCACTATTGCTGTGTCCAGGCAGCGTAAGGAAGAGGTGAGATTATAAGTTGAAACAAGTCTAAGATTTAATTAAACAAAACATATTACATTTTATAGTAGTGTTAACTAACGCATAAACTTGGTTATTAAACTTATGGAGGGAAAAGAAATGAAAAATAAAGGGATTTTATTTTTAACTATTGTGTTAATTTTAATTACAGGTTTATTGGGAGCTTGTGCAAGTGGCGACAAGACCCCTGATGGAAAAAAAGAAACCATTGATCTAAGATTTCCAACAGCATCAACAACTGGAGTTATTTATCCATTAGGGTCTGCCATGTCGAATTTATGGAATGGCAAAATAGATAATTTGAGAGTTAGCGTACAGGCTTCCAATGGAGGGGTTCACAACTTAAATCTCCTTAGAGATAAAGAGGCTGAAATATCTTTTGCAACCACAGGAATCATGTGGGAAGCATATCATGGCCAGGGTAAATTTGAGAACCGTGAATATAAAGATTTGAGAACTATTGCCGGACTTTATTATAACCCGAACCAGTTTGTTGTGAGGGAAGCCGCAAATATAAACAGCATAGCTGACATCAAGGGGAAGAACTTTGCCCCCGGGGCCATCGGCAGTACACCAGAAGTGGAATCCAAGGCTATTTTGACTGAGTATGGCATCAAATATCCTGATGATATTAAAGCAAATTTTGTAGGTTTTACTGAGGCAATTGATTTAATGCGCAATAATCAGATTGATGGAGCTTTGATTCAAGCCGGACTACCTACTGCGGCTGTGACAGAAATGACTGCTACAGCCGGTGGGAAATTACTTTCCATTGAACCTCATATCAGGAAATCATTAAAAGAAAAATATCCCTGGTACGCAGACTTCATTATTCCGGCAGGTACTTATGATAAGCAGACTACCGACATTGAAACACTGGCAATAAAAATGATGTTAATTACAGATGCATCAGTGTCAGAAGAACTTATTTATGATTTAACTAAAAATCTCTGGGAAAATTTAGACGAGATTAGATCAGCCCACCCCATTGTAGAACAATTGGACATTAAAGAAGCAGTTACAGAACTGGCGGGTATTCCCCTGCATCCTGGAGCGGAAAAGTACTACCGTGAAATTGGCTTGCTAAAATAGGATATGTAAAATGAGGTGAAAAGAGTGATGAGTGAAAGGATAAAAAAGGTAGGTTATTTGGGACCTATTGGGACTTTTTCCGAAGTTGCTGCCAAGGTGTTGTTTGACAAAGAAGAGGTGAACCTATTCCAATTTGACACAATACCGGATTGCATCCAAGCTCTTGAGAAGGAAGCCCTAGATTATACCGTTTTGCCAATTGAAAATTCCATCGGCGGGCCGGTAACTATGACTATAGACTGGCTGGCCCATGAAGTTCAAATTCCTATTCAAGGCGAAGTTCTATTGCCCATTCAGCAGGATCTGCTGGTTCACCCACTAAATTGCGGTAGTAATGAGGAGAAGGGTGGAAACTCTCCTTTCACTTCCATCTACTCCCATCCCCAGGCTCTGTCTCAGTGTGCGAAATACCTGCGGAGACATTATCCTGGAGTAAAAATATGTTACACAAACAGTACCGCTGAGGCGGCACATATCGTTGCTGCTAATCCTGATAAACCCTGGTTGGCAATAGCAAATGTTGTGGCAAAAGAAATCTATGGTTTAAAAACAGTTGAAAAAGGAATCCAGGATTATGACAGTAATTGTACTCGTTTTGTTGCCTTAGGTGAACACCAGCTGCAGTTAAATAATGGAAAGCAAAAGTGTTCAATTTTAATATCCCTGCCGGATGATAACTTAACTGTACTGCATAGTGTTTTTAGCTGCTTTGCATATAGGGGGTTGGAACTGGTTTATTTCGAAACTGTACCTAAGAAAATCCATCTAGGGAAATATTATGTTTGGTGTGACTTTGAATTCGGTGTAAACCAACAAGGCCTGGATAATCTTTCTAAGGCCTGCAATGAGGCGATATCTATAGGATGCAGCCTTCGCCATCTGGGCACTTATTACAGAATTCAAGGAGCTCCTTTTGTTAATTGGGATGATATTGGTGCGTTTTACAGAGAAAATTTGAAAGCTATTTAATAAATCACTGGAAAAGGTGATTAAAAGAATTATCTAGAAAGGCGGGGGTTTGATCATGCTCGGAATTCCTGACATACAGGTGCTGATGGCTTATCTCTTAAGTATTTTAGCTGCGATACTGTGTATTGTCTATGGGATAGTCAAGTGGAATAGCGATACCTAAAGGAGGTTTCATGAAATGGATAAAGGATTGCTTTATGTATTAATACTTGTGTATATGTCTATAGTGGCTGGTCTTACCTATTTAGCCTATTGCAGAACTAAATCTTCTAAAGATTACTTGATTGCCGGCGGAGACAGCCATCCATTTCTAATGGCAATGGCTTATGGTTCAACATTTATCTGATGACTTTAAATATCAACTATTCCACCACCGTATGGATACTCGGACTGATAGTTGGAGTTTATGTAATGACCGGCGGATTAAAGGGTGTATTTTATAATGATGCCTTTCAAGGTTCTTTGATGTTCATTGGCATGGTTATACTTCTGATTGTTACTTATGTTAAGCTTGGCGGGGCAACCAATGCCCATGCTGCCTTGACCGGGATGGCAAATCTTGTGCCGGAATCTTTTGCTGCAAATGGGCACAGGGGTTGAACTCAGATGCCTGTTTTTCTATCAGAGCAGTGGTGGGTGCTGGTGTCTACTATTGTACTTGGCGTTGGTATAGGGGTATTGGCACAACCCCAGCTCATTGTACGTTACATGACAGTGAAAGGGGCCAAAGAATTAAATAGGGCTGTAGCCATTGGAGGGTTATTTATTCTGATGATGACAGGAGCGGCCTTTGCCGTTGGCGCTCTTACTAATGTGTATTTTCATCAGACTCTTGGACAGATATCTCTGGCAGCATCTGTTGACCCTATTACCAAGGTGCCCAATATAGACAGAATAATGCCTTTGTACATCAATATGGCCATGCCGCCCTGGTTTTCATATGTACTGCTTTTGACTCTCATGTCGGCAGCCATGTCTACCTTAAGCGGACCACGTCTTTGCCGGCTTATACTGCAGCTTTATTCTGGAAGGGTGCGACCAGGATTGGCGCCATAGCCAGTATGGTTATAGGTTCTTTTACCAATATCTTTATGATCACTTTCATTCATGCTAAAGAAGCTCAAGCATTAGGCATCAGCAAAGCAATTTTTGGCAAAGCCACCCTGGCAGGGTTTCCGTGGACAGTAATAGACCCATTGATCATCAGCCTGCCTCTTTCGGCTATCACTCTGGTGGCGCTAAGTCTTTTGACGCAGGGACAGGATGAAAAAGTGGTGCAAAAGACTAAAGCCCTAAGGAGCAGCGCGTAGTTATTAACCGCAGTTTTATAAAATACTGCCAGCAATCTTAAAATTGTCTATTGTATTCAGTTGACCCTTTATAGGATAATTAGATATTAAACTAATGACAAGGTGGCTGGCTGGTGGATAAACATAAACTGGGTATAGTTATAACTGCGATTTCCGCAGCAGGTTTTGGTTCTTTGGCTATATTCCTTAAGATTGCATATTCTTATGGAGCTAATGTTATCACCCTTTTAACATTAAGGTTTTGTATGGCAAGTATTTTCTTTTTGGTAATTATGAAGTTGATGAACATACCCTGGCAGTTAACCAGGACGAATCTACTTTACTTAATAGGTCTTGGGGCCGCAGGTTATGGAGTCATGTCCAATTTGTTTTTTTACGGCGTGTCTTTAATACCTGCTTCTATAGCGAGCTTAGTCCTGTATACCTATCCTACCATGGTGTGTCTTTTGGCTTTTTTGTTGGGTGATGAAGAAATGTTTCCCCAAAAGATTGGGGCGCTTACTGTATCTGCTGTGGGATTGATTTTAGTTATTGGGCCAAGCTTTGGAAACATTGAAATTCGTGGAATCACAGCTGTTTTTGCCGCTGCGGTGGTGTTTTCTCTTTACTTCATTGTCAGCAATAGGGTATTAAAAGAAGCCCACTGGTTGGTTGGGTCTGCAGTAGTATCTATTTCAGCAGCAGTATTTTTTGGCGTAGGGGGTTTTGTAATAGGTGTTATTGATTTTACTCCGCCCTGGCAGGTACTTGCAAGTGCAGTCGGTATAGCGCTTTTTTCCACTGTTCTGGCAGTTGGCGGGTTGTATGCAGGAATAAGCATGATAGGTCCTTCCAAGGCCGCCATAGTAAGCACACTAGAGCCTGTAGTCACCATAATCCTTGCAGCAATAGTCTTTGAAGAAATGCTTACCATGGTCCAATTTGTTGGGGGCGCTTTAATTTTGTCATCTATTATGATTTTGCAGTTGACCAGATTTGGCAGACAGCTGGAAACTGAGAAAGAACTTAAGTAAAATGTATAACCTGTTGTCCTTAAGGGATTAATATTAGTAAATACCCTTGGGAGGTTATGCAAATGGATATATCAGAAGTATTGTATTCTTTGGCAGTTAAGTTTATTATGATTGCGTTGGTGATGGTTTTTGCCCTTACAATATTTGGTAACACCACACTTATCAGCGCTCTTTTATCTGCATTAACTTTAACCCTTTTTGCTTACATTGTGGGAGATTTAGGCATTTTGCCTAATTTCGGAAACACAATTACTGCGGTGGTGGATGGTGTTATAGCCCTGGTAATATTGATTGCTCTCAATGCTCTAATACCTGATATCAATATTGGCTTCTTTTATGCCATGATTATCGGTATCATCATCGGCGGGGGAGAATATATTTTTCACCAGTTTTTAAAGGAAAGAGTTATTGCCTTTGCACGGGAGAGAAGAGGCTAAGACCTAAGAGTACTGCTAAATTATGTACTCAGATTAGGTGTGTTGTTATAAACCCTTCATCTCCTGGATGAAGGGTTTAAACTTAAGGGAGGGTATTTGAAATATGTATTGGAATCCTAAATATGAATGTATGCCCAGGACTGATTTACAGCAAGTACAGTTTGAAAGGTTGAAACAAACTATTGAAAGAGTATATCATAATGTACCTCATTATCGAAATACCATGCAAAATGCCGGGGTAGAGCCCGGACATTTAAATACCTTAGATGATTTGCAAAAGTTTCCCTTTACGAGAAAACAGGACTTGAGGGATAATTACCCTTACGGAATGTTTGCTGTCAGTTTAAGTGAAGTGGTGCGAATACATTCTTCTTCCGGGACTACCGGCAAACCTACCGTGGTTGGGTATACTAGAAACGATATAAATCACTGGTCTGAACTGATGGCACGTTCATTGATGAGTGCCGGTGCCGGTAAGGATGATGTCATTCAAAACGCCTATGGCTATGGGTTGTTTACCGGCGGCCTGGGGGTTCATTACGGCGCAGAAAGAATTGGAGCCTCTATTATACCTATTTCCGGGGGCAATACGAAGAGGCAGGTCATGATCATGAAGGATTACGGCAGCACTATCATTACATGTACGCCTTCATATGCCTTGTTTATTGCAGAGGTAATTGAAGAAATGGGTTTGAGTAAAGAGGATTTTAAACTAAAAGCAGGGGTATTTGGCGCAGAGCCTTGGTCTGAAAACATGCGTAATGAAATCGAAAGCAGGCTGGGTATTCTGGCAATAGATATTTATGGATTAAGTGAGATTATCGGACCAGGAGTTGCTATAGAATGTAAACATCAAAATGGGCTGCATGTGATGGAGGACCATTTTATAGTTGAAGTAATTAATCCTGATACGGGAGAAATCTTGCCCCCTGGACATAGGGGAGAACTGGTCTTTACTTCCCTTACCAAGGAGGCTCTGCCAATAGTTCGCTATCGTACAGGGGATATTTCCAGGCTGATAGTGGATGAATGTGAATGCGGCAGAACCTTTTCAAGGATTGGCAGAATTGAGGGCAGGACTGATGACATGATTATCATAAGAGGGGTAAATGTTTTTCCGTCACAGATTGAGCATGTGCTTCTGGAGATTGGCGAAACTGAACCCCATTACCTGTTGGTGGTAGACAGAATTGGCAGTCTTGATGTCCTGGAAGTACAAGTAGAAGTATCGGAAAAGCTGTTTTCAGATGAAGTCAGGCAATTAGAGGTTTTAAGTACAAAGATTAGGCATGAAATTGAGAGTGTGCTGGGAGTATCAGTTTCGGTAAAACTAGTGGAACCCAAGACCATTGCCAGAAGTGAAGGTAAGGCGAAAAGGGTCATAGACAAGAGAAAGATATAGGGAGGGTTATCTATGTATATCAAACAGTTGTCCATTTTTTTAGAAAATGTACCCGGACGTTTAAGGGCTGTCACGTCAATACTTGCAGACAGCAAGGTCAATATCAGGGCTCTAGCGCTGGCAGATACCACTGACTTTGGGGTTTTGCGTCTGATAGTGGATCAACCTGAATTAGCCTCCATTGTCCTTAAGGAGAAAAACTTTACTGTTAAACTCGCTGATGTATTGGCGGTTGAAATGGATGATACTCCTGGCGGCCTTGACAGGGTATTAAAGGTATTGGAAGAGGAGCAGATAAATATTGAATATATGTATGCCTTCATGGGTGCAAAGCCCAAAAAAGCCCTGGTGATTTTTAGGGTTGATAAACTGCAGCAGGCAGTGGAAGCTTTGCAGGAAAAGGGGATTAAACTTATTTCCAGTGAGGAAGACCTGGTTGATTTAATTTATTTCTGCTGGGATTAGAGTTTTGATTCAGCAGGAATTTGTTCTCTTGTGTTGAATACCCTTTAGGGTGAGATGTTTTATGTCTCACCCTAACTTAATATGTAGAACGGGAGGACGGTAGGAATGAATTTTTTTGATTTTAGTCACCTCCAGGTTATCTTTAATAAGAGATGTTTTAGAGCAGGGGAAAGGAGGTGGCTGATATATGATTTGGGCTAAAGAGGAAATGCTTTCCAGGGAGAATCTGCAAAACCTTCAATTAGAAAGACTTCAACAAACCATTGCTATGGTTTATAACCATGTGCCTTTTTACAAGAAGAAATTAGATGAGTTTGGCATTAAACCTGCCGACATAAAATCTCTAGAAGATATTACCTTACTTCCCTTCACCAATAAAGATGATTTTAGGGATAATTACCCATATGGACTTTTTGCAGTTCCCATGGAAAAGATAGTCAGGCTGCATGCATCATCAGGGACAACCGGCAAACCGACAGTGGTGGGTTACACCCAAAATGACCTGGATAACTGGACAGAGGTTGTAGCCAGAATTGTAACCCAGGCTGGTGTTACCAGGGGAGATATCGTCCAGGTTGCCTTCGGCTATGGACTGTTTACTGGCGCTTTTGGACTGCATTATGGTCTGGAAAAGGTAGGGGCCGCTGTAGTACCTACATCTTCTGGCGGAACAGAAAAGCAAATTATGCTTATGAAGGATTTTGGAACAACCGTTCTTGTGAGCACCCCATCCTATGCGCTGCATATGGCTGAGGTCGCCGAAAAAATGAATGTCATAAATGACCTTAAGCTGCGCCTTGGCTTGTTTGGGGCTGAGGGATGCAGCGAGGAAATGCGCAGGGAAATTGAAAAAAGATGGGGAATTGTTGCTACAGACAATTATGGTTTAAGCGAAGTTATTGGGCCGGGTGTTTCTGGTGAATGCGGCTGTAAGGATGGTCTCCACATTAATGAAGATCACTTTTTTGTGGAAGTAATAGACCCGGTGACTTTAAAACCTGTACACCCTGGGGAAAAAGGGGAACTTGTTTTTACCACTTTGACTAAAGAAGCTTTACCTGTACTGAGGTATAGAACCAAAGACATATCTCATTTAAATATTTCTCCCTGCAGCTGCGGTAGAACAACAGCACGTATGGCCAAAGTTTCCGGACGAAGTGACGATATGCTGATAATCAGGGGTGTGAACGTATTTCCATCACAGATCGAAAGCGTTTTAATAGACATTGAAGGTATTGCACCTCATTATCAATTAGTGGTAACTAAAAGAAACCATTTAGATGAACTGGAGATCAAGGTGGAAGTTACAGCCCAGGCTATGGCCAAAGGTCAGTTGGAGATGCAGCGTTTAGAAAAAACTATTTCCAGAAGACTGCAAGGTGTGCTTGCATTAAGGGCAAGGGTTAATCTTATGGAACCTTTTAGTATGGAACGTTTTCAGGGCAAGGCCAGACGGGTTGTTGACTTGAGGCAGGCAATGTGATAAATACGAAGAGTTTTTATAGAAGCGGGGGGGTACCCTCCTTCTTTTATCTTTACAAATAAATTTTTATTGGCTATGATTTAAGTTAGTGACAAATGTTTGCAAAAAAAGTTAACTTTGCAAAAAAACCTTGCAGGTTTTTCTTTTTTTGTTTTGATAGTTTTTGTGGAGGCTGTAATAATGCATTTATTCAAGTTATGGTTGTTAAGCTTAGGACATATGTTTACAGATATTGCCCAGGGAGCCCTGCCCCTATTTTTGCCGTATTTAAAAGAAACCTTTGATTTAAGCTACTTTGCGGTAGGTTTAATTTTTTTGTTTAGTTCTGTGGCATCATCCATAATCCAACCGGTTTTTGGCTTAATCAGCGATCGCTATTATTGCTTCTGGATGTTGCCTGTCGGATGTTTTGTGGCTTTGACAGCTGTTGCCATGGTAGGAGTAGCGCCTAATTACTGGCTGCTGCTGCTCATTGTAACCATCAGCGGTTTAGGGGTAGCCAGCTATCACCCTGAAGCATCCCGTGCAGTATTTTTTTTAAGTGGCGAAAAGAAGGCTACAGCCATGTCCATTTTTTCTGTGGGCGGTAATTTGGGCTTTGCCTTGGGACCAATTATAGCCACTTTTTTATTAAGTCTTCACGGTTTAAAGGGATCCCTGGGATTCTTAGCTTTAGGTATTGTCACGGGGACTATTCTTTTGCTGGCGCTACCGTCAATTTCTAGAGAAGTAGTTAAAAATACAGAAATAAACGGTTTAGGAAGAGGTAAGGAAAAGAAAACAGTGCGTTTTACCATTACAATGCCTGTAATCTTACTAATGGTGATTGTAACTATAAGGTCGTGGATTCACATGGGGTTAATTATGTATATTCCTCTCTATTATTTAGATTATTTAAAGCTTGATCCCATTTATGGCAGTTCTTTGCTGACAGTATTGCTGATGGCAGGTGCATTTGGAACCCTAATTGGAGGACCCCTTGCGGATAGATTTGGATTAAAATCCGTCATGTATTTTTCCTTTGCTTCTGTTTTGCCGCTAATTTACCTGCTTTTCAACTCAACGGGCATAGCAACTTTCTTCTACACAGCTTTCATAGGGGCAGCTATAGTATCGACTTTTTCTATAACAACAGTCTATGCTCAAAAACTTATGCCTGAAAATATTGGGTTAGCATCTGGATTAGTACTTGGGTTTGCCATTGGAACAGGAGGTTTAGGTACTACTATACTAGGTTTTATATCAGACCACTGGGGATTAATGGCATCCATATGGCTGCTGATGTTCTTGCCCCTTGTTGGCATTTTGTTGATAAGTTATCTTCCAAAGCCTGTTAAACAACCCACTGCTCATTTAAATGAAAGGGGACACTCCTAAACAAGGGCAGGGGACACACCACTTCTAACGACCGACCTTTGACCACTGACAACTATAATGAGGAATGGCACCTAAATTGAAGGAGATTTCCTAGTAGATATTTAGATAGGGATGAGTTAGTTATGATGGAAAAAACAATAATAGCTCAAAAATCCAGGCTTTGGACAGCAGACTTTTGCTTAATCTGTTTGACAAATACCTTTATGTTTTTAGGTTTTCAGATGTTTATCCCGACTTTCCCACTTTATGTGGAGAAACTAGGGGGTGGGGAGATGGCTGTCGGTCTAACTGTAGGCATCTTTAGCATATCAGCTATTCTAAGCAGGCCTATTTCAGGCAAATTATTAGACCAGGGCAGCAGAAGAAAAATCTTCCTGATAGGATTGGTTATTTCGCTGGTTGCAATTTCCGGTTATCCCTTGTCAGTTAATCTGTTTTTGCTGTTACTTTTTAGGCTGCTCCATGGGGCTGGTTTTGGAATGGCTACTACCTCTGCTGGAACAATAGTTGCAGACTTGATACCTCCTCGCAGGTTAGGAGAAGGTATTGGGTATTATGGCTTAACCAATACCTTATCCATGGCCTTTGCACCTGCTGTGGGGCTTTTTATTATTTATAAATATAACTTTACAGCGCTATTTATAATTTCTGCGGTTCTTGCAGCTGTAGCTCTCCTTGTCAGTTATTTTATTCACTGCCCTGAAATTATCAAGAAGGCAGATACCTCAGAAAAGTATAATTATATTGAGCCTGCAGCCATTATACCAAGCCTGGTGATGCTTTTTGCCTGCATGCCCTTTGGCGCTATCACTACATTTATTTCTCTTTACTCCATTGAGAGGGGAATAGAGAATATTGGTTTCTTTTTTACCTTTTATGCAGTAATACTATTTGTATCAAGACCTTTAAGCGGGATCCTGGCAGATAAACATGGTCCTTCCAAGGTGGTTTTTCCAGGAATGCTGCTCATGGGCATTGCCATGGCGGTTATCAGTATGGCAGATAGTTATTGGTGGTTTGCAGTCGCTGCTCTTATTTTCGGAATGGGAATTGGCCTGGTGATGCCGAGCCTGCAGTCTTTGACAGTTAAGAAGGCGCTGCCCAGCAGGCGGGGAACAGCCATGAGTACTTTCTTTTTATCCTTTGATGTGGGAATTGGGATGGGGTCTCTAATCTGGGGAGTTGTCAGTCACATGGTGGGTTTCTCAACAATGTATGCCTTGACAATTATACCTTTAGCAGCAGCCTTTTTGTTGTATATTAAATATAATAAGACTGAGCAGGTACAGCAGCAAAACTGAAGATCAAGGGTAAATATTTAGTGTGAAATGAATTAGGAAACTGCCGGGGTTATGTGTAGCCGGCAGTTTCCTTTTCTCTTAATGGGGGACATTCCTCTTTTAGATGTCAGATGTCAGAAGTTGGTTTTATGTTCTGCTGCGAAGCCTTTCAAAAGTTCTAAGTTCCGACTTCCAATTTCCTAATCTCTAGTGTGGTGTGTCCCCTTACACCACGTTGGGGACATTCATAAGTTGGGGACATTCCTCCGAAGGTGGTGTGTCCCCTTACCTTGAACCCAAGAGTTTACGCGACAAGGGAGGTGTGTCCCCTTACACCACGTTGGGGACATTCATAAGTTGGGGACATTCCTCCGAAGGTGGTGTGTCCCCTTACCTTGAACCCAAGAGTTTACGCGACAAGGGAGGTGTGTCCCCTTACACCACGTTGGGGACATTCATAAGTTGGGGACATTCCTCCGAAGGTGGTGTGTCCCCTTACCTTATTACTTTGGTGTAAATGTTGCGCAGTCAGTATTTTCAGTATCAGATGCATTGGGCGGCTGAATTTCTATAGAAGAAGCCATGCACCTATCCCCATCTTGGTAGTATTGGCAACTGTTAACAACACATTTAACCCTTCCGATGGGGTTGGATTTGTTAACCCTACCTTGCATTAATAGGCCTCCTTTTTCTAGCTGTTTCACATTTCCAGAGCGAATTATTGATAACGCATTGGGTCATGCCTCATCGGATCATGCCGCATTGGATTAAATTGTTGCTGCTGCATATGCTGTGGCATCATGTATTGTCCAGGCATTTGCTGTCTGTTAAAGAAAGATTGTACCTTTTGAATATCAGAATGGTCAGCAGGTGGTGAAGGCATATACCATCCTTTATTCATACTTATTGTACCAATCTCTTGCAGTGTTTGTTCACAGCGGTTACGCATCTGGATTAAAGTATTCTTTAATGATGGGTTTGAGCTTTCCATAGCAGCTTTTGTTAGTTCCACAATACTATGTTTTGTAGATTCCATGCAGTCAAGGGCCATATCTCTGTCTGAAAACATTTTCATTTTGCACCTCCTTTAACTTAAAAATTGTTTTAGCGTTTGTAGGCTTTGGGAAGCCATTTGTTGTGATGAATTAAAATGGTTTTTCAGTTGAGAGTCATTACAAGTCTGGGCATATGTCTGGTACTTTGCTGCTTTAATTGAACTGTCACCTATTAAATGCCTAAGAGATTCTAATTCTATCCATGTTAAATGCGACATTATTTCACCTCCAATAAGGTTAAAATTGGCTTACAGGTAATATTATCCCCAAAGAAAATAAATAAATGTAAAACGTCCTCATCTTTTTGACAAGGGCGTATAGATTTACAAAACAAGCTTTTAAAGTCTTTATTTATTGCCAGGGGCAAAATTTTCCAAAAAATATTAATTTGTGCCAGGTTTTGTTTTTTAGTTTGGAAAATTTTATACAAATCATAGTATATTTTTATTTAAAAGGGGGAGGATTTTACATAAAAATGAAAAAGTATTATGGATGGTATAATACGATTAATAACAAAAAGGGGGAATTTAAAAAGTGCAAATAACAGGCCAAAGAAATCCAGCCCAAAAGATTCTTATGGGTCCAGGCCCAAGTACTGTGAACCCAAGAGTATTAAGGGCTATGTCTGAACCGACCATAGGTCATCTTGATCCGGACTTTTTGAAAATCATGAATGAGTGTATGGAGATGCTCAGGTACATTTTTAACACCAAAAATCAGCTTTCTGTGCCCATGTCTGGGACTGGCAGTAGCGGTATGGAGACGACCTTTGTAAATCTTCTTGAACCTGGTGACAAAGTGGTCATTGGTGTCAAGGGTGTCTTTGGTGGTAGAATGGTTGACATGGCAGAAAGGTGTGGTGCAGAAGTTATCCAGATATCTGCCCCCTGGGGACAGCCAATTGATCCTGATGAGGTTAGAAGGGCTTTTGCTGACAATAAGGGTATAAAGCTATTTGCCGTTGTTCATGCTGAAACTTCAACTGGTGTTTTACAGCCTTTAAAAGAGCTAGCCTCTCTTTGCCGTGAATATGGTGTAATCTTTTTGGTCGACACAGTTACCTCTTTAGGAGGAGTTCCTGTTGATGTTGATGACGTTGGAATTGATGTTTCCTTTAGCGGGACTCAAAAGTGTTTGAGTTGTCCACCAGGCCTTGCTCCAGTGACTTTTGGGGAAAAAGCTTATGAAATTGTTAAAAACCGTACAACAAAAGTTCAAAGCTGGTACCTGGATTTATCTATGATTGCTCAATATTGGGGACAAGAAAGGGTTTATCATCATACTGCTCCCATAAACATGATTTATGGCTTGCATGAGGCTTTAAGGATTATTCTAGAAGAAGGCAGGGAAAATAGGTATGCCAGGCATGCAAAAAATAGTAAAGCCCTGACTGCAGGCTTAAAAGCCATGGGACTAGATTTAGTTGTAAATGAAGAGTTTAGATTGCCTCCCCTAACAACAGTATATGCCCCTGAAGGTGTAAGTGAAGCTGAAGTTCGGAAGCAGTTGATGCATCAGTATGGCATTGAGATTGGAGGAGGGCTAGGCGTATTTAAAGGTAAGGTTTGGCGAGTTGGTCTTATGGGCTATGCTTGCACCCAAACCAATGTCATGCTTTTCTTGTCCGCTCTAGGAAACATCTTGGAAGGATTAGGTCAAAAAGTTAATAAGAAAGATGCTTTGGATGCTGCCTTGGAGGCTCTTAACTGTTAGTTAAGGCTATCACCCCAAAAAAATCGGCGCATGAGTTGGGGATATTCCTCATTTGTGGAAGCTGGAAGCAGGGCTGACTTCTCACTTCCTGTTGGATGTGTCTCTCCTTTGCTTTAATATGTGCTTGAAGGAAAAAATACTACATTTGTAGAAATAGCTTTTTTGGGGGGATATGATGCAGTTGAAACAAGAGTATAAATATTCTGGCAGTATTTATGGTTTTTTGCTTTCTCTTGGAATGGTAACAATAGGATTGGCTGTGCCAAGAATTTTGACAACCTGGATGCCCCGAACATCTCCTGGAGAATATTCATCAGTAGTATTGTTTCTGGCAGCTACTGCCGGTATGATATTGGGAATATATGCTCGTGAATACTACCGCTACCTTATTGCAAAGATGCTTGGCTTGCAGCCATTTTTATTTAAGCAGCCAAGGTTTAAAACAGTAGCAGGAGGGTTAGTATCACGTTGGCAGGCCGTCAGCATTTCTGTTGCGCCATTAATCGACATGACCTTGCTTTCTTTGGTTGTCATTTTTTTTAGTAAATCATGGCTGATAATAACCTGGGCTGTCACATTTCTGTCCATTAACCTGCTGCTCTCTGCGAAAGATTTAATTATCAGTTTTTTTATTCTAAAATTTGCACATAAATATTCCATGGTAGAATTTACAAATGAGGGTTTTAAGGTTTGGGAAAACGGATAAAAGTCAAAAGAGACAGGCTCGCGACCTGTCTCTTCTTTATTCACTTCGTTGGAGACATTCATACGTTGGGGACATTCCTCTGCAAGAGGTGTGTCCCCTGACCTTATTGACCTTATTACTGCTGGTACTGGCTCCAATATTGAACAGATTGTTCAAATTGCTGGGGGTTATAGCTCGCCTGTGAACCAGTGCCTTGGTTTCCAAACTGCTGACTACCCCAATTCATACCTTGTCCACCAAAGGCCTGAGCGCCATAGGACCCGCCTTGCTGCTGATTATACTGTGATACTGTTTGTTGGAACTGCTGGGGGTCATAACTTGCCTGGCTTGTTTGACCGAACTGGCCCGTTCCATATTGAGT
>JBFLYC010000027.1:30903-52433 GCA_040756735.1 Bacillota bacterium | reverse complement strand
CATAATATTACCGTTTCTTATTGTCCAGCTTGGTCTTGGCAATCTAGCTTTCACATGCTTTAACTAACACTTTCTTGCTCTCGTTATTTGCGCATTACGTTAAACTCGGTTAAATTGCGAATTGAAGATTAGAAAAATAATTGATGACATTCTCTTGTACGCGTGGTATACTATGGTTTAAGCAGCCACAAGCTTAAGATGCCTTGTGGCTGGAGTTGAGTTTAGTTTAGAGATTGGTGAGTTAGCTAAAAACTTAAGAGAAGGGAGATGAGCTGAGGTGAGTTGAGCTAAGTTGAAGTTAGCTTAGTATTGGTGTACCTTTGTGTATTACCAGACTCATGTCCAAGGGTCTGGTTTTTTGATTTTCTGGACAAAAAAATTTCTATAAAGAGCTGAGTTGAGAGGAGAATATAAAATGAATTCAGATAATCAAGAAAAAAACACGGATATTCAAGATATACAGGCTGGTGGAGCAGTGTTAACTGGACAACAGACAAAAACCAGGCAGATTGCCATTGTTGCGGTATTAATTGCAATTGGAGCAGTTTTAAGAATCGTATCTCCGTCAATAGCGGGCATCACACCAAACTGGGTAATTGCCATGTATTGTTTAGCCATCATCCTTGCCAGGCCAAATCTCGTAGGGGCTTTAGGTATAGGTTTTGCTGCCGGGGCAATCTGTATGGTTACCTCAAAATCCCCGGTACCCTACATTAATTTAATCAGTGAACCTGTGGGAGCAGTCGCAGCTCTAGCATTAGTGCTGGCCATTCCCAGGTTATCCATAAAAAATTATCTGCTTAATCCCTTTATTATTACCTTCCTTGCCACTTTGGCCAGCGGTATTACTTTTATTACCGTGAACATGTTGGCGCTAAGCCTTCCCATGGAGGTAACTAAAGTAGTTTTTGTTACTGTAGTTCTTCCTGTGGCCACGTTTAATGCTGTGATAACACAGCTCCTTTATGCTCCTGCAAAAAAATTCTTGAGTATGTAATAGGTAAA
Source organism: Bacillota bacterium (assembly GCA_040756735.1). GTDB lineage: Bacteria > Bacillota > DSM-16504 > Desulfitibacterales > Desulfitibacteraceae > JBFLYC01. The sequence continues at coordinate 51,428 of JBFLYC010000027.1, read as the reverse complement.
AGGAGCTTGTCATGGATATATTCATTAGATTAAATGATTTAAGTTTTCAGTACAGCAATTCAACAGAATATGCTTTAAAGGGTATTAATTTCTTACTTAAACAGGGAGAATTTATAGTTGTTACCGGCCCATCTGGGGCCGGTAAGACTACCCTGACATATTGTCTTAACGGTGTGATTCCACATTTTCAAAGAGGCAGCATGTGCGGTCAAATTTTTTTAGGGGAGCATCAAACAAAAGACCTGTCCACAGCCAGGATTGCCACCAGGGTAGGCAGCGTTTTTCAGGACCCGGAGGCCCAGTTAATCTGTGCCAAGGTTGAAGAAGAAATAGCTTACGGCCCTGAAAACCTGGGTGTATCTCCCAAAGAAATAGCTTCTCGTATAGATGAAGCCTTAAAGCTAATAGGTATAGAAGAACTAAGGGAACGCAGCACTAAAGCTTTATCTGGAGGGCAAAAGCAGAGAGTAGCTATTGCCGCGGCCCTTGCCATGAAACCCTCATGTCTGGTCCTCGATGAGCCGACTTCTGAGCTTGACCCGGTAGGAACCACACAGATTTTGGAGCTTCTTGGCAAGCTTAACAGGGAGCAAAAGATAACAGTAGTGTTGGTTGAGCAAAAACTGGAGGAAGTAATGGAGTATGCCACAAGGCTTGTAATTATGGACAAAGGACAAATAGCCCTGGACGGACCCCCGGCTGAAGTGTTTGACAAGGCAAATACATTAACTGGAATTGGAGTAAAACTGCCGCAGATTGTAAGTTTGTTTTCGAAACTTGGCATGAAAGGTAAGATTCCCCTCTCATTACCTGAGGCGGATGATATGATTAAAGAATTTATAAGGGGGGAGACCTATGGACGTTATGACTTCCGTACAGGTTGAAAATTTAACTTATGCATATGAAAAGGGCAGCTATGCTTTAAAGGATATAAATTTAAAGATTTGTAAGGGAGAAATGATAGCCTTTACAGGTAAAAACGGATCGGGCAAAACCACTCTGGCTAAACACTTAAATGGACTGCTCAAGCCTACTTCAGGCAGGGTTTTTATAAACGGCCTGGATACAACTGGTAAAACAGTATCTTTTCTGGCCCAGCAAGTTGGATACGTTTTCCAAAACCCTGACCACCAGATCTTTAATGATACTGTATATGAAGAGGTAGCCTTTGGCCCAAAAAATCAGGGATTGACGGGAAAAGATCTGGAACAGAGGGTTTTGAACGCATTACAGGTGGTAGGACTGGAAACATACGGCAGTACTTATCCATATAAGCTTTCAAAAGGGCAGAGGCAGAGAGTAGCCCTGGCTTCTGTACTGGCAATGGACAGTGACATATTGGTCTTAGATGAGCCGACCACAGGCCTGGATTACAAGGAAAGCCAGCAGGTGATGGAGCTTGTAGCCGGTTTGCATCAAAAAGGGCGCACAATTATTTTTATAACTCATGATATGAATCTTGTTGCCCGGTATGCCGAGAGGATGATAGTTATGGCTAATGGTGAGGTTATTGCTGACGGCAGGCCACGAGATATTTTTGCCCAGCCCAAGACCATCAAAAGCGGCAGCCTGAAAGTGCCCGTGGTAACCCTGCTGGCTGAAAGAGGGGGATTTACTTCCAGGACAGTGTTAGATGAAGAAGAGTTTATTCATGACATTTATCAGTATAAAAGGAGGATGAGCTTAAATGTCCTCTGCAGTTGAATATATACCTCGAGATACCCTGGTCCACCGGCTTAATCCCCTCACTAAAATTATAGGATCACTGGCTTTGTTGACCATCAGCATAATTTTAGATAGTCTCCTGTATTTAGGGGGAGTGCTGGTTTTAGTTTTAGCATGTGGTGTGTTTGCTAAAATATCCGCACAGCTTCTTAAGGCTTTTAAAGTGCTGCTGATTTTTGCTGTCATTTTGTTTCTAATTCAAATAGTTTTCTACAGGTGGGGACAAACAGCCTTTTACCTGATACCTGGAACTAATCTGCTGCCTGTCACCTACGAAGGACTGGCTTTTGGTGCTGTCATTGCTCTGCGTATGATGATTATTTTAACCAGTTTCATCATCTTTTTATCTACTACTCATACCAGGGATATGGTAATGGTTTTGGTGGAAAAAGTTAGAGTACCCTATGACTATGCCTTCATGTTTGTGACTGCGCTTAGGTTTATTCCCACCTTTTTGGCTGAGGTAAAAACCATTCAGGAAGCTCAAAAGGCCAGGGGCTACAAGTTAGAAGGGGTCAGCCCCCTGCGTAAATTAAAGGCTTATCTACCCATTGCGCTTCCCCTGGTACTTATTTCCCTTGCCAAGGGTGAAAACCTGGCCCTGGCCATGGAAACCAGGGCATATGGGGCGGGGGTGCCAAGGACCTATTTAAAAGATTGGACAATTGCAGCCAGGGATGTGTTGAGCCTTCTCTTTTTTCTTGTAGGCATTGTCTTATCTATTTATTTAAGATTTGCAGTTGCTACTTAGGCAGAGTCAGAATTCAGCAGTCAGAATTCAGTAAAAATATTCTGACTTCCGGCTTCTGGTTTATGACTTCCGAAAAATGAGGTGAGATTAGATGAGCATGCAACATGCAGAGATTTTTAGAGAGAATTTTTTTAGAGAGAATTTTTATAGAGAGAACTATTATGATGAAAAGTCTTTTAGCGGCAAAAATGATTTCCCCGCTCAGGAACTTAACCTGTTGCTGCACCGGGCTTTCATCAACTCTCCTTTTTACGGAGAAAAACTAAAAAAAGCTGGGTTTAAACCTGGAGTTTCCCTTGATTATGAATGTTTTTTCCGGCTGCCTTTTACAGAAAAACATGAACTTAGACAAGCAGAACCCCTGGCTCACCTGGCAGTCCCGGAAGAACAGGTGGTAAGAATTCATTCATCTTCAGGAACAACAGGAAAGCCTGTTGTCATTCCTTATACTAAAAAAGATGTGGACGACTGGTCTGAAATGATGGCCCGCAGCCTGCAGACGGCAGGCGTATCCGTCAAGGACAGGGTGCATATTACTCCTGGTTATGGTTTGTGGACCGCAGGCATAGGTTTTCAGGCAGGGGTGGAAAAATTAGGCGCCATGGCTGTACCCATTGGTCCGGGTAACACGGATAAGCAGCTTGAACTAATGATAGATTTAAAAAGCTCTGTATTAATTGGCACTTCCTCTTATGGTTTGCTTCTTGCCGAAGAAATTGCCAAAAGGAACCTTCAAAGAAGTATATGTCTAAAAAAAGGAATATTTGGTTCTGAACGTTGGGGTGAAAAGATGCGCGGCAGGATTAAGGAAATTCTGGCCATTGAAGTCTATGACATTTATGGCCTGACTGAAGTTTATGGACCAGGAATTGCCATTGACTGCCCCTATCATCAGGGAATGCACTACTGGTCAGATTACTTGTTCATGGAAGTAATTGATCCCCTGACAGAAATGCCCTTGCCTCCTGGGGAAGTAGGCGAATTGGTCATTACGACCATTAGCAAGGAAGCCATGCCTTTGATTCGGTACAGGACCAGAGACCTTACACGCCTCGTCCCGGGCTGCTGTCCATGCGGAAGCTCTCATCCTAGGATAGACCGTATTGTGGGTAGAAGTGATGACATGATCAAGATAAAAGGTGTAAACATATATCCAGGACAGATCGACACGGCGCTAATGCAGGCGCCTGGTTTAAGCAGCGAGTATCAGATAGTATTGACAAGGCATGAAGGTCGGGATCATATGCTTATCAAAGTGGAAAAAGATCCAGGCGCAGATGGTGCCGGTTTAGATAAAAAAGTGGAAGAAACAATAAAAAACAGTATCGGAGTTACGGTTAGTGCCGAGGTAGTGGAATATGGCTCTTTACCTAGAAGTGAAAAAAAGACAAAAAGGGTTTTTGATTTGAGGGAAATGTAAAAAAATGCACAAAAATAATAGGCAAAAAAAAGGAATATTGAAACATTGTGAAGAATACTTATACACTTGCTTACATTAACTGCAGTGTATTTTTTTTAAAGAGGTGGAAACAATTAGGGACTTATACTTGGAACAGTTAGCACAAAGGTATTGCAGGTATCATGATGTCAAGGACCAGCCCCTATGCATTCCAGCGCCCCTTGACCTTTATGCCCACTTTTATCAGACTAATCAAAAATATTTCGGCAGCAAAAGCATTACTTTATGGCGCTTGGATAATGAGGAGCACTGTTTGGTTAAATATTATGACAAAATTGTTAATTATGACATTGATAAAATGTCGGAACTTCTTAAAGATTCCCTTGAAAAGCTTGTTAAACCTCATCCGGATCACATGAAAACGGTAATAACAGGAGTCATGCTCACTTCTTCGCCAATTTCTGATGAACTAAAACCAGTAATCAAGAAATATAAATATAAAAAAGCCTTTAAATTCTACATGTACGGGTGGGCAGAAATAAGGCTAATAGTTTTAGATTTGTCATCAAAACAAGTCCTATGCAACCCTGCAGGAAAGGAGGTGCAAAAGTTTTACGAGGGCTTGTTTGTTGATGATAGATAATAATCGAGAGGGAGGTTAATTTTAGTGAGCGCTCTTGTATTGATAGTCATTGGCATCATCTGTTTTCTGGTAGCTTACGTTACTTATGGTGCATGGCTGGCAAAGCAGTGGGGAATCGACCCTTCCAAGAAGACACCTGCATGCACCCAGTACGACGGTGTGGACTACTGTCCTGCTAAAGCCCCTGTTCTGTTGGGACACCATTTTTCCTCCATAGCCGGTGCAGGACCAATAGTAGGACCTATAACTGCTGCCGTCTTTGGCTGGGTTCCTGTAGCGCTTTGGATTATTATTGGTTCCATTTTTGTCGGTGGTGTGCATGACTTTGGCGCACTTATTGCATCAGTTAGACATGGAGGAAAATCCATCGGCGAGGTAATTGAAGCAAACATAGGCAAAACCGGCAAGAAGCTCTTTGCTGTCTTTGCCTGGCTGACTCTAATTCTGGTTATAGCCGCGTTCCTGAATATTGTTGCAAATACTTTTGTTTCAACACCGTCAGCTGGAACTGCTTCCATTCTGTTTATTTTTCTAGCCATGGCTTTTGGCTATTTGCTCAATTCTAAGAAGTACGGTTTGGGAGTATTGACCATAGCAGGTGTTGCAGTGTTATTACTCTGTATTTATGTGGGGCAATTATTTCCTCTAGTTCTTCCCGCTAAGACCTGGATCTACATCCTGATCGTTTATATTTTTGCTGCATCTGTCATGCCTGTCTGGTTATTGCTGCAGCCCAGGGATTACTTGAATTCTTATTTACTTTATGCAATTCTTGCTGGAGCGGTGATAGGCATTATTTTGACCAACCCATCCCTGGAAATGCCGGCCTTTACCGGTTTTTATGTGAACAAGATGTATCTCTTCCCCATGCTCTTTGTTGTGGTAGCCTGCGGCGCTATCTCAGGTTTTCACTCTCTGGTTGGTTCCGGTACCACTTCCAAACAGCTTGAAAGTGAAAAAGATGCTCGTCTTGTAGGTTATGGCTCTATGTTAATTGAAGGTGTTTTGGCCCTGTTGGCTTTAATCACTGCAGCCTACCTTGTAGGTCCAAAATTAAGCGAACTCTTAAAGGGCGGTCCAATCAACGTTTTCGCTGACGGTGTGGGAACTTTCTTGACGGCTTTCAATATTCCCCATGCCATTGGCAAGCAATTCGGCGCTCTTGCCCTGTCAGCCTTTGCACTGACCAGTTTGGACACTGCTACCCGTCTGGGAAGGTTTATTTTCCAAGAGTTTTTCTTGGAGACAGGACAAAAGGAAGGCTCAGTCATTACTAACAGGTTTGTAGCAACCGGTATTACTGTTGTTCTTGGCGCTACATTGGCCTTCTACGGTTGGGCAAAGGTCTGGCCCATGTTCGGTTCAGCCAACCAGCTTCTGGCTGCCCTTGCATTGATTACCGTTGCTGTTTGGCTTAAGAAGTCAGGCAGGAACAATAAGATGCTAATTATTCCTACAATATTTATGTTTGCAGCAACTTTGACAGCGCTACTGCTTTTGGCTCAGGCCAACATCGCCGGCGGCAACTTCATGTTAGTCTTCTTTGCCGTTGTGCTCTTTATCCTTGCAATTATCCTGATTGTGCAGGCTGTTAAAGCCCTGTCGGGGCCTCCTTCGAGCAAGGAACCAAGCATCAAGGCATAGTATAAAAAGAATTTAAAACTGTATTGAAGTATTGCTAAAGTGATAGGTGTGATATAATAAAGTGCTATTACCATAAAAGCACAGGTGGGGCCTATGCTCCGCCTGGCTTTTCAATTCTAGCGCCCCAAATATATTTAAAGTTTTTATCCTATCTCTGACATCTATATTCTAAATATAGAAATGTCTTCCTGAATTATGATGAGAAACATACTGGGGGTGGACGACACCTTAATGAAAAAGACAATATGCTTGATTTGCAAGGGTATGGATACTTACCAGTTGCTCAAGGCTCAGTTGATGGATTTTTTTGAGCCTGAAGTAAGTATTATCGGCTGCGCCCTTGATGGAAAGCCCAGTAAATTTCAGGGTGGAGATATGGCCTTAATAACCAGTTCTGATCCTGATATTTATGGGCCGGCTATTGAACTGTTAGAGCCCGGGATCCCTGTAGAAGTAATTGAGCGTCAGTTTGACCCGCTAAGAATTGAGCAGTTGATGAGAATACCGGCGGGAACAAGGGTTTATGTCATAAACAACCTGCCTGGGACTTGTCAGGAAGTCATAGATACACTAAAGAAGGCCAATGTTGACCACCTGAGGTATATTCCCATGTATCCAGGGTCTACCTATAAAGATTCGGAAATCAGATACGCCGTTACCCTTGGCTATCCTCCATTATTTCTGCCCGAGGGGTTAACACATGTGGTAGATGTGGGTATCAGGTTAATTCACCTGAATACCCTTTTATCCGCTGCAAAAAAGGTTGGATTGTCAGAGAAACGAAGTGGGAGGGGCTTTTGGTGTCATCAGGGCTACAGGGGCCATTGAAGCAGGTATTGGTAAAGTAGTACTAAGCCTGCAGGGCAGGGAGAAGTTGGTTATACCCATATCCATGCTGCTCTTTTCCATTGGCGGTTTCACCATTGGCTGGGCTGAGGAGAGCATCATCTTTGTGCCCATAGGCATAGCTCTGGCCAGGGCCATGGGATTCGATGCCATCACGGGTACTGCCATGATCAGCTGCGGTGCAGCTACAGGGTTTTTCGGAGGGATGTTAAACCCCTTTACTGTAGGTGTTGCCCAGAGCATTGCCGAACTACAGCTATTTTCAGGCATTGGTTTCAGGGCAGTGGCCTATGTATTCTTCCTGGCATTTGGTATGTGGTATGTAATTCGTTATGCAAGCAAGGTAAAAGAAGACCCAACCAAGAGTGTCATGTATGATATTGAACAGCAGGTAAAAGAAGAAGACAAGCAAAAAGCCATTACCCTGGGTGAGATTCCTGTATTAAACAACAGGCACTTGCTGGTCTTTTTAGTCCTTTTTGGGGGTATTGGCATTAACATTTACGGGGTATTTGAATGGGATTGGTACTTAAATGAACTGGCTGCCTCCTTTATCATCATAGGGCTGATTTCAGGTCTTATTGGCGGGCTGTCCATTAACAAGACCTTTGAATCCTTTGTTTCAGGGGCCAGGGCTTTAACCTTTGGCGCATTGATTGTTGGTTTCGCCAGGGCTATCCTGGTGGTTTTGGAAGAAGGGCGCATCATTGATACATTGATTTCTGGCATGGTTTCTGTAATCGGTGACCTGCCCAATGTAATGACTGTCATGGGCATGTACGTAATCCAAATAGTAATTAACTTCTTTATCCCCTCCGGAAGCGGGCAGGCTGTTACTACTATGCCTATCATGGTTCCACTGGCGGATCTTGTAGGCATAACCAGGCAGGTGGCTGTTCTTGCTTATCAATATGGGGATGGCATCACCAACTCAATTATTCCAACTTCCGCTGCTTTGATGGGGTATTTAGCTGTTGCAGGAATTCCCTATGAAAAGTGGTTTAAGTTTATCTGGAGATTAATAGTTGGTTGGTTGTGCATAGCCCTGGTATTTCTTGTAATTGCAACAATAATTGGTCTTAGCTAAATCAGCTGCTTTACAGTTAAGACAGTTAAGCGGCGCCACTTTGGAGGTACTTTTATGTCAGCTTGGTTAGAAAAAATCAGCAGGTCTTTTTCTGAAGACGAGGTCGTTTCTTTAGCCCAGGAGTTAATCAGGCGGCCAAGCCATTGGGATGTTCCCCATAGGGAAAAAGAAGCCATGGATTATTTATGCAGTTTTTTGGATAAACATGAGTTAGCGTATGAAAAGCAGCATATTACAGGGGATTTGTATAACGTCCTGGTAACTCTTAATGGTCAGGGTAATGGAAAAAGGCTGCTTTTTAACGGCCACATGGATACTGTTCCTCCATATGATATGGAATTCCCTCCCTTTGAGGCAAATATTGTAGATGGGTATATTCAGGGCAGAGGGGCTGTAGATATGAAAGGGCCCATTGCTGCCATGGTAACAAGCCTGCTGGTTTTAAAGAGATTGGCCCTAAAACTTAAAGGGGATGTGATTTTTGCAGCTGTTGTTGGGGAAGAAGGGCGGTCAGAGGGAACAGAAGCCCTGGTATTAAACAATTTTCAGGCAGATGGGGCAATCATTGGAGAACCGTCAAACTTTAACTACGCTGTGGCTCATAGGGGATTGGAATGGTTGGAAATAGAGTTTTTCGGCAAGAGGGCCCACAGCGGCGACCTTGAACGGGGAGTAAGCGCAATTAGTATGGCCGCACGGTTCATAACAGCCCTGGAGGAAAGATATATTCCCTTGTTAAAGAATAGGTACAATCCTTTAATGGGCCCCTCTATCATCAATTTTGGCAGGATTGAAGGGGGAACTCAGCCGAGTACTGTTGCCGAGTACTGCAAACTGCAGCTTGACAGGAGATATGTGGATACAGAATCAAATGAGCAGGTAATTAGGGAGCTTGAAGACTTTATCAAGTATATGAAAGATACGGTTCCAGGGTTTGATGCAAGTCTTAAAGTGATGGATTCAAGTAAAATGCTAAAACTGCGTCACGTCCCCATGGTGACAAGGGAAGATGATCCATTAGTAACGACTTTGCTTAAAAATGTTGAACTGGTAGTCGGCAGGAAACCTACATGCACAACCAGGCGGGGATGGACCGATGCAGGCTTGTTAAATCATTATTTAAAGATACCTGCAGTAATTTGTGGTTGTGGTGACATTGCTTATTCTCATTCCAAAAATGAACAGGTGTCCATAGAACAGTTAGTTCAAGCTGTAAAGATTTATACCCTTACGGCAATTGATTTTTGTAGTCAAAGTAGGTAGTCTCAGAGCAATTTGCATAAGTTGGGGACATTCCTCAATACTGGATATTGGAAGTGTGATCACCTCTGGCTTCTCATCTCCAGTATGAGGCGTGTCCCCTTTCCTTATTTGGTTTGTCCTTATTTTATGTATATTTTTATGAAAAGCGGGCTAAAATAATCCTTGACGGCCCAATTAGCAAAAGATACCAGTTTTCGGAGGCAAAAAACAAAGGAGCTGAGGGCAGTTGGTTAATTAGGTCGAAAAAAAATAAAAAAGTAAATAGATTAAATAAAGCAAATAAAGTTAAAGAATAGTAATTTAAAAAGGAAAGACTAGCAGATTATATGCAGTAAGATTTCAAGTATATTTTAAAAAGAGGTGAAATTTAATGAGTCATCGAAGACTCAGATTGGTACTCAGCCTATTGCTTGCAGTGTGTTTAGCTTTTGCCTTTCCAGCAGATCAAGTCAAGGCTGCAAATATTAATGCGGTGACCCAGGAATTGCTTGCATCTGGGAAAGTAAGCCCGGACATAGCAGCCAGGGTTAACGCTTATACAGCATTGTATGAGGTCAAACATGGTGATACCTTGTGGGATATTGCTTATAGTTATGGTGCAGATTGGGAATTGATAGCTGCCATGAATTTTCTGAGAGAGAATGTGATTAGGCCGGGGCAGATACTTGTTATTCCCATTGAAAAAGAACTTGTTTATGTGGTTCAGAGGGGTGACACTTTAACCCATATAGCCAAAAAATTTGGGGTTACTCTTGAACAAATGGTAACTGCCAATAAAATTAAAAACCCCAATCTGCTTGCAATTGGGCAAGAGTTGATCATTCCTTTAGAACAAGAAGGAGCGGTTCCGGTAACGAATACACGCCTCCGAACGGCATCAACTGTCAGCCGTACTACCGTAGTGAGCTTTTTGTGGCCGGTAACAGGAAGAATTACTTCTTATTTTGGGGCAAGGAACAATGGATTTCACCATGGCCTTGATATAGCTGCTGCCCATGGAACAGAGGTTAAAGCAGCACGCAGCGGTAAAGTTGAGTTTGTGGGCTGGTTAAATACTTATGGACGTACAGTTATCCTTGACCATGGCGATGGTTACCAAACCTTGTATGCCCATAACAGCAGCTTTTTGGTTACAGAAGGCCAACCTGTTTCAGCGGGTCAGGCTATTTCTAAAGTGGGCGCAACGGGTAATGCAACCGGTCCCCATGTGCATTTTGAAATAATTAAAGACGGCAGCAGATTAGATCCATTGCGTTTCCTGCGCAGGTAACAACAAATAGGCGCACCCTCTTGTTAGCCCCAGGTTTTGTTTGCAAACCATTTTTTTGTATGCTATAATAGCCATAGTTTGTTTAAACATAGTGGGAAAGGGGTGCGCAACATGAAAAAAGGAATTCACCCAAAATACGAGCCAACAACAATAACCTGTGCATGCGGTACCGTTATAGATACCGGTTCTACTCGAAAAGATATTAGGGTTGAGGTATGCTCAAACTGCCATCCTTTTTATACAGGTTCTAAGAGCCGTATAGTAGAAAAGGGCGGTAGGATTGAAAGATTTAAAAAGAGATACGGTATCGGGAGCTAACATTTAACGGAGCACACATGATGCTCCGTTTTTTGCTGTATATGCAGTATATATCAAATACTAGTTTAATTTGAGCCCATTTGGTATAATATTAAAATGGTAACAAGGGGGAGGTGACAACATGAGCCAGAAAAGCGTTTCTTATGGTGGGCAGGCTGTTATCGAAGGGGTGATGATGAGAGGTCCCAGGGAAATGGCTGTGGCTATAAGAAAAAGCGCCGGGGAAGTGATAGTGGACAGGCGCAGCATTAAATCTTTAGCAGAACGTTTTTATGTGCTAAAACTCCCCTTGTTGAGAGGTGTGCTTACTTTAGTTGAATCATTAATACTGGGAATTAAAGTGCTGACCTTTTCAGCTAACCAGGCTGCTGACCAGGAAGATGAAGAAATAACACCGAAAGAAATGGTGTTTACGATTCTGTTAGCTTTCGGTCTGGCCGTACTCCTTTTTATTGTAATTCCCTCAGGTCTTGCCCATTTTTTGCAGGGCCATATAAGCAGTTTATGGCAGAACTTAATCGAGGGTATAATAAGAATAATCGTTTTCTTAGGATATATTGTTGTTATTTCGAGGATGCAGGATATCCAGCGGGTTTTTCAATATCATGGCGCTGAGCATAAAGTAATTCATGCTTATGAAGCGGGAAAGCCATTGTCTGTTGAGAACTGCCGTGAGTACAGTTCGCTTCACCCAAGGTGCGGCACAAGTTTTCTCTTAATAGTCATGATCATAGCCATTTTGGTTTTTTCACTATTAAATACTACTAATTTATGGTGGAGAATTTTCTCCAGAATTCTCTTAATGCCCCTGGTGGCTGGAATTGCTTATGAGCTCATCAAATTGTCTGGAAAATACAAATCCAAGTCCTGGGTTAATGCATTAATAGCTCCTGGACTTTACCTGCAAAAGCTTACAACCAGGGAGCCGGATGACGAGCAGATTGAAGTCGCCATCAAAGCCCTTGATGCCATACTTCCAGAAAATGAAAAACAATTGGCAGGAGAAAGGTGAAAGAACATGTTTGATAAATTAGAAAGCATTGAACAAAAATATAATGAACTTGGACTAATGCTGGCAGATGCCAAAGTCTTGTCCAACCAGAAGGAATTCCAAAGGTGTGCCAAGGCCCACGCAGAGCTACAAGAGATTGTAGCTGTTTATCGTGATTATAAAAAGGCAAAAGAAAATCTCCAGGAGGCGCGAAGCATCTTAAAAGAAGGCGGCCTTGAGCTTGATTTTAAGGAAATGGTTGAAACAGAAATAGAGGAAGCAGAAGAAAATATTGAAAAGCTTACAGAAAGGTTGAAAATACTTTTGCTACCCAAAGACCCCAATGACGCAAAAAACGTGATCATGGAAATCAGAGCCGGGGCTGGAGGAGATGAGGCAGCTTTGTTTGCCGGCGACCTTTTTAGAATGTATGTGAAATATGCAGAAGGCAAGGGTTGGAAAACAGAAATTTTGAGTGTTCATGAAACTGACATTGGTGGCTTTAAGGAAATCATCTATTTGGTTGAGGGCAACGGCGCTTACAGCCTTTTGAAGTTTGAAAGTGGTGTTCACAGGGTCCAGCGTATTCCTACAACGGAATCTGGCGGAAGGATTCATACATCAACCGCAACTGTAGCCGTACTTCCTGAGGCTGAGGAAGTGGATGTTGAGATTGATCCCAATGATTTGCGCATTGATGTATTTTGCTCCAGTGGTCCAGGGGGTCAATCAGTTAATACAACTCAATCGGCGGTGCGTATTACCCATATTCCCACTGGCATTGTTGTGTCCTGTCAGGATGAAAAGTCCCAGCATAAGAATAAGGATAAAGCTTTAAAGGTGCTGCGCGCCAAGCTGTATGACAAGGCCCAGCAGGAACAGATGGATCAGGTGGCAGGCAGTAGAAAAAGTCAGGTGGGGACTGGAGATAGAAGTGAAAGAATTCGTACCTACAATTTTCCTCAAGGCAGGGTCACGGACCATAGAATTGGTTTGACCCTGCACAGGTTGGATGCCATTTTGCAAGGGGATATCAATGAAATTGTAGAAGCTCTTATAACACATGACCAAGCCGAAAAATTAAAGGAAGCCACTTAAATGGAAGGTACAAAGGTTTGGCAGATAATTGCAGGTGGGGCCAAACTCTTAGAAGAAGCTGGGGTGGCCAATGAAAAAGTCGAGGCCGCCTTACTGCTGTGCAAGTTGTTAGGTTGGGACAGTGTTCAGCTGCTCATCAATAACCAACTAGAACTTACGAAAAAACAAATAAAGGATTTTTATGAACTTATTAAACTGAGGCAGACAAGATACCCCTTGCAGTATATAACCGGTATCCAGGAATTTATGGGCTTTGAATTTAAAGTATCCCCGGATGTATTAATACCTCGGGGAGATACAGAAGTTCTGGTGGAGAGTGTTTTAGACAAAGGTCTGCCTGAAACAGGCCTAACAGTTGTAGATGTAGGTACAGGCAGTGGAGCTATAGCAGTTTCACTGGCCAAGTTTAGACCTTACTGGCAGGTCTATGCCACGGATGCCAGTGAGGCAGCTTTAAGAGTTGCCAGTGAGAATAGCAGCAGACATGGCGTAGAGATAACCTTCTTACAGGGTAATCTCTTGGAGCCCATTAGAAACCTTGCTATAAAACCTCATATAATTGTATCAAATCCCCCTTATATAGCGGCCTCAGAAATACCTGATCTCATGAAAGAAGTTCTTTATGAACCCAGAGTGGCCTTAGATGGCGGGATTGACGGCCTGGAGGTTTACAGAAAACTTATACCCCAGTCTTTTGAGCTTCTTCAGCCAGGGGGATCTATTTTTCTGGAAATTGGCAGCAGCCAGGGTGAAGCAGTGGCAGAGATTTGTGCAGACCATGGGTTTAACGGAATTGAGGTGCTGACTGATTATCAAGGTCTGCCCAGGGTGGTTTTTGCTATGAGGTAGATTAAAGTACATAGAATACCAAGTCAAACATATTAATAAGGTAAGGGGACACACCAAACAAGGTCAGGGGACACACCTCTTTCAGAGGAATGTCCCCAACTTAAAGGAAAGTCCCCAACGTGGTGAGAGGGACACACCTCTTCCAACTTCCAGATGGGGGCTTATAATATGGGATGGCTTGGATTTCCTGAAATAGTTACTTCAGTAGGAAATTTTATAGAGACAAATAGGTTCTTCCCTGATGTTATCTATGTACTTGCTGCTGTAAAAATCTTCGGGCATTTCAGCAGGGTTCTGGGACAGCCTTCTGTATTTGGAAAGATTTTAGCCGGTATTATTATAGGTCCCTCAGTATTAGGTCTTGTTCAGGACAGCGTATTGATCAGGGGTATGGGTGATATCGGGGTTATCTTGTTGATGTTTTTAGCAGGTATGGAGACGGACATGGGAAGATTTATGGGCTCCTTAAAGCCTGCATTGTATACAGCCTTTTGGGGAGTAGCTTTTCCTCTTGTATTAGGATATTTGTTAGGTGTTCACTTTGCTTATGGTCAGTTAGAGGCTCTTTTCATAGGGGTAATACTTGTGGCAACTTCTGTGAGCATAACTGTACAGGTTTTGCGGGAAATGGGCAGACTACAAAGCAGAGAAGGTTCAACAATTTTAGGAGCTGCCGTTATCGATGATATTCTGGGATTACTTATTTTAACCATTGCGATAGGTTTTTCAGCAGGCGTCCTTACCGCTTTACAAATTGGTAAAACCTTAATGAAAATACTATTTTTTTTCGCAGCAGCTCTGATTATAGGGAAAAGGGTTCTTCCGCTGTTTTTTGTGGTAACCAGTCGTATGCGGGTTTCAGTTCCCCTGGTCACAGGGGCAATCATAGTAGCTCTGATTTATGCTGTTGCAGCACAGTACCTGGGCTTGGCCGGTATAGTTGGCGCATACCTGGCAGGACTCATGATAGGCAGGAAGCACCGCTCAAGCTTGTTGAAATCAATTGAAATCATTGGTTATTCTTTCTTTATTCCGTTTTTTTTTGCAGGTATAGGATTAAATGTTAAGATAGATATGCTCTCGCTTGACACAGTTATTTTTACGGCAATTGTACTGTTGGCTGCAATTTTTAGCAAGTTATTTGGATGTGTCATTGGAGCAAGGCTGGGAGGACTATCTTTGGGCAGTTCCCTGGTTGTTGGAGCCGGTATGGTTCCCAGGGGTGAAGTGGCCCTCATAGCGGCAAAAATCGGCATTGATGCTGGTCTAATTGGGGCAGGATTATTTACCTCAATGGTAACCGTAGCTATTCTCACTACTATTTTAGCCCCTCCCATGCTAAGGATTTTTATTAAGGGAGACATACACATATGATTACCAGATATTTTAAAATTGACCCCGTGTACCCAAATATAATGGTACTGAAGATGGGAGCAGAGATTATTATTGAAGGTGGGATAGTGGCTTTTCCCACGGAAACAGTATATGGTCTGGGTGCGGACGGCCTAAATGAAGATGCCCTGGAAAGAATTTTTTTTGCCAAGGGCAGACCAATGGACAACCCCCTGATTTTACATATTTCTTCGATAAAAAACGTCAGGGATGTGGCCAGTTATGTCCCCCTTTCAGCTAAAAAGGCCATGAGAGCTTTTTGGCCTGGACCGTTAACCGTTGTCTTGCCAAAGAGTTATCAAATACCCGATGAAGTTACCGCAGGACTGCCTACTGTGGCAGTCAGGATGCCTGCACACCCCCTGGCGCTGAAACTCATTAAACTGGCCAGGGTTCCTGTGGCAGCTCCCAGTGCAAATCTTTCAGGCAGGCCTAGTCCTACTACAGGCCTTCATGTTTTGCGGGACTTAAAGGGTAAAATAGAAATGATTATTGATGGCGGGCCTGCCCGTTGGGGAATTGAATCCACTGTAGTGGATTTTACTTCTGATGTGCCTACTATCCTAAGACCAGGAGCAGTAACCCGCGAGATGCTTGAGGCTGTCATAGGCCCAGTGGCATTCGATAAAGCTATTTATGACAAGGAGTCAACGCCTAAATCCCCTGGTGTGAAATACATTCATTATGCACCCCGGGGTGAGATGTTTTTGATTAAAGGGGAAGATAGAAGCAAGGTCACTGAAAAAATTAGAGACCTGGTCAAGGAAAACCAAAAGCTTGGTAAAAAGGTGGCAGTTTTGGCCAGCGAAGAGACCTGTATAAAGATGCAAAAGCTCAGTATCAATCCTGACTACATGGCCAGCCTGGGTTCCACCAAGAAATTAGAAATGGTTGCTTCCAGGATTTACAGCTTGCTTAGAAATTGTGATAAACTTGGAATGGACATTATTTTAACAGAAGATTTTCCTGAAGAAGGTATAGGTGCTGCTGTAATGAACCGCCTGATTAAAGCCTGTGGACATAAGATATTGAAAATATAGGCGTTATATGATTATTTTTGTGTGAATAGACTTGTAGCAGGGATTAATAATGATTCTCTTAAATTTGATGAAGGGAGTAAATCAATGCTGCAGGTTCTATTACTCAGTATCTTGGCTGGTTTGGCCACTCTACTTGGCGGTTTTGCTGTTCTTGTTTGGGAGAAGACCACTGAACGATCTCTGGCAATATTTTTGGGAATGGCTATTGGGATCATGATGGGTGTAGTTCTTCTTGATCTTTTGCCTTCTGCTTACAGGTATGGCAGTGTCATTACTACTATCAGCGGTTGCATATTTGGCATGGTTTTCCTTTTATTAATAGACAAGGTACTAAACTTGTTTTCCCCTGATTCCCGCGGCGGCAGGGATATGCGATACCTTTTAAACATGGGATACTTGATAGCCATTGGCATTGCGCTTCATGATCTGCCGGAGGGCATTGCCATAGCCGTTGGTTATGCAGCAAAAGAAAACCTTGGTTGGCTGATTGCCTTAGCAATAGGTCTGCACAATATCCCAGAAGGGATGGCAGTGGCTGCCCCTCTTAGAATGGGGGGAATGAAGCCAATCCCCATACTGGTGCTAATTGGTCTGGTAAGTATATTTACACCTATTGGCGCCATTATAGGATTTATCATTGTAAGCATTTCACCCCAACAAATATCTTTTCTCTTGGCTTTAGCCGGAGGCGCAATGACATATATAGTCTTATTTGAATTGATACCCGAGGCAAAACAAAGGCACCCAAACTATGCCAGATTAGGAGCTTTTATTGGTTTTGTAGTGATAATACTTTTATCTTTAATACATACTTAGCTTCCCAGTCTTTAAAAAATGTCTTTCAATGGCATAATAGAAGTAAGTTAGGTCTTGTGACTTTACGACGTTTTAGATTCCGATTTCTGACTTCTGACTTCCGAAACTGAGGTGGATAACTTTGGATATTATTACACTAATGGTCATAGCAGTAGCTTTAGGAACAGATGCATTTTCCATGGCTGTAGGGTTAGGCGCCTGCGGGATCAGATATAAACAAACCATTATTATTTCTTTGGCAGTGCTTATGTTTCATATAATCATGCCCCTAATAGGCCTTTCCCTGGGTGCGCTCCTTGGGAGGATTGCAGGCCAGCTTGCAGCTGTCATAGGTGCAGTAGTATTGATCTTAATTGGAATTTTTATGGTTAGAGACGGTTTCAAAGGTGATGACGGGGAAACAGCCCCATTGGCAATGAAATTTTTAGGAGTTATTAGAAAACAAGGAGGTAATTTTAGAGTTGCTCCAGGTTTTTGGGGCATTATTGTTTTGGCAAGCAGCGTGAGTTTAGACGCTTTAACAGTAGGCTTTAGTTTGGGAGCCCTGCAGTTCAACTTGCTGTTGACAGTTCTTACATTAGGCATAGTAGCCGGTCTTATGACTGCTTTGGGTTTTGCTGGGGGAAAAAAGTTGGGCTGCTGGTTTGGCGACAGGGCCCAGATCATAGGTGGGTTAATACTAGTCGTTATTGGCATTAAAATGCTGTTTATCTAGGAGGGAGAATTTGTGTTTACAATACTGTTCGTTTGTACAGGCAACACCTGTAGAAGTACCATGGCGCAGGCGTTAGCCCAGGGGATTATTAAAGAAAAGGACTTGACAAAGAAAATCAAGATAGTATCAGCAGGAACTTCAGCAATTCCTGACAGCAAGGCTGCGGAATGTGCCATAAGGGTGATGGAGGACAGGGGGTTAAGTCTTAATAAACATGTGGCCCAGCAGCTTACCCCGGACTTAATTGAAGAAGCGGATTTAGTCTTAACCATGACCCGGCGCCATAAACAATATGTTTTAAGCATGGCGCCTCATGCTCAAGAAAAAGTCTTTACACTTAAAGAATATGTACGCAACTTGGATCAGGACAACTATATGGAGGAAAAACTCATCGAACTGGCATCTGCACTTGAAAAAGTAGAAAGTGATTTCTATGAAACAACCAGGGATGAAATCGAAAAGCTTAAGCAGGAACAAAGCTATCTTAAGAAAAGACTTCATGAAGTAGAAAGAAAGATACAAGACTGGCATATCAGATACCATGAAGCAACGAAAATTCAGCGTGAAGCTTTGAAAAAAGCTGAAGAACAGCTTTTAGACATAGACATATTAGATCCAATTGGACAACCTGTGGAGTACTATAAAGACTGTGCCGACGAGATTGAAGATGCTGTACAATTGGTCTTTAAAAAAATTTTGCAGGATTTACCTAAATAGCAGGAGATTTAGGGAAGGATGCAGAACCTTCTTGTTAGTGTTTAATAACAGTTAATAAATTGCCGGCTCTATTAAATGGAGGTGAAATAATGAAGGTTGCTATTGCCAGTGACCATGGTGGTTATATGCTAAAAGAAAAAATAAAGGAGTTTTTGGCAGAGAAGGAAATAGCTTTTGAGGACCTGGGAACTTATAGTTGTGAATCTGTTGATTATCCTGATTTTGGGGAAAAGGTCGCTTTAGCGGTAGCAGACGGCAGTTTTGACCGGGGGATTTGCATATGCGGTACCGGTATTGGCATTGGCATTGCTGCCAATAAGGTTGCAGGTATCAGGGCCGCCCTTTGTCATGATACTTTTTCAGCAAGAGCTTCAAGGGAGCATAATGATGCAAATATTCTCTGTATGGGCGAAAGAGTTATTGGCCCGGGTTTGGCCATGGAAATAGCAGAAGTCTGGCTTACTACAGAATTTGCCGGCGGTAGACATGCACGCAGGGTGGACAAGATAGCCCAAATCGAAAAACGCCACATGAAGTGTTAGAGGGTTTATCTGACTTCTGACCACTGACTTCTGACTTCTAATTATAAGGAGGTACATATTATGAACTTGGAAATCATTAAAAAAGTTGATCCACAGGCCGCGGAAGCTATTAAGCTGGAAATTGAGAGACAAAACAGCCATCTAGAATTAATAGCCTCGGAAAACTTTACCAGTATGGCAGTTATGGCTGCTCAAGGAACAGCGCTGACAAATAAGTACGCTGAGGGCTACCCCGGCAGGCGTTACTATGGCGGCTGCCAGTATGTGGATATGGTTGAAGACCTGGCAAGAGACAGGCTCAAGCAGCTTTTTGGAGCTGACTATGCCAACGTCCAGCCCCATTCAGGCGCCCAGGCTAATATGGCAGTCTATTTTGCCGTACTTGAGCCAGGAGACAAAGTGCTGGGCATGAATTTAGCCCATGGGGGCCATTTGACCCATGGCAGCAAGGTAAATATGTCCGGTAAGTATTATGAGTTTCATGGTTATGGGGTGCATCCTGAAACAGAGCAGATTGACTATGATGCGCTGGCCGAACTGGCTGTAAAAGTTAAACCTAAATTAATTGTGGCCGGGGCAAGCGCATATCCCAGGACTATACATTTTGCCAAGATCAAAGCTATTGCTGATGAAGTAGGAGCCATGTTTATGGTAGATATGGCGCACATTGCAGGGCTTGTGGCCGCAGGACTTCACCCCAATCCGGTGCCATATGCAGACTTTGTTACCAGCACAACCCATAAAACATTAAGGGGACCCAGGGGCGGTTTAATTCTCTGTAAAGAAGAGTATGCAAAGGCCATCGATAAGGCAGTTTTCCCGGGGATTCAGGGCGGTCCGCTCATGCATGTTATTGCTGCGAAAGCCGTGGCTTTCCAGGAAGCGCTGCAGCCACAGTTTAAGGAATATCAGACTCAGGTTGTAAAAAATGCCAGCGCTTTGGCAGCTGCTTTGGCAGATGAAGGATTTAGGATTGTTTCAGGCGGTACCGACAATCATATGATGCTGGTTGACTTAAGGCCCAAAAACCTGACCGGTAAAGAAGCAGAAGAAACCCTGGATGAATTTAAGATTACCTTAAACAAGAACGCCATACCCAATGACCCACAACCGCCTACAATAACAAGTGGGGTAAGAATTGGCAGTCCGGCCGTCACTACCAGGGGCTTAAAAGAGGAGGACATGAAGACAGTGGCCTGGTGCATCAGCAAGGCCCTTACAGGCAGTGACAGTGAAAAAGCCAAGGCCAGAGAAAAGGTTGCCGCCCTCTGTAAGAAGTATCCGCTGTATAAATAGTGAATTACATCAGGGGACGGTTCTTCGAATCATAAATAGTGAATTACATCAGGGGACGTACATCAGGGGACGGATCTTCGAATCATTTTTTTGCATGAATCAGGGGACGGTTCTTCGAATCAT
>JBFLYC010000027.1:0-30803 GCA_040756735.1 Bacillota bacterium | reverse complement strand
ATCAGGGGACGGTTCTTCGAATCATAAATAGTGAATTACATCAGGGGACGTACATCAGGGGACGGATCTTCGAATCATTTTTTTGCATGAATCAGGGGACGGTTCTTCGAATCATTTTTGAATCAGGGGACGGTTCTTCGAATCATTTTTTGAATCGGAGAACCGTCCCCTGATTCACCCTGATTCACTGATTCCTGACTGTCGGGGACGGAGAAAAGACCGTCCATATGGAATTGAGGAACAGGCTGGGGAAAACGGCGTCCTTCAGCCCTATAATCGAGTTGGATGCCATTGGTGACGGCAGCATAAACAAACCTTTTCGAGTGGGGACTCCGGAGCAGCTTGACGCTGTCTGGAATAATCTCGACAAGCACTTCATCCAGACAGCGGATATCGACTTGTCGGAATACCCCAACTGGGAGCCTATAGGAAATTATACCAACAGGTTTACCGGCAGCTATAACGGAACCGTCAGCGACTGTAGCAGTAGCGGCAGCGTAAACGGTGAGGTTAATGGACGAACAGGTGGTCTGATTGGGTATTTACGTGGTACAAATGCTGGTGAAATATCCACCGTCGTCATTAAAAGACTGGCGGAACACAAAATGCCCTTCTCCGTGGAGAACACCGGCGTGCGACTGGACTTCGCCCCTGATTCCCTAAACCTTACGCAGGTGACAGGAGCCACCGGCAAAACTGTGATGGAAATAGGCGCCAGGGAAGTAACCGGAGTTGAATAGGAAGCGATACTGGCAGAAGCGCCTACGGGCCAGAGCGCTGGCCTGTTTGAAATCGGCGGAAGGACCTTCGATCTCACCGCCCTGGTCAAGACCAGTGAGGGTGCTGGCGAAAGAATTGAAAAGTTCAGCGAACCTGTGGCTGTGACTATCGACCTCTCCGACCTAGCTGAACTGACCCCGGAACAGATCAGTCAACTGACCGGGGAACGGCTGAAAAAGGATGAGGACGGCAAATCGTCAATGAACTTTTTTTCCATAAGAAATAAAATAATGGCGTGGGGAGGGAGTTGATGAAAACATGCGTCCGGAAGAAATAGAGTTTCCAGATGGTATACCGGTCAGGGCCTTTGTCTAAAACGTTGCAGAGCACCCCTACCACTGGCACAAAGCCCTGGAAATAATATACGTATTGCAGGGCAAGGTATATATCGATATGGGTGGGGAAACCCACCTGTTAGAAGAGAATAACATAGCGGTCATCAATGGGGACGAGCTGCACCGTATCAATAAAAGCAGAGGGGATAACAATGCACGCCTTCTCATTTTCGCAAACTGCACTTTGCCAACGACGAAATCCTGGCTGCGCAGGTACAGTACCAGGAAGCCTCCCTATTCTCTGCCCTTGAATACTTGGCGCCTTATTTAAGCCGCTAAATGAAGTGGAAGTTCCTTCCGGAGGATATGATCCTGAGACAGGAATGGCAACCAGAAAAATCACTGAAACGCCCACCCTCGTGGGCGTTTTTTTAAAACAGATGCGCACAATCCAGGTCAGATAGTAACCTCTGAATCTTGTTAAAAGCTTTTAAGATTTTTCTTTTGTCTTTTGATGGTTGTTATTCACGAAAAAACGTGGTACACTTATTTTAGTGGAGGTGTGGTGGGATGAAAAACCAAAATATTACACTTTCTATACCTAAAGAAATATTGAAACAAGCAAAACTCATTGCCGTGCAAAAAAATACTTCAGTTTCCAAATTGCTATCGCAAAAGCTGCAAGAAATTGTTGAAAAAGAAAAAGATTATTTAAAAGCAAAAGAGAGACAGGTTTATTTTATGCAGAAGGGTTTTGACTTACAAGTAAAGGAACAGCCTTCCTGGAAAAGGGATGATCTATATGACATGTGATATTAATAAGCAATTTGTAGATACTAATATTTTAGTATATTGTTATGATGCAAGCAGTAAAAACAAACATATTAAAGCCAAGGAGCTTTTGATTGATTTGTGGGAAAAAAATAGTGGGTGTCTTAGTATCCAAGTCATGCAAGAATTCTATGTTATAGTGACTCAAAAAGTACCGGTTCCTTTGAACAAGGAAAAAGTCATTCAAATACTGGAAGATTTTAGTCAATGGTCTTATCATATACCAGATGCTGTGGATGTTATAGAGGCCATTAATATCCAGGAAAGAAACAAGATATCGTTTTGGGATGCTATGATTATTAACAGCGCAAAAGCTAGCGGTTGTGGCATTATATGGTCAGAAGATTTATCACATGATCAGTCATATGAGGGAGTAAAAGTACTTAATCCTTTTATTGATTTCACTGATTTCATCTTGGAGTAAAACCTGCTGCATTAGCTCATATAAACAAACTAGCTGCCTCTACAGAGGTAGTTTTTTTATTACATTGACAATTTTGCGATCAAATAAAATAACTACTTTTTTCTCCAACCGCAAAATTGTCAATGAACTATTTTTTCAGAGCAGATAAAATAATAATACAAAATGCCGATGAAATAAATAGGCGGTGTTATTAATGGAAAACAAGAACATGTATCAAAAGAAACTTATTTCCATGCCAAGATATATCCCAAGTAGATTTCTTATGCTTTAGGATTTCTCTTGCTTTAGTAAATTTAAGGTAAACTTAAGGTAGAATTAAGGTTCAGTTAAGGTTAGATTCTTAATGATTTAAGGTTAAGGATGTTATACTATATACTGCATCATCAATATAGTTTAGGGGAAAATGTGAAAAAGCATTAAAATATGAATTGTTTGAAGAAGAGATACACCTGCGCTATCTGGAAGCCTTAACAGGAGAAGGGAAGATCAAGCAGGCGCGGTCACATTACGAGTTTGTGTCAGAAGTATTAGGCATTTTGACATTGACCTTGCAGGACCATACCTTACCCCCCAAAAAACTGCTAAAGGATAGTATGAAAGAGCTTAAAGAGTTATTATTAACAAATTTAAGAAAAGGTGATGTGATTGCTGAGTGGGGTGAGGCGCAATCTTTGCTTAGTTTACCCGGATTAAATGTAGAACAGGCAAATACAGCCTTGGATAGAATGCAAAAGAAGTTTATGGTACAGCGCAAAGACAAGAATTTAGTTTTACATAGAAAGGTGCAGGGAGTTTTGCCGCCCGAGTTTACAAATCTTTAGCTATTTCTGATAGGTTAAGGGTTGCTGAGTTTACTTCTTGCAGAGCTTCTAAGATTTGCTGGGTTGATTCAGCCTGTACCCTGGTAGTATTAACAGTCTCATTAACCAAAGTGACCATTTTTTCTACCTTATCCTTAATGGTGTTGATTATCTGGTTTATTTCGCCAACAGAATTCTTTGTTTCAACAGACAGTTTTCTGATCTCGTCAGCAACAACAGCAAAACCTCTGCCCTGTTCGCCTGCCCTTGCTGCTTCAATTGAAGCATTAAGACCAAGCATATTCGCCTGATCAGATATCTTTTTGATATATTGAAGTATTTTATCTGTGCTCCTTACAGATTCAATTGTGCTTTTCCCCTGGTCCACTATTTCCTGTGTAGATGCTGCAATGTTATCAGCACCGCTTGATATTTCATCTAGACTTTCCGTTATTTCTTCCAAGGTGGTTGCAACACTCTGAGTTAGTTCCAGCTGCCTGTTTTGCCGCTTAAGGCTCCTGCCTATGCTGATAGTTCCGACTACTTTCCCAAGGTTGTCTTTGATTGGAATAGTAATGGATTTGAAGGGGATTCCCAATAATTCTTTTGGTATTATCTTGACTATTTTCTTTTCCTTTTGCAGACACTCATACATGGCATCTCCAACCTGGAGGGGTTCACCTTCCTTGGCTTTGACATCCAGTTTCTTTACCAGGAATATATTTAAGAAAAGTCTCCCTATCCGATATCCCGATTATAACATCATCATCAAATAAATCCCTAATATAATCTGATAATTCAATAAAATCACTGATTATCTCGGCTCCCTGCTTTGCCATTTATAAGTCCTCCCCCTCATTAAATCTAATAATAGTATAGGATATTATTTGACATTTTTCTACATTATTTTATTTTAGATACTTATTCATGTTGACAATGAATCGGAGTGAATCGGGGTGAATCGGGGGATGAATCATTTGAATCGGAGAACCGGGTGTGATTCGGGGGACGGTTCCCCGAATCATTTTTTGAATCGGAGAACCGTCCCCTGATTCATTCGGGGTTGATTCGGGGGACGGTTCCCCGAATCATTTTTTGAATCGGAGAACCGTCCCCTGATTCATTCTGATTCATTTTTTTTGAATCGGAGAACCGTCCCCTGATTCACATCCCCTGATTCACACTGATTCACAGTAGCTGTTCATATCCAAAAGATCAGAAAAAAGATAGAGAAAGATCCATCCAATCCAGAATATATTGAAACCATTTGGGGAGCGGGTTACCGTTTTAACTCGTGAAAAGGAAGGGGGATTTTTATTTTTTAACAAGGAATCGACAAATTTTTCTAGAAATATTTAATCGCTAACTTTCTAACTTTCGACTTCTGTTCCTGGAGGTATCACTAATGTCTATACAGCGTCCTAGTTGGGATGAATATTTTTTGCAGATTGCCGAGCAGGTGGCCAGCAGGTCTACCTGCCTGCGAAGAAAAGTAGGCTCAATCCTGGTTTATGAAAACCGCATACTGGCTACAGGTTATAACGGGGTGCCTACCGGATTTAGACATTGCGAGGAAATAGGTTGTATTCGCCAAACCGACAACATTGAATCCGGAAGGGACCTGCATTTGTGCCGGGGGACCCACAGCGAAGCCAACCTGATTTCCCAGTGCGCCCGTTTTGGCATTAAGGGGGAGGGTTCAACCCTTTATATCAATACCAGTCCGTGCGGTTCCTGCATGAAGCTTCTTATAAATGTAGGAATAAAAAAGATAGTATTCCGGGAGTTCTACAATGACAATCTTGCCAGGGAAATGGCGGAAGAAGCAGGCATTGAAATGAAGCTGGTGCAGAAAACTTAAGCCGCTGTAAAAAATTACAATAGCCATATTGGCATTTTAAGTATACCCATAAGGCCTTGTTTATATTGAAAATTAGAATCCTTTGTGCTAAAATTATCCCGAATTCTAAAATGGGATAGAGTTTACCTTTTCTACTATTTTTTTTGTGCTTAAACGCACTTGTTGTTACCGTTTTGTCTGGCGATCTTACTGCCAGTTGTTATAGAGGGAACACGGGAGGTTGAAGGAGGAGGAAACGTTGGGCTTTTCAGTTGTGGTTTTGTCACCCTTGATACTAGCTATCCTAGTGCCTTTCTTTCGTAAATTTGTCGGCAACAAAATAGGTTGGCTTGTATCTGTTCTCCCCCTTACACTATTTATTTGGTTTGTATACCAAGTGCCCAGTGTAATTCGGGGGGATTACGTGTCGGTATTTTTGAACTGGGTGCCGTCTTTAGGAATTAACTTTTCACTTTACTTGGACGGCTTGAGCCTGCTCTTTGCATTAATTATTACCGGGGTAGGCTTTGTTGTAGTGGTTTATTCTATTTTTTACCTGTCCTCAAAAGAGAACCTCACTAATTTTTATGTGTTCATACTGGTTTTCATGGGGGCAATGCTTGGCGTGGTAACTTCCAATAACCTGGTACTAATGTACATGTTCTGGGAGTTGACAAGCTTTTCGTCATTCCTTTTGATTGGTTTTTGGTATCACCGCAAAAAATCCCGTTATGGAGCCCAAAAGGCCATGCTGATCACCGTAATAGGCGGATTGGCTATGTTGGCGGGATTAATTATTTTATGGACTATTACAGGAACCTTTGAAATCAGGGAAATTCTTGCCAATGCAGGAATAGTTAAAGCAAGTCCCTTGTATGTTCCATTGGTAATTCTCTTTTTGCTAGGCGCTTTCAGCAAGTCGGCGCAGGTGCCCTTCCACATCTGGCTTCCTGACGCCATGGAAGCTCCTACGCCTATCAGCTGTTATCTTCACTCTGCAACCATGGTTAAAGCAGGAATCTATTTAATTGCCAGGATGACAGGTATTTTAGGAGGTACCGAAATCTGGTTCCTCATAGTATCTACAATAGGTCTAACATCGCTTTTCCTGGGTTCATACCTGGCCCTCAAGCAGACGGACTTAAAGGCCATACTCGCTTTCTCAACCATCAGCCAGCTGGGCCTGGTCATTACTTTCCTGGGATATGGTACCCCTGGAGCCATCATGGGTGGTATTTTCCACTTGTTCAACCACTCAGCCTTTAAAGGCAGCTTGTTTTTGATGGTTGGCATTGTTGACCATGAAACAGGGACAAGGGATATAAGGCTGCTGAGGGGTCTTGCCAAGGTAATGCCGTATACGGCAGCAATTGCCATTATCGGCTCGCTGGCCATGGCAGGTGTGCCGCCATTCAACGGCTTTTTAAGCAAAGAACTTTTTTTTACAGCATCAGTGGAAGCAGTATCGGCTAACCTGGCTTTCCTGAGCGGTTATGCCTGGTTATTCCCAACTGTGGCGCTGTTTGGAAGCATTTTCACCTTTGTATACTCAGTGAGCATTTTCCACGGTGTTTTCTTTAACGGCGAATTAACCAAGGAAACACCCAAGAAGCCCCATGAAGCTCCCTTGGGACTGCTCCTGCCTGGGCTCTTGTTGGTGAGTATAAATGTTGTTGTTGGGTTATTCCCCAATTTGATATCTCATGTGATCTTGGAACCTGCCGTTTTGGCTGTAGCTGGACAACCCATGAAAATTCACATCCACCACTGGCATGGGTTTAACCTGCCTCTAGCCATGAGTTTGGTTGTAATAATTGTGGGCCTTGTGCTGTATACAAGGCTTGGCGCTCTCAAAGGTGTGCTGGCCAAGATGCCGGGCACGCCCAGTTCCAACCGCATCTATGACTGGGGCCTTGACGCCATGGTCAGGGGTGCAGGTAAGGTCACCAGCGGTCATATGACAGGATATTTGAGGGACTATGTTGTCTTTATCCTGCTGTACACCGTGTTGGTGGCAGGGGGGACACTATTTATAAAGGATGTTGTTATCCTGAACACCCAGGATGTAGCGCCCATATCATTTTTGGAGATTACCATGGCTCTTGTGGTTATTGGCGGGGCCTTCGGGGTCATATTGTCCAAGAATAGAATCTCGGCAGTTGTTTCACTTGGCGCTGTGGGGTATACCGTGGCCTTGTTCTTTGTATTATTCAGGGCTCCGGACCTTGCTCTTACTCAGCTCCTGGTTGAATCTGTAACCATGGTGCTCCTGCTCCTGGCCCTTACAAGACTGCCCAAGTTCCTGCAGGAACGTGACACAAAACCAAGGGTCAAGACAATAAACATCCTGGTATCTGCTGTCATGGGCGTGCTTGCCATGGCGCTGGTCATGGCAGGACACAGCAACAAGTTCTTTGAGCCTATTTCCCACTACTTTGTGGAAAACAGCAAGACCCTGGGCGGCGGAACCAACATGGTAAACGTCATCCTGGTAGACTTCAGGGGTCTTGATACCCTGGGAGAGATTGCCGTATTAGGCATCGCAGCCCTTGGCATATTTGCCTTGATTAAACTGGTTACAAAGAAGGAGGGTGAGACTCATGAAAATGAGTAGCATTGTAAATAACGTTATCTTTCAGACCATAGCTGCCAGAGCCCTCTATCTGATTATCGTGTTTTCCGTATTTTTGTTCTTTGCCGGTCATAACATGCCCGGTGGAGGTTTTATAGCAGGCTTAATGACAGCTGCAGCATTAGTATTGATGTATCTGGCTTTTGGCCCTGGCTATATGAAAAAGAATATGAATTATGACTTTAAAATCATGATTGGCCTGGGGCTGCTGATAGCCCTGGCTTCAGGCGTAGGTGGCATGATTTATGGGTATCCTTTTCTCACCCATGCTTTTGAATATTACACCTTTCCCGTTTTTGGCAAGGTAGAACTGGCATCAGCAGTGATTTTTGACCTGGGTGTCTACCTGACTGTGGTCGGCAGTACCATGACGGTAATCTTGACCCTGGGGGAGAGCAGCTGATGGAAATATTAATGGCAGTTGTAATAGGGGTGCTATTTGCCACCGGTACCTATCTATTGTTATGTAGAAGCATGTTAAGAGTTGTCCTGGGCACAATGGTTATGTCCCACGGAGCTTTATTGATGATTTTAACCATGGGCAAGCTGAAAAGGGGCACACCCCCCATCCTCATGGATGCTGCGGCCTATACGGACCCGCTGCCCCAGGCCCTGATATTAACAGCCATAGTCATTGGTTTTGGTGTTACAGCTTTTATTCTGGTCCTGGCTTACCGGGCTTACACGGCATTAAACACCGATGACCTTGACAAGTTAAGGGGGGCAGACAATGAGTAACAATCTAGTTATTTATCCGGTACTGCTGCCTTTTATAACGGCAGTTCTGATGGTGCTCTTGTACAAGAACCTGAAGGCCCAGAAAGTGTTAGGAGCAGTGAGCTCAACTATGGGTGTGGTTTTAGCAGTATATTTAGGTTCAGTGGTAGTAAATGACGGTATCCAGGTATTTCATGCCGGAGACTGGATCCCGCCCTTTGGTATTGCCCTGGTAGCGGACATGTTCTCTGTTTTGATGCTTTCTTTCAGCAGTGTTGTGGCCCTGGCCTGTCTTTTATACTCATACAAAGCCATTGACCATGGCAGGGAAAAGCATTTTTACTACGCCTTTTTCCAGATGCTCCTGGTTGGTGTCTATGGTTCCTTCTTGACAGGCGACCTTTTCAACATGTTCGTGTTCTTTGAAGTAATGCTTATTGCTTCTTATGTACTGATTGTACTGGGCGGAGAACTCGGGCAGCTGCGTGAATCCTTTAAGTATGTGCTGATTAATTCAGTGTCCTCAGTTTTGTTCCTGGTAGCCCTGTCCATGCTATATAGCGTAACAGGAACTTTAAATATGGCGGATGCTGCCGTGAGAATAGCCGAAATTGGCAATCAGGGGATCATAAGTGTAATTGCCGTGATGTTTATGATAGTCTTCGGATTAAAAGCATCAGTTTTCCCCTTGTATTTTTGGCTGCCAAATTCGTACTTCCAGCCGCCCACAGTGGTCAGCGCCCTCTTTGGCGGTATTTTGACCAAGGTTGGGGTATATGCCTTGATCAGGGTCTTTACGCTGATATTTATTGTGGACGTTGGTTATACCCACACTATTATTTTAGTGATAGCGGGATTAACCATGGCAATCGGCATCTTGGGCCCTGTGTGCCAGATGGATTTCAAGCTGATCCTGGTTTACCATATCATCAGTCAGGTTGGCTACATGATCATGGGTCTGGGACTATTTACAGCAGTGGCTATTGCAGGAGCTATCTTCCACATCCTGCACAATATTATAGTCAAGTCCTGTCTGATCTTGATAAGCGGTGTAACAGAGAAGGTTACCGGCACCACGGATTTAAAGAAAATGGGAGGACTTCTTGGGAAGTATCCCCTGATTGGCTGGTCTTTCTTCTTTGCAGGACTGGCCTTAGCAGGCGTACCGCCCTTAAGCGGGTTTTTCAGCAAGTTTGTGCTCATTAAGGGCGGCTTGGCCATAGGGAGTTATCCTATTGTAGCTGTTGCTCTGGTAGTCAGTGTGCTTACACTGTTTTCCATGATGAAGATATTCATTTATGCCTTCTGGGGTGAGGAAAAAGAGGTTCCCGCAGAAACCCGGGACTATAATTATAAGCAGTTGATGCCGCCGGTCCTGGCCTTAATCGGTGTTGCAGTGGTTATGGGATTAGGAGCCGAGTGGATTATGCAGTATATTATGATGGCAGCAGACCAGTTGATGACCCCGGAAATCTATATTAACTCAGTACTGATTAAGTAAAGGAGTGGACTACCATGATTGTACAACCACTTTTGAACGTAGCCATAGCCTTTGTCTGGGCGCTGCTGCAGGCTGAATTTACAGCTTTAAACTTTATAGTAGGTTATATCATAGGGATTGGTTTCTTGTATGTTTTCAGGGGTCAGCTTGGCGGCAGGTTTTACCTCTATACCTGGTGGAAAGCTTTTGTGCTGTTTCTGGTTTTTATCAAGGAACTGATTATTGCTAACTTTGTGGTCATAGCCCAGGTGCTCAGACCCAGGTTGAACATCAAGCCAGGGATCGTTGCCCTGCCCACTGAACTAAAAACCGGTGTCGAGGTAACGCTGCTGGCTAATATGATAAGTCTTACCCCCGGGACGTTAAGTATGGAAGTATCTCCAGATAACAAAATTATTTATGTCCATGTTTTTCACATTGATGATGAAGAGGCTATTATCAAAGGCATTAAGGATAGTTTCGAAAAAGGCATTATGGAGGTGGTGGGCGAATGAACTTGATGCTGGTTGTGGATATATCCATTATTGCTGTTGCCATCGCCAACCTGCTGTGTTTCTACAGGGTTATTGTAGGACCTACCGTGCCGGACAAGGTAGTGGCATTGGACACCATTGGAGTAAATATTGTGGCCATCATCGCCCTATTTTCCATCCGTCAGGGGACCATGCTTTATTTGGATGCGGCCCTGGTTATTGCCATCCTGGCTTTTGTGGGAACAGTTGCCATAGCCAAATACCTGCAGAGGGGTGATATCATTGATCGAGATAGTAACTAGCTTTTTCATTCTACTCGGCGCCTTTTTTATCCTGGCAGGTTCCATAGGTCTTGTACGTCTGCCTGATGTCTACTGCAGGATGCATGCCGCTACCAAAAGCGTTACCCTTGGAGTAGCAAGCGTGATGATAGGTTCCATCTTTTTCTTCTACGCTACAGGAATGGGCTTTAGCGGTAAGAATCTATTGACCATAGTGTTTATCATGCTGACGGCTCCTGTTGGCGCCCATATGATTTCCAGGGCAGCCTACCATTTCGGCATAGAAATCTGGGAAGGCTCCGTCAAAGACGACTTGAAACGCGCCTGCAAGTATGTAAAAGCCGACTCAGCAGACTAGTTTTTATTCTTCCTTTTCTTCACCTTTGATTCAAGGTGATTCAAGGGACGGTTCTCCGTGATTCAAGGGACGGTTCTCCGAATCAAACTCACGCCCCCTTGTGCTATTTACACAGCACAAGGGGGCGTTTTGATGCTGTTTTAATGCTAAAATTCAGATTTTTATGCAATGGATTATGAAATAGTGTATACTTATTAGTAAATAGTACTACAGCGAAATTCAGCAATTAGCGGAGCCATGGGGACGGTTCGAGCGTCACCGTAGCGCAGCGAAGGTCCGAAGGGAAGACGATGGAACCGTCCCCGTGGCGTAGCGATGTAACGAAACGAGTAACCTTTCGCTGTAGTAATAGTCTGCCATGCCAGATATTGTTTTTGGATTGGAGGGGAAACCTTTGCAAGGTTATACAGCTGCAAAACAAAAAGATTATATCAGGCAGTCTCACGAAAGATGTGAAAGATACAAGGTAGAAAAGGACAGAATCTACAGCACAAAAATAATCACAGGCGACGAGCTGTTTAAAAAAATGCAGGAAAAAAGTGAACTGATCATTAATGCCGAACCATTTATGAATCAGTTATACAACTTTGTGAAAGGCTCCAATTTCTTCGCCATTTTAACCGATGAAGAAGGTTGTATTTTAAGCATGATTGGCGATGAAGGCATCTTGTCGGAGGCCTTTTCCTTGAAAATGGTACCGGGAGCTTATATGGACGAGGAAAACATAGGTACAAATGCCATGGGCACAGCTCTAGCGGAAGGAAAACCATTGCAGGTTTCAGGCAAAGAACACTATATAGAAGCCTATCATCGCTGGACTTGTTCCGGGGCTCCAATCAGGAATACATGCGGAGAAATCATTGGAGCTCTTGATTTAACCGGGTATTCCGAATTGGTCCATTCCCATACCCTTGGCATGGTGGCTGCCGCAGCAGAGGCCATTGAGAAAATGCTGCAGATAAAAAAATATAATGAAGAGTTAAATATAGCAAAAAAGTATACTGAAGCAATAATTGACTCCATTACCTCAGGTATCCTAACTGCCGATTTAAACGGAAATATTAAGACTGTCAATAAACATAGTCTTGAGATGTTCGGATATGATGAAGAAGAAATGAAAAACATGAAAATCTGGGATCTGTTTGATGGGTGGGATAAGGTAAAGGATGTTAGTTTAAAATCCAAAATGAGTATACTGGATGAGGATGTGTTTGTTAATTCCAGGATGAATAAGCTGCAGTTTAACCTCAGTACTTATCCCATACTGGATGACAAGCAAAATTTAAGAGACATCATCTTGGTGTTTAAAGAAGTAAAAAAGGTGAGAAAGCTTGCCAACAAAATCATGGGACGCCAGGCCATCTATACCTTTGACAAAATTATCGGCAATAACGAAAACTTTCTGAAGACGGTGGAATTTGCTAAAAAAATTGCCAACAGCAGATCAAACATTTTAATCATGGGTGAGAGCGGAACAGGAAAAGAACTGTTTTCCCAGGCCATCCACAATTATAGTGAACGGCGAGAAGAGAATTTTGTGGCAATCAATTGTGGAGCCATACCCAAAAGTTTAATAGAAACAGAATTGTTCGGGTATGAGGAAGGGGCATTTACAGGGGCAAAAAGAAGCGGGCATCCCGGAAAATTCGAAATAGCTGATGGAGGAACAATTTTTCTTGATGAAATTGGGGAAATGCCCTTGGACATGCAGACCCGGCTGCTCAGGGTAATTGAAGAAGGGACGGTAAGCAGGGTTGGCAGCAACAAGGAAATTGTGGTTGATGTAAGAATAATAGCAGCAACCAATAAGGACCTTAATGAAGAAGTTAAAAGGGGCAATTTCAGAAAAGACTTGTTTTACAGGCTCAATGTTCTGCCTTTGAGATTGCCTCCCTTAAGAGAGCGTAAGGATGACATTCCCATTTTGATTGAATATTTTATGAACAGGATTTCCAAGAGATTGAACAAGAAAATAATCCAAATCTCCGACAAATACATGATGTATTTGCTAGAATATGAATGGCCGGGTAATATAAGGGAACTTGAGAACCTGATGGAACTCATTATCAATACGGAATCCATACCTTTGAGCATGGAAAAAAGGCAGATTGTAATTGATATTAAGGCAAGAGAAGATGCTATTGCAGTGGGTTATCGACCGGCGGATAATGAGTTCAAGGACGTGATCCTGCCCCTTGATGAAGTGGAAAGACAGCACATCATCAAAGCCCTGGACACGTATAACGGCAATATTACCCTAACTGCCAAGGCTTTAGGGATAGGAAGAAATACCCTGTATAGAAAAATAGATTATTTCAAAATTAATTGTTCCGAAACAGGACAATGTTCTATAATGTGACAGTCTAATTGCAATTTTGCGTTCCGAAATGGAGCGATTTCCATGACATTCCCTTAAACTCTTTAGGTTAAGGCCCTATCCTTAGGGTTTATTTTTTGGCATGATATTTGCTTGTTTACTAGCAAGAGATAAATTTCAAATAAATCAAGGAGGTTTTTTTATGGCTGGCTATGTAGGGAAAATTTTAAGAGTTAACCTATCATCTGGTGAAATCAGCAAAGAAGACTTAGACCTGGCAAAAGCCAAAAAATTCTTTGGCGGCCGCGGTTTGGCAGGTATGATGCTGTCAGAAGAAATTGCACATGATGTTGACCCCCTAGGACCAGACAATAAAATTTTTTTCGCAACAGGACCTTTGACAGGTGCACCTGTACCAACCGGTTCCAGGTACATGGTTGTTACCAAGTCTCCCCTGAACAATACCATTGCTTCTTCAAACTCCGGAGGTTATTGGGGACCAGAGCTAAAATTTGCCGGATACGATATGCTGGTAGTTGAAGGCAAGGCAGACAAGCCAACTGCCATTTTTATCAAGGACGATGAGGTTGAGCTTCGCTCTGCAGAAAATGTATGGGGCAAGGTAACCAGCGAGACCACTAAAACACTCCTTGAAGAGTTTGGCGATCCCAAGGCCAAGGTAATGTGTATTGGACCTGCCGGAGAAAAACTCTCACTAAATGCTTGTGTGATGAATGACCTTTTTAGAGCTGCAGGCAGGACCGGCGTTGGCGCTGTCATGGGTTCGAAAAACCTAAAGGCTGTAGTGGTCAAGGGCAGCAGCAAAGTTGAACTGGCTGATCCTGACAAGGTAAAAGAAGTATTAAGCAATACAACCAAGAAGATTAGAGAGAACGGCTTGACAGGCCAGGGCCTGCCGACCTATGGTACCGCTCTTCTTGTAAACGTAATCAATGAGAGCGGCGTATATCCAACTAATAACTTCCAGCAAGCTTATTTCCCGACTGCTGAGAAGACCAGTGGTGAAACCCTGGCAGAAAAATATTTAGTTAAGAAAGACCCCTGCTATCGCTGTCCAATAGCCTGCGGCAGATACTGCAAGGTTGATGATGTTGAAGGCGGCGGGCCGGAATATGAGACCATCTGGGCTTACGGCGCTGACTGCGGTGTTGATGACCTGGGTGCTATTATCAAAGCTAACTATTTCTGCAATGAATATGGCCTGGATACAATTGCTGCCGGTTGTACAATTGCTGCAGCAATGGAACTTTATGAAAAAGGATATATTAAGGAAGAAGAATTGGCCGGTGGTCCTGAGTTGAAGTTTGGCAGCAGTGAAGCCATTCAGTACTACACTAAAGCCATGGGATTATCCGAGGGACTAGGCGCTAAACTTGCATGGGGCAGCTACCGTCTGACTGAAAGCTACGGGGTACCTGAACTTTCCATGTCAGTTAAAAAACAGGATATGCCTGCCTATGACCCAAGGGCTATCCAGGGGATGGGCCTCCAGTATGCCACTGCTAACAGGGGAGGCTGCCATGTTAGGGGCTATCTGGTCGCGCCGGAAATTGCAGGAATACCCGAAAAGCTTGATCGTTTTACCATGGAAGGCAAGGCAAGCTGGGCTAAGCTTTTCCAGGATCTGTTTGCAGCCATTGACTCCTTGGGTCTGTGTATATTCACATCCTTTGCCCTGGGAGCTGACGATTACGCAGCTATGTTCAGCGCAGCCACCGGAGAAGAAATTACTGGCGCAGATCTAATGAAAGTTGGAGACAGGGTCTGGAATGTTGAAAAAATCTTCAACCTGGCAAATGGTTATACCAAGGCAGATGATACCTTGCCAAAACGTTTGCTGGAAGAACCTATTCCCGAAGGACCTTCTCAGGGACATGTCAACAAACTGGCTGAAGCGCTTCCCGAGTACTACAAAATAAGAGGCTGGGATGAAGAAGGGGTGCCTACCGAGGAAAAACTGGCCGAACTTGGATTAGCAGTAGAAAAGCTTCCCAGGTTTAAACTAGCGTAACAATATATATTGGGGGACTTCGTTGTATCCCTTAGATTATATTTAGGGACATTCCTCAACTGCATAGGAATACCTGATATGAGGTGTGTCCCCTTTCATTATCACAGGACTTCCCTTCATAGAGGGGAAGTCCTTTATCTAAGGCAGGTGCTGTTTTTGACATATGTTATTAGACAGGGTGAAGAATTTGAGGTAAAACTGAACCCCCAAAACAACCTGAGAAAACTTTACCTGGAGATCACCAATCGCTGCAACTTGAAATGCAAAATGTGCTACAGGCAGGTCTGGGAGCAGGAAATTGGATATATGGCCCTGGATATGGTCCAGCGGATTATTGACCACCTGAAAGTTTTCCCCAAGCTTGAAAAAATTGTCCTTGGCGGTATCGGAGAGCCTACTTATCACCCCCAGTTTATAAAAATTATGAAGGAATTGCAGAAAACAGGGATCCCTCTGGCCTTGACTACAAATGGAACACTCCTGGAGAATCAGCTGATCCAAACCTTACTTTCGGCAAATGTACAGGAAGTCATTGTCTCTGTTGACAGCAGCAGCGAAGCTGACTTCCAAAATATCAGAAGTACAGAACTTTCTGCCATTTTAGAAAAGCAAAAGAATATGGTATCATTAAAAAAAGCAAGGAAGCAGGCCTTTCCGCGATTATCCTGGGAGTTTGTAGCAATGAAAACCAATTTCAGATCCCTGCCTCAAGTGGTGCGCAGGGCTGCTGAGATAGGGGTGAGCGCCATATATGTAACCCATTTGATTCCTGTAAGTGAGGAAAACGCCCAGGAGATTTTATATGGCGACACTTTAGTCCCTGAAGCAGAAAAGTACTTCCACATGGCTTATAATACAGGCCATGCCAAAGGAATTAAGATTATGCGTCCGCAAAATGTGCTCAAGACAGACAGGTCCTGCAGGTTTATAGATAATTATTCCACGGTAATCAGTTGGGATGGCGAGGTCAGTCCCTGCTACAGGCTGCTTCATCCCTGCCAGGAAGTTGTTTTTGGCAGAAAGAAAAGACTGATTAAAAAATCCTTTGGGAATATTAAAGATATGACACTGGAAGACATTTGGCAATCCCCCGAGTACATGAAATTCAGATATTTTGTCAAATATAACATGTATCCATCTTGTACAGATTGTGATCTGGTGGATGGGTGTGATTTGGCGGCCGACAGCGAGCTCGACTGTATGGGATATTCTCCTGCATGCGGCGACTGTTTGTGGGCCAGGGGCATTATTTTCTGTCCTTAATAAAGGGGAGAAAGGGCATAGAACATAAGATGAAAGGATGATTGCATGGAAATACAGGTAAAGCTTTTTGCTACCTTTAGACAGGGAAGGTTTACCGCAGAAAAGATGGAATTTCCTGAAGGGTCCACCATACTTAATGTTGTGGAAAAGCTGGCCATAGACCCTGCTGAAGTAGCCATTGCCATGATTAACGGTAAATCTGCCGAACTAGATGCTGTTTTGTCTGAAGGGGATACCCTGGGCTTATTCCCGCCAGTTGGCGGCGGCTAAAAATATTTATCAAAAACAGGCGAATTATGGTAGAATAACTAGTAAGGTTGTTGTTTTTAGGGGGCAAAGATCTTGAACTTGACGCAGAAGACCATTAAACTACCGCGCTTGGGCCTGCTCACTCCTACTATGGATTCAACCTTGTTAAAGATCATGGAAGAATCCGGGGAGCTGGCCCGGGCTGTTTTGTTGTTTGAGGCAAGTGAAGAGAACGCAGCATTTGGGCAAACAGGCCCGCAATTGATTACCGTGGCTGAAGAACTGCTGGATGTGGCCCAAACCTGTGTGACCATGATTTTTGTATTGGAAGACACATATGGGATTGATCCTGGAGAGATGGTGGAAGGGCACCTGGAAAAACTCAAAGAAAAAGGCTACCTGTTTAATCGCCAGTTGAGGTATTATATAGAAACAAACGGTTATTACAAGTACTTGAAACTGCCCAGGCTGGATATTCCACAAGTTACTCTGCTGAAAACAGTCTGCAAAATACAGGAAGAAATCGGGGAGCTTACACAAATCCTGGGCAAGAAGGCAGGTCGGAGCGGGGAAAAGCTCTGCCGCAGCCTTGACGAGAAAACCCTGCTCAAAGAAAGCGCCCTGGAGCTGCTGGATATTGCCCAGTGCTGTTTCACCATGCTTTACATCCTGGAGAACAAGTATAATCTGCCCATAGATGGTATTTTAGCCAAACATTTGGAGAAATTAAAAGCAAAGGGT
Source organism: Bacillota bacterium (assembly GCA_040756735.1). Classification (GTDB taxonomy): domain Bacteria; phylum Bacillota; class DSM-16504; order Desulfitibacterales; family Desulfitibacteraceae; genus JBFLYC01. Next base: position 13,289 of record JBFLYC010000027.1, on the reverse strand, counting down.
TATTATTAAAAAGGGTGAGTTGTGTGATTAAGGTTTTAAGCGTATTTGGGACCAGACCGGAAGCCATCAAGATGGCCCCCCTGGTCAAGCTTTTAAGTGAAGAGAGACAAATAGAAAGCAAGGTTGTGGTCACCGCGCAGCACAGGGAGATGCTGGACCAGGTCCTTTCATTATTTGAGATTACCCCTGACTATGACCTGGATATCATGCAGGCCGGCCAGACTTTGACCGGCATCACAACCCGTGCCCTTGCAGGCCTTGAAGATATCATTAGCAAAGAAAAGCCCCAGATCCTCCTTGTTCATGGGGATACGACAACCACCCTGGCAGCCTCCCTGGCGGCCTACTACCAACAGGTGGCTGTTGGTCATGTGGAAGCAGGCCTCAGGACAAAGAACAAGTACTCACCCTACCCGGAGGAAATGAACCGGCGGCTTACCGGGGCCCTTGCGGACTTGCACTTTGCGCCCACTGCTCATGCAAGAGAAAACCTCATTAAGGAAAATGTCAACCCCCAAAAAATCCATGTGACTGGAAACACGGTGATAGATGCCCTGCTGGCCACAGCAAAAAAGCAATACCCTATTGAACAGCTTCTTCCTTCAGTGGACTGGAATAAAAGCATTATTCTTTTAACAGCTCACCGGAGGGAAAACTGGGGTGAACCTTTAAACAATATTTTTCAGGCTGTAAAAGAGATTGTTTTGCAGTGTCCCAATACTGAACTGGTTTTTCCGGTACACAAGAATCCGGTGGTTGCCACGCCTGCCCATGAAATTTTAGGCGGGTACGACTGCATACATTTAATAGAACCACTGGAATACCTTCCCCTTGTAACCTTGATGAACCGCTGTACACTGGTTTTAACCGATTCAGGAGGACTCCAGGAGGAAGCCCCTTCTCTTGGCAAACCGGTACTGGTTCTTCGAGAAATCACAGAGCGGCCGGAGGCTGTAGAAGCTGGCACAGTGAAACTTGTTGGCACAGATAAGCGTAAGATTATTGAAGAGACAACGGCGCTGCTCTTGGATCAACAGCTTTATCAATCCATGGCCAGGGCTGTTAACCCATATGGCGATGGGAAGGCGAGCATCAGGATAGTCAAAGCCATCAAAGATTTCTTTTGAGCAATAAAAAAAGATTTTTTAAGATTTTTTTTGAACAATACCAAAAATCAATGTATGTTATTAGTTTTTTTGGAAGGAATCCTAAAAATTAAAACGAATATTAAAAACATGTGACAAAATTCACATCAAAGTTTATAATCATATTTATAGCAATCAGTTATAAATGACTAATATTCTTACTATTTGACACATGCAAATAAGAGAGTAAGATAAAAGATGGATAAAGATAAAAATAACAGGGACTTGTTTAAAAGCATTAGATTAGGCCATATGGCCGTATCCCTGGGAATTGGATTTATCATATGGAGTTTTTTAGGTTTTTATGGGGGCAGGCTCCTTGACCAGAAATTTGGTACTGAACCCTGGCTCATGGTGCTTGGTATTCTCCTGGGGATTAGTTTTGCCCTTTATGGATTTGTAAAGGAAATGCTGGTGCTTACGAAGGCTGAATCAAATACTGACTCAAGCAAGAAAAAAGAGTAAGAGGATGTATCAGGCATGAATTTGGGAGAAGGGCCTTTCCATCAAGATAAAAGGGTATGGTGGATTGCCGGTATAGGACTGGCGTCAGCCATAGTAGCTCTCATCACCGGCTACACACAGCTGGCATTGGGGATAACAACCGGTACAGCTGTCGGCATTTTCAATTACTGGTTAATGACAGATGCTCTAAAAAAGGGCAAAGAGATGGAAAACAAGCAAGCAAACCGTCTTTTCCTGATGCGCTACCTTTTAAGAATGGTAATATCCGTGGCAGCCCTGGTAGCAGCAATGCAGGTTGGAGTACAGTTTGTATTAGGCGCCCTGGCCGGCTTATTCCTGCACCTGGCAACATATTTTGGTGATGTTATAAAAATTATGAGATATACTAAACAATAAAACGGTACTATTTGGGACATTCCTCTAACCTCAAAAATAGGCTATAATCTGAGGTGTATTTCATTCAAAATAAAGGACAATAGGCTAAATATGTTGAATAAGTGTTAGGTTTGCATTAAATACTTATGAATTAAAGCTGCTTATTAAGGCTTAACGTAAAGGGGGTGAGCTAAATGACAGAGAAAGTAAAAGCCATGTCCAAGATAATGGATAAGATGACACCTGAGCATATGTTCAACATCGGCCCTGTTCCCATTGATTCTACTGTAGTAAACCAGTGGATTGCCATGATAGTACTTTTTGGTCTTGTCTTCTGGCTGACTAGAGGTCTGGCTGCAAAACCCAAAACAAAAAAACAGGCATTTTTGGAATTAATGATTCAATTTTTCTATGGCCTGCTGGAACCAAACCTGGGCAAAAAGGGACGCAAGTATCTGCCCCTGGTAGGATCGTTGTTTCTTTTCATCCTGACCATGAATTTGCTTTGGTTCATACCCGGCATTATTCCGCCGACTACTGATTTAAGCACTACTTTTGGATTAGCCATAACCACTATTATTACCATCCATGTTATAGGCATCTTCAGCAATGGAATTAAAGGGTACCTGCACCACTATGCTCAACCCTTTCTTGCGCTGGCTCCTTTAAATGTGGTGGAAGAAGCCGTAAAACCAGTTTCTCTGTCTTTGCGTCTATTTGGCAATATGTTTGGGGAGAAAGTGGCTGTAACAATTTTGTTTATCCTGGTGCCCCTCTTTATTCCCATTCCGGTTATGATGCTGGGGGTATTGATGGGGGTTGTACAAGCTTTTGTATTTACCTTGCTGACAGTTACTTATCTGACCACTTCAGTAAAGGGACATTAAAAATTGGAATTTAGAATTTAGGAGACAGAAGTTGCGGAGCCATGGGCATGGGCGGAGCCATGGGGACGGTTCGAGCGTCACCGTAGCGCAGCGAAGGTCCGTAGGGAAGACGATGAAACCGTCCCCATGGCGTAGTCGTCCCCATGGATTAGAAGTTAGTCGTCAGTGGTTAGTGGTCAGTAGTTAAAAACTGACTCTTGTAATTTTGCATGTTTTAGAAAAAGGGGTAAAATTTGAAAGGAGGAACATCATCAATGGAATCAATTATGTTTTTAGGAGTGGCAATCGCAATTGGTCTGCCCGCTCTGGGGTCAGCTCTGGCGCAGGGTAAAGCTACTGCAGGCGCTATGGAGGGTATTGCCCGCCAGCCCGAGGCAGCAGGTGACATTAGAACCACGCTGTTAATTGCACTGGCATTTATCGAGGCTTTAACCTTATTCTCCTTCGTTATTGCAATACTTTTATGGACCAAGATCTAGATGCTTCTTAATTTTTTAAGTTAATATTAATTATGCTGGGCGAATGGGAGCCAAAACCCAAGGCAGCAACATTCGCCCACCTACTATTTAGGCGAGAGAGGGGGTAACCTCGGGTGCATTTTGATTTTTGGACCGTGGCGTTGACTGCAGTCAACGTGGGAATTGTAGTCTTTGTGCTCTATAAATTGCTATTTGGCCCGGTCGGTAAGATTTTAAAGGACAGGGAAGATTATATAGAAGGCTCTCTGGCTAAAGCTGCTGCAGCCCAAAAGGAAGCTCAGGAATTATTGGAAAAATACCAGCAGCAGATTAGTGAAGCCAAAAAAGAGTCCCAGGCAATAATTGAGAGAGCAAGACAAATTGGCGAGCAAACCCGAGAAGAAATGATTAAGGCAGCCAGGGAAGAATCCGAAAAGACCTTGGAAAAAGCAAAAAGAGAAATCCGGGGTGAAAAGGCAAAGGCCTTGGAACACATACGCCAGGAAGCTGCCGTTCTTGCCGTGATGGCTGCCGGCAAGGTGATTAATCAACAACTAGATCCCCGCCAGCATGAAGACCTTGTAAAAGAATTTATTAATGAGGTAGGGGAAGTGCAATGAGCAGCCTTGTAATCGCAAAGAGGTATGGGCAGGCGCTCTTTGAACTGGCTTCTGAGAGGAATATCCTTGGCCAAATGAAGCAGGAAATGGCGAATGTCTTGGATGTTATTGAACAAAATGAAGAATTAAAAAAGATGACCAAACACAAGCTCATATCAATTGAAGTCAAGCAGAAGGTTTTTTTAGAAATTTTTCAGAACAGAGTATCTGAGCTTACTTTGAATTTTTTGCTTCTGGTTTTGCAAAAAAAGCGTGAAAGCATGTTGGATAAAATAGTCGAGCACTTTATTAACCTGGCCAATGAGGCGTCAGGGATTGTAAAGGCTTATGTAAAGTCAGCCGTTAAACTATCACCCGCCCAATTAGAAAGCTTGCGCCGAAAACTAGAAGAAATGACAGGAAAGAGAGTTCTGCTAGAGGTAAAGATTGATCATAACATTATGGGCGGGCTGGTGGTGCAGATTGGTGATACCATCATTGACGGCAGTGTATTAAACAAGCTAAGGCTCCTTGAAAAACACCTGAAAAGTGTTGAATTTGTTCAAGAATAGGGGTGAGGAAATTGAGCATTAGGCCGGATGAGATTAGTTCAATCATCAAAAATCAAATAGAGAATTTCCGGGCCCAGGTTGATATAGCCGATATTGGAACAGTGATCCAGGTTGGTGACGGTATTGCCAGGATTTATGGATTGGAAAAAGCCATGGCCGGCGAGCTGCTGGAATTTCCAGGCGGTATCAGCGGGATGGTGCTTAACCTGGAAGAAGATAATATTGGTTGTGTAATACTAGGACCTTATACTGGCATTAAGGAAGGCGACCAGGTTAAACGTACCGGTCGGATCATGGAAGTCCCCGTAGGGGAACCAATGATTGGCAGGGTCGTTAACTCATTGGGACAGCCCATTGACGGCAAGGGGCCCATTGAAACAGACAAATTCAGGCCCATAGAAGTGGTAGCCCCTGGCGTAATTTATCGTAGACCGGTTAATACACCTCTGCAGACCGGATTAAAGTCCATTGACTCAATGGTTCCAATCGGCAGAGGGCAGAGGGAATTGATTATTGGCGACCGCCAGACGGGTAAAACCGCGCTGGCTGTTGATACAATCATTAACCAGAAGGGCCAGAATGTTATTTGTATTTATGTGGCAATAGGCCAGAAAGCTTCAACCGTGGCAGGGATTGTTCAAAAGCTTGAACAGACCGGGGCCATGGATTATTCAATAGTGGTTTCAGCTGCTGCCAGCGAACCCGCTCCCATGCTTTATATTGCTCCCTATTCGGGATGTGCAATGGGAGAAGAATTTATGTGGCAGGGCAAGGATGTGCTGGTTATTTACGACGACTTGTCCAAGCAGGCGGTTGCTTACAGGGAATTGTCCCTGCTGTTGAGAAGACCTCCAGGCAGGGAAGCATACCCAGGAGATGTATTCTACCTGCACTCACGTTTGTTGGAAAGAGCAGCCAGATTAAGCGATGAATATGGCGGCGGGTCTTTAACAGCCCTGCCTATCATTGAAACCCAGGCCGGCGACGTTTCCGCCTATATTCCCACCAACGTAATTTCCATTACCGACGGGCAAATTTACCTGGAGTCAGACCTCTTTTATGCAGGTTTTCGTCCGGCTATTAACGTGGGCCTTTCCGTATCCAGGGTGGGCGGCGCCGCTCAGATTAGAGCCATGAGGCAGATTGCAGGCCGCCTTCGTATCGACCTGGCCCAGTATCGTGAACTTGCAGCCTTTGCCCAGTTTGGCTCAGACCTTGACAAGACAACCCAGGCGCGTTTGGCCAGGGGTGAGCGGATGATGGAAATGTTGAAACAAGACCAGTATGCTCCCATGGCGGTTGAAGAACAAGTAGCCATCATCTATGCTGCAGTAAATGGTTTCCTTGATGACCTGCCTATTGATGCTGTCAAAAAATTCGAGGAAGAATTTTTAGCTTTTCTAAGAAACGGCAGTCCTCATGTATTGAAGGCTATCAAGGAAACAGGCAAGCTGGAAAAAGATACTGAAGAAAAGCTGAAAGAAGCTGTTAAAGAGTTCAAGGATATATTCAAAAAGGATTAGTTTCTTGGAATACAGTAATCAGAATTCAGTAATCAGAAGAGAAAGCATTTATTCTGCCCTCTGACTCCTGTATCCTGAATCCTAGTATAAAAGAAATTCAGCAGCCAGAAAAGAAGCATTTATTCTGTTTCCTGACTTCTGTTTCCTGACTTCTGTATTCTGAATTCTAGTATAAGGCGGTGAATAATGCATGGCTGGAATGCGAGACCTCAAACGCCGCATCCGCAGCAACAAGAGTATCCAGAAAATCACCAGGGCAATGAAAATGGTTTCAGCAGCAAAACTGCGGAAAGCGCAATCTGCGGTAGCATCAGCCAGACCCTACAGTTTAAAGCTTGAGAGTATAATGGGAAGGCTGGTGCAGGGTTTAGGCAGTTTTACTCATCCACTGCTGGAGGAAAGAACAGAAGGTACTACAGCCTATGTGGTGATTGCAGCCGACAGGGGGTTGTGTGCCGGATACAACCAGAATGTTCTCAGGCTTGCCAGGGAAAAAATCATGGCAGACGGGGAAAATGCCTCAATCATTATCGTGGGCAGGAAGGCTAGAGAATTCTTTCTCCGCAGGGGATATAAAATAGACGAGGAATATGTGGATTTTGGGGATTTGCCTGATTTCATTCAGGCCAGAGAGCTGGCCAGGGAACTCATGGGCATGTTTACCCGGGGAAATTACAAAAAAATGATCCTGGTTTATACTGAATTTCGTTCAGTAATAAGCTATAAACCCAAGGTAGTGCCCCTGCTGCCCATAGCGCCACAAACGGCAGAACAGTCAGCCGAAGAAGTAAAGGCGCAAAGGGCAGAGGAAATTGAATATATTTATGAACCAGGACCGGAAGAAATGTTAGGTACGCTGCTGCCGCGCTATGTGGAAACTCTCATATACCGGGCAGTGTTGGAAGCAAAAGCCAGTGAGCACGGCGCGAGAATGACAGCCATGGCAAGCGCCACAGATAATGCTGGCGAGTTGATTGAAAAGCTGACCTTGTCTTACAACAGGGCAAGGCAGGCAGCCATCACCACGGAAATTTCTGAAATTGTCGGCGGGGCGGCTGCTCTAAAATAAGTGAAAGGAGGACCGGCTTAAAGTATGAATACAGGAAAAGTAGTTCAGGTAATCGGACCGGTGGTGGACGTTCAGTTTCCCACTGACAAGCTGCCGGAAATTTATAACAGTATAAAGATAACCTCCAAAAACCAGGCGCCAGAGTTTAAAAGCGATTTTGAAATAGATATAACAATGGAAGCCATGCAGCACCTTGGAAACAACAGTGTGCGCTGTGTAGCCCTTTCTTCAACTGACGGACTGCAAAGGGGCATGGTGGCCGTTGACACGGGCATGCCTATTAAGATACCTGTCGGCAAGAGTGTTTTAGGCAGGATGTGCAATGTTCTGGGAAATCCCATTGACGGCGGGGATAAAATTCAAACCGAAGACTACCTGCCTATCCACCGCCCGGCCCCAACTTTTGAGGACCTGGAACCATCTACTGAGATATTGGAAACCGGTATCAAAGTCGTAGACCTTTTAGCGCCCTACGCCAGGGGTGGAAAAGTAGGTCTTTTTGGAGGCGCCGGCGTGGGCAAGACAGTATTGATCATGGAATTAATCCGGAATATTGCTTATGAGCACGGCGGATATTCAGTTTTTGCCGGCGTTGGTGAAAGGACCAGGGAAGGCAATGACCTGTACCTGGAAATGAAGGAATCCGGAGTTATTGATAAGACTGCCCTTGTATTTGGCCAGATGAATGAGCCTCCAGGTGCGCGTCTCCGTGTAGGTTTAACCGGCCTCACCATGGCAGAATATTTTAGAGATGCAGAAGGCCAGGACGTACTGCTTTTTATTGACAATATTTTCCGTTTTACCCAGGCAGGTTCTGAGGTTTCAGCCCTTCTTGGCAGGATGCCTTCAGCAGTGGGTTACCAGCCTACCCTTGCCACAGAAATGGGGCAGCTCCAGGAAAGGATTACCTCAACCAAGAAAGGGTCTATTACCTCTGTACAGGCTATTTATGTGCCTGCAGACGACTTGACCGACCCTGCACCGGCCACTGCCTTTGCTCACCTGGATGCCACCACGGTTCTTTCCAGACAGATAGTTGAGATGGGTATTTATCCAGCAGTGGACCCGCTGGATTCCTCTTCCAGAATTCTAGACCCGGTGATTATTGGCGAGGAGCATTACCAGGTTGCCAGGAACGTCCAGAAGATACTGCAGAAGAACAAAGAACTCCAGGATATCATTGCAATTCTAGGTATGGATGAATTGTCAGAAGAAGATAAACTGGTTGTTTCCAGGGCACGTAAGATCCAGAGATTTCTGTCCCAGCCTTTCTTTGTGGCAGAAGCATTTACCGGAACTCCTGGAAAATATGTGCACTTAAAGGATACAATTAAAGGCTTTAAGGAGATTGTTGAAGGCAAGCATGACAACGTGCCTGAACAAGCCTTTTTGTTGGTCGGTACCATTGAAGAAGCCCTAGAACAAGCTGAACAGTTTAAATAAAGGGGGTAATGTCGTGGCCAAAACCTTTGTCATGGATGTTGTCACCCCGGCAAAGAAAGTACTCACAGCAGAAGTTGATTCTGTGATTATCCCAGGTGCGAAGGGTTATCTTGGCATAAAATACAATCACGCCCCACTGGTTACCAGTTTGGGTATAGGTGTTGTCAAGTACAAAAAGGGCGGCAAGGAAGAAAGAATAGCCCTGTGCGGTGGTTTCATGGAAGTAAGCAATAATAAGGTCTCTATTATGGCTGACACTGCCGAGTGCGCCTGGGAAATTGACTTTGAAAGGGCCAAGAGGGCCGAAGAAAGGGCCAGGCAAAGACTGCGCAAGCGGGAAGGCACAGATGTACTGCGGGCAGAACTAGCCCTGCGGCGTGCCCTGGCCAGACAGCAGGCTGCAGGAAAAATCAATTCATTTTAACAAATATTGTTCAGATAAAAAAGCAGGAAATTAGGGTTAATTGACGAATTAGTCTATTGATTGCTTTGAAAAAAGCAATTAACCTAAAGGGGGTGGGGCCGCAGGATAGCTGCGGCCCCACAATTTTGATCAGGATGATTCAGGGGACGGTTCGAGATGATTCAGGGGACGGTTCTCCGATTCATTTTTTGATTCAGGGGACGGTTCTCCGATTCTTTTTTTTGATTCAGTTTGATTCAGTGATTCAGGGGACGGTTCTCCGATTCATTTTTTTGAATCGAAGAACCGTCCCCCGATTCACCGTCCCCCGATTCAACCCGATTCACCCGTCCCCCGATTCACCCCGATTTGCTCGATCCATAACATAAAAAAAAGGACAAGCATGACTGGAAAACTTTTTTGATTTGTATCCCAAAAACCACCATTTTACTCCGTATCTATATAATAGAAAACATTTAAAGGGAGAACCCTAAATATTTGTGAAGGAGGAGTAAATAGTGAGGAAAGCCAAGAGACTATTAGCTTTATTAATTACCCTGGTATTTGTGATGAGTTTTTTAGTACCGGGTATAGCATTAGCTAACAACAGCAATGCTAAAGTGCAAGGCAAACAAATAGCTCCCGGTCAACTGAAAAAGATGGTGGAAAACAAGTTTCTTCAAGGTTATAGCGTTATGGAGCAAAGCAAGATCAAGGTTAAAGGCAAGGGTATTGACTTTGATGTACCTCCCGTGATTAAGCAGGGACGCACCTTAATACCTGTAAGAGCAATTACCCAGGGTCTAGGCGCTGATGTTGATTGGGATGCTGAGACCGGCACCATTACAATCACTAAGGGAAGCACAGTAATTGAGTTCATTTGGGACGATACCTCAGGCAAATATATAGTATATGTGAATAATAAGGAAGTGGAGATTGAATCCCCTCCTGGAATGATCAACAACAGGATGTTTGTTCCACTTAGATTTATCGCTGAGACTTTAGGATTAAAAGTGAAGTACAAGGATGATGGGCAAATTGATATTGATGAAGAAGTCGGCAGCATTGAAGGCAAAGTGACTGCAGAAACATCAGGGAACGCCCTGCAGGGTGTGAAAGTATACCTGAAGGTTGGCACCAAGTATGTACTGAAGGCTACAACCAACAGTCAAGGCAAATACAGCATTGACGATATTCCGGTAGGAACTTACACAATGCAGTTTGTGCATAACGATTACCAGACTGTTACCGTGACCGGGATCAAAGTGGCAAAAGACAGCGCTACCATTCGTAATGTGACTATGGTACAAGATGAAGAGGAAGAATTATATGGTGAAATTTCCGGAACAATCTATAAAGGTTCTGAAGAAACTCCGCTGAAAAATGCGCAGATTACCATTGATGATGGTGAAGACTATTTTTATACAATCATTACAGGCAGCAATGGCACATTCAAGTTCACCAATGTTCCTGTAGGTACCTACCAGGTAGTCTTCTATCATACGGATTATGGAGACATTGAGCATCTCAATATAAAAGTGGAAGAAAACAAAAGAGTAGTTTTTAATGTTAATTTTGAAAGCATGGTAACAATCATTACTACTGTGGATATAGATTAATACCCAGTATAGAGGTGTTCCCTTTTATTTCAGTATATCCCCCATTTAATTAGGGGGATATATTTTTTAGCGCTCCTTCATGTTTTAAAAGCTTGTTTTTCTGTCAACACTAGTAGCAAGACCTGCTTATATCAGGAAACAAGTTTTTCGTTAAAGCATTGGAGGAAAAGATGCAGAAGGTATCTTTTAGAAAATTTTTTCTCATATTCTTTCTTGTAGTTGCCCTGGCAGTTGCGCTCATTATCCTTTTTACGGGCAATTATCCAATTTTACCTGAAAATGACCAGGCACATCATCCTCTTGAAACTCTTTACCAGTCTGCAGACCTGGAGTTTTCTGAATTAAAAATATCTGCATGGGCGAAAATAAAAAATAATGCTGCCTCTCAAAGCCAAATGGACGATTTGCTCAGCCTGCTGGAAAAAGAATACTGTCTCAAGCTGGATACACAATGGGACAAGACTGACCATTATCTTTTTGCAAAAGGGACAGCAGGCAACCTTCGGGTATCCATTGCTTCAATTAATGCAGCTTCCAGCACTGCCTCGGATTACCTGGGTGAAACCTATCTGGCTCTGAGCTTAGAAAATTTAGGGTTTGCAGAATATCAAGGGCAAAGAGCAAAACTTATGGAAGTCTTCCGGAACTTTAATGCCGATCCAGCTGTCAGCGAGACCCTTGTTTCATATATGCCGGGCAGGCTGGAGGTGCATGACCAGGAATTATTTGTTAATACCTTGTTTGGAAAAATTAATGGTATAATAGTTGAAGGTGTGACCGACGATAAGTTTGTTTCTTACTGCGGTTATACTTCAGCCATTAATAACAGTATTGAGGTGATGGGGCAAAAAATTAACCTGAACATTGCCAGCAGGTACCACAGTATAGATGACAGAACTTATGTATATATGGGAACGCCCTTAATTCATTGTCAATATTAATACCAAGGCCAAATTAAAAATAAGTTTAATTTTTCTTGTCATTAAAAGGAATCGACAATTACCTGTCGAATACAGAAACAATTGTTCAAATTCTAACATGCTGTAAAATAGCTGTAAAATAAATGAGGGAGGAAACTTATTTGGAGAAACTAGTTGTTACCGGCGGTTCAAAACTAGAAGGAAAAATCAAAGTAAGTGGAGCAAAAAATGCTGTATTGCCGATTATAGCCGGTTCCCTCTTAGCAGACGGAGAGTGCTGCTTGCAAGATATACCTCAGCTTGCTGATGTGAATACAATTACCCAGGTATTGCAGAGCATAGGTGTAAAAGTTAATCATAATACGGCAGATAAAGAACTGTATTTAGATGCCAGGCACCTAACTGGAAGCTATCCACCCGATGAATGGGTTCGCAAGATGAGGGCCTCCTTTTTGGTTATGGGTCCACTGGTGGCTCGTTTGGGACATGCCAAGATATCCATGCCGGGAGGCTGCAATATAGGCAGCCGGCCTATTGACCTTCACTTAAAAGGGCTTACTGCGCTAGGAGCAGATATAAGAATAACCCATGGAATTATAGAAGTTACTGCTAATAAACTTAAAGGCGGCAGGGTATACCTGGATTTTCCCAGTGTAGGCGCAACTGAAAACATCATGATGGCTGCCAGCCTGGCAAAGGGTACTACAGTAATTGAAAATGCTGCTGAGGAACCGGAGATTGTCGACCTGGCTAACTTTATCAATGGTATGGGAGGAAAAGTATTCGGAGCTGGAACCAATATCATCAGGGTTGAGGGAGTTCCAAGCCTGCATGGTACTACCCATACAGTCATTCCGGACAGGGTTGAAGCGGGCACCTACATGCTTATGGCTGCAGCCACAGGCGGAGATGTGCTGGTAGACAATGTGATTTCAGATCACCTTAAACCTGTGATGGCCAAACTGGCTGAATCAGGTGTTACCGTTGATGAGGAAGAAGACGGAATTCGGGTGCGTTCCAGGGGCAAGTGGGATTCTATAGACGTGAAAACTTTGCCTTATCCAGGTTTTCCAACAGACATGCAGGCCCAGATTATGGCCTATCTAACCATTGGAAACGGGACCAGTGTAATAACCGAAACAGTATTTGAAAACCGCTTCATGCATGTCAATGAACTTAGAAGAATGGGCGCTAATATAGTAATAGAAGGGCACAGCGCTGTGGTTAAAGGAGTAAAGAAGCTTACCGGAGCATCTGTTAAGGCAAGCGATTTGCGTGCCGGAGCTGCTTTAATCCTTGCGGGTTTAATGGCTGAAGGCGACACCAAGATTTGTTCCATTCACCACATTGACAGGGGTTATGAGGATCTAGTCACTAAACTATCCGGCATAGGTGCAAAGATCCGCCGCATAGTCTTCCCCGATGAAAAAGAAGTAGTCAATAAATAAATCAAGTAACGCAGGAATCCAAAAACTACTAGAATAAAACTACTAGAGTAAAACAATTAAAGCCTGGTAAAAATCTTTTACCAGGCTTTGTCAAGAGTATGTCTTGTCAACTTAATTATACTGTAACAAATTGGTCTTTTTCCCTTGACGCCAAACATATGTTTGGTTTATAATTTTTTTAGACAGCGTTTCAGGTAGCAGTTAACAATAACTGCAGCCCGAAATGTAATTGCACTAAAACACCCCTTGGTGTAAAATTATTATACGGAGGAGGTAGGCAAATCAATGCCTCAGGGAAACCAAAAAGAAGATGCTTTACCGTGGACGTACCATGACAGGCTGTTTAAGCAATTGCTGGAAACC
>JBFLYC010000026.1:22780-53442 GCA_040756735.1 Bacillota bacterium | reverse complement strand
TAACCTGCAGGAGATTATCTATGTTGCTGACTCTGCCATGGTGACTAAACAAAATCTCCAGATTATTAAAGAGAAAAATCTTAGCTTTATCTCTCGTCTACCAGGTACTTTTGCTTTATCTACCAAAACAGCCTCAAGGCTTGCCAAACTGTGCTCTACCACTGAACGTACCATATACAGAGATATTAAAAAGCTTGATAATCTGGGGATACAGGTGATGTCCAGGGGCAAAAATGGTTACTGTCTTGTAGATACAGCCCAGGTTAACATTCCAGCAAAGCTAAACCAGGAAGAATACCTGGCTTTACAGCTCTTTCACGCCATGGCCTGCCAGAATAAAGATGAACAATCCATCCTCTACAAATCATATAATTCAGCCATGAATAAAGTAATGGCAAGTCTTAAAGTGGATACCAGTCAAATAGACCTGATTAAATCCCTCAATGAACGAATACGCCTTTATGATAACCAACTTAATAAGGATCAGCTTGATTTTACAAAAATCCTTGTTGAAGCCCTGATTAACAACATAACAGTTTACTGTACCTACGATTCTGCCTCAAGTGGAAGAATACATGAAAGAAACCTGGATCCGTATTATTTAATAACAAGGGCTGGCAACTACTACCTCATTGCTTACTGTCATCACCATAAAGAAATAAGAACTTACCGCCTGAGCAGATTTAAAAAAATAGTACTTACTGCCAAGAATTTCAGCCTCCCCAGGAACTTTGATATAGATGATTACCTTTCAGATATGTGGCAGATCTTTGATGAAGACGAAAGCATAACCTTCAGGGTTAGATTTGCTAAAACAATAGCGAGATATGTAAGAGAAGAAATATACTATGCTAATCCTACTATTACAGATTTACCAGATGGAGACTTGCTGTTAGAAGTAACAGTAAAAAGTGGAAGTGAATTTTTGCGGTGGCTGATGAAATACGGAACCGAAGCTGAAATATTAAGCCCCAAGAAATACCGGCAAAAGATGAAACAAGAAATAGAAGCCATGCTAGCACTTTATACAGGAGGTGAGGATGGTGACAATCAATAAAACTAGAGGAATACTCTATAAAGTTGCCAGGGTGTTAGGTGACATCTCTGCCATCTCAAGCGGCAGCCCTAAAAAGATGGCCAAAAGAGTAGGAAGAAGAACTGCGGGCAAAGCAACGGGTAAGGCACTCAGGAAGATATTTAAGTAGGTCTTAGCCTTGAATTCCAGGGTATTCCAAGAGAAAATGTAACGCCTCCCATCCCAAACTCCCTTACTGATTCAGTAAAAAATACAGATGACTACCAATTTCTTGCCGTTACTTGGGGGTTAAGTCACAGGGCTTTAGATATTGGTGAAATAATTCCCGCTGACCGTACCCCTGACTATATACCGCCTCCCCCTGTATACTGGGGGCGCAGTTATATAGATAAAGAATTGGTATAACCTAATATATATTATGATATTAAGAATAATGGTTTATCTTTTAAACTTTTGTCAATATCTTGGATACAGGTAAAATAAATATAAATTGGTTCCCAAACCCATGGTGAATTCTCAAACAAAGAGCTTAGAGGGGGAGGAAAAATAGTTATGAAAGATGAAATATTAGGGTATATAAAGAAACTAAATTCCCAATATTACAAGCTTATCTTGTTAGTTGGCAAGACTGGAAGCGGTAAGACTAGAATGCTTAAATATCTGGCAGCATCCACAGGTAGGACAGTACTTGACTTGAATATAGAGTTATCAAAAATGCTCAAGAGCATTCCCAAAAATGAAAGATGCCTTTATGTGCAAGATTTTTTGGATGAAATTTTAAGACAGACTAATGGACGACCTGTATTCTTAGATAATACTGAGATATTATTCTCAAGTCATTTACAGATTGATCCAATTGGAACGTTAAAAAACTCAAGCAGGTATTATCCCCTTGTAGCGGCTATTAATGGGTTTATAGACAATAATCGCTTAATTTATGCAGACCGTAATCATCCTGATTATATTACTTATAAAGTGGATGAACTGAAATGTAGATATTACTTTTTTAGGGGGGAATGAATTGAAGTACAAAGATTTAGTTCAGTTTGATCCTATTGAATCCATTGTAAAATTAAAAGATGCAGACCTCAAAGTAGAGGCAGAAAGACTTGTCAAAACCTACGTAATGTCACAGCACATGGCAGACAGTCTGATTGATATTGTTTTACCACAGCTGCAATTTGATCAAACCATAGATAATAAGGGAGTATTTATTGTAGGTAATTATGGTACGGGAAAGTCTCACCTCATGTCTGTTGTTTCCTCCATAGCAGAAGATGAGAACCTGCTGGAGTTGGTTAAAAATGTGGAATTTAAAGAAGCAGCGAAAACAATAGCAGGCAAGTTTGAGGTTTTAAGATTTGAAATTGGTGCAAGTAAAATGGCCTTAAGGGACATTGTTTTAAGTAATATAGAAAAAGACCTTAAAAGCAGGGAGATAACATACAAATTTCCTAAAGCAGAA
Source organism: Bacillota bacterium (assembly GCA_040756735.1). Taxonomy (GTDB): domain Bacteria; phylum Bacillota; class DSM-16504; order Desulfitibacterales; family Desulfitibacteraceae; genus JBFLYC01. The sequence goes on along the minus strand of JBFLYC010000026.1, from coordinate 50,941 downwards.
GAAGTTACTGACAATAAACAATCGTTAATTGAAATGATGGGGATATTTGAAGAAAAATACCCAGATAAAGGATACCTGATTGTAGTAGACGAGCTTTTAGATTATTTGGGGTCAAGAAAAGAACTGGAGCTAAAGTATGATTTGAGCTTCTTAAGAGAAATGGGAGAGATTAGTAAACATTGCCGAATTCGTTTTATTGCGGGGGTACAAGAGACTCTATTTGATAATCCTAACTTCTCCTTTGTTGCCAAGACCATGTTAAAGGTAAAAGATCGTTTTGAACAAATTCTGATACATAGAGAAGATATATCCTTTGTAGTATCTCAAAGACTGCTGCAAAAAACTGATGAACAGAAGGCATGGATTAGAGAACACCTCCAAAAATTTAGTTTTCTATATAAAAATATGGCTGATCGACTTGAGGAATATGTAAACTTGTATCCCATTCATCCCCAGTACCTTGTAGTTTTTGAAAAAGTTTATCTGGCTGAAAAACGAGAAGTATTAAAAACTATTACTACAACTATCAGAAACATAATCGAAAAGGAAGTTCCAGAGAATGAACCTGGGATTATATCCTACGATACCTACTGGAACTTTGTCAAAGAGAGCCCTTCAAAGAGAACTGTTCCCGACGTAAAAGAGGTCATTGATAAAAGCAGTATTCTTGAAGGAATAATAGAACATTCATATACAAGGCCACAATACAAACCCATGGCCTTGAGAATTATTTACGCCTTGAGTGTCCATAGGTTAACTACCGGAGAGGTCCATGCTCCAATAGGTATTACTATTGAAAATATGAAGGATGACTTATGTCTGTTTGACCCAATGATTCCTGAAGTTGAAGAGGATTTTTTGATATCTCAAATTACCACTGTAATGAAAGAAATCTTTAATACAGTATCAGGTCAATTTATTGAATACAATAAGGAGAATGAACAGTATTATCTAAACTTAAAAAAAGATGTGGATTTCAATGCAAAAATACAGCAAAAGGCTGAGGTAATCGATGATATTTCCTTAAATGCCTATTATCACAATCTGGTTTTAAAGGCAATGGAATTTGACAGAACTCCATACAAGCCTGACTTTAAGATATGGGAATATGAACTCATATGGGAGAGCCGTAACATCGAAAGAGAAGGCTACTTGTTTCTGGGAGGGCCAAATGAAAGACCTACCGCACAACCACCTAGAGATTTTTATCTCTATTTTATTCCACCATACGGCGAGCCTAACAGTGATGATTCCAGGGCTAATGATGAAGTATTCATTTTGTTTGATGGTTCCAATGATGAAGTTAAAGAAAATATCAAAATGTATGCTGCTGCATTATCCATGGCCGATATTGCTTCAAAGGAAAGTAAACCAGCATACTTAAAAAAAGCTGGGGAGTACCAGAAGGAAGTTGTTAACTGGATTAGGAAAAATGCTAATCAGTGTTTCACTATTAAATACAAAGGCGAGGCAAAAACACTTCCAATGTTACTAACAGGCAAGAGATTATCTGACAAGAGCTTAAAAGATCAGATAGATATGGCAGCATCAGAATCCCTTAATGTCTATTTCAACGAAAAATACAAGGATTATCCTAAATTCAAACTAACTGTAACAAGAACAAATCAGTTAGAGCTATTCAAAAGTGCCCTGAATTATCTTGCTGGCAAAAAAACAGAGCAGGGGGCCAAAATACTAGATTCCTTTGAGTTATTCGATAATGAAAATATTAAACCTGAAAAATCTTTATACGCAAAATATTACATCGATATGATAAACAGCCTGGGTCAAGGCAAGGTAATTAATAAAAGTGATATTATCGAGGAAATTAACGAAATTGAAGTTGATAAGAGATTTAAGCTGGGAATTCACTGGGTTCTTATAATACTAGCCTCTCTGGTTTACAGTGGAGATATTACGCTTACTGTTCCTGGCAAGAGATTTGACGCCACAATGTTAAAGGAATTGGCAGCTGAAAATACTTCTAACCTGATCGACTTTAAGCACTTCGAAAAACCAAAGGACATTCCATTAGATGTATTAAAAAAGCTTTTTGAATTCCTAGAGATACCCCAGGGAATGATTGTAAATTCTCAAAAAAGAGAAGAAGCTGTTACAAAAATGTTAGTAGAGGCTGAAAAGATGATCGAAAGGACCATCAAGGCACAGCAGCAATTAATAGGTGATACTACTATTTGGGGTAAAGATACTCTTGAATCCTTTAAGAAGGATAGTTATAAAAAAGAGCTTAAAGAATTAAAGGAGTTTTTAGACAGCATAGGTAGATTTAATACTGTGGCAAAATTAAAAAATATTGGCTTTACAATAGAAGAAATTGAGAAACATCAAAAGTCCAAGGCTATTATCAAGGAGTTAAGCAAGATTAAAGAGCTAAAAGAAGCTGTGGACAGTAATGTTCAGTATCTATCTAACACGGAAATTGTTATGGATGATGAATACTGGAAAAACAAGCTTACAGAAACAAGAAAAAACTTGAACTTAGCTTTAACTGATCTAGAGTCCATTGACACAGATTTTATCAGGAAATTTAACATTAAACTGCAGGAATTAAAAAGTGAGTATATCGAGTTATACTTAGACCTTCACAAGAAGCATAGATTATCCTTAAATGAAGACAACCGCAAGAAAGAACTTATGAAAAGCAAAAAACTGGATAATCTTAAAAAACTAAGGGCTGTAGAGGGTATTCTGCCTATAAACAGGCTTGATAAAGTTTTAACAAGACTAGGCTCTTTAATAACATGCTATAACTTAACAAAGTTAGATCTGGAAACCAGCTTTGTTTGTCCTCACTGCCATTTTAAACCAAATGAAAAAGGTGATCCGGTTCACGGAGTGATTGACCAAGTTGAAACACAAATCGATAGCCTTGAAGATGATTTTACAGAGATAATCCTGGGCAGCATAGAGGACCCAATGATCAAAGACAATATTTCCTATTTAAAGCCTGACCAGCAGAAACAAATCAATGATTTTTTAGAAACTAGAAGCCTACCTGAAGTAGTAGACAATAACTTTGTATTAGCTGTAAATACCCTATTAATGGGCCTGGAAAAGATTGAAGTTGAATTGGAAAGCTTACGTCAAGCCATTACTGGTGATGGGCCTGTAACTGTGGATGATATGTATAAGAAATTCAAAAAGTATATGGATACAATTATTCAAGGCAAAGACGAGAGTAAGGTTAGAATTATACTAAAATAATGGGGGTAGAAAATGAAGCTTACAAAAGAAATTTTGGATTCTGTAAGACATATAGAAGGTTTTCCTATTGGTAAAGATGAGGACATTATTGAGCTTTCTGATCCACCTCATTATACTGCATGCCCCAATCCTTTTATGAATGACTTTATAGAAAAGCATGGGACTCCTTACAATGAAGAAGAGGATGACTATGAGGTAGAACCATATGCTGCAGATGTTTCCGAAGGAAAGAATGATCCTATCTATAATGCTCACTCTTACCATACTAAAGTGCCACATAAAGCAATTATGAGATATATTCTCCATTATACTAAGCCAGGAGATATTGTGTTTGATGGTTTTTGTGGCAGTGGGATGACTGGGGTAGCAGCACAGATGTGCGGAAATCCTGATCTTGAGTTTAAGATGCAGATTGAGCAAGAAATGCCAGGAGTACAATGGGGAGCAAGAAAGGCTATACTTAATGATTTGTCTCCTGCTGCTACTTTTATTGCTTATAATTATAATACTCCAGTTAATGTTCAAGAATTTGAAAAAGAAGCTCAAAGAATTGTTGATGAAGTAGAAAAAGAATGTGGATGGATGTATGAAACCAGTCACGTTGTTAATGGTCAAGTTCAATATGATTTAGATGGGAAACCGGTTATTGGAGTAATAAACTTTGTGATCTGGTCAGATGTATTTATATGTTCAAGCTGTAGTGATGAAATAATATTTTGGGAACAAGCAATAGATGAAGATGGCAAGGTTATGGATAAATTTAGATGCCAAAGTTGTGGGACTATTAGCCAGAAAAATTCTTTGGAAAGGGCTATAGAAGGTTTGTATGACAGGGTTTTATGTGGCACTACTTATTGTGTAAAACAGGTTCCTGTATTAATAAATTATTCTGTAGGGGGCAAAAGATACGAGAAAAGGCCAGATTTCAAAGATTTTGAAATACTAGATAGAATTAATTCCCTAACTAGTTCATATTGGTATCCTACCGATAGATTACCAAAAGGATATAATACCAAACAACCAATAAAATCCCACAAGGCAACTCATGTCCATCATTTTTTTACTAAAAGAAGCTTATTTATCCTCAGTGCTTTTGCATATAACATTAAGCATCAAAGAAATATTTTTAGCTGGATCATAACTTCTGTTTGTGAAGGGGGATCTAAACTAAACCGAGAACGACCCAATGGTTTGCCAAGTAAGTTGCCAGGTACCCTTTATATTAGTTCTATGATAAGAGAAGTTAATTTGATTGAGTTTATGAAAAGAAAAATAAAGAAAAGACAAGAAATTAATTTTAAAAAGGAAGAATCAGATGATTATATAATAAGTACTCAATCTGTGTGCAGACTGGATAACTTTATGGGAAATTCTATTGATTATATATTTACTGACCCTCCCTTTGGAGACAACTTAATGTATTCTGAACTTAATTTCATTTGGGAAGCCTGGTTAAAGGTGAAAACAAATAATAAAGACGAGGCTATAATTAATAACGCCCAGAGTAAGAGCTTACTAGAATACCAACAACTAATGGAGAAATCTTTTAATGAATACTACAGAGTGTTAAAGCCAGGGCGCTGGATGACAATGGTATTTCATAACTCAAAAAATAGTGTTTGGAATGCAATACAAGAGGCAATTTTAAAAGCCGGGTTTGTAATTGCTAATGTTAGAATACTTGATAAAAAGCAAGGAAGCTTTAAGCAAGTAACCACCACTTCAGCAGTCAAGCAGGATCTGGTGATTTCAGCATATAAACCTAAAGTTTCTTTCCTTAAACGGTTTCTAACAGAAGCTGGTACCGAAGAAGGTGCATGGGCATTTGTCAGGGAGCACTTGAAAAAACTTCCCGTTGTCATTGAAAATGACGGTGTGTTAGATATTATTTCAGAAAGACAAAACTATCTGCTATATGATGCCATGATAGCTTTCCATATTCAAAAAGGAGCATCTATACCCATGGGAGCAGCTGATTTTTATAAAGGTTTAAAGCAGCGTTTCCCAGAAAGAGATGGAATGTATTTTCTGCCCGAGCAGGTACACAAATATGATGAAAAAAGGATTAAGATGGAAATAGGGGGTCAGCTTTCATTATTTGTATTTGATGAGAAGACTACTATACAGTGGCTGTACAAGGAACTAGAAACACCTCAGACCTACCAGGAAATTCAACCCAAGTTCTTGAGGGAACTTCATCAAGTAAAACATGAAAAACTTCCCGAATTAAAGGATATACTTGCAGAAAACTTTTTGCAAAATGAAAAAGGTCAATGGTATGCACCAGACTTAAACAAGAGATCTGACCTTGAAAAACTAAGAGAGAAGAACCTGCTTAAAGAGTTTGAAGAGTATAAAAGCGGCAAGGGTAAGCTGAAAGTATTTAGAACAGAAGCTGTCAGGGCAGGATTTAAGAAATGCTGGAGGGAAAAAGATTATAAAACTATTGTTGCCATAGGCAATAGACTCCCTGCCAATGTAATTCAAGAAGATAGTTCCTTATTAATGTATTATGACAATGCCTCTACAAGAATAGGTGATTAGTGTGTATCAAATTGGCCAATGGGTTTTTGACAAGGAGAATAACAAGAAAGTTAAAATACTTGAAGTGGATGAATTGTGGGACTATCGAACATTTCATGTATATGAACCAGTAGAGAAAACTACTTATTATATTGGAGAAGACTCCATTACAGAAATCAGTGGCCTAAACGATAATCTGTTTTATCTAAAATACCTTCTTCTTGCAGCAAAAATAAAAAATGAACTGGCCAGGGGTATATTATCCTCAGTTGGGGACAATATCATTCCTCTGCCACATCAGATTTATGCCTTGAACAGAGCCCTGGCAAGTAGCGAGGTTCGTTATTTAATTGCGGACGAGGTTGGTTTAGGAAAAACCATTGAAGCTGGATTAATTATTAAAGAGCTAAAAACAAGAGGCCTGATTCGCAAGGTATTAATTGTAGCCCCTAAAGGTTTATTAACCCAGTGGCGCTACGAGATGAAGACAAAATTTAATGAAGATTTCAAGGTTTTGCTGCCAGAAGACTATGAAACCATTAAAAGGCTTTATGGGAATCTTAATCCATGGGTTAATTTTGAACAAGTAATTTGTTCTATGGATTCTATTAAACCTCTTGAAAAAAGGCATGGATGGGATGCAGAAAAAATTTCTGCCTATAACAGGGATAGAATAGAATCTCTGCTTAAAGTTGACTGGGACATGATTATCATTGATGAGGCCCACAGGGTAGGAGGAAGCAGTAGTGATGTAGCAAGGTACAAAATGGCCAGGGCCCTGGCTGATGTTTCTCCTTATTTATTATTGCTAACGGCCACTCCACACCAGGGAAAGACCGAGCCTTTTTTACGGCTGATAAGACTTCTTGATAAAGATGCATTTCCTGGTGAACAGGCAATAGTTCGGAGCCAGGTTGCTCCGTATGTTATAAGAACAGAAAAAAGAGAAGCGGTTGATGCTGAAGGTAAAAAGCTATTTAAGAACCGAAAAATAAATACATTACATGTTGGTTGGGAACAAAGACATGACTTACAAAAGAAGCTCTATGAGGAAGTTACTAAATATGTGGCAACAGGTTATAACAAGGCAAGAAGGGAAAAGAAAAACTATATAGGCTTTTTAATGATACTCATGCAGCGTTTGGTCAGCAGCAGTACCAGGGCAATAAGGGAGTATTTAGAAAGAAGATGGAGTGTTCTTGAAGCTCAAGAGGCAGATTTAACTGTATATAATGAAGATGATTTTTATGATAATGATGCTCAAGAAACCGTTGAAAAGCTGATGAAGGCAAAGTCTCTGAACATCAAAAAAGAAAAAATGGAACTGGAGAACCTGTTGGCTGTAGCAAGATTGGCAGAAGACCAGTATATCGATGCTAAAACAGAAAGCTTGCTGGACACAATTTTTAAGATTAACGTGGATGAAGAAAAGTTTAAACTGCTTATCTTCACCGAGTTTATCGCCACACAGAATTACCTAAAGGATGTGTTAGAGCAGAAAGGTTTTAAGGTTATTACATTAAATGGTTCTATGAGTTTAGAAGATAGAAGTATGGTCTTAAAGGAGTTTAAAGAAAAGGCTCAAATCTTAGTATCTACTGACGCTGGGGGAGAGGGCCTTAACCTGCAGTTTTGTCACACAGTAGTCAACTATGACCTTCCATGGAACCCAATGAAAATAGAACAGCGTATAGGTAGAGTAGACAGAATTGGTCAAACACAAGATGTTCAAGTGTATAATTTTATGCTCAAAGATACTGTTGAAAGTCGTGTCAAGGAGGTCTTAGAGCAAAAACTGGCCACTATCTTACAACAATTTGGCGTAGATAAAATGGTTGACATTCTTGATTCAACTCAGTCTGAAGTCGATTTTACTAGTGTTTATATGCAGAGCATTACAAATCCAAGGGGAATTAATCTTTATACTGATAACTTGGAAAAAGAAATTAAAGAAAAAACAGAAAAAATTAATGAAGTGAAAGATCTACTAAAAGATGAGAAGGTATTAGATAAAAGTCTGGCAGCAGAAATTAACAAATGTCCCATCGATCAGTGGATAAGGTCAATGTATAAAAATTATTGTCTGGCCAAGGGGCAAGAAGTTGAATTATTTGATACAGCAGGGTTAGATTTCAATAGTAAAATTATTCAAGAGATTTTAAGAAGGAATGAAAGCTGGATTTATACAAACAAAATTCCAGTATTAAAAATTGAAGGACTAAATTATGAAAATGGCTACTGGTCTTTATGGGAAATTGGTATAAATGACAATGAAAAGGAAAGAACATATTTTCCTTTATTTCTTAATGATAATTTTGTTTTTAGGGGGCCTTCTTCCAAAATCTTATGGGACGCATTAATAAATGATCAGAGCAGAATTGAGCTGTTATCACAAAGGACTTATAGTGAAGACCATTATAAGATGGTTCTAAACAAGGCTAAAGATGTTGCGTATGGTCATTTTCAGGAAATTAAATCCAACTATGAGAGAAAACTTGATAAGCAGAGGAGACAACGTGAACTAGCCTTTAAGCTTCGCAGGGAAGCAATTGAAAGGATCGGACTTAGCCATGTGAGGAACTTCAGGAAGAAAAAACTGGAGCAGGAAGAACTGGCCTGGAAAGAAGAACTGGCAAAGAAGGAGAGGGTTATCCCGGTTTTAAAGCCAATCTATATTGTGTATTTGGAGAGATAGCCATGTTAAGGGAACTATTAAGAAGGCTTCCTTTACAGGAATGCAGTAGAATATTAGTTTATGATATAGATAATCTCTTTGAAGATGAGATGATTATTCAGGAGATTATTAGTAATGGCTTTAATATGGTCCATTATGATGACCCAGAAGTCTTTCGGTATTCTTATGAAAAAGATATTAAGAACCAAGAAACCATGAGTAAATACATGGTTCTGGTAAAGAGTGAGACTTATGTTCCTTATGATATATTAGAGCAGTTTTATTGTGAAAGGATTTCCCTGCGAGATATCTTTCCTAAACTAAGTTACACGGTGGTTAGAGACGTTTATGTAGATTGCATGGATCGTCTTTACAAAGTATATCAGGGTTATAATGGGGAAGAACTTGGTGATAGGGGCACCATGGACTATATTTTGAAATCTGTTTATGGTATCTACGTTGAATTAATTGATGACTTTATGTTACTTGTGAAACAGCTGACAAATATTTATTATCAAGGGTTGTCCATACCCCATGTTATTGGTCAACATCTTATTGAAGAGTTGGAGAAAAACCATAAAATTAGACCATATCCACTACATAAATTAATAGATAGTCCCCATAGCTTTTTTCAGTTTGTTCAAAGTCAATGGGATTTGTACGTGGAGAGCATGAAAAAACCCATATCTAAAGAGGGGTTAATAATTGATTTTGAAAGCCATGAAATAAGAGTTTATTTGGATAATTTGTTCCAGGAGGATTATTTGTATCCTGTAAAAGTTGATGAGGACTATGATGTCCCTGTCTGGATGGAAGCTGGTGTTCTTTATGATACAGCCCAGGGAATGAAAAATACCATGCAGAATAAGCTGTTAATTACTGAAAGTAAGCTGCAGGGGATTAGTAGTTACAAAGATTGGTTTGTCATTAGCCAATTATGGAGTGATATTCTAGTTCTTTTCCATAATTACAATTATCATCTGGAAGATTATTTTGCAGAAGAATTAACTAAGCTCAAGGAAAAGCTATTGCTAGTATTTAAGGATTGGATGACAGTACACTATAACAAGCTTCATTCTCTCTCCTACATAAAAGCCCCTGTAGTAGTACATAAAATTCCATGGCATATAGAAAGTCGTATTAAGCAAAAAGGCATTAACAAAGTTGCATTAATAGTAATAGATGGTATGTCTCTTGATGATTGGAAGATTATGAAGTCTACAATGACTAATAAATTAAAGTTTAACGAACACTTGGCCTTTGCTTGGGTACCAACAACGACTTCTTTTTCCAGACAGGCCATTTTTTCAGGGGAGATTCCAGCTCACTTTGAAGATACTGTGCTTTCAACAAACCATGATGAGAAACATTGGAAAAAGTTCTGGATTGAGAGGGGTTACAAAGATAACAGTATTGCATTTATAAGAAATATTATAACATTAAATGAAGAAGGACTAATCAACCTGGTTGAAGATGACAGAGTTAAAATACTTGGATTTGTCATTAATGCTGTGGACAACTTCCTGCATAATGCACAGTTTTCTACAAGGGAAACCTACAACAGCATCAAGTTTTGGGTGCAAACAGCTGGTTTTGAAAACATGTTAAAAAAGCTCTTGGATAGAAATTTTGAGATTTACATTGCCTCCGACCATGGCAATATTGAAAGTACAGGAATTGGTTCTCCAAGAGAAGGGCTAGCAGTAGAAACTGCAGGTCAAAGGGTCAGGGTTTATGACTCTGCATTTAATAGCGATAAGATCAATGAAACACACCAAGGGTTTCTTTGGAACGGAATGGGTCTTCCCAAGGTTTATCACTATTTTTTGTGTAATAAATCTTTTTCATTTTCTAAAAAAGATGAATCTATAATGTCCCATGGTGGAATATCAATTGAAGAAGTAATTGTACCATTTATCCACATCAGAAAGGAAGATTAGCTTGTTAAAAAGGGTAGGATTTGACAGACAAATAAAGCTAGAATGGCTTGATAAAACAGCAGAACTTCTAATAGGCAAGGAAGATTCTGGGACTATTAAGAGCCTGCTAGAAAAAGCTCTTAAAGAAGATGTAGATAGTAGCGAGGTCAGAAGAAAAAGTATTGGCATTTTATTAAACAGCTGGGTTAACGTGGAACCAGAGTATATATCCATAAGAAACAGAGCATTACAGCTTTGGGAAAAGGGTAATGGCAATGAAAGGTTAGCTATTCATTGGTGCATGGTGTCGCTGGCATACCCACTATTTTTTAATATGACTGAAATAGTGGGAAAGCTGATTAACCTACAAGATGAATTTTCATTAAATATGGTAAGAAGAAGGGTCTATGATGTCTGGGGTGAAAGAAGCACCTTGGCCTATGCTATAAATCGTGTCATAAGGTCCATGAAAGATTGGGGTACAATAGGCCAAAACGGAAAAGCTGGCGAATACAAAAAGATTGACAAAATTACTGTAGAAAATAAAGAAGTCCAACTGTTGCTGTTGGAAACTTACCTGATTGCATCAAAAAGAAGCAATATTCCATGTGTTGAACTAGAAATGATCAATGCCTTATTCCCTTTCAAAATTGATATTACTATCAATGATATACAGTCTAGTCCGAATTTCAAAATAAACAATATGGGGATGGATTTGGTGGTAAGCTTGTAAACTCTATATATATTATATTGGCCTTATAAAGCCAAATGGTTTAGTGGGAACCAGTAGTCCTAATGGCACGCTGATTGTTACTGAATGTGCCCAGCACAGGTTTATCCATACCTAAGCGCTTAATTCCAAGATGGTATTAAAGGTTTCCTATAGGTTTTATAGTTTTCCTTATGAAGGTGTCAGGTTTGAAAGAAATTATGGGAGAAGCAAAAACATTGCGTTAGTTACTTAGCGGAACACGCTATTCAATTGATTATTACCAGCGGGAGTATAAATGGGAAAGAAAACAGGTCCGGGAGCTACTTGAGGATCTAACAGGTAAGTTTCTGGAATTCTATTCCGAAGATGACGAGCGCTCTGATGTAGAGGGTTATGGACATTATTTCCTCGGCTCAATAATTATAAGTAATAAAAATAATCGCAGCTTTATAATTGACGGCCAGCAGCGCCTTACAACCCTTACCCTTCTACTTATTTATTTGCATAATAGACAGGGTGAACGCTCCGACAGAGTAAAGCTGGAAGATCTTATTTTTTCTGAAAAATACGGAAGAAAGTCCTTCAACATTGATGTAGATGAACGCAAGCAATGCCTGGAAGCAATTTATAATAATAATGATTATGATGTCAGCAATGAGCCGGAGTCTGTTCGGAATATTAAAGCGCGCTATCAAGATATAGAAAAGCTCTTTCCGGATGAGATTAACGATGAAGCCCTACCCTACTTTGTGGACTGGTTAATTGAAAATGTGTACCTAGTTGAGATTACTGCTTATTCTGACGAAGATGCATATACAATATTTGAAACCATGAATGACAGAGGTCTTTCTTTGAATCCCCTTGAAATGCTGAAAGGTTATCTGCTGGCAAATATCTCCGATGAGGCAAAAAGGTACCAGGCCAATCAGACCTGGAAGAAGAGGATAAGTTCCCTGGCTGATTTTGGCAAGGACGAAGATGCGGATGCTTTTAAAGCATGGTTCCGCGGCCAGTATGCCGAGAGTATTCGTGAACGTAAGAAGGGCGCACAACCTAAAGATTTCGACCGCTTAGGAACAGAATTTCACCGTTGGGTCAGAGAAAACCGTGAAAAAATCGGTCCGGAACTGCATTCCGACGAGTTTCAGCATGAATCTGATTTTGCAGAGTATCGCCATCGTATCGGCGGACTGTTGCTTTTACCAAAGAGCTTTAATGCCAGCTACGGTGATCTTCCTTATAAAGAAAAGCTCAAACATTATTTCAGTCAAAATCTATTGGCACGGTCGCTCCACCCTAATTGTTATCAACATAACCCTGGTTTTCTATATTTTATAAACTCTAGTAAATTACCCTTTCGCCCTCACCCAGATTTTAAACGTGCCGACCTAGACGCTCGTCAGGCTTTATATCAAAGGATCGCTGAGTGTCTCTGGGATTCAAGGCGGTTGGAACAGGAGGCACAATTATAGACTTTCGTTTTAATTCTATATCTTTAGTTCAGAAATTAAAGAAAATGGGTATTTGGAAAGTTTCTAATTTTATAATACCTGGTAATTCAGGAAGGATAAACTAAAAATAATGACGAAAGAGTAAGATTATAGAAGAATTCATTGCGATGGTTATAAGGAGGGACTGTCGGTGGCTGTTAATTATGAGATTAAAAAACAGTTAGCAATTCTTTCAGAAACTAAAAGTGGATGGACAAAGGAATTAAACCTGGTTAGTTGGAATGGCAGGGAAGCGAAGTATGATATTAGAGACTGGGCTCCAGATAAAGAAAGGATGAGTAAAGGCATCACTTTATCCGAAGACGAGATTTTAGCCTTAAAAGAAGCGCTAAATATCATATTTGATAAATAGTACTCCTCTGATAAGGAGCTGATATTTTGGTTTCTCAACTTGAAACTAGGGAAAAAAGATTAAAACAAGTATTTGGGTACATAAAAGCACTTAATGAGTTACGAAACCCTGTTGTAACTAATATTACCGAACAAATATGGTCATTTTGGTTTGATGAGCTTCCAGACCATGAATCTATTCAACTATATACAGAAAATGATGCGCCAAAGGTACTAAAGGTTGCAAGACCTGAGTTAACACCATGCCCAAGTCCTGATGAAGAACTAAAAACCTGGTTAAAACCTGGATGGGATAACATAAATAATGAAGCAGAGGTAATTGAGTTAAAAGAAATCTATAACCAGGAAAAAGATGAGTTCGAAATCGTTAAGTTTTATGATGATATAAAACTGTTTGAGGCCTTTGTTGAATGGGAAGAAAAAAGAAAGAAATGGCAAAAGGAAGAAATGCCTGCTAGACAAGCCATGGATAAATATAACAAAGTATTCAGATTGTACTCAATTATCCAAAAAGACTCTGAAACAGTGGATCTGGTATTAGGTGATGGTTTACTAAACTGGCCCATGACTGATGGCCGTTTAATAAACCATCCTATTTTAATTCAAAAGATAGAATTAACCTTTGACACAAATGTTCCAGAGTTTAACTTTACTTTACTTGACGGTTCAACTGAGATTTATACAGCCTTATTGAGAACAATAGAAAATCTTAATGTCCAAGATATTAATAAGTGTATGGATGAGTTAAATGAAGAGCAGTATCAGATTTTAAACAAAGAGAGTACTGATGCTTATCTTAGGAGACTGATTATATCAGTATCTCATAAAGGTGAGTTTGTCAAACATGATAAACCACAGGGTAAAGCCGAAGCTCCACAAATGGGGAGAAAACCAGTATTGTTTCTTAGGAAAAGAAACCTTGGCTTTACGACCATGATTGATTCAATACTAGAGGACATTCCCAAAAACGATAGTTTGCCGGAATTTATTGACAAAGTGATTGGTGTCGACAGGGTTATTCAGGAAGAAGATAATAAATCGATTATTGCTTCTGATGTAAATCCTAATGGAGAAGATGAAGATGTTTTATTAAGTAAGCCCGCTAACCAGGAACAGTTACTAGTTGCTAAACAGCTGCAAAAACATGGAGCTGTCTTAGTTCAAGGTCCACCTGGTACTGGAAAAACCCATACAATTGCTAATTTAATAGGCCATTTACTTGCTCAGGGCAAAAGCATTTTAGTTACCAGCCATACTGAGAAGGCACTTAGTGTACTTAAAGAGAAAGTTGTTCCTGCAGTTCAACCTCTGTGCTTAAATGTTTTTAGTTCGAGGTCAAATAGAAATGAAATGGAAACAACCCTTAATGAAATTAATGAACGAAGGTCAAACATTGATACGCAATTACTATCTGTGGAAATAAACAAATTGGAAAAACAGCGAAAAGATTTGCTTCTTAAGTTAAGAGAGAAAAGAAATTATTTAAAAAATGCAAGAAATAATGAATACAGGTCTATTGTAATAGCTGGCAAAGAGTATACCCCGACAGAAGCAGCTGTATTTGTTAAGGCTAATGCTGATAAACATGGCTGGATTCCAGGTAATGTCCGGTTGGGTGAACCGTTACCCTTATCACCAGATGAGATTATTAAGCTGTACAAATCAAATATTGAGCTTTCACAGGTAGATGAGCAGGAAGCTGGGGTAGACTTGTCGTGTATAGATAGTCTGCTTAGTCCTAAAGATTTTAGCCAGCTAAATGCCGAGATCAGGTCACTGGAAAAAGAAGACTTAGATTATAAAAAATATCTATGGGATAACTCCACTGATTTGAATAACGACAAGTTAAAGGAACTAAGAAAGACCTTTGCAGAGATTAAGAAATTTATTGATGTAAATAATATTTGGCAGCTCGAGATGATTGAAAGTGGAATTGATGCCGAAGATACCGGAAAGAAGACCATCTGGGAGAATTTAATAGCAGATATTGAGAAGGTCTACAATTATTCTATTAAATCAAAAGAATTATTTATAAAATATGCGCCTTTTATTGAAAGTAGATTGATAAATGATGATTACCTCAAAGAGCTGCAGGGCTTAATAGGACACTTAGAAAATAACGGTAAAGTTGGTGCCCTAAAACTGGCCTTTAAAAAGAAATGGAAAGAAATTATTAGAAACTCAAAAACTAATGATATGCCTCCCAAAGCATTGGAAGAATTTCAAGCGATAAAGGCTTACATGCATTTACAAATTCAACGCAAGCTTTTGTCCCAACGCTGGGATAGACAATTGGGAGTCTTAGGGATGGCAAATACCTCTGAAATAACTGAGCCAATAGAGGAGTATGCTTTTAGATATGTAAAAGATTTTAAAAGAAATCTATTGTGGTATCAAGATGAATGGCTGCATCTTATATCTGAATTAAAGAGCTGTTCTTTTAAATGGGATTACTTTGACAAAGAAGTTAAAGAAGAAAAATGTAAATACAGCAAATTGTTAAAAATACACTCTCAAATTGAGCTGCTTCCTGAAATTATATCCCAACACATAAACAGGGATTTAATGCGTAACTATAAAGTTCAGGTGGAGAACTTATACAAGTACGTTAAAAAGCTTAATAATGTACCAGTAATAAATGACCTATTACAGTCAATTCACAAATTAGAACCGCAAAAATACGAGGTTGCTTACAGAAGGTTAGTTGAACTAATAAGTGTAAAAGAAAAAGTTGCTGAAAGAATTAGGTTTGGTTAATAATTTGAAATCCGTTGCACCTGTATGGGCGGAGTTGATTAATGGTAGAACAGGTATACATGGACAGGATCAAGTTCCTGGAGATCCTGAACTAGCATGGATTTGGAAGCAGTTAAGTGATGAGCTAGATAGAAGAAATCAAGATGATATCAAGGCCATACAAGTTGAAATTAACTATTTAGACAAAGAGATAAAAAGCCTGACGGGTAAACTTGTAGAGAAAAAAGCGTGGAAAGAGAAATTATTAAAAATTACTACAGAACAAACACAAGCCATTGAAGGATGGAGACATACCATCCGTAATATTGGCAGGGGTACTGGAAAAAGAGTTCCAAAACTATTGGCCAAAGCTAGAGAGTTAATGACAAAATCCCAGGCAGCAGTTCCAGTGTGGATAATGCCTTTAAGCAAGGTAGCCGAGAATTTTAATCCTCAAAAAAATAAGTTCGATGTAGTAATAATAGACGAGGCAAGCCAGGCAGACATCATGTCATTGTGTGCAGTATATTTAGGCAAAGAGATTGTCATAGTCGGAGATGATGAGCAGGTAAGCCCCATGAGCATTGGCCAAAAAATTGAAGAAGAAGAGAAGCTGATTGAGACACTTCTAATGGGAATACCTAATAATCACCTCTATACAGGAAGGTTCTCTATTTATGATTTGGCACAAACGTCTGGATTTCAACCTATATGTTTAAGAGAACATTTCAGATGTTTGTCCCCAATCATACAGTTTAGCAATCATTTGTCATACGATGGAAAAATTAAACCATTAAGAGACGATAGTACAGTCAAGGTTAAGCCAGCAACTGTAGCTTATAGGGTAGACAATGCTTTTGTTGAAAATAAGAAAAATATAAATATAAAGGAAGCTCAGGCTGTAGCATCATTATTAATTGCTTGTACTCACATGGAAGAGTATAAAGGGATGACTTTTGGTGTTATTTCAATGGTTGGGGAAGATCAAGCAGTCTATATAAATGGTTTACTGCAGGAAAAAATGTCACCTGCGGAATATGTTAATAGAAGAATACAATGTGGAAACCCAGCCCACTTTCAAGGTGATGAAAGAGATGTCATGTTCTTATCAATGGTTGATGCTCCTACCGGAGAAGGGCCTTTAGGTTTTCGCCCGGATCCTGGTAATATGTTTAAAAAAAGGTTTAATGTTGCTGCCAGCCGTGCCTGCAATCAAATGTGGGTAGTGCATTCTCTAAATCCCGAAATAGATTTAAAAGATGGGGACATTAGGTTAAGACTGATCAAACATGCAGAAAATCCAACAGCTATAGAAAACCGCATAGAACAAGTAGGTCAAGAAACTGAATCTGAATTTGAAAAACTCGTGGCAACAAAACTTATTGAGAAAGGATACAAGGTGATACCTCAATGGAAAGTTGGATCTTTCAGAATTGACATGGTAGTTGAGGGCAATGGCAAACGCTTGGCAATTGAATGTGACGGCGAAAGATGGCACAAACCCTGGGACCTGGATAAAGATATGGCTAGACAAGCAGTATTAGAAAGACTAGGCTGGAGATTTGAGAGGATTAGAGGTAGTGAGTTTTTCCGTGATGAGGAAAACGCCATGGGAAAGGTATATAGAAGACTAGAAGAGTTGGAAATACCTCCTGTCTTTAATAGTGAAGTGGAAGAGCAGGAAGTACAGTGTGACCTGCAAGAAAGAGTTATAAAAAAAGCCTTTGAGCTGCAGAGAGAATGGGGATGGATCGAAGCTGAAGATGCATCTATAGATGCCGATGACACTGTTTCACCTTCAAAGGATTTTGATGCTGAGATTTTTAAGGAAAGTACAGGTGATTATAACCAGTCTGATAATATTGATAAAGTAGAAGTATCTGCTACTTTAGAAGAAATTAATACTAGCGCTGAACAATTAAGCTTTGGTTTTAACGAAGCAGCCGAACAAATTCAATTAGACTTTAGCCAGGAGAAAAGGGCAGCAAAAGAAACTCAAAAGGTTACAAAAAAAACACCAAGAGACAAAAATCCCGATAAAAGAAAGTATGAAGGTGGCCAGCCAGAGTTAGGAGGAGTTTTAGATTTCCGAAACAGGAAAAAGGACAAAAAGGCAACTAGTTCTAAGCGAACATCTGTTAAGACAGAGGGAGTGCTGGATTTTAGAAAGAAGAGGTAAAATAATAAAACAGACAAAATCAATGGGTAATATATAAAACGCTATTTCCGACAAGAAATCATTGAAACAGTCAAACCCGACCTACAAACAACGCTGGTTGCAAAAGCAAAATTGGTAATTTTAAAAATGAAATTCTTCCTCTTAACATGGTGGTGGCCCTAATGGCACGCTGATTGTTACTGAAGATTCGTCCAGCACAGGGTTTTCCATACCTATGATTGCGTAATGCTTGATAAATGAAGCATTTCAAAAGCAAATACTACACAGAAAAGGCGTCTGCCAGGAAGAGAGAAGAAGTTATCTTGAAGCAGATACAGAAGATTTAAATTATAACGAAAGGAGAAAGACAAATGAAAAGCAAAGGTAATATTCATGCATCCCAAGCTGATATAGAACATTTTTGCCGTAAATACCATATTAAAAAATTAGCTTTGTTTGGTTCGGCTTTAAGAGGCGAATTTGGGCCGGATAGTGATATTGACATATTAGTTGAGTTTAAGGATGAACATATTCCAGGGCTTATTAAACTTGCAGGTATTGAAGAAGAACTTTCACGTTATTTTGGGGGTCGTAAAGTAGATTTAAGGACACCAAAAGACTTGAGCCGTTATTTTCGTCAGGAAATTATAGAGACAGCGGAGGTGCTGCATATTGAATCCTGATTTAATAAGAGTAAAACATATGATTGATGCAGCAGAAGAAATATTGGATTTTACTTCCGGCAGAAGCCGACAAGATTTTGAAGACAACAGGATGTTAAGTTTGTCTATAGTCCATTTGCTTGAGATAATAGGTGAAGCTGCAAATAAGGTATCTCCTGAATATCGGGAACAACATTGTACAATCCCTTGGAAATCTATTGTGGAAATGAGAAATCGCCTAATTCATGGTTATTTTGATATTGACTTGGATATTGTCTGGCAGACTGTTGTTAGTGATATCCCACCACTACTGGAGGACTTAAAGAAAATAGTTATAACAGAAGAAGAAACGAGAAGGTGACTACCAGGTTTAAACTCCATTTATGAAAAGAAGCAAAACTGGTATATTAAAAATGGCATTCTTCCTCTAGTCTCTTATTTCTTCTTGAGACCTTGAAAAAAGAAACTTTAAATTTAGAAAGGCTGTAGGGGTTTATTCTTGGCCTTTCAGCGATGCTTTATCCACTGGCTATTCGCCTTTACGGACGAAACCTTCTTTTCCAGAAGATGCCTGGAACGAACAAAGATCTTTTGCACTGCCTTGAAATCGCTGATATTCGTGTTTACAAAACCCGGGGGACAGAGCCTGCCAAGGATATTGGTTTTCTCTCTCATAACTCTCGTCAGGCAGATCTAAAGGATATTGCTAACAGCCTGAGAAATTTTGTCATTCGCTTTATGCCGGATGGACTATTTAAAACCAGGCTTGGCGAAGATATGTACCATAACCCGGCGACTTTTCTTTTACTGCTCGATTATGATGAGAAAAAGGCAGGAAGGCCTCATTCTTTGCCTAAACTTGTCCGGATGGTTGAGGCTGAGTTAAGTCGTGAGCATCTTATTACCCAGACTCCAACCTGCAATGTTCAGTCGTACGGATTTGCTGGCGAAGATGAATAATGATACCTAACCTCAATGCCAACAAGATAAACAATAGCAGGCGCAAGATGCAATGTTTTGGGTTTTGCAGCAGTATCGTGAAAAGATCGGCGGCCACTATCCACTAAAGATCCGATATGCATTATGCTTTCTGCCCACACAAGCCTTAAGACCTACAGCAAAAGCTGCAGTCCATCAAGTTTGAACCCAGTTTTCAAGAGATAAATTGGGAATTCGGCTAAACTCTTTAACATTATTTGTTACAAGAGTAAGACCTTCAGCTAATGCATGTGCACCAATCAATAAATCATAAGCGCCGATAATTTTCCCTTTTTGCTCAAGGTAGGCCCGAACTTGACCATATTTAACTGCTGGTTTGTCAGAGAAGGGTAAAATTTGTAATGGAATTAAAAAACCAGCCAAAGCAATTTTATTTTTGGTAGGATTATTACTTTTTTCAACTCCATACTCTAATTCTGCTAATGTAATTGAGGAAATACATACATCACCTAAATCCTGTTTTTTTAGGGTTTTTAGGACCTCTGGAGGATTTCTTTTAATGATATAAATACAGATATTTGTATCAAGCATATATTTCACTTACAGATCATCTCGCTTCTGGATTTGTGGCTGGTTTCGGTCAGACAAAAAATCCTCAGAAAAGTGTTTGATGCTTGATTCAAAAGTTGTCCATATGCTGCTTTTTGGAATTAATGGCTGCTTATCAGGCATCCAAGTCGGCTTTTGACACCTGGTTTCGGTCTGCAGCTCCCGAGTTGAATACTATGGGGATATCAACCACTTCCATATACCTTCCCTTAGTAAAAACACCCATGATCCTGCCAACAACTGCTTATCAAGATTTGCCTGCCATGTGCCCGAAACATGTTGCCAAAATTATTTGTAAATCAATGTATACACTAGGGCATAAATATATGCCATGGTGGTTGATTTTTGGACAATTGGCATCAATAATTTTCAGAGGAATTTGGGATGCATCAGCTCCGAGATTTTCAAGAAAAAGGGGGAAATGAGATTTTGAAAATCTTTAAGCTTCTATATGCTTTATATAGAATGAGGTTACTTTCGCCCTTGGGATTGTATAGATTAATTGCTGCTATTTACAAATATGGAATAAATATAATGGCTCTATTATATTTTGCGAAAAATACATATGCTGATAAAATCGCATTGGTGGATGAGAATGAAACAATAAGTTATAAACAATTATTGTCACAATCAGAAAAGCTTGCTGCTGTTTTTAAAGAAAACTACCATTTTTGCTGTTTCTTTATTGGGAGCAGATATATATTTGCTCAATGCTGAAATGAGCAAGAGTCAGTTTAATAAACTATTGGAGCGCTAGGATTTAAACTTTCTAGTATATGATTTTGAATTGAGTTCTTTAATTGAAGAGTCATACTATACTAAAGATAAAATTTTGAGTTATCATGATAGCTTGCCGGCAATCAATAACTTCTTTAATACAAGTGTTAATGAAAAACTAAAACTTCAGAGGACTTCATATAATAAAATTGTATTATTAACAGGCGGCACCACAGGAAATTTTAAAGTAGCAGCACATAAACCTTCAAATATTTAATTTTTAGATCCGCTTTTAACATTACTTACCAGATTAAATCTTTTAAAATATAATACTGTATATATTGCTACTCCTATTTATCACGTTATGGTATAGCTGTATTATTTTTATTCATCTCATTGGGGAAAAAAATAGTAATAAATAAAGGATTTGATGCAAAAAAGCATGCTGCCTGGTTCGGGAGCACAATGTTGAAGTTGTAACTGTAGTGCCATTAATGATATCTAAAATGTTAAAGTATAATGCTGAAGATTTAAAATCTCTTGCCTGTATTGCTTCAGGTGGTGCAGAGCTCAATCCGAACTTGTAAATGAGATTAGTAATATATTAGGAGATATATTGTACAATCTGTATGGCACTTCAGAAACTGATTTAAATATAAATAGCAACACCACAAGACTTAAAATATTCAGCTGATACTATTGGTAAAAAAATAAATGGTGTCCAATTAAGAATACTAGATGACAATCACAATGAAGTTGAAATTGGTAAGATAGGCCAGTTTTGCATCAAAAATAGATGGTCAATGAAGAACAGTAATAATTCTTGGATAGAAACAGGGGATTTAGGCTATCAAGATGAAAATGGGTATTATTTTTTGTGTGGGAGAGCAGATGATATGATAGTGTCAGCAGGCGAAAATGTTTATCCTATTGAAATTGAGCAGGAACTAATTGATCACCCTCTAATAGAAGATGCAGAAGTTATAGGAATTAGTGATGAAAATTTTGGACAGAGGTTGAAAGCATTCGTACTTCTTAAAAAAAATGCTGAACTTACAAAAGCGGACCTTTTTGAATGGCTGCGCCGTAGGGTTGCTAGATTTCAATTGCCAAAGGATATAACCTTCGTTGACCATATGCCGTATACACCTTTAGGTAAGCTTGATAAAAAGCAGTTGAATAAAGAGAAGCAATAACCCCGTCCCCCTTTGAGGTAAAAGAGAACCGGAACAAGAGGAGTATAACCATGAAAGATTATTTTTCAGCCTATCCAGTTGAAGGCTTTGAAATGTTTTCAACCTCTCACGCCTTTGTTTTGACTTTTATTATGATTATCGGCTGCGGACTATATTATTTTCGCAACTCACTGCGGGAAAGCCCTCATAATAATATTATCCGTATCGTTATGGCTGTGCTTTTACTGTCAACAGAGGTGGTTTTGCAGATTTGGTGCTTGTCGACAGGAGTATGGTCTGTATATCATTCACTGCCTTTGCATTTATGCAGCATGGCAGTTATTTTATGTCCGGTTATGCTGGTGACAAAAAAATACTCCCTTTATGAAGTGCTTTATTTTTGGGGAATAGGAGGAACCGCCCAGGCAATTTTAACGCCGGATCTCTGGTATGGGTTCCCTCACTTTATTTTCTTTCAATATTTTATTGCCCACAGCCTCATAGTTTTCTCCTGCTTGTGGATGACCTTTGTTGAGGGTTTTCGCCCTACTTTTAATTCGATACGTAAGGCATTTTTGCTAACGAATTTTTATGCAGCTTTTGTTTTATTGATCAATGTTTTACTGGGGAGCAATTACCTTTATATTCTCCAGAAACCTGATAAGCCAACTATTTTAGATTTTTTGCATCCATGGCCCTGGTATATAATTGAGCTGGAAATAATTGCTCTGGCTGTCTGCTTTTTTTGCTATTTGCCATTTATACTGGCTGATAAAAGGAAGGCAACCTACGGTGCATGAGTATTATTCTCTTAGTATAACCGTGATTCTTGTTCTACAAGTCCCCCCGGTTGAATAACCATTAATGAAGGGGGGGAATGATTTATGGATCATGGCAAAGGGCATAGTGTGGAAATTAGAGATAAAAAGTGGCTTAAAGTTACCGGCGTGAAGCATGTTGACAGCTATGATGATAAAGAAATCTTCCTAGAGACTTCCTTGGGCAACATGGTCATTAAAGGCAGCGGCTTTAATATCAGCAGCTTGAATCTAGAAGATGGAAGCCTGAATGTGGACGGTCAGGTAGAGAGCCTTTTATATACTGAGGCACTGGCTAATAGAAGAAAAAATTTTGTTAAGCGGCTGTTGAAATAAAATGGTCCCAGTTGATCAGCAAATTATTAGCTTTGTAGTCACCATAGGCCTTGGCTTTGCCATGGGCTTTGTTTTTGATTTTTATTATATTGTAAGATGCTTTTTTAAACCCAGGAAGATAATTATCCATGTAACAGATTTATTAGTGTGGCTGTTGTTAACCGCGGTAGTCTTCGTTGTGCTAATTCTGACAAATTGGGGAGATGTCAGGGCTTATGTATTCATCGGTATTGGTGTTGGCTTAATTACCTACTATCGATTGTTAAGCTCTCTTGTTAAAAAAGTATATAAATTTCTTTTCGAGTTAATTATTAAAACATTATCACTATGTGTTAATATCATTCTTTTCCCCTTTAAGCTTTTTATAAAAGGCTTTGTGTTTGTTTTTAGCGGATGTGGTTTTATTTTTGCATGTGCAAGCAATCCATTGAGGAAGATTGTCAAAAGGATTGGACGCAGCATAAAAATCAAGTTTACGAAGTTACTTAGCTTCAGGAAAAAAATTGACGGTTAAAAATAGGTGTGATATATTGAACTTGTAAGAGAAACATATTAATATCCTCGTTAGGTGAGGCTACTGTGTGAACATAGTCCACTGCCCAGAAATGTCGAGAGACGCCAACGGGTAGAACAAGCATTGCCGGATTAAGGCTCTGCTCAAGGTGGATGAGTGTGACTCTACGTCATGCAGTGTCAAAGCTCAATGAGTGGAGGAAGGTAAGTTATTGTATAGTCGTTTTAAAAACCTTCCATAATATGTGACGGAGGGTTTTTTATTTTAATTTGGGGGACATTCCGCGATACTGAGTTAGACGTGGGAGGTTAGATATGAGATGTGTCCCCTTTTATTTAATAGGAAGGGGTGGTAGGGTTTATGGATGACGGAGCGGGTCGATCTAGCTTAATATTATCCTTATTAAACGTAAAAACTATAATTCTACCAAACCTTTTTTTGAGGAGGAATCTCTTCTTGAAGGGGGTATAAGGAGGGATTTATTTTGAATGTATTTAATGGAGCCTTTAAAGAAATAACAATTTTTTTGCAGAAAAATGATAAGGCAAAGGTAAGGGAGATTTTTGAAGAAATTCATCCCTATGATCAGGCTCAAATATTAATGGAACTTAAGCCTTTTGAAAGAAAAAAGCTTGCCAATTTCCTTTCCAATGAAGAGATGGCTGAAATTATTCAGCAGTTGGATATAGAACAGCAGAAACAGATAATTGATGAATTAGGTATTGAAAGGTATTCTCAAATCTTAGTTGAGATGCCCTCAGATGATGCCGCCGACCTTCTGTCGGAGTTGGACGAAGAACAGCAGCAAGAGGTTTTGGAGCTAATTGATGACCAGGAAGCAGCGGACATGCGGGAGTTGATGGAGTATCCTGAAAATACTGCGGGGGGAATAATGACCACAGAATACATAGTGTTGCCCCAGTATTTTACAGCTGACGAAGCTATTAATAAACTCAGGAAGATTGGTCCAGATGCTGAAACCGTGTATTACCTTTATGTAACTGATGAGATGGATAGGTTAATAGGGGTTTTATCTCTAAGGGATTTAATCATTGCTAATCCACAAACTAAGATACAAGATATTATGTATGAAAGGGTGGTTTCTGTACCTGTAACCATGGACCAGGAGGAAGTAGCTAGAATTATGGAAAAATATGACTTTTTAGCCGTTCCTGTGGTGAACAAAGAAAAAAAACTAATGGGTATTATTACTGTAGACGATGCTATAGATGTTTTGAATGATGAGGCTTCTGAGGATATCGCCAGATTTGGGGGTATTGTTGGTAGAGAACCAGGTGTATTGGACTTGAAGGTAAATGCTTTTGAAGCTGCTCGAAAAAGGATTCCCTGGCTAATTCTACTACTGGGTGTTGGGGTATTAGCTGGTAACATAATTGCGCAATTTGAAGAAACCCTTGAAGCAGTAGTCATTTTAGCCATCTTTATTCCCATGATAGCTGATATGGCAGGGAATACCGGTACCCAATCCCTGGCAGTAGTTGTGAGAGGTCTAGCAACTGGTCAATTCACCAAGAAAGATACATTTAATCTAATTAAAAGAGAAGCAGGAGTTGGGTTGATTATAGGAATTACAAATGGCCTGCTTATTAGTATAATTGCAGCTTTATGGCAAAAGAGCATAGCCTTGGGATTTGTAATAGGGGTATCATTGTGGGTTACATTATTTTTTGCGACACTGGCAGGAACCATAATTCCCCTAATCATGGTAAGATTAAAAATTGATCCTGCTGTTGCTTCTGGACCTTTCATTACCACAGTAAATGATATATTAGGTCTTACTATTTATTTTACCATTGCTACTTTATTTATGAGTTATCTGATCTAATCTGTAGAATGGGACTTTAGTCCTAAAATACTAATTTTTTAAAAATATTTCCTGTATCAAGCAGGAATTTTTTTTTTTATGGAGAAGATACAAAATTACTCCAATGTACTAAATTTGTACTAAATTTGTACTAAAATTATTAACAGCTGTGAAAAACTCTGTGGAAAATGATTTGGACATTGAAAGGTAGTTTATATGCAGATAGAGATAAGAGGTGCAGAAAAACTTAGCTTTAGAGAACGACAGGTTGTGGTGCTAAAGGAAATGGGTCGTTCCAGTGATGAGGTTGCCAAGCAGTTGGGATTGACTGCCGCTACAGTGGCCACCCTTTACCACAGGGCAAAACAAAAGGGGTACCAGGTTGTAATAGTGCTTCCAGGGGATGCTTTAAATCTATTTTCCCATGAAGGAGAGCCTGAAGAATAATGGATTATGCCAGAAACCATGTCTTTGATGTCAGGTACCATACAAATGTAATAGTTCATCCAAAATGTTTCAACAACAGCAGACCTTCCCAGGTACAAAGAACTGTATTGAACAAAGATAAGCTGCTAAAGAGGGCTCTCCTTTTGTTTGTTGTGGTGCTTATGTCTATCGTACTAACAGCCTTTGTCAGAATCTATTGGTTGAATTATCAATTGGACCTGGAAATACAAGCCTTGGCGCTCCAGGCTGAAGAATACAGGCAGGAGCAGGCAGCATTGCTTCAAGACATCGAGATGCTCAAAGACCCCATATTTATAGAACGTATTGCCAGAGAAAAGCTGGGCTATGTCCGAACGGGGGAGGTAGTGCTTATTCCTGCTAAACCTGGTGAAGTTCTTCCTCTAAAAAAACCTATAGAAGGGGAGATTCAGCATTAATTAGTAGTAGAGTGGAACAAACCCTATATTGACCTTTCCAAAGCCATTGAGTATAATAATTTCAGTGCATATATGTTAGGAGGAATACTTGTAGTATGACTGTCACCAAGGGCAGCATTTTGGAAGGTGTCGTAAAGGGAATCACAAACTTTGGAGCTTTTGTTGAATTGTCCGAGGGAGTTACCGGATTGGTTCATATTTCAGAAGTGGCTGATGCCTATGTAAAAAATGTGAGTGATTACTTAAAAGAACACGACAAAGTTAAAGTGAAAGTAATTAACATCGACCAGGATGGTAAAATAGGACTGTCTATAAAGCAGGCTGATCCTCAATATCTTGCCAAGAAGATGAAAAAGCCCAGTAGGGAACCGGGTGTTTCCTTTGAGGAAAGGTTAGCCAGGTTTATGAAAGACAGCGATGAAAGACAAGCCGATATAAAGCGCCAGTCAGATTCGAAAAGGGGTGGGCGCGGCTCTAGTAGGTTTTAGTCAGTTAATACAAGACCTCCCATCCAGGGAGGTTTTTTTAAATTAGGGGACATTCCTCCAAACCAAGAGTTTACGCTGCAGGGGAGGTGTGTCCCCATTCATTCATCTGTAAGGAATGCGATAGAGGAATGTGACAGAGAACCGTCCCCTTGACACCCCCCCTTGACACCCCCTTGACACCCCAAACCAAGAGTTTACGATACAAGGGAGGTGTGTCCCCTTTCACCAAGTTGGGGACATTCCTCCAAACTAAGAGTTTACGATACAAGGGAGGTGTGTCCCCTTTCACCAAGTTGGGGACATTCCTCCAAACCAAGAGTTTACGCTGCAGGGGAGGTGTGTCCCCTTTCATTATTAGGAGGCAATCGCGGTGAATTACTATGCTGCAATAGATGTAGGAACAAACTCAATCAGAATGCTCATTGCCAAAACTGACGGTAAGGAGATTGTTACAGAACGCATGCTTCTTCAAAGTACAAGACTTGGTGAAGATCTTACAAAAACAGGCAATCTCTCATTCTTAGCAATGGAGCGGACCGTTAAAGCCCTTAAGGAATTTCAAACATACCTTGCTGAATACTCCCCGAAATCTGTTAGTATAATTGCTACCAGCGCTGTTAGAGAAGCAGGTAATTCTGATGAATTCATTAACATGGTTAAAGCAGAAACCGGTTTTCGGCTTAAGGTAATATCCGGCGAAGAGGAAGCTAGGCTTAGCTATTTAGGTGCTTCAAGAGGCATTTCAACTGACAAGCCTATTGTACTTGTGGATATAGGCGGAGGCAGTACAGAAATTGTCTATCTGAAGGATTCCAGTTTGACTGGCAGAAGCTTCCCAGTTGGGGCGGTACGCTGTTCAGAAAAAGGCACAACACCTACACAGGTTTTTGATGTTTTGGAAAATACTTTGGAAGAGGTAAAAAAAATTGGCAGCTTCCAATTAGTGACTGTTGGCGGTACTGCTACAACTTTAGCAGCGGTGGTGAAGCAGCTTGCCGTATATGACCCGAAACAGGTGCACGGCAGCAAGGTAACCTTGCACGAACTTACAAGAGTTTTGTTTGACCTAGGTTCTAAAGATATTAAAGAAAGAAAAAAAGTCCCTGGTTTGCAGCCAGAGAGGGCAGATATAATTATTGCAGGTTTAATTATTCTATGGGTGATCATGACTTATTTAGAGTGTGAAATAGTAGTAGTTAGTGAAGCAGATATATTACATGGTCTTGTTTTTGACAGCTATCTGAACATTAATTGACACATTCTTAATCTATTAGTAGGAAGTAAAACATTTAGCCTCTCCGACCTCTAGTATGGTGTGTATATTTTCCTTCATCTGCTAGTGATGGGACAACGAAGGTGACAGAGAACCGTCCCTCTGACACCTC
>JBFLYC010000026.1:0-22680 GCA_040756735.1 Bacillota bacterium | reverse complement strand
TATATTTTCCTTCATCTGCTAGTGATGGGACAACGAAGGTGACAGAGAACCGTCCCTCTGACACCTCCCCTTCCTTCATCTGCTAGTGATGGGACAATGAAGGTGACAGAGAACCGTCCCCTGACACCTCCCCTGACACCTCCCTTTAAAGTCCCAGCTTTTCGTAGGTTTCTTTATTAATAATGCCTTCACCTTCAATGTTATTAATAAGCTGAAAGTATATCACGGACATTTCGCTCATCTTCCCGTACCTGCCATCAATAGGACCCCAGTATAGTCCCTGTTCTCTCAGCGATCGCTGTACATGAAGGGCATCTCTTGAAGCCGTGCCAGGCCTTATTGTATGGTAAGAGAGTTTAGGGAAACTGCCCACTATTATCACAGTGGTTCCAACGGGAACCCAGGAAAACAATTCTTCAACGTTTCTATTGTACATCCTAATGCATCCGCCTGAGGCATAGGCGCCGATGGAGCCTGGTTTATTAGTTCCGTGTATCCCATATTTGCCCCAGGGTACATTTAGCCCCATCCATCTTGTTCCAAAACCGCCTCCCCAAATCCCTTTGCTGGCTATTTTCCATTCTCCCACGGGAGTGGGTGTTGAAGGTTTGCCAAGGGCAACAGGGTATTCTTTAAAAACCTTTCCATCGTTATAAAGGATCAACTTGCGCTCACTAATTATAATTTCAATGTGTAGATAACCTGTTGGCTTTGTCGGTGCTGCTGAAATATTGTTTGGTTCTTTATCTTTGGCGAGTACCTGCCATGTTTGATAGTTTACCCAGCCATCAGCTTTTATACCGTTGTCGGCCTGCAGTCTTTTAATGCTTTCTACAGTGCTTTGTCCATAGATGCCATCACGGGTTCCAGTATAATAGCCCTGTTTACACAGAAGTTCTTGCAGTTCAGCTACATCTGCTCCCTGCATGGGTGGGTCTGTGGGATATATAACCCTTTCAAGGTCATTACATAAGTCAGAGTAATCATTGTCGTATAATGGATAAACTTCACTTGCCTCACAAGGATTTGGTAAAATGGTGAATATTGCAAAGGTTGTTGCTATCATAGTAAATAGAAGAGGTCCAATAATTTTATTCTTATTCAATAACCTTCACCTTTCTTTAAGTTGGGGGATATTTTGTGTATCCATTTCATATGTTTTAAACAATAATAGCTTTACAAAAATTCTTTACCTAAATACAAAGTAATACTTGGAAAAATATAAAGCGGTTTACCATAGTATATGAATTTTGCTAAAGGGGATATTATGTAGGAGCAATATGCGAGGAGATAATGTTATCATGAATTTAGCATGGACAGGTACAATAATTGTACTGCTAATTGCCCTGGCATCAGGAATTTTGATGGCTGTACAGGGGTCTCTTAATTCAGCCTTTGCCAAGATAATCGGTTTGCTGGAAGCTACTTTTGTTGTACACGCAACAGCTGCGTTAATTTTAGTGATTGCGTTGTTTTTGTTTAAGCTTGGACAAGGTAATTTTGCCAATTATGATCAGGTTCCCTGGTATCTATATTTAGGCGGCGCCATTGGGATACTAATTACATACGGAGTTGTGGCAACTATTCCAAAAGTTGGAGTAGCTATAGCAACAACTGCAATTATTGTTGGACAAGTTACCACAGCGTGCCTTGTAGATCATTTTGGCTTATTTGGCCTGCAAAAAATCCCCTTTACCTGGTTAAAACTTGTTGGAATAATTCTTTTGGCTGCTGGCGCTAAATTGATGCTTGTACGGTGAGAGGCTGGCCTCCGTTTTAAACTTTGCGTAAAATGTCATAAAAACAAGAATAGAACTAGCAAAGCCTGACAATCATTGCGCGACCAATGTAATATAATGGAAAAAGGACATTGTTCAAGGGTGGTGCTAGAATTGTCAGAACCTACGGAAATCTATACCTTTCACAGAAGCAATGCAATACCGTATGAAGATGAAAAAAATGTTGAATACCAGTCAAAAATATTAAAAGTAGTCTCATCAGCATTAATTTCCATGCTTTTAGCCAGTGGACAAGTACTTCAGAGTATTTGGCCTTTTGCCCCAGCATTTGTGGCAGCAGTACTTCTTGTTGAAGGCAGAAAGTATGCAGTTCCCCTGTTATTAGGTTGTGCAACGGGGCTATTTTTAGGTAAAAGCGGTTACATATTTCTAAACCTGCTGCCGGTCTTTATGATGTCATTTCTTCTTGTAATAGGCAGAAGCTTTTTGCTCAGGTCATCCTGGAATATATCTTTGTGTGTATTTATTGTTATCATCTTAATAAAAGGAACATATTTTTTAGTAGGCGGATACCCCCAGCATTTCTTTATAGAGCTGTTTTTTGAAGCCATTTTAGCAGCAGGTTTGAGCTTGGCCTTTGCGCGAGGACTTGAGGGGTTGCATGAGTTTAGAAAAGGAGGTTTTTGTACAAAAGATCATACCGTAGGCCTTGTGGTCCTGGCAGTTGCCATATTAATCAGCCTGATGAACTATGAAGTATTGCTGTGGAATTTAGGCAGGTGGGCCGCTATAACCGCAACCCTTGTAATTGCTTATCTATATGGCGCTGGATATGGAGCCGCCATGGGGGTAGTTGCAGGTATAACACCAGGTATGATCCATTCTTTCATCAGCCCCTATGCGGGTATCTTTGCTCTCTCAGGTTTTTTAGCCGGCGCACTCAAAGGGTTTAATAAACCGGGCAGTTTGTTAGGCTTTTCTATAGGGCAAATTGGTATTGCTTATTTCTTGTTCTATATAGAACAAGTTGATGTTCTAGCGGTGGAATCCATCACTGCTGCTCTTGTTTTTCTAGTTGTCCCGGCCCGAACATGGAAACGGCTGTTTGCTTTTATTCCCGGTGATACAACGTCTTCTTTGCATACAGAGCAATTGGTGGTCAAAAAGATAGGTGAGATAAGCACAATATTCAGGGAACTAGCTAAGACTTTCCGGCAAATATCTGATGACTTTAATAGCGAGGGGAAAAACCGCTACGATCAGATTTTAAAATCGCTAACAGAAAAAGTATGTACAGGATGCTCTGTTTTTTTAATTTGCTGGCAAAAGGAGAAGAAGTCAACCTGTCAAAATATTTGCACACTGTTTAACCTCATAGAGGCACAAGGCAAGATAGATAGAGAAGACCTTCCTGGTGAATTACGCAAAAGATGTGTGCGTCCAGATGAACTGGTAGCTGTAGCATGGTGTTTATTTGATATGTATCTAATGGATAAATATTACAAGAAAAAACTTAATGAGACCAGAGGATTGGTTGCGGAGCAGTTAATTGGAGTATCAGCAGTAATTAATTTTTTGGCAGCTGACCTTACCTTGACTGAGGATTCGTTGATTGAAAAAGAAGCCATACTATCCAAAAAGCTTCAAGAGATGGGTTTGGAAATAATGGATTTAAAACTCATACCTACCAGCGACCAAAGCCTGGAGCTTGAAATAGTGAAAGAGCCATGTAAGGGCAAGATGGAATGTAACTTGTTGATAAAACCCTATCTAGAGGAAGTATTTAATGAAGGTTGGACAGTTGATAGAAGCAAATGCGCTGTTAAAAATAGTGAACTTTTATGCAGGTGCCGGATAAGACCTGCAGCTGCGCTTAAGATAAGTATAGGTTTTAGCCAGGTAAAGAGTGAAGGCTCAGTGGTATGCGGTGACAACTATAAGAGTTTTGATATTAGAGGGGGCAAAAAAGTAATAGTATTAAGCGACGGTATGGGTGTAGGTCCAAGGGCAGCCAGGGAATCTAACACTGCCATTTCGCTCCTAGAGCAGCTTTTAATCAATGGTTTTGATAAAGAAGTAGCTATTCAGACAGTTAATTCTGTGTTAATGATAAGATCTGAAGAAGAAACCTTTGCAACTCTTGACCTGGTAATAATAGATATTTATACTTCTAAAGTGGAGTTTATCAAAATTGGAGCTGCTCCAAGTTTTTTAAAGAGGGCTAACCAGATTGGTATTATTAAAGGCAGCGCTTATCCAATAGGAATCCTGAATGCAGTTGATGTGAGCATACAGGTCAAGCATTTACGTAGGGGTGATATTATTGTCATGGTTTCTGATGGGGTCCTGGATTCTGGTGAATTTAATGATAAGGAAGCCTGGATGGTTGATGTCTTAAAGGATTTAAGAGTAGGAGACCCCCATGAACTGTCACAGATGGTTCTTAAGCATTCTATCGCAGTTATTCCTGATCATATAAGCGATGATATGACAGTTCTGGCCATAAAATTAGAGTAAGTGACTTCTGACCTCCGACTTCCGCTAAGGTAGGTATATATTAGTTCATAAATGGCAAAATAGAAATACAGGAAAAAACCACCAAATAGCAGGAAAAAGGCGTTTTTTAACGAATGTTATAGACTAGATTTAATATCTGAGGCTACTATGAATGAGTTTGTTAAAAAAAGTAGAAAAAACAATAGAAAAGTACAAATTGTTGCAAAAAAATGATAAAGTAGTTGTAGCGGTTTCAGGGGGG
The DNA here is from genome assembly GCA_040756735.1 of Bacillota bacterium. Taxonomy (GTDB): domain Bacteria; phylum Bacillota; class DSM-16504; order Desulfitibacterales; family Desulfitibacteraceae; genus JBFLYC01. The sequence continues at coordinate 18,183 of JBFLYC010000026.1, read as the reverse complement.
GTAGATTCTTTAGCCCTGCTTCATTGTTTGTATAGGCTTAAAGAAACTTACTCGCTGACTTTGGTGGTTGCTCACCTAAACCATATGTTTAGGGGCGAGGAAGCAGATGAGGATGCAGAAACTGTAAAAAAACTAGCCATTGATCTGGGTTTAGGGGCTGTGATAGGAAAGGTTGATGTACCACAAATTATCAGGGCGACTCTTTTATCACCCCAAGATGCAGCCAGGAAGGCAAGATATGAATTCTTGCAGCAAGCGGCCAACAGTATCAAGGCCAATAAGATCGCTTTGGGGCACCATCAGGATGACCAGGCTGAAACAGTGCTGCTGCATCTATGTAAAGGCGCCGGTCTTGATGGTTTAAAAGGGATTATGCCCAAGAGGGATATATATATTCGGCCGCTCCTGGCAATCCAAAAATGGGAATTGGAAAAATACTGCAGGGATCATAAACTGCCGGTTCGTGTTGATAAGTCCAATTATAAGGATGTTTATTTAAGAAATAAGATTCGCAATCGGCTGATTCCATGGTTAAAACAAGAAGTAAACGCCAATATTATAGAGGTCCTGGCCGGCACAGCAGAAATACTAAGAGATGAAAATCAGTACTTGGAAGAAGAAATCGGACATTTAGAACAAAAAATCAGAGTAAGCTTAAGTTTTAAGCAGCAGAAGGGCGTATGGGATACAAGGTTTTTCTGTGAGCTGCCAAAGGCTCTTCAGCGCAGGTTAATTCGTAGAGTTTATTTACTGGTTAGTGGTCATCGCTATAATTTAACTTTTATGCACATTGAAGCAGTGAGGCATACTATATTAAATAAGATATCCGGCAGCAAGGTTGAACTTCCCGGTAAATTACTTGCAGTTTATGCATATGATAGACTTGAGTTAATGCCCAAGGAATTGTTTTATTCAAAAAGAAATGCAGATTATTCTTATGAACTCCCCATCCCGGGCCGGATAGCAGTCAAAGAGGCAGGCAGCATAATTGAAAGCAAGCTTATGGAGCCTGGCCAAAAAATTAACAATTTAGAGGTTGATGGCAAGGAAGAAGTCTTGGTAAAATTAGAGGCTGGGGATGCACTGATAGTTAGAAATCGGAAATCCGGTGATAGGTTCCAACCGGTAGGGATGTTAGGTACCAAGAAGCTTAAGGATTTTTTTATAGACGAAAAAGTAGATAGAAAGCAACGGGATATTATTCCTGTTGTAGTAAGCAAAAATTCTGGAAAAATTGTCTGGATTGCAGGTATGAGAAGCTCTGAGGAGTTTAAGTTTAGACCAGGTATGGAGGCAGTTTTGCTAAGAATTTATAAAGTTAGGAGTTAGTAAAAAGATGCAACACATCATTGTTTTGCTGAGAGGAGGATTTTATTGAACCGCATATTTAAAAATCTAGCAATTTATCTTTTAATTGTCCTTATTGCTGTATCCGTCATCCGGTTAACTACTCCCACCGGCCCCCAGGCCCTGGAGCTAAACTATTCATCATTAATATCTGATATAGATCAGGGGAGGATCAAGTCGGTTGAGGTAACATTGATGGATAATATTTATACAGTTACGGGGGTTTACAAATCAGGAGAGGAATTTACCGTCAATATACCTCCTAATCCTGCCCTTTTGGATAGAATGGCTGAAAAGGGCATAGAGGTTGTGCCGGTGCCTCCCCCAAATCCTCCCTGGTGGACTGGTCTTTTAGGGACATTTTTGCCCATACTCCTAATTGTAGGCCTTATTTTGTTCATGCTTAATCAGACCCAGGGCGGAGGCAATAGGGTTATGCAGTTTGGCAAAAGCAAGGCCAAATTGCAGAGTCCTGAAAAGTCCAGGGTCACCTTTAAAGATGTCGCCGGGGTTGACGAGGTTAAGGAAGAACTGCAGGAAGTGGTGGAGTTTCTTAAAGACCCCAGAAAGTTTACTGAGATAGGAGCCAAAATACCCAAAGGGGTACTGCTGTTTGGTCCTCCTGGTACTGGCAAAACCCTGTTAGCCAGGGCTGTTGCCGGCGAGGCGGGTGTTCCCTTTTTTAGCATTAGCGGTTCGGACTTTGTGGAAATGTTTGTTGGTGTTGGGGCATCCAGGGTCAGGGATCTCTTTGAGAATGCCAAAAAAAATGCTCCTTGCATAGTTTTCATTGATGAAATTGATGCTGTGGGCAGACAGCGTGGAGCAGGTTTAGGTGGAGGGCATGATGAAAGAGAGCAGACCCTAAACCAACTTCTCGTGGAAATGGACGGCTTTGAAACCAATGAAGGAATAATCATTGTCGCTGCAACCAACAGACCGGATATTTTAGACCCTGCTTTATTGAGACCGGGCAGATTTGACCGCCAGATTACAGTTGATGTGCCCGATGTAAAGGGCCGGGAAGAAATTTTGCATGTTCATGTAAAAGGGAAGCCTTTAGAAGGCGAGGTTGACCTTAATGTCCTGGCGAGAAGGACTCCAGGGTTTACCGGCGCTGACCTGGCTAACCTGGTTAATGAAGCAGCTTTGCTTGCTGCTCGTCATGGCCATAAAAAGATAGGAATGGAAGAACTTGAGGCTTCTATTGAAAGAGTTATTGCAGGGCCTGAAAAAAAATCCAGGGTGATTAGCGACTATGAGAAAAAACTGGTGGCTTACCATGAAGCAGGGCATGCTTTAATGGGACATTATTTAAAGCATACTGACCCCTTGCACAAGGTATCCATTATTCCCCGGGGGCGCGCGGGCGGCTATACTTTGCTGCTGCCCAAGGAAGACAGGAGATATATGACCAAATCGCAGATTTTGGATATGGTCGCCATGCTGCTGGGCGGCAGGGTTGCAGAAGATATTGTGCTTAGAGAGGTAAGTACCGGGGCCCAAAATGACCTGGAAAGGGCCAGCGAGTTAGTGAGAAAAATCATTACAGAATATGGGATGAGTGAAGAATTAGGACCCTTAACTTTTGGAAGAAAACAAGAACAGGTATTTTTGGGCAGGGACATTGCACGTGACAGAAACTACAGTGAAGCAGTTGCCTTTTCCATTGACAAAGAAGCAAGGCGTATTATGGATGAATCCTATAACAGGGCAAAACAGGTTTTAAACGAAAATATGGATAAACTGCACCTGGTAGCAAAAACATTGATGGAGAAGGAAACTCTAGAAGCGGACGAATTTGAAATATTAATTAAGAGTATGGAAGAAGGGGCATCACCTGAAGAGGCCAGAAACAAACTGGAAGAGGCAACACTTGCCAAGGGTCACAGGATGGAAAACAATCGCAATAAGAGTAAGGGCAATAATGACATTGGCGAAAAGCATAAGAATATGAATCCGGAACAAAAAAAGTTTGAAGAGGGACCAAGGATTACTTTTAAATATCTAAAATAAATTCAAGGAGTACAGTTTACTATGGAACTAACTTATATTATGATTAAACCTGATGCAGTTCAAAGAAATATGATCGGAATGATCATAGAAAGAATCGAAGCAAAGGGCTTAAAAATAAGGGCCATGAAGATGTTAAGGCTTAGTAAAGATTTGGCTGAGCAGCACTATGCTGAGCATGTTGGAAAACCCTTTTTTAACGGCCTGGTAGAGTTTATTACTTCAGGCCCTGTAGTTGCCATGGTAGTGGAAGGAAAAAATGCTGTGGGCGCTGTAAGAAAGATGATGGGAGCTACTAATCCCATGGAAGCCGGGGTAGGAACAATTAGGGGAGACCATGGCATTGACGTAGGTAGAAATTTGATCCATGGTTCTGATTCGGTGGACAGCGCCAGGAGGGAAATAGCCCTTTATTTTAAGGAAGAAGAACTCTGTGAATATGCAAGAATAGACGAAGCTTGGGTATATGAAAAATAGCAGCAAACTGGTAGCGAGCAGTACAAGGAAGCACAAAAAAGCCTGGGCGGAAAGGAGCCCAGGCTTTACGAATTTTATGCCATGTAATTATTTATTTGAATTTTGCTAAAAAGTAGTACACCGATTATTTTGGTAAAATACTTGGCATTTTTTAATTTAAAAGGTACTTAAAAAAATGCAAAGATATGTGTTGTAGCTTAATCATGGCTTCAAATCATTGTATCAGAAGGCGCCACAGGTTCGAGGGCAATTGCCGGAGGCTAAAAAGTGAATGTGTTATTAATCACTACTTCAACTTTAAAAAGAAGGAATTTTTTCGACAAAGGCGAAAAAACTATAAAATAGTATGGCTAATAGCCTAAACATGGCCAAATCATGCTTTGGGTATATATTAAAAATAAACAAGGAGTGATTTTTTTATGAGCAAGGTTCCAAGTGATATTGAAATTGCCCAGGCGGCGAAAATGAAACCGGTGAGCGAAATTGCAGCACAGTTAGGTATTCAGGAAGATGAATTGGATTTATATGGGAAGTATAAGGCCAAGATTTCCTTGGATGTATATAAAAGGCTGCAAGACAAGCCAAATGGAAAATTAATTCTTGTAACAGCAATTACTCCAACACCGGCCGGCGAAGGTAAAACTACTACCAGTGTTGGATTAACCGATGGACTCGCTTACCTTGGCAAGAAGTCAATGGTTTGTTTAAGAGAACCTTCTTTAGGCCCCAGCTTTGGTATTAAAGGGGGAGCAGCAGGCGGCGGTTATTCTCAGGTTGTTCCCATGGAAGATATTAACCTCCACTTTACCGGTGACCTCCATGCAATTACATATGCCCATAACTTGCTGGCTGCTATGATTGACAACCATATTCACCAGGGCAATGAACTTGGCATTGATGTCAGGCAGATTGTTTTCCGTAGGGTTATTGACCTCAATGACCGCGCCCTGAGAAGTTGTGTTGTTGCATTAGGCGGCAAACCCAACGGTTTCCCAAGGGAGACAGGCTTTGACATTACTGTAGCATCTGAGGTCATGGCTATTTTGTGCTTGGCTTCTGATTTAATGGATTTAAAGGAACGCTTCAAGAAGATAGTTATCGGCTACAATTATGCTGGAGAACCTGTAACTGCAGGCGACTTAAAAGCTGAAGGTTCCATGACCCTGCTTATGAAGGATGCCATCAAGCCTAACTTGGTTCAAACTTTGGCAAATACACCGGCTTTCATCCATGGCGGCCCCTTTGCCAATATCGCCCATGGCTGCAACTCAGTATCAGCCACCAAGATGGCTTTGAAATTAGCTGATTATGTTGTCACAGAAGCCGGATTTGGCGCAGACCTGGGAGCAGAAAAATTCTTTGACTTGAAGTGCAGATTTGCAGGCCTTAAGCCCGATGCAGTTGTTATTGTATCAACAGTTAGGGCTCTTAAGATGCACGGCGGGGTGCCCAAGAACCAGCTGCAAGGCGAAAATATGGAGGCTTTGGCCAAGGGCTTTGAAAACCTTCAGAAACATATTGAAAACGTTGGCAAATTTGGTGTGCCTGCAGTGGTTGCCGTCAACAGGTTCCCAACTGATACAGAACAAGAACTTGACTATGTTATCAGCCGCTGCAAGGAAGCCGGCGCTGAAGTTGCTCTGTCCGAAGTTTGGGCCAAGGGCGGAGAAGGCGGTGCGGAACTTGCCAGAAAGGTTCTTGATACTCTTGAAAGTAAACCATCCAACTTCAAGTATTTATATGAATTGAACACCACTTTGAAAGAAAAACTTCATACAATAGCTACGGAGATATATGGAGCTAATGGAGTAGTTTATACTGATACAGCTGAAAAAGCAATTGAAGGCTTTGAAAAGCAAGGTTACGGCAATTTACCTGTGTGTGTTGCCAAGACACAGTACTCCTTCTCTGATGACTTGACCAAGATAGGCAGGCCAAGAGACTTCAGCATTACCATTAGAGAAGTGAGGCTCTCTGCGGGTGCAGGTTTCTTCGTCTGTATTGCAGGTGCCATCATGACCATGCCGGGGCTGCCCAAGAGACCGGCTGCTGAGGTAATAGACATTGACGAAACCGGCAAGATTGCAGGTTTATTCTAAAAAACTGTGATGCGAAATTTTCCCAGGGGACGAAAAAACCTCTGGGAGAATTTTTTCATGAAACTGGAGGTTCTAAATTGTATAGGATGCGGGCCCTTAGCTTTAAAAATCCAAGGCATGCTGAAAAAATCCTGCTTGAAATGGGTGTGGACCCACAAGGAGCAAAGCTTATGGCTCCTAAAACCGTGCATATATGCATCAGGCTTGATGATGTCCCGGTTCATGCGGCACAAATTTTAAAGCAGGAAATGCTTTCCCTTGGCGGTGATGCAGCTGTAGCAAGGGGTACAGTTATTCATTCAATAAAAGAGACCCCTGTAATTCTCATGGGGACTTACAAGCAATATAGAAAACTGATAAGTAAGCTTAAAATGCAGCCTTTTAAACTGGCTGAACTGGCACACAATATAGCCGCCTTATTGGAAAAGTACAATAAGGACTTGGCTCCCATTAAGTGTGGTAGTTTCACGCTGCCTATCCATGAGAGAACTGTGATCATGGGTATTTTAAATATAACTCCAGATTCTTTCTCCGATGGCGGGAAATATTTTGATGCAGCTTCTGCCCTTGAACATGCACACCAGATGGTAGCAGAAGGAGCCGACATCATAGATGTGGGGGCTGAATCTACTCGTCCTGGGCATCTCCCTGTTGATTGCCAGGAGGAGCTAAAGCGGCTGACACGGGTTTTGGACAAGCTTCTTCAGGAAATTAAGGTTCCTGTATCTGTTGATACTTATAAAGCTTCAACTGCAGAAGAAGTTCTAAAAATGGGAGTTCATATCATTAATGATGTATGGGGACTAAAAAAGGATGCTGCCATGGCCGGCGTAATTGCCAAGTACAAGGTGCCGGTCGTGATCATGCACAACCAGGAGGGTGCTGAATATAATGATTTAATGGCTGATATTATCCAGTGGTTAAGAGATAGTATTGCTATAGCCCAGGAAGCGGGTATTGAACCGCAAAAAATCATTATTGATCCAGGAATTGGTTTTGGGAAAACTCTAGAACATAACCTGGAGGTAATGGACAGGCTGGATGAATTTAAAATACTTGGAAAGCCTCTGTTAATTGGCACTTCACGCAAATCAATAATTGGTAAAACCTTAAACCTGCCTGTGGAGGACAGAGTCGAGGGGACCGCTGCTACTGTAGCTTTGGGTATTGCCCGGGGAGCCAGTATTGTAAGGGTGCATGATGTCAAAGAAATGGTCAGAGTATGCAAAATGATGGATGCCATGGTCAGGAGGTAATGAAAAATATGATGCAAATCAATGCCTATATAGGGCTGGGTTCAAATCAGGGTAATAGGGAGTATTATTTGAGGAGAGCTGTAGAACTCCTGGACTGGCAAAAAGATATTAAAGTTACCGGCTTATCGTCTATTTATGAGACGGAACCTTTTGGTTATTTGGATCAGGAAAAGTTTTTGAATATGGTTGTCAAGATTGAAACTGTATTAAACCCTCATAGGTTGCTGGAAACAGCTCTAAGGATTGAAAATCATCTGGGTAGAATAAGATTAGAAAAGTGGGGCCCCCGGATTATAGATATTGACATTTTATTATATGGAGATATGGAGATAAATTCAGAAAATCTAATTTTGCCCCATCCGGGTTTAACTTTGCGGGCCTTTGTTCTTGTGCCCTTGTTGGAAATTGATGCTGATTTAACCATGCCAAATGGGCAATCCTTGAAAGTTTATCAAGAACACTTGATTGATGATGTAGAAGGTGTTAAGTTCTATAAGAATTGGTTCAAAGTAAAAGACTCTGAGATCGCATAAGACGACAAAACAAACCATGAAAATTGAAGAATCCTCCCTAAAGGAGGGTTCTTTTTGTATGTAAATAAATCCCAGGAAGACTCTTGGCAAAAATTGCAGGAATTACTCGGTTTTTATCGAAATGTATTTATACCAAATGTTGTTTTTTTGTTAGGAGTCTTTAAAAGTGAAGAAGTTTACCAGACGTCATTTTCTTAAATTCGGCACATCATCTCTTTTGTTGCTTACAGCATCTGGATGTACAAGCCTTCGGGCGGAAACTGTTCCTATGAAAACACCCCTTCCTGACCTGGAAATCATAGAGTGTGACTACTTAATACATAAGGGATTAATAGTTGACGGCAGCGGGACAACCCCCTTTATAGGCGATTTGGCTATTAAAGGCGATAAAATAGTAAAGGTTGCCCAGGCCATATATGCCAGGGATTGTAAAGTAATTGACGGCCAGGGGAAGGTGGTGGTCCCGGGCTTTATTGATTTACATACCCATACTGAGCATTATATGCTGTCTAACGGAAAAGCAGAGATGATTTTAACCCAAGGAGTCACTACCCAGATAGGCGGCAACTGTGGCAGGGCTATTCCAGATGTAAAGTCTTATTTAAACAATCTTCAAAATCTAGGCATCAATTACGGCATCTTTACGGGATATAGGGACCTGAGGCAGCAGGTTTTTGGCAGCGGCGGCGCTACGCTCAATGGTCACCAGGTGCGGGAAATGATTGGAATCCTTGAGAACAATCTGCATGCAGGAGCCTTTGGCTTATCTGTAGCCCTTGAATACTGGCCCCAAAATTATGCGACACTTGAGGAAATGGTTGAATTGGCCCAGGTAGTTGCAAGGTATGGGGGATTATATTCAGTACATATAAGAAATGAAGGGGATAGGGTTCTTGAAGCGGTAGAAGAACTTGTTGAAATTGGACTAAGGGCAAAGGTACCTGTACAGTACTCACATATAAAAACAGCATATAAGAGAAACTGGGGCAAGATGGAGCAGGTTTTACATATTATAGAGGAAGCCCGGAGGCAAGGGTTGGATATTAAAGCTGATGCCTATGGTTATGACTTTGCCAGCTATGACTTGGGTGGAGGTGCAATCTCCATCAGCGAGGAAGATTTAGAGCGGGCCCTGTCTCACCCGCAAGTGTTTGTTGGAAGTGATTCAGGCCTGAACAACTCGGGGGGCGCTATTCATCCGCGGGCCTATGCCAATTACCCCAGGATACTTGGCAGGTATGTCAGGGACAAACAGATATTATCCTTGGAAGCTGCAATCAATAAAATGACGTATGAACCGGCCAAGCGGCTGGGATTAAATGACAGGGGCATTTTAACTGAAGGAATGAAAGCTGATGTAGTAGTTTTTGATTTAGACTCAATAAATGACCTGGCAACACGCCGGGAACCGAATGCAACGTCTAAAGGTGTGGAAACGGTTTTTGTCAATGGCAAATTAGCGCTGCATAGAGGCCAGCCCACAGGTATCACAGCAGGGGCAGTGTTAAGAAATACTATAAAAGGGTAGGTTATATCTATAGTCGTTCCAGTTAAGTGGGGTGTATTTTAATTTGAGGGCAAGGCTGCTCCAATTATTGTTAAATAGTAAAGATTACATATCAGGTGAAGCCATAAGCAAACAATTAGGCATTTCCAGAACTGCCGTATGGAAGCATATCAAGGCCTTAAAGGATGACGGACATATTATCGAAGCTCATTATGGCAAGGGGTATCTTCTGGCCAAGTTAAGCGACTTCTTGACTCCGGAAAAAATGAAAATAGGACTTGAGTGTCAAGTTTTTGCAAGTGAGATGCTTCATTTCGTAGAGACTAGCTCCACCAATGAGGAAGTTAAAAAACTTGGTGAAAAAGGTTTTCCCGAAGGCGCCGTGGTTATTGCTGAACAGCAGATTGGTGGTAAGGGAAGGCTTGGCAGGAGCTGGTCTTCGCCAAATGGTGGAATCTGGTTTTCCATACTTTTGAGGCCGACCATACCTCCTTGGAAGGCTTCCCAATTAAGCTTGTTGGCAGCAGCAGCATTACAGCAGACTTTGCTTAAAGAATATAAGCTTGCTTCCAGGATTAAATGGCCAAATGACCTGCTGGTGGAAGGAAAAAAAATTTGTGGTATATTAACTGAAATGAAGGGGGAGATGGATAAAGTTAACTATGTTATAATGGGCATAGGTATTAATGCCAATTTACAGGAGTACGACTTTTCCCCTGAACTGCGCCAAGGGGTGACCTCTTTGCAAATGATTTTAGGGGAAAAAGTTGACAGGGTGCGGCTCTTGCAAAAGTATTTACTTAGCTTGGAACAATATTACTTTGATTATCTTGCCAATGGTTTCAAAAAAACCAGAGAAATATGCAAGCGCTGGAGTTATACCTTGAGTAAAGCCGTTACCTTGTATGATAATGGCAAAAAGATTAACGGTAAAGCAGTGGATATTGGTGAGGATGGTTCCCTTATTGTCAATGTCCAGGGAAATCTGCTGTCTTTCTATGGAGGTGAAGTAAGCACCCAGGAAACCCAGTAAACAAGTAAATTAGGATAGGTTTAATTTTTTAATTCTATGGTTAACTCAAAAAAACATCTGGTTAACCATTAAAAGAACAGGGGGAAAATATCATGAGTGTGAAAAAACTAACCATTGTGGCAATGTTTGCAGCGTTAACTGCAGTAGGGGCTTTTATCAAAATACCTCTGCCTTATTCACCAATAACCCTGCAGGTCTTTTTTGTGGTCCTTGCAGGGGTACTCCTTGGACCCAGGCTAGCCGGTTTGAGCCAGCTGGTTTATCTCCTGCTTGGCCTGGTGGGGCTGCCTATTTTTGCAGAAGGAGGAGGTCCAGGGTACATTTTCCATCCGACCTTTGGTTTTCTACTTGGTTTTATACCCATGAGCATGTTTATTGGATATGCTGTCCATAAAGATGAAAAATTGGCCTTTGGTAAGATTTTGGCAGTAGGAATAATAGGCATTGTTATTCTATATGCAATTGGGGTGCCTTATTTAAATCTTATTATAAATCGTGTAATCGGCAAAGAGGTTGCGCTGTTAACCACTTTCAAGGGTATGCTTCTTTTTGTTCCCGGTGATATTCTAAAGGTTATAGGTGTTGCTCTCATTGCGCCCAGGATAAAGGCTGCAGTGGAAGAAATAATATAGTCTTGGGAAAAACATAAAAAAAGGATACAATAGTCATGTAAATACCAAGTATTAATTATGATTAAAGGACATCAAAAAGTTTTAAGAATGGGGAATGGTGAAGAGTGAAAAAAGTATACCTTTTAACAAGAAGGGGAGATAATAATGCTGTTGGCAGTAGATGTGGGAAATACAAATATCATGATGGGGGTTTTTCAAGACAAGGACTTGACCGATACCTGGAGAGTTTCTACAGATCCCAGTAAGACGGCGGATGAGTTGGGTGTTCTTTTTAAACAGCTTTTTGAGTACAAAGGGATATCTTTTAGTGATATCTCTGCTGTAGCTATATCCTCTGTGGTTCCTCCCATAATGCAGGCGCTGGACCAGATGTGCAGGGAATATATAGGAGTAGCGCCCTTTGTTGTGGGACATGGCAGCAGGATTGACCTGGCAATTGAATTTGATAATCCCAAAGAAATTGGCGCAGATAGAATTGTTAATGCTGTTGGAGCTATAGATAAATACGGTTCTCCTGCAGTGGTTGTAGACTTTGGTACGGCTACAACCTTTGATGCAATTTCAGATGAAGGTCATTATCTTGGAGGGGCTATTGCTCCTGGTGTGGGCATTTCCTTGGAGGCTTTGTTCCAGAAGGCTGCCAAACTTCCAAGGATTGAAATGGTAAAACCTGAGGGGGTAATTGGCAAGTCAACTGTAACATGCATGCAGTCGGGAATAGTTTTTGGGTTTGTAGGCCAGGTTGATGGTATTGTTCAAAGAATAAAAAGAGAATTAGGCCCTAACACTGTGACTGTGGCTACAGGTGGTTTGGCTCCTTTTATTGCCGGATATTGTGAAACCATTGATCATATAGACCCTTATTTAACCTTAAATGGATTGCAAATTATTTACCGGAAAAACCAGTAACAATTGGGGTGTGTTGATGCAGATAGGCAGGGTAGCACTAAAAAATAAGGTCATATCGGCGCCCATGGCTGGAGTAACTGATAAACCTTTTAGAATATTGGCCAAGGAAATGGATTGCGGCCTTACCTTTACGGAGATGGTCAGCGCCAATGCGCTTATACATAACAACAACAGGACCAGGAGAATTGTTAATATTGAAGGAGAAGAACCCCCTACAACTGTCCAGTTGTTTGGTTCTAAACCGGAAGTTATGGCTGAAGCTGCACAAATTGTAATGGAGCAGCAGCCCCAGCTTATTGATATAAACATGGGCTGCCCGGCGCCTAAAATTGTCAGTAATAACGAGGGGGCAGCTTTAATGCGAGATCCTGGTCTGGCTTTTCGTATTATAAAGGCTGTATGCAGGTCAGTTGAAGTGCCGGTTACGGTAAAAATCAGGGCTGGGTGGAGCCCTGAAACAATTAATGCCCTTGAGATGGCCAAAATAATTGAGGAAGCTGGAGCAGCAGCAGTTACTGTACATGGTAGGACCAGGCACCAGTTCTACAGCGGTCAAGCTGACTGGAGTATTATTAGAAAAGTTAAAGAGTCAGTTGGCATACCTGTGGTGGGTAATGGTGATATCTGGGAACCGGAGGACGCAGAAAGGATGTTAAAAGAAACGGGCTGTGATTTTGTCATGATAGGCAGGGGTTCCATGGGAAATCCATGGATTTTTAGGCGTACTGCCTATTATCTCGAAAGGGCGCAGTTTCTTCCAAAACCAGGGGCAGCAGAAAAGATTGAGACAGGAATTAGGCATTTTAAGATGCTTATAGAAGAAAAAGGGGAGTACATAGCAGTAAGGGAAATGCGGAAACATTTCGCCTGGTATTTAAAAGGCTTACGAAATGCTGCCAGGATGAGGGAAGAAATTAACCGGCTCACCTCAAAAGATGCGATAATAGAGAAAATGGAAGCTTATAAGGGAGAAGTTGCAGAGTTGTCTGACTAAATATGTCAGGCAACTCTGTTTGCTTTGTTAGGAATAATTTGTTATTATAATTGTAGACATTTTTGTGTACAATATGGGAGTGACCATTATGGATGTTATCAGGGTAGGAGACAAAGTGCTGAGCAAACGAAAAATTTATGCCCTTATTGACAAGGCTTTGGAAATGCGGGCTAGTGGTTTATCTCAGCAAGAGGTTGCCTGTGCAATGGGTTTAGATAGGCCCTTTATATCGCGATTGGAAAAACTAGGGGAAATCAGAAAGGGTAGAAAAATCGGTGTCGTAGGTTTTCCTGTTGCTAATAAGGACCAGTTGGAAGCATTTTTGATTGAAGCAGGGGCAGATTATGTACTTCTCATGTCAGATGAGGAGCGCTGGCGTTTTGTCAAGGAAAAGCAGGGTCTAGAGCTGTTTAATGAAGTCATGGAGATTATTTCACGGCTGAGAATGTGCGATATTGTGGTGTTCATTGGTTCTAATTACCGTATTAAGCTCTGTGCGGCATTACTGGATAAGGAAGTTGTAGGGATTGAATTAGGAAAATCGCCCATTGAAGGAGATAAACTTGTAGATTTAGAGAGAATCAAGCAATTGTTTGCTACCTTCGAAGCTGAGGAGGATAAGAAATGAAAAGAGTAGTAAGTGTTAGCTTAGGTTCTTCAAAAAGAAACCATGCTGTTGAGATTGAGGTTCTTGGACAAAAGGTTTTGATGGAGCGTATTGGTACTGACGGGAGTTTGGCAAAAGCAGCGAGTCTGGTTGCAGAACTAGACGGCAGGGTTGACTGTTTTGGTCTCGGAGGAACTGATTTATACATTTATGCCGGTGGGAAAAGATATCTCATTAGAGATGCAGCTAAAATAGCCAGCAATGCAAAAAAAACCCCTATTGTGGATGGTACTGGTCTTAAAAACACCCTGGAAAGAAAGACGGTTATGTACCTGCAGTCGGTACATGGACTAAAATTTAAGGAAAAAAAGGTTCTAATGGTGTGCGCCATGGACAGATTTGGTATGGCAGAAGAATTTGAAAAGGCCGGGGCCGTTATGACCTATGGCGACCTTATGTTTGGCCTTGGTCTGCAGATACCCTTACATTCATTAAATGCTCTGGACAGGGTAGCAAGGGTAATAGCTCCCGTGGTGGTTAAGCTGCCCTTTAAACTTTTATATCCAACTGGTGAAAAACAAGATAAGTTGAATAAAAACACCAAGTATATGAAATATTATAATGAAGCTGATGTTATTGCAGGAGATTTTCATTACATTAAAAAGCATATGCCCCTCAGCTTGGAAGGTAAAATTATCATCACTAATACAGTCACACAGGAAGATATTAGCGAACTTAAAAATAGGGGGGCTATTTTGCTGGTCACCACGACACCGCATTTGAACGGCAGGTCTTTTGGTACAAATGTTTTAGAAGCTGTAATAGTAGCTTTGTCCGGAAAACATGTATCAAAACTTACCATGGATGATTACCTTACAATTTTAGATAAGCTTGATTTCAATCCTTATTTAGAATGGCTGCAGGCTGCCCCTAAGGAGGCAAAGGAGGTTATCCATGGATAGATTTGCTTTCATGATTCATCCTATAGAAAGGTCCGATGTCACTCGCAAGTTCAAATCATTTAAGTATTTGCCTGATAAAGTGATGGATAAGATAATCTATTACCTTCCTCCTTTGAAAGTTTCCGAGATTACAGGTGTCAAATCCAGGAAAACAGGTATTGAAGTTGTAGGAAACTTTGTAGGTTGTCCCCTTACAAGCAAGCAGATGTTGGAACTGCCCACAGAAATAGTGTTGAGGAAAATAATTAAAACAGGCAGATTGGCTGAAAAACTTGGGGCACAGGTATTAGGTTTAGGAGCCATGACTTCTGTGGTTGGTGATGCAGGCATTACAGTTGCCGATAACCTTAATATTCCTGTTACAACAGGCAATAGTTATACTATAGCAACGGCTATAGAAGGTACGCAAAAGGCGGCTGAGATGCTGGGCAAGAATCTTAAGACATCTGAGGTTGTAATCCTTGGCGCTAACGGTTCCATTGGCAGTGTATGCGCCCAGATAATGGCGCGAAAATGCAGTTATTTGACTTTAGTGTCTAGAGATATTAAAAAGCTCGAACAGTTGGCGGTCAAGATATTGAGAGAAACCGGCCTGGCAGTTAAACTGGCATCTCAACCCCAAAAGGCGCTGAAAACTGCCGATATAATCATTACTGTGACTTCTTCTGTGGATTGTATAATAAATCCAGAAGACTTAAAATCCGGGTCTTTAGTATGTGATGTGGCCAGACCCAGAGATGTTTCCAAAAAGGTAGTGGAATTGCGGGATGATGTATTGGTAATTGAAGGCGGTCTTGTCGAGGTGCCTGGCGATGTTAATTTTAATTTTAATTTTGGCTATCCGTCCAATTTAGCTCTAGCATGCATGGCTGAAACCATGGTCCTTGCCCTTGAGAAAAAATGGAGTAGTTTCACTCTTGGCAGGGATATCACAGTCAAGCAGGTAGATGAGATACATAAGTTGGCAGTAAAGCATGGTTTTAAACTGGCCGGTTTAAGGAGTTTTGAAAGGCTGGTAATGCCGGAGGTTATCGAGAGGGTAAAATATTTCAGCATGCAAAACTCCAAAGAGGCGGCCCAATTTTAAGTGTTTTTAAAGAGTTCTTGACAAATACCAGGCAGGTCATTATAATAGCCATAAGGTAAAGAAAGGCAAGCACTGTTATAAAAAATAACAGTGCTTGTTATAATAATTAGGCAATTATCGATATATTATATATATTATATTAGAAAAAGAATTTTTATCAGTGAAGTCGATCTATATTTAAATTATTGACTGATGAAGGGGAGTATTAAGGAATGACCACAAAGGACGTTATACTTACTGTGGAGGGCCTAAAAAAACTGGAAGAAGAGTTAAACTATTTAAAGTCTGTTAAAAGACAAGAGGTTGCTGAAAGAATAAAACAAGCCAGGGAGTTTGGAGACATAAGTGAAAACTCGGAGTATGAAGATGCCAAGCATGAGCAGGCTTTCATTGAAGGCCGGATCTTGACTCTTGAGAAAAAGCTTCGCAACGCCAAGCTTATCGATAATGATGCCGTTGATACGGAAGTGGTAAGCGTTGGTTCCAAGGTAAGGCTTAAGGATTTAGAGTTTGATGATGAGTTTGAGTATATAATTGTTGGTTCCATGGAAGCTGACCCTGCAGAGAATAAGATTTCCAACGAATCCCCCGTAGGCAAGGCCTTAATAGGGCAAACCATGGGTTCCACTATAGCAGTTAATGTTCCTGCAGGCACCGTCCAGTATAAAATCCTTGAAATCTCCAAGCAGGATTAAAAAAGTCAATTAAGGCATCCACTATTAACTATAACCTATTATATAACCTATTATTAGGTAGTAAATCTTTTTATATGGTTTCTGACAGGACTGCGGTTTATTGCCGTAGTCCTTAATTACTTAACAATGTAAAGGGGACACACTTAGATGTCCCCAAATAGATATTAACAGAATTGGGACAAGCCAAGGAGGTATATTGATGGATACTGAATATAATGAACTGCTTAAGGTGCGTAGAGAAAAGTTAGAAGAATTCAGGCAAATGGGTATTGACCCCTTTGGAGGGAAATTCATTGTGTCTCATCATGCTCAGAAAGTCATTGAGGATTTTGCAGCGCTAGAGGGGCAGACAGTGAAAATGGCAGGCCGGTTAATGGCCAAGAGGGAGCATGGTAAGGCCAGTTTTGCTCATATCCAAGATCTGACAGGAAAAATCCAGATTTATGCTCAGTTGGATAAACTGGGTGAAGAAATATACTCCTTTTTTAAAAAACTGGACATTGGAGATATCATAGGGGTAGAGGGTGTAGTGTTTAAAACACGGCGAGGCGAAGTCACCATTGAATTGGAAAAGCTAACCCTTCTAACCAAATCCCTGCAGCCGCTGCCTGAAAAGTGGCATGGGTTAAAGGACATGGACTTGAGATATCGTCTTCGGTATGTAGATTTGATAGTAAATCCAGAGGTCAAAGACGTGTTTGTGAAAAGGACCAAGATTATCAAAGCCATGCGGCGCTTTCTGGACAACAGGGGGTTTTTGGAGGTAGAGACCCCAACTTTACATGTTATTCCTGGAGGAGCTTCAGCCAGGCCCTTTATTACTCATCATAATGCTTTAAATATTGAATTATACATGAGGATAGCCTTGGAACTTCATCTAAAGAGGTTGTTGGTTGGCGGACTCGAAAGGGTATATGAAATTGGGCGTAACTTTAGAAACGAAGGTATTTCTACCAAGCATAACCCTGAGTTTACCATGATGGAGTTGTACCAGGCCTATGGCGACTATGATGATATGATGGAGATCACTGAAAACATGGTTGCTTACATAGCTAAAGAAGTCCTGGGCGCTACCATTGTAAGCTATCAGGGTGAGAAAATTGATTTAACTCCCCCTTGGGAGAGGATTTCCATGATAGATGCAGTAAAGAAGTATGCAGGTGTGGACTACAATGATTGGCAGACTGCAGATGATGCTGTTAAAGCAGCCCAAAGCCTTGGTATTGAAGTAGAAAAGGACGCAAGTAAAGGCGCTGTTTTATTTGCTATCTTTGAAGAAAAAGTTGAACCCCATTTGGTGCAGCCGGTATTTGTCAAGGATTACCCTATTGAGATTTCACCATTGGCCAAAAAAATTAAAGGTAATGAAGAGTTTACCTATCGTTTTGAAGCTTTTGTGGTAAACAGGGAGCTTGCTAATGCTTTTACAGAGCTTAATGACCCCATAGATCAGAAAGAAAGATTCGAAAAACAAATGGAACTTAGGGCCAAGGGCGACGAAGAAGCTCAAAGGATGGATGAGGATTTTGTACGTTCTTTAGAATACGGTATGCCCCCAGCAGGAGGTTTAGGTGTGGGTGTTGACAGATTAGTCATGCTGCTGACTGATGTGCCGTCTATCAGGGATGTGATTCTTTTTCCAACCATGCGGCCCAAGGAGTAGTATATAAATATCTCTCATATATGCTTAATATAATGAGATTCATCAGAAAAACCTTGAAAAATTCCAGGATATTTGCCTAATTTCACGTTTAAGGTTGTTATAAATCCAATATTTTCACTTGAAAGTAATCGTGAAAAATGTTATAGTACAAAAGTCGCCTATTACATGGGTGACTTAATTTGTCAGCTGGCAAGTTAGCACTACTTACCAATTGACATTAAGCGTCAAGATGTGATAGAATAAAGTTCCTGTCGCGACAGCAAGACAGTCAGCGGCTGGAGAAAAACAAGCAGGCAGTACAACAAGCAAGCAGTACAAATTGGTCTTTGAGAATTAAACAGTGATAACTAAACCCGAGCGAGGTAGTAG
>JBFLYC010000025.1:0-54117 GCA_040756735.1 Bacillota bacterium | reverse complement strand
TAATTGGGTTTGACCTTGATGTGTTTACTAGGGTAGGTGGCCCTTAATTACCATAGGCTCTTCCCGAAAAAATTGACTGGGATAAATGTTAGTTCTTGTTGTGTAAGGGTGCGAAAGATCAGTTATAAAGTTGTCCTTACCTTGACTAAACCTATAGGCACTGTTTTGGTTTATTTATCAATTCCAAATGGGGGAGCTGTCATATATCCCGAAGAAATAGCAGCTGGTGCCGGAGCTCAATCAATTACAGAATTTATAGGCACAGGTCCCTTTGAGTTTGTAGAATGGAAGCCAAACCAGTATATTTTACTGAAAAAATATCAAGATTACCAACCTGTTGATTTTGCCAGCACCGGTTTTGGAGGCGCTAAAACAGCTTATGTAGATGAACTCTATTTCTATACCATTTCAGATCCTTCAGTTCGTATTGCCGGGGTTGAGGGAGGAGATTACCATTTTGCCGACTTTGTGCCGGTTGACGAGTATGAACGTTTAAAGAGCATGTCTGAAATTGAAGCAGTCGCATCACAGCCAAGGGGTTGGTTCTCTGTAGTTTTTAACAAGAAACAGGGGATTTTTGCTGATAAAAAGATCCGCCAGGCCTTCCTTGCTGCTTTGGATATGGAGCCGATCATGGATGCCGGATATGGACACAGGGATTTTTGGCGTCTTGACCCCAGCATCATGTTCAAAGAACAGATCTGGTGGACTAATGCCGGTTCTAAGTATTATAATCAGAAAAACCCCGAGCGAGCTAAACAATTACTTGAGGAAGCAGGCTACAAGGGTGAGCCTGTAAGATGGATGACCGGTCCTTTAGAGTACAATTTTTCTCTTGCTGCAAAGAATCAGTTGGAAAAAGCCGGATTTAACATCCAATTAGAAAGGATGGAGTGGGCGACTCTCACTGAAAGGCGCTCCAACCCCGAGCTTTGGGATGCCTTTAGCACCGGCTTCACATTCAGGGCAGACCCAACCATGATGGTAGTGGTCAGCCCTACATATGCAGGCTGGTGGGAAAATGACACCTTGAAGGGTTTACTTGACGAAATGGCTGTTGAAGAGGATACTAAAACCCGTTATGCTCTTTGGGAGCAGGTTCAGGAACTCTTTTATGAAGAAGTGCCCAGTGTTAAAATTGGCGACTACTCCAACCTTCGGATTATGCGCAGCAATGTTAAGGGTTTTGCCAATATGAACGAAATTTTCTTCTGGAATGTTTGGTTGGCTCAGTAAAAGTTATCATAGCTGTTTCCCGTAAAGGTCAACACTTTTCGGGAAACAGCCCCAAATTTATCTTAAGAGGTATGATTAATGAGCAAATATATAACCAAACGAATACTAGCCCTAATACCTGTTTTACTGGTGGTAGCCACGGTGGTATTTATATTGATGCGCCTGCTGCCCGGCAACCCGGCTGCCATGATGTTAGGTCCGGAAGCCACGCCTGAGGACATAGCCAGGTTGTCGCAAGAAATGGGCCTGGATCAGCCTGTCATCATACAGATGTTTGACTGGTATGTGAATATTTTAAAGGGGGATCTGGGCAATTCCATATTCTTGCGAATTCCCGTAACAGATGCTATCATCATGCACATGGAGGCAACAGCTCTGCTCACTGTCCTGTCGCTCTTCATGGCTGTAGTGATGGGAATTACGGCAGGAGTTATCGCAGCCTCCCGCCATAATGGAATTATGGACCAAATAGTTATGTTCACCAGTTCTCTTGGTGTGGCTATCCCAAACTTTTGGCTGGCTTTAATGCTGGTACTTCTGGTAGCTTTGCCGCTAAGCTTTTTTCCGGTATTTGGTTATGAAACAGTTAAAAAGGTAGGTCTTTTAGGATCACTGCGTTACTTAATTCTTCCGGCAATAGCCCTGGCTTCTGGACAGGCCGCCATTATTGCCAGAATGACCAGGGCAAACATGCTGGAAGTGCTGCAAAATGATTATATCCGTACAGCCAGGGCCAAGGGGGTTAAAGGAAGTCTGGTTATCTTTAAGCATGCCTTAAAAAATGCCATTATTCCAACCATTACTGTTATTGGCTTGTGTTTTGCAAATTTAATGGGGGGAGCAGTGGTAACAGAACAGATTTTCAACATCCCCGGGGTAGGCAGCCTCTTAATAACAGCGGTACTACGCAGGGATTATCCCCTGATCTCGGGAATAGTCATCTATATTGCTGCAGCATATGTGATCATCAATTTGCTGATAGACATCCTCTATAGTTATCTGGATCCCCGGATAAAATTTTAGGGGAAGGAGGACATAGTTATGCCTCAAGTTGAAGTAGTATTGGCAGCAAGTCCAAAAAAGAATAACCAGGTTAGGTATTGGTTTAAGCTGCTTACCCGAAATAAAAGCGCCTTTGTTGGAGCAGTAATCTTTATAGCTTTAATTCTTGTCGCGGTTTTTGCCCCATTGATAGCTCCTTATGCGCCAAATGATATGGACCCCGGAAAGCGTTTACAGCCCATGAGTGATGAACATTACTTTGGAACAGATGGTTTTGGGAGAGATGTTTTTAGCAGGGTTATTTACGGTACTCAGGTATCACTAGGGGTAGGAACGAGCGTGGTACTGGTTACCACTGTAGTTGGTATTATCCTCGGGCTTTTATCAGGTTATTATCGCTTTTTAGACAATATATTGATGCGCATACTGGATGGACTCATGGCTTTTCCTGCCATTATTTTACAAATTGCCATTATGGCTGTTTTAGGCGCCAGGTTTATCAATGTGGTAATCGCTCTGGCCATTGTATATTCTCCCCGGATGGCCAGGGTTGTCCGCAGCGCCGTGCTGGTGCAAAAAGAACAGCAGTATATTGAAGCTGCCCGCTCTATTGGGGCCAATGATTTAAGGATAAACCTTTTTCACCTGTTACCAAACTGCATGGCTCCCATCATCATACAGGCTACCATGATCTTTGCCTACTCAGTTCTTGCTGAAGCATCATTAAGTTTTTTAGGTGTTGGAGTACCGCCAGAAATACCAAGTTGGGGCAACATTCTTGAAGAGGGACGGGTATTTATACGCCGTGCGCCATGGATGATTACCTTTCCCGGTATCGCTATAGCAACCTGTGTATTAGCCCTGAACATGTTTGGTGACGGGCTCAGGGATATTTTAGACCCGAAAATTAGAAAAAAACAGAACTAACCGGAGGGTACCGCATTGGTTAAAGCATTGCTTGAGGTAAAAAATCTTAGAACAGAGTTTCATACTGAGGAAGGGGTATTCCCTGCCTTAGATGATATTTCTTTTTCTTTAAATGCCGGGGAAACCCTGGGTTTAGTGGGAGAAAGCGGTTGCGGCAAAAGCGTGACAGCCCTTTCCATCATGAGGCTTTTGCCTTATGCCGGCAGAATCACCAGGGGAAGCATATATTTTGATGGGCAAAACTTATTGAAAAAAAATGAAAAGGAAATGCGCAAAATTCGAGGAAGGCGGCTTTCCATGATATTTCAGGAACCGATGACCTCCCTGAATCCAGTTTATACAATTGGTGATCAGGTTGCGGAAGTTATTATGATTCATAGAAACACCAGTAAAAAGGAGGCCCTGGCACAAGCGGTGAAGGCTTTGGAAATGGTCATGATCCCCATGCCGGAGTCTAAAATTAAAGAGTATCCTCATCAATTATCCGGGGGAATGAGACAAAGGGTTATGATTGCCATGGCTCTGGCCTGTAATCCGGAAATACTGATTGCAGACGAACCTACGACAGCCCTGGATGTTACCATACAGGCACAGATTATAAACCTCATGTTAAAGTTAAAAGAAGAACTCGGCACAGCTATTATTTTAATTACCCACGATTTAGGGGTAGTTGCTGAAATGGCCCAGAGAGTAGCTGTAATGTATGCCGGTAAAATTGTGGAAATGGCTGATGTACAGACAATTTTTGAAGGCGCCCTTAACCCCTATACAGAAGGATTGCTTAAATCAATACCCAGTATAGAACAAGAAGGGAAAAAACTCCATGTAATTAAAGGTTCTGTTCCTCACCCCCTGCATATGCCCCAGGGCTGCTCATTTCATCCACGCTGTCCCTATGTTATTGATAAATGCAGGGAAGTTCCTCCAGGGTTGATAAACGTGTCTGCAACCCATTATGTATGCTGCTGGAACATAAATAGAGAGGTGAAACAGTAATGAGCAACCTATTGCAGGTTCAAAATCTTAAAAAGTACTTTCCTATAGGAGCAGGAATATGGGGGAACCCGAGGCAGCAAGTAAAAGCAGTAGATGGCGTTACATTTAATGTGAAAGAAGGGGAAACCTTTGGTATTGTCGGAGAAAGCGGATGCGGAAAAAGTACACTCGGAAGAGTGATTTTACATCTTTTGGAACCAACTTCCGGTAAAATACTATTTGAAAACAAGGATATCAGCCACCTCTCTAAAGAAGGGCTGAGGCAGCTGCGCAGGAACATGCAGATTATTTTTCAAGACCCTTATGCTTCCCTGAACAGCCGCATGACTGTTTCCTATATTATACGAGAACCCCTGGTGGTTCATGGCATTGGAACCCGTAAAGAACAAGATGAGAGAGTGATGGAACTCCTGAATGTTGTTGGGCTGAACAGTTCTCATGCCAGGAAATACCCTCATGAATTCAGTGGAGGACAGCGACAGCGAATAGGTATTGCCCGGGCATTAGCCCTTAACCCTAAACTTGTGATATGCGACGAACCTGTCTCTGCCCTTGACGTCTCCATACAGTCGCAGGTTTTGAATTTATTGCAGGAATTGCAGAGTCAATACAAATTGACATATATTTTTATTTCTCATGATTTGAGTGTGGTCAGGTATATCAGCGACAGGGTAGCTGTAATGTATCTCGGTAAAATAATGGAACTGGCCAATAAATCAGATATTTACAGGCAGCCCCTGCATCCTTATACCAAAGCCCTTCTTTCTGCCATACCGATTCCAAAAGTAAAGGCTAAAAGGGAAAAGATTTTGTTGGAAGGAGACATACCTAACCCCGCCAGCCCTCCACAAGGGTGCAGGTTTTCCACTAGATGTCCGGTAGTACAGAAGGGATGTGCAGAAGAAGAACCAGAGTTTAAGGAAGTAATGAATAATCATTTTGCGGCCTGCCATTTAATTCGTTAGTATTTGTTTCGAAAATATAAAACCAGCCCTGCAACGATCAAGAATAAAGGCCAGATGTAGTTAAAGTACTGCCAAAAATTTGGCCAGCCCCACTTTTTAATACCTGTTACCGTAAGACCGACAAATATCAGGGCGCCCCCAGGGAACACAGGCCAGAACCTTTCTCCCCAATTACGTGTTTCAGCATGCATGGTGTGCACAAACAATACTGCTATGAATGCTAACCCTAAAAAAACTAAAAAACTTCCTTCAAAACCCTGTCCGACAAAACCTTTACTGTTCAACACAGTAAATAAACCTATGGCTGTCAATATACATCCGGGAATTAAAAAGCCTATATTTCTGCCAACTGCATAATATACAGCAATAAAAGCTGTTCCCAGCAAAAGCAAAAAATACATGCCGTCAATTATTTTAAGGTTTGCCAGGAGAAGAAAACACCCCACCAATACCAATACAATACCTGTCCACTTATGGCTGCGCATAATCTTTCCCCTCTCCTTTATCCAAATACATTTATCAGGATTATCCCCATTACAACTCCTATTAAAATGCCCATAATAGGCCAATGAGTGTTTTTAGCTTCCTCATAAGCGTCGGGAATAAGCTCATCACACACAATATAAAGCATGGCCCCTCCTGCAAAACCTAATGATACTGCTAACAGCAAAAGGGAAATATTGCCAATTACCCCTCCTAAAAAGGCCCCCACTGCCATGGGCAGTCCGGCGCCGGCAGTCATCAGGAGAACCCTGGTCTTTGATATCTTGGCCATTACCAGGGGTGTTGCAACAGCCAGGCCTTCCGGAATATTATGAAGGGCAATGACCAGGGCAAGGGTTACCCCCAACTCTGAAGACGCTGCAAACCCAGCTCCTATGGCCAGGCCTTCAGGGAGATTGTGCAGACCTATCCCAAGGGTAAGCAGGGTGCCCTTTTTTAGAAAACGTGCATCACCCCCGTCGTCAGTGACCGTATGGTGATGAGGTATCAGAAAATCCAAGAGGAGAAAGACTAGAACTCCTATAACAAGACCTGCTGTTCCCCAGGCGATAAGATCCATCTCCATGGTTTCCAGGATCAATTCAAGAAATACTATGGCCATCATGATGCCTGCTGCAAATCCTAAAATGAAGCTTAATTTATTGCCCCTGGATACCTTAAATAATAGGCCCAGCACCCCGCCTAAAAGAGTGCCCAGGACCCCTGCAAAAAATCCAATCAAGGTTACTTGCAAGACAAAACTTCCCTCCATGAAGTCTCTCCCCTGTCTTAGATTGTTTCTCTATTTCTCTATTCTTGTCCAACGGTCTTTGTCCCTGGTATTAAACTTGTTCATGGTTTCATGAAATGCTTTCTCCAGGTCAATGCCTAGAGAGTTAGCAAAGCATGCAATTATAAACATGCAGTCGGCAAGTTCTGTATCTACAGTATTTTTCTCTTCATCCAGCCTTTTTGGCTTTTCCCCATAATAATGGTTTACTTCCCTGGCCAATTCCCCCACTTCCTCAGTAAGCCTTGCCATCAAAGCCAGAGGTGAAAAATAACCCTCTTCAAACTGTGAGATATAGTCATCCACTAATTTCTGCAGTTCTTTGACTGTCAAATCTTTATTTGTTGCCATAGTCATGTTCATTGCCTCCACTATTAATAATCTATTGTCCCATTGTATGTATTATTTTTGTGCAAAAAACTCCTTTACTATATTCAACGGCCGGGTATTAAATACGTCTCTTTTTTCTAGCCAGCCTTTACGTGCAACTGCCACGCCATACGCTACATCAGTAAGCTCTTCTAACCTGTGGGCGTCGGGGTTTATTGATATCAGCGCCCCCAACTCTTTAGCTCTTTTTAAATGCCGCCAATCAAGGTCAAGACGAGCAGGACTGGCATTAAGTTCAATGATCACCTTGTATTCAAGTGCCGCTTTAAATATTTCCTCCATGTCAAGAGGATAACCTTCCCTGCCTAAAAGCAGCCTGCCGGTGGGGTGCCCCAGCATGGTCACCTTGGGATGAGACATGGCCTTAACCAACCTTTGTGTCATCTTTTCCTGGGACATTTTAAAGCCCGAATGAACCGAAGCAATAACAAAGTCGAATTTATCCAGGATTTCGTCAGGGTAGTCCAAAGAACCGTCAGGCTTAATATCTGACTCTATGCCGCTTAGAATGCCAAAATCAGAATACTTTTGGGACAGCCGTGCAATTTCCTCCTGCTGCCTTTCAATATCTGGTATCTTTAAGCCCCCGGCATAAAAAGCCGACTGGCTGTGGTCTGTTAAACCGACATACGCAAAGCCCAGCTTTTTACACTCCCTAACTATTTCTTCTATTGTATTTGACCCGTCGCTATATAATGTATGTACATGAAAAATTCCTTTGATGTCCTTTGCCTGGACCAATTCAGGCAGTGTTCCCTTCTCTGCAGCCTCTATTTCACCGTGGTCCTCGCGTAATTCCGGCGGTATATAGGACAAGCCCAGAGCATGAAAAATCTCTTGTTCATTCCGGCACTTAACCAGCTCCTCCCCCTTAAAAAGGCCGTATTCATTCATTTTTAACCCCATGCCCTTGGCCCTATGGCGCATAGCGGTATTGTGCTCCTTGCTTCCCGTGAAGTGATGCAAGGCATAGGGAAATTCCTGGGGAGTCACTACCCTGAGGTCCGCATTAATCCCTTGAAGCAGCTTCACTGAAACCTTTGTATCCCCAAGGGCAATCACTTCTAAAACCCCAGGCAGCCGTGCAAAAAACTGTGCTGCTTCTGCAGGAATCTGAGAGGAAGCCACCAGGTCAATATCTTTTACCACTTCCTTGCAGCGCCTGATACTGCCGGCCAGGCTGAGGTCCTCTATATGCTCGAATTCTTTTAGCTTGTCCAGGATTTCCTGCGCAGCTAAGACTGCTTCGCTATAAAAATACTGCCCCTGAAAACGTTTGATATATTCAATGCCCTTTAAGATATTTTCTTGTGTTTTAACCCCAAACCCCTTGAGTTCTATCAACCGGTTTTCTTTGCAGGCATATTCCAATTCACCGACACTGGTAATACCCAGGGTTTCGTGGAGGACTTTGATCTTTTTGGGGCCTAGCCCTGGAATGTGCAGCATGTCAAATAAACCATGGGGTACACTTGCCTTTAGTTCTTCATAATATTTAAGGCCCCCTGTTAAAACCAGTTCTTTGATTTTCTCACTCAAGGCCTCCCCGATTCCTTTAATGTCTTTTAACCTGCCCTCTTTGACAAGCTGCAGCAAATCACCTTCCAGCATCTCAACAGTTCTAGCCCCATTATAATAAGCCCTGCTCTTAAAGGGGTTTTCTCCCTTAAGCTCCAGGAGCAGCCCTATCTCATGAAGCACCCCTGCAACCTGATGCTTATCCAAACGATTCAGAGAACGATTCCGATTCAGGGGACGGTTCTCCGATTCAAAATGATTCTGATTCGAGGGACGGTTCTCCGATTCATGATTCGAGTGATTCTGATTCGAGGGACGGTTCTCCGATTCAAAATCAAAGGGTCGATTCGTTGACATTTTTCTCACCTTCTTTGATACTGTGTGTTTCCTTACCATATCTCTACTTTACCCTGAGCACCATACCCTTACTAAGTTCTAAATAATCAGCAATTTCCCTAGCTGAAAGGTTTGACTGTTGCTTTAAGGTTTTGATTAAATCTTCCCGTGCAGTTCTATTATTTTTATCTTTTAAAGAACCTCGAATATTTCTCATGTTTAAAAAAGCATTAACAAATGCCCGCACATTATGATGATTTAATTGAACATAGTTACCACGCTCATACTCTTCATTCCCATCGTCAATATCAAGAAAAACGTCTTCATTATCCTGCTTGGAAAAATCAATGAAATACTGAACTGCCTTACTTGTGTTCCTGGAAAATAGTTCTAATATATTCTCACAATCTACCAGTGACTTCCCTTTAGCATAATCATCTTCTAATATATAGTCAAAATAGCTGCTCCATTTATAATCTGACAAGTTTTTTACCATGCCTGCTTTCACGGGGTTATTGTGGATATATCTCAATACAGCTAAAAGGTATGTTTCTTTCTCAATTGGTTCACTTCTAAATCTATCTTGAAAGACATGCCCAACTCTATCATATTTCCTATTAAAGTAAGAGGCATAGCTTGTATTTAGCCGCTTCATTATATTTGATATATCAAGGCTCTCCTCTTTTAATAAAAGGTGCAAGTGATTATCCATGAGGCAGTAAGAATAAAGTAAAAACGCATTATTCTTTTTCTTTTCATAAATAATGTCAAGATATTTATTTCGGTCATAATCGTCTATAAAAATATTCTTCTTCTCATTACCTCTTGCCATTATGTGATAGACTCCGGTTGAACTGAGTATTCTGCTCTGCCTTGCCACTCTCTCACCTTCTTTACTTTATTGCACTAATTTTCCATATTTTATTACAATTACTATAGCACCTACTTGTTGGTGAGTCAATGAACAAGGGAATGCTGCAGGGCAGATAAAAAACCAATGGAAAAATGAATCGAAGAACCGTCCCCCGATTCACAAAATGAATCGAAGAACCGTCCCCCGATTCACCCCCGATTCACCCCAATTCGCTCCGATTCGTTCTTCCGTAAGGGGCAATTTCATAGTACAATTGTTAATGGAAAAGTGAGGCAGGTGGATCATGAAGCCAATAATCAAGTGGCCTGGAGGAAAAAGTAAAGAGCTTAAGTATGTAAGAGAATTAATGCCAAGGAACTTCAACCGCTATATTGAGCCCTTTTTCGGCGGGGGGGCGGTTTTTTTTGATGTGAAGCCGCAAAGAGCTGTTGTTAACGATCTGTGCAGGGAATTAACCCTCTTTTACAGGTTTGTCAAGGGAGAATTAGACCAAAAAGTTTTCAAAGAAGAACTATATGTCTATGTTGATGCCTGGGAAAATGTTGCCAATTACATGGCACTTTTTACTGCCGACTTACTGGTGCTGTATAATGAATATAGGAATGGACATACTGGGTATGCTTTTTTACAAGAACAGCTCAGACATCTACTATCACAGTATCAAAGAGAATTTGACCTGTTTTTTCATGAAGAATTCATCATCAATAAAACAAATCTGCTTCACCAGATAACCGATAATCTAACTTCCAAGCTCAAGAGGGTCAAGTCCCTTGAAAAAATCAAAGGAACCCTGCCCCTTGAAGATTTAGCAGATAATTTTGAAAGTGCAGTCCGCAGCGGATTTTACATGCACTTCCGTGACGTTCTCAATAATTCTACAGGAGAATACGCATTATCTGAAGCAAAAAAGGCTGCAAATTATTATTTTATCAGGGAGTTCTGTTATGGCGCCATGTTCCGTTTTAACTCTCAGGGTGAGTTTAACATCCCTTATGGAGGCATTGCATATAATAGGAAGGATTTTAGAAAAAAAGTTGACCTTATTTTTTCACCGGAAGTCCAAAGATTATTGGCAGATACCATTATTGAAAACCTGGATTTCGAAGAATTTTTCAACAAATACTATTATGATAAAAATGATTTTGTTTTCTTAGATCCTCCCTATGATTCTGACTTTAGCGAATATGAACAGAATACCTTCAACCAGGATGATCAGAAAAGGCTCGCTTGTTTGCTATACAATCTAAAAGCAAAATTTATCCTCATAATTAAAAACACCGATTTCATTGTAAGCTTGTACAGGGATAAGCCGGGAATAAAAATCACTTCTTTTGACAAGACCTACTTATATAATGTAAGGGGAAGAAACAACAGAGACACACAGCATTTGATAATCTATAACTATTAACAGCAGTAGCGGAGCCATGGGGGAGCCATGGGGACGGTTGGAGCGTCACCGTAGCGCAGCGAAGGTCCGAAGGGAAGACGATGGAACCGTCCCCGTGGCGGAACCGTCCCCGTGGCGTACGTGGCGTACACTAACCACTGCCTTATCATAATGCTTAATTCCAGGAGGATGACTTGGTTATGAACAAACTGCAGGAAATACATGTAATATATGGTGACAAACCAAAGGAA
Source organism: Bacillota bacterium (assembly GCA_040756735.1). Taxonomy (GTDB): domain Bacteria; phylum Bacillota; class DSM-16504; order Desulfitibacterales; family Desulfitibacteraceae; genus JBFLYC01. The sequence goes on along the minus strand of JBFLYC010000025.1, from coordinate 42,962 downwards.
ATGGTCAAGAAGCTCTTGGGGGAAATAAAACCCGAAGCAGGCCTTCCAACAGGAATAATTATTGGCCTGAAACCCAATCTGGTTGTGGCACAGCCTGCGGAATTGGGCGCCACCACTTCTCCCGAAATAACTGCAGGCATAATTGAATATTTTCAAGAAAAAGGCTTTTTAAATCTTGTAATTCTGGAAAGCTCCTGGCTGGGAGACAACACTGTTAAGGCCTTTAAGGAATGTGGCTACAACGAACTATCACAAAAGTATAATGTGCCTTTATTTGATCTAAAAAAGGATGAAACTATCATTGAAAAGGTGGGAGACTACTCATTTAAAGTTTGCAGGAAAGTAAAAGAAGTTGATTATCTCATTAATATACCGGTTTTGAAGGCTCACTGCCAAACTGAGATTACCTGCGCCTTAAAAAACCTAAAAGGATGTATACCTGACTCTGAAAAGCGCAGGTTCCATTCAACGGGACTGCATAAACCCATAGCATATCTTAATAAGGTTATAAAATCAGACATGATCATTGTGGATGGTATCAGGGGAGACTTGACCTATGAAGGCGGCGGCAACCCTGTGGAGATGGGCAGAATTATTGCAGGCTTTGACCCAGTACTGGTGGATTCCTATGTGGGTGAGCTGCTCGGCTTTCACGTTGATGAAATCAAGCATGTTAAATTGGCTCATGAAATGGGTTTGGGCAAACTCTACGGTCCTGAAGCAAAGTTGATAGAAATGGATAAGGATAAAATGCCGCCCATAAAACTAACGCCCAGCCGCAAGGTATCATATCTCTCACAGTGGGTGGTTGAAGACCAGGCCTGCTCACCCTGTTACGGAAGTTTAATTCATGCTTTAGACAAATTAAACCGGAAGGGTAAGCTTAAAAAGTTTAAAGGGAAAATATATATCGGCAGGGGCTTTCAAGAAAGCGACTTGCCTGAAATAGGCATAGGCTTATGCACAAAAGGATTTAAAACATCTCTACCTGGATGCCCCCCAAAGGCCAGGGACCTGGTGGAGTTTCTAGAAAAATATTTAACAACGAAATAATAAAGAGGCAGTTAACTAGAGAGATGGTACAAATCTTTTAACTTCTGAAAGCATGTCAAAATCTTTATCATAGCTTACAATACCTTCTAAACCTCGGTTTAAGACCACGGCAGCATGAATAGAATCGCGCACCTTAAGGTTTGGATATTTTTTTAGCAGCACACACGACTTCTGAATATCTCTTAAAGTTAAAGGAAAAGGCTGGGGAAATACCCTTAATATACTTTCAACCAGTTTAATTCCCTTGTCAGCTTTTTTCTGGTTTGCATAAACATGCAGCAATTCCTGAAGTATTTCGACACTTACATTGTACTTACCCTGTTCAGTCAAAGCCTCCTCTATAGTTTTAATACTGCTGTCTTTATTAGTGTGAACCCTACCTGCAGCATAGATAAAAATATTAGTATCAATCAACTTCACTGTCAGCATACCTCTTTTCCAAGAAGCTTTCCAATTCATCCCACTCAACAGTATCTAATGCCAGGTCACCAGAAATTATCTCATCCAATGCTTTTCGGGCATTGCCATCCTTGTCAACGAAATATTTTTCACGTAAGGATTCTCTAACCAATTCCCCTATGGAACACTTATCTTCTTTGGCCTTTTCTTTCAATAAAATATATTCATCATTACTTATCAGTATTTCTAACCGTTTTTTTAACACCCTAAAGTCCTCCGTATATATACGTATGTATATTTATTATATCTTAAAATCCTTAAAATAACAAGAACAAGGTTATTACGTGAAAAAAATCAGGGAGAGTGGGAGCTGTCAGTAGAGCATCAAATACTCTTTACATACTCCTGATAGCTATTGAAACTTTCCTTCACTTCATCCAGATGATCTCCGCCAAACTTTTCTAGAAATGCCCTGGCTATCTCCCAGGCTGCAACGCACTCGCCTACCACCGAAGCAGCAGGAACCGCACATGTATCAGACCTTTCTACGGAAGCCTCAAAGGCTTCCTTGCTTATAAAGTCAACGCTTAGCAAAGGTGAATAAAGGGTCGGTATAGGTTTCATTGCCGCCCGGATGGTCAAAATCTCCCCGTTGGCTATACCCCCTTCAAGCCCCCCTGCATTATTAGTGGTACGGTAAAAACCCCTATTCTCACTGTAATATATCTGATCATGGACCTTTGAGCCGGGAAGGGCAGCTGCCTTAAAGCCCATACCTATCTCCACGCCTTTTATGGCAGGAATACTCATTAATGCTCCGGCAAGCCTGCCATCCAAGCGCCTGTCCCATTGGACATGGCTGCCCAGTCCCACAGGGAGACCGCCTATGACAACCTCAAAGATGCCTCCTATAGAATCTCCTGCTCTTTTAGCCTTGTCAATTACTTCAACCATTTTGCCTGACAATTTCCGGTCGCTGCAGTAAAGGGGGCTATCATAAACAGCAGGAGAAAGAGCATGATAATCTACTTCCTTCACCTCAACATCTCCGATTCTCACCACATGGGCGAGGGTCCATATAGCAAACTGCTCCAAAAAACACTTTGCTAATCCCCCTACGGCCGTGCGCAAGGCTGTTTCCCGGGCACTGGCCCTCTCCAGGATATTGCGCATATCCCTCTGATGATACTTAATTGCCCCCGGCAAATCTGCATGACCGGGCCGCGGTTTTGTTACTACCTTATCTTCAACTTTAGCTCCTGGATATGGGCTCATGCTATCCTGCCAGTTTTGCCAGTCTTTGTTTCTAATCTGGAGGGTGATAGGGCTTCCCAGGGTAATTCCATTACGGACACCGGAAAGGAACTCTACCTTGTCCTTTTCAATTTCCATCCTTTTGCCCCTGCCATACCCCCCCTGCCTTCTCTTCAGGAGGAGGTTGATTAAATCTGTATCCAAAAATACTCCGGCAGGCATTCCTTCAACAATTGCCGTGAGAGCTGGACCATGTGATTCTCCTGCACTTAAATACCGCAGCATAGTATATTTCCCCCTTAACTCAACTTATCCCTAATGAATTAATACATCATTAAAGCTATATAAACCTGCTGATCCAATAAAATATTTATAGTTATTTGCTATTTTGCGCATTCCTGCAATTTTTTTTCACCAACCGCTACAACAGCCTGGGGTAAGAACCGAAGACTTTTAAAAAGGAAGCATCTTCACGCAGATTGTCCATGGCCTTTTTCATATTCTGATCATCCAAAAAACCTTCGCAATCAATATAAAATAAGTATTCACCCAGTTTTCTTTTGCTGGGGCGGGATTCTATCCTGGTTAAATTGACCTTTTCTTCAGCAAAATGTTTCAGGGCCGAATACAGTCCTCCCGGCCTGTTCTCTTTGAGGATAAATACCAGGGAAGTCTTAATGGCATTTATTTGGGCTTTTAACCTGAATAGCCCCTTATTTCCTACAATAATAAAACGTGTTTGATTAACCGGATAATCGTTTAAGTTATCAGAAATCAGGGGCAGCCCATATTCCAGGGCAGCATTTTTAGAAGCTAAAGCTGCCAGGCCTTTTTCCCCTCCCTTTAGCTTCTCGACTGCCTCTGCTGAACTGTTTGTTGCTACTAGCTGCCCCTGGGGAATTAGTTTTTGTAAATTTCTCCTGCATTGGGCAAGGGCCTGGGGATGAGAAAGTATTCTTTTTATACTGCTTAACTTGGTTTCTAAAGAAATCAAATAGTGTTCTATATCAAGCACCAGCTCAGCCAAAATATCCAGGTCAACCTCATGGGTCAGTACATCCATGGTCACAGTAACTGCTCCTTCAATGGAGTTTTCAATGGGGACAATTCCCATATCCAGTTTCCCTTCCTGCACCTGCCATAAGACGTCGCTAATTGTAGTTAGCCCTTGAAATTGCATCTTCCTGGAAAAATCTTGATTCTGCAGAAGGTTGGCTGCAAGATTGGCCGCCTGCCAGGAGTACGTCCCTGTAGGGCCCAGATAACCCATGGTCATTTCAGTTGCTTCTATTTTTTCTAATATATCTATTTTCCTTAAAGCCGTTTCCTTAATCAATGGGCTAACCTCACTTCTTTATCAAGTGCCCCAGCCAGACTGGACAACTTGTGCATTAAAGCGTTAAAGTTTTCTTCTGTTAAGGATTGGGAACCATCGCACAGGGCCTCGCTTGGCCTTGGATGAACCTCTATAATCAAACCGTCTGCGCCTGCCGTTATACCTGCCAGGGCCATGCTGCTCACCAGCTTCCACTTGCCTGTTCCATGGCTGGGATCAACAATTACCGGCAAATGGGTCAGCTGTTTTGCCGCAACAACTGCAGATAAATCCAGGGTATTGCGGGTATAGGTTTCAAAGGTTCTAATGCCCCTTTCACATAAAATTACCTTTTCGTTACCACCGTTTAAAACATACTCTGCTGCCATGATCCATTCTTCAATGGTTGCCGATAGACCCCTTTTTATGAGAACAGGTTTGTTGGTCCTGGCTGCTTCTTTTAATAGTGGGAAATTCTGCATGTTCCTGGCCCCTATCTGTAAAATATCAGTATAATGGGCTACCATATCCACATTCCCAGGCTCCATTACCTCAGTGATGATTTTTAAGCCATAGGCTTCTCCTGCTTCGGCAAGAATCTTTAAGCCTTGTTCCCCTAACCCCTGGAATGCATAAGGCGATGTCCTGGGCTTAAAAGCTCCGCCCCTCATTATGTGGGCCCCTGCCCTTTTGACAATGTCTGCAATTTCTAGGACCTGCTCCCTGCTTTCTACAGCGCAAGGACCGGCCATGACCTGAAGTTCCCTGCCTCCTATAGATACACCATCAAGCTCAATGACTGTGTCCTCGCGCTTATACTCCCTGGAAGCAAGTTTATAGGGTGCAAGGATGGAAATAACCTTTTCAACTGCTTCCATGGCCTCAAGGGAAAGGTCAGCTATGCGGGATTTGTCACCTACGGCCCCAATTACGGTCCTTTCCACGCCCTTAATCACACTGGTGGAAAAACCTGTTGCCTCCAATTTCATCTTAACCTTTTCAACAGCTTCTTCACGAGCGCCTTTTTCCATAACAACGATCATTGTTTTGGCCTCCATTCTAAAGTTTTTTAATTGAAAGGGGACACACCTCTATCAGTATTCGTATATCACTGAGGAATGTCCCTCAAAATAATAACCGCCCCTACATTACATAGGGACGGTTGCAGCCGTGGTACCACCCTGCTTGACAGTAAATACTGTCCACTTTATCCAGTACCGGTGAATCAAAAAAACTTCTTGCCCTAGGGACGAGAAGTTTCCTTTTCGCGGTACCACCCTAGTAGTTAGATTTTCATTAAACAAATCTAACCACCTCATAATTTCCGGTACGGGGCATGATAACCCGATACTGGCTTCTAATTAACGGAGAAGACCCGGCGAGGACTACTATTTGCACTGATGTGCATTTTCACCCTGCAGCTCCAGAGGGAACTTCAGCAAGCATCTTTCCTAAAGGCGCTTTCAGTCGACGACGCCTTCTCCCTGGTGGCTTCCCGCTTACCTACTTTTCTCTTTCATTACTTTTAGTTTTCCTTTGTATTCTATTAAAAGTTATATTACCACATAATCTAGCTGTCATGCAATAGTTTTTTATCAGCCGTTTTAAATAGGTTTTTCAGGTTCATAGCTTTTTCCTTACTCTTTTAATCTGACACGGGCCTCAAAGAATATCTTGAAGCAGCTAGCTATAACTAAAAACCATCCACTTTCTAAGCTTTTACTTTAAAAATGGAGGTGTCAAGAGAACCGTCCCCCTGTCACCCCTTTAAAAATGGAGGTGTCAAGAGAACCGTCCCCCTGTCACCCCCCTGTCACCCCCCTGTCGTTTTTTTAAAGGGTATCCAGCAATTCAGCAAACCCGGGAAAGGAAACATTGATGGCCTCCGCATTTCTAATAGTAGTCTCTCCGTCTGCCACCAGGCCGGCTATCGCTAGAGCCATGGCAATCCGGTGGTCACCAAGACTATCAAGTACAGCCCCTCCTCTGATTTTATTCCCGCCATAAATCTTAAGACCGTCAGGCAGTTCTTCTATTTTTACTCCCATTTGCGTCAAACCCCTGGTGATGGCTTCTAAACGATTGCTTTCTTTAACCTTCAATTCCTGTGCATCCCTAATTTCAGTGACCCCTTCTGCACAGGCAGCAGCTACAGCCAAGACAGGAATTTCATCCACCAGCCTGGGAATAAGGCTGCCTCCAATTTTTACTCCCTTTAGGCTGCTTGTCTCCACCTGTACATCGCCAAGGGGTTCCCCCTTGCTGCCATCAGTTTTTTCCATTACCTGCATCTTTGCACCCATATCCTGCAAAACATCTATTATTCCGCTGCGGGTAGGGTTTAATCCTACATCCTTGATAATAACCCTAGCTCCAGGCGCAATGGCTGCCGCTACCATTAAAAAAGCTGCGGAGGAAATATCTCCCGGTACATGGATAGACTGGCCCTGAAGGTTTGGGTTGCCCTTGACTTTTACGCTCAAATCCTCAACTTCCACCCGGGCGCCAAACTGCTGTAGCATTCTCTCCGTGTGGTCCCGGGATTTCTCCGGTTCTATAACTTCAGTCCACCCATCAGCAAAAAGACCTGCCAGCAAAACAGCAGATTTTACTTGAGCGCTGGCCACAGGTGTTTTATAAACAATTGGCCTTAAGTTTCCCCCCACTATGGTCAAGGGGGCCAACTCCCCTTGCCTCCTGCCCATTATTGCAGCGCCCATCTCCCTGAGAGGCGCTGCAACTCTGCCCATGGGCCTTCTGCGTATGGACTCATCTCCTGTCATGACAGATGTAAAAGACTGGCCTGCCAGAATGCCGGAGAGGAGTCTAATGGTGGTGCCTGAATTACCCACATCTAAAACATCCGGCGGTTCAGCTAACCCATTGAGTCCTTTTCCATAAACCGTGACATTTCCTTTTCTTTCATCTACTTCAATATGTACTCCCATTTTTCTAAAACAAGAAATTGTGCTGAGGCAGTCTTCACCCATGAGAAACCCTGTAATATGTGTTACCCCTTCAGCCAAACTCCCAAGCATAACTGATCTATGAGAAATTGACTTGTCACCTGGCACCTTAACTGAACCTTCTAAATTACCTTTCGGTTTAACCACTAAATCCATACACATCGCCTCACCTGCTTTTAATTAAAACCTCATATTTACTACAAAGGAATTCTCCCTTAAAAGCTGTACTGCCTTTACAGCGCCCTCTCTTTCCAAAAAGCCAAAGCGAATGGTCCCTCCATCGCCTTCGCGTACCCGTAAAATTTCTATGTCTATAATGTTAATATTATTATTCCCCAACAGGTTAGCTATCCGGCCTATCATGCCGGGTTGATCCGGGACAGTCACCACAATTTCAAATAGCTCGGGCAGGATGCCCTTAATGCCCGCCGGTACTTCATCTCTTAAAGTCCTGGCAGTTACAAATGTATTCAAAAGCTGCCCGGCATCACCATTTTCGAGGGCTTCCCGCAAACACTGAATCTGTCCCTCAAAGGACTGCAATACATCAAGGATAGCATCCCGGTTATTCATGCAGATGTCTTTCCACATCTCAGGCTGGCTGGAAGCTATCCGTGTGGTATCCCTAAAACCTCCGGCGGCCAGAAGCAAAAGGCCCGGAAATTTTGTTTTCAATGCCCCAACCGAGTTTACCAGGGCTGCGGCAACCAAATGGGGCAGATGGCTAACTGAAGCAACCTGAAGGTCATGTTCTTTTGGAGTCATAACCAGGGGTCTTGCTCCCATGGTTTTTACCAGGTCCATTACAAGGTCTTTTGCTTGTGGAGGCGTATTAGCTGTCGGGGTAAAAATATAGGCGGCATTCTCAAACAAATAAGCATGGGCGCCCTCAATACCCTTTTTCTCCGAACCTGCCATGGGATGTCCGGGCACATAAGCAATACCGGTGGGTATGACATTCTCTATGGCAGAAACTAAAGTCTCCTTAACGCTGCCCACATCAGTAAGGATACTTCCCTCCTTCATATGAAGGATTGCTTCTTCAGCCTGCGCTATTATCTTGTTTAAAGGACAGGCAAGAACAACAAGGTCTGCATCCTTTACACCTTCTGCAGTATCTATAGAATACCAATCAACAATACCGGCCTCTCGACTCTTTACTAGGCTGCACTGGTTGACATCAACTCCACAAATCTCAATATCCGGCCTAACTCTCTTTAAAGCCAATCCCCAGGACCCGCCAATCAGACCCATGCCTATAATCGTGACTTTTTTGATGGTCAGCATGGCAAAACCCTGTCTACTGCCTGGGCTACTCCAACCAGTTTATTCATTAAAATAGTGAAATTTTCCTCTGTGAGAGACTGGGAACCATCGCACAAAGCCTCACTGGGCCGGGGATGCACTTCAACAATCAGGCCATCTGCTCCTGCTGTTATCCCGGCAAGGCCCATGGATGACACCAGTTTCCATTTGCCGGTGCCATGGCTTGGGTCCACAATGACCGGTAAATGGGTTAACTGCTTTGCAACTACCACTGCCGATAGGTCCAGGGTATTGCGCGTATAGGGCTCAAAGGTGCGGATACCCCTTTCGCAGAGCATCACTTTATTGTTCCCGCCATTTAAAATGTACTCTGCTGCCATTATCCATTCTTCAATGGTTGCCGATAATCCCCTTTTGATCAGAATAGGTTTATCTACCTTGGCCACTTCTTTAAGCAAGGGAAAATTCTGCATATTCCTGGCGCCAATTTGCAGGATATCCGTATAATGGGCGACCATATCTACAGCAGCAGGCTCCATTACCTCTGTAATTATTTTCAGGCCGTGAGCCTCAGCAGCCTCCGCAAGTATCTTTAGTCCTTCTTCTCCTAATCCCTGAAAAGAATAGGGAGATGTCCTCGGTTTAAACGCGCCTCCCCGCATGATTTTGGCTCCGGCCCTTTTAACAATGCCGGCAATTTCAAAGGCCTGCTCCCTGCTCTCTACAGCGCATGGACCGGCCATTACCTGTATCTCAGCGCCACCTATGGCGACATCTCCTATCTGAATAACAGTATCCTCCGGCTTAAACTCCCTGGAAGCGCGTTTATAGGGAGCCAGGATAAAAATCACCCTTTCAACACCCCTCATTGCTTCGAGGGCCATGTCCTGAAGGCGGGATTTATCTCCAACAGCCCCTATAATGGTCCTTTCTACTCCCCGGGATAAATGTGTTACAAAACCTTTATCCTCTAGTTTCACAGTTACCTTTTGAATGTCCTCTTCATGTGCTCCTTTTTCCATGACAACAATCATTTTTCGTTACTCCTCCCTTTTTCCGTGCAATTCCGGCAGAGAAAAGGGTGCAAAAAAAACACCCTGTAAAGAGTGCTTCTAAGAATCAGCCATCTCCCTACCGTTCTACCATCCTACGCTTATGCACATTTACTCAATAACTCATGCTGCAGCTGTTCTTAAAATGAACCATACTACTGCAAAACCATACTACTAATTATCAAATATTATAGTTTTACGAAAAATAAAAAGCAAGGGTATTTTTTGTAAGAGTGTGTTTTTGTAAGAGTGTGTTTTTGTAAGAGTGTGTTTTTGTAAGAGTGTATTTTTGTACAGGGTAATTTTTATACCAGTGCCAAACAGGTCTTGCTTTACTGTTATTCCCTTTGTTGATAAGATGTAATTATAATAAAATAACAGGATAAGGAAGGGACTGTTTTTGATGACTGAAAGAGACCTTCTAGAATTAATTGCTCAGAAAGTTGCAAGCATTGATAATGAAGTTAAAGATTTAAAGCAGGGCCAATTAAAAATTGAAGCACGTATTGAACATGATATCGCCAATAAAATCCAAGCTGCTTTTGAAGCTATTCAAGTTAATTCTCAAAAACTAGATAATCTTGATAGCACCGTAAAGCTCCATGGGCAAAAGCTGGAAAATATTGAAAATATCCTGACAATTCATGGAAAAAAGCTGGACGAGCATAGCAAGAAACTTGATGAACATGGAAAAAAGCTGGACGAGCATAGCAAGAAACTTGATGAACATGGAAAAAAGCTGGACGAACACAGCAAGAAACTTGATGAACATGGAAGAAAGCTGGATGAGCATAGCAAAATACTCAATGAATATGGAGAGAAGCTGGACGAACACAGCAAAATATTCAATAAATATGGAGAGAAGCTGGATATCCATGACAAAAAATTAGAAGATATCTCCACCGACACCAGGTACCTTGTTGCCAGGGTTGATAGACTTGAAAAATTAGCTAAATAAATAATTACTTAAATGCAAAGGAGAGCGCTGTATTGCCTGATTATTATATTGTCCTGGTTTTAGCTGCCGGCGTGGTGGCAGGTTTTTTAAACACCGTGGGTGGAGGGGGTTCTTTGCTGACCATGCCCATGTTGATTTTTTTGGGCATGCCCTCAGCCATGGCCAATGGGACCAACCGTGTTGCTGTTTTGGTACAAAATTTGGTTGCTGTAGCAGGTTTTCGACACAAGGGCTTTTTTGATTTAAAATTTGGTTTGCTCCTTGGAGTGCCTGCCATGGCGGGCTCAGTACTCGGGGCAAAGCTTGCCATCAACCTGCCAGATGAAGTGTTTAACAAGGTGCTGGCCCTTGTAATGCTCCTGGTCCTTGTTGTTATCTTATTTGAACCCCATAAGAAATACATCAAATATGATAATGAAGAGATGAGCAGGGAAAAAAAGATTTTAGCCGCTGCGGCTTTTTTCTTTATCGGCGTATACGGAGGTTTTATACAAGCAGGGGTTGGTTTTATAATAATTGCGAGCTTGTCAGTCTTAACAGGCCTGTCCCTGGTTAAAATCAACAGCTTAAAAGTATTTGTTGTAGGATTGTATATCATTACATCCTTGATAGTCTTTGTTCAATCTGGCAATGTAAACTGGGTAATAGGTTTAATTCTTGCAGCAGGAAATGCAGTGGGAGCTTGGTTGGGAACAGTTTTTGCAGTATCCAAGGGTGACAAATGGATTAAGGTAGTTTTATCTGTCTCGGTCATTGCCATGGCTTTAAAACTCCTTGGAGTATTTGACCTTTTTCTATAGGAATCTAACGAATGATGAAAGCAGAAAGCATAATCAGGCTGCAAAAAGCATTGAAAGCATTTTATGAAAAATTATAAGCCCCTGGCCTTGATGGATCAGGGGCTTAACTTTAAAACTTATCTTTTCAAAGCTTATCTTTTCAACCGGCTATTTAGATACTAATTGCCCCACTTGGGCACTCATCGATACAAGATTCACACTCAGTACATTCCTCTTCATTCACAACTGCATAGTCATCCACTGTGATAGCTTCAAATGCGCAAGCATCTACACAGGAACCGCAAGCATTACAAACATCCTTGTCAATTTTTACTGCCATTCTCTCTCCCCCTATTCATTTATTTCATTTTTTGAAGTACACCAAATCCCAATCCAGTTAACTATATGTAGAATTTGGTAAGTTCATATCAACATCATTCTACTCCCATGGTTAATTACCTGTCAATAACCATTACTTCCGATAGTTATAAAATATTTAAAAGTATCTTAACTCCTAGATTAAAATGCCAGGAAACAGAATAATCTTCGGGGCATAAAATTAACTTATGGGGTTTCTTAAAAAGGCATATAGTATAACCAAAATATAACCGGTAAACAGCAAAACCCCTTCCAATCGGCTGACCAGATAATTAGTTCTTAAGATAAAAAACAAGATTACAGCAGCAGCCAGCATTACTGGAAATTCAAAGGTAATAAATGACCATTGCACGGGTATTGGTTGGATAACGCCGACAGTTGACTGCACAAACAGCACATTAAATATGTTGCTGCCTATAACATTGCCAATTACAATTTCCGAATGGCCGCGCACAGCAGCAACCAGGGAGGTTGTCAATTCAGGCAAGGAGGTACCCACAGCCACCATGGACAGGGCAATTACCCACTGAGAAATGCCAATAATTGTGGCAATTTTAGTGGCTGATTCCACTAAAATGTGGCCTCCAAGGATTAAAAGGCTTGTACCTAATACAATCCAGGCAACATTTTTTAGAGGACTGCCGGTTTTTTCCAGGCTGGCGCTGTCGAATTTAGCAGCTGCATTGTCTGACCTGTTTTTACGACTGCTTTTAATGACCTTTACTGTGTAATAAATAAGATAGATGAAAAAAATAGCAAGCAGGACTGCTCCATTACCTCTACTGATTGTACCGGAAACAGCGAAAACATAATAAAGAAAGAAAGCCAGCAACATGACAGGCATATCTACCCTTAAAAAGGTCCAATGAATAGGGATAGGCCGTACAATAGCGGTTAGACCAACAATGACTCCAATATTTGCCAGGTTGCTTCCCACAATGTTACCTAAACTTATGGCGCTTTTCCCATTTAACGCTGCCAGTAAGCTCACCACAAGTTCCGGAGAAGAAGTACCGGCTGACACTATAGTCAAACCTATGATCCCTGCGCTTATACCAAGAGAAAGAGCCAGATTTGCAGCTCCCTTTACCAAGTATTCTCCTCCCAAATACAACAGCACAAAACCAGCAATACTTAAAAACGCCAGTCCAGCCAAAAGCGACACTCCCTTCATAAATAATATTCCAAATTAGTCATTAAAATATTGAAAACAATCAAAAGGAAACATGTTCTTTCTTATAGAATTGAGGAACATCCGGTCCCCAATAGGTGAAAGGGGACATAAAAAAAGCCAGTTTAAAAGCCGGCAAAAACACCACCGAATAGGTTATGTACTTTTTTGTGGTTTTACCACAACCAAAAACATCTTGAACCTCTCCAAAGCATCCAGGGCATGAGGAATATTGGCAGGCATCACAACTACTTCACCTGCAGAAGCTCTCAATTTTTCGTCCCCGATTGTTATTTCCGCAACACCATCCATAATATAAACCAGGGCGTCCCCAGAAGCTGAATGGGCGCTTATACCTTCCCCCTTGTCAAAGGCAAAAAGGGTTATGCTTAAATCATCTCTCTGGGCCAGGGTCCTGCTGATTACAGCGCCCTCCCTGTAATCTACTAAATCCTGCATCACAAGGGCCTGGGAAAAGGGAATGTTTTTAATTAACACTTGTTTCTCCATGGTAGAAACTCTCCTTTCGTTAATAATTGTTTAATTAAGGGGGACACACCTCCAACATTGGGTCAGAAGCCTTCCCGCTTTCAGCATTGAAGATTATCTTCAATATAATATAACATGATACACCTGTCAATCTATGACATTTGTCACAATCTTAATTATAATTATAATTATAGTTTGCTCTATACCAAGAAAAGAAATCCTTAACCAGCATCAGCCAATGGTCACTTCTTCCAATTTTCTTGGATATGAAGACATTAACTCCGGATTATCCCCAATTAGGACCATATCCTCTATGCGTATGCCAAACTTTTCTATGTAGATGCCTGGCTCCAAGGCATAGGTTTGGCCCCTGGCAAAGACAGGCCCAATTTCTTTGCCGCCCTGGTTGACCATTGTCTGGTAAATCTTTGCAGCCTGGGACCAGCTGGGATATTCAGGGTGTTCTTCTTCGTACTGGGGCGGCATGCTTAAAATAGGTTCTTCATGAATTTCCAACCCTATTCCATGGCCTGCCGTATAAATCATCTTTTGATCATAGCCCTGGGCAGCAAAAACCCTGCGTATTGCTTCTTCCACTTGATAAATACTTTTGCCTGGCAGCATCTGTTCGAACCCCTTGAGCTGCGCATCTTGCACCAGGGTGTATATTTTCTCAAAAAGCGGATCAGGATTTTTGCCAACGTAAAAAGTCCTGGCAATGTCTGACCAGTAGCCCTGGACCCTTGCTCCATAGTCTATAAGCAGGGGGCCTTCAACCACTTCGCCCCCCATCCAGCGTGTGAAGGCCTTGGCTGAATTTACTCCTGCGCGAACCCTGGCTTTACTTTCGTCTGCCCCCCTGGCTTTGATAAAGCGGTCCATCAAACCAGAAACTTCACGCTCCGTCATGCCAGCACGTATTAAAGATGCAGTCTCTGCCATTGCCGCATCGGCAATGCGGCATGCTTCTTTAAGGCAGCTTATTTCACTACTGTCTTTTATCATGCGCATCTCATTGATAATTGGGGTTATATCCAGGCAGGAACCTGCTTGCAAATATTTTTTAAGATTAAGGTTAAAATAATCGAACTCCACTCCCAGGTGCTGTCCCTGAATATTATGCCAAAGGCGCTTTAAAGGGGCTGCCTTTTCACTGACAAGGCATCCTCTCTTCAACAGGCGTTCACGGACCGTCCTGGTAATGTCCAGCTCTCCTGCCGTAACCGGAAGCAGGGAATCCCTGGAGGCTTCCTTGAAGCTGGAGGAAGCAACAACCAGTTCGGGTTCTCCCTGGTAAGGAACAATAAGAAAGGAGGGCTCTATGGGAAACACCCTTGAAAAATAATAAATATTTTCCGGTTTATGTATTAATGCTCCACTTAAGCCACCGCTTTGGATGGACTTTTGAAGCTCCAACACTCTCCGCCAACCTGTGCTGATTGTCCCCTTATCTCCCCCAGCTGCCATTTAAATCCCCCCTTTAATTAATATGAATTATACCATGGAAATTAAGTGTAAAGAAGCTTTTCCATGTTAGAGCTTTTCCATACAAAGAAGGTTTTACAAAACATGTCTATGAGTTAAATCTTAGGAGTAAAATCTTAGTGGGTTTTCTGAGTGGGTTTTCTGAGTAGGTTTTCAGTTGTGTCCTGGCTTAATATATGGTAAAATGTCCGCAAAACATTCCATGTTGGGCAGGAGGGCAATTTTATTTTGCACGGTGAAGCACGAAGAGAGCTTATTAAAAAAATATTATCTGAGGCAGAACAGCCTACTGCTGGTTCCGATTTAGCACGTAGGCTGTCAGTAAGCCGCCAGGTCATAGTTCAGGATATTTCACTCCTGCGAGCTAAAGGTGAACAAATTCTGGCCACCCCCCAGGGGTACCTTATGCTTAATGTTTTGACAGGGTCTGTACTCACCAGAACTTTTGCCACGCAGCATGATACAGCCGGTATGGAAGAAGAGCTAAAGATTATTGTCGATGCAGGGGGAAGAGTTGTTGATGTGATTGTGGAACATCCCTTGTACGGGGAGCTGCGAGGGTTGTTAATGTTGAGTTCCAGGCTTGATGTGGAAAACTTTGTAGCAAACCTGCAGTCCTCCAAGGCAAAACCCCTTTCAGTATTAACCAATGGCGTCCACCTGCACACAGTTGAAGCTGTGAGCGAGGAGGTATTTTCCCGCATTGAACAAGAACTGGCACAAGCAGGAATCCTGCTGCAGTAATTATTTTTTTGCCAGCAGGTGTAAAGATACCTGACATGATAATACCGCCTGAAGGGAGCATAAATTATTGTGATGTCTCAAGAACTTCAAACAGAAAAAACCAAAAAAGAAATTATGGAGCTTAAAAGAGCAAAAAAGGCCATTATCCTGGCCCATAACTACCAACCTGATGAAATTCAAGAAATTGCTGATTATACCGGGGATTCCTTTGGTCTAAGCCAGCAGGCTGCTGCCACAGATGCAGAAGTGATTGTTTTTTGCGGGGTACATTTTATGGCCGAGAGTGCAGCAATCCTGGCCCCGGAAAAAACTATCCTGCTGCCTGAGAAGAATGCGGGCTGCCCCCTTGCAGACACAGTAACCCCTGAGGAATTATCCGCTAAAAAAGACGAGTATCCACAGGCAGCTGTTGTCAGTTATGTAAATACTTCTGCTGCAGTAAAAGCTGAAAGTGATATCTGCTGTACATCTTCTAACGCTGTAAAAGTAGTGCACTCCCTCGGTGAAAGGCAAATTTTGTTTGTCCCGGATGGCAATTTGGCCCATTGGGTTGCCAAACAGACAGATAAGGAAATCATTCCCTGGAAAGGATACTGCATTACTCATCAAAGGGTAACCGGTGAAGACGTGGATAAAGTCAGGGAACTGCATCCCGATGCAGTAATAGCCGTCCACCCCGAATGTCGTCCTGAGGTAGTATCAAGGGCTGATTTTGTGGGCAGCACTTCAGCAATCCTTAGATTTGCTCGTCAAAGTGCAGCGCAAAAAATCATTGTGGGAACTGAAATGGGTATTCTTTACAGGTTAAAATTCGACAGCCCGCAAAAGCAATTTTACCTGCTTTCTGCCAAGCTCATCTGCGTCAACATGAAAATGACCAATCTGCCTAAAGTACTGGAAGCTCTTAAGACCGGAGAACCACGAGTTGTTGTTGAGGAACCTGTTAGAAGCAGGGCATATAACGCCCTGCAGCGAATGCTGGCTGTAACTTGAACAAATAAACTTGCCAAAACTGTACTGAGAAGCAAAAGAGGAGGTTTGAATGCCTTTTGTTCCCAAGATTTCTACAAAAATTTCATGCTGATGAATTAACTGCATCTGCACAAGAAACTGAATATCTGATTATTGGCAGCGGTATAGCCGGCATGTATGCTGCCCTGCTCCTTGCACAGCACGGGCAAGTAGTATTACTCTCCAAAGGAACCATTACCGGCGGCTCCACGGTCCTGGCCCAAGGAGGAGTAGCAGCAGCTTTGGGCAGGGAGGATTCACCTGAGCATCACCTTCAAGATACACTGCTGGCAGGAGCAGGACATTGTGATAAAGAAGCTGCAAAAGTACTTACAAATGAAGGCCCCCAGCGCATAAGAGAGTTAATTGACCTGGGAGTGCCCTTCGACTGCAAGCAGGGTGAATTAGCTTTAACCCGCGAAGGAGCCCACAGCTTCCCACGAATACTCCATGCCGGAGGCGATGCAACAGGCAAGGCCATCAGCAGCACCCTGGCTTCTCACCTCAAAAAGGCAGGCAGCATTAACATAATGGAACATACCATGGCTGTTGACCTGCTCTGCACCAATAACAGGTGCAGCGGTGTTTTAGCGCTAAACAACCAGCAGCATCCTTTTTTAATTTTAGCCAAGGCAGTAATTATTGCTACCGGTGGAATAGGACAAATCTATGAGAAAACCACTAACCCCTGGGAAGCAACAGGTGATGGAATTGCCATGGCTTTTAGGGCAGGGGCAGAAATAGCTGACATGGAATTTGTGCAGTTCCACCCTACCATGCTTGAACATCCTCAAATGCCTGGATTTCTAATTTCTGAGGCAGTTCGCGGAGAAGGCGCAAAGCTTTGTAATGCGGCAGGAAAAAGGTTTATGCCCGCTTATCACAGGCTTGCTGACCTGGCGCCCAGGGATATTGTAGCCAGGGCCATTGAGGACCAAAAACAAAAAACCGGAAAACAAGTTTATTTAGACGCCACGCATATAGATAAGAATTACTTTAGTAAACGTTTTCCTTCAATCTACCAGGCATGTCAAAAGATTGGCCTTGACCCTGCCCGGGACTGGATACCCGTCACTTGCGGCGCTCATTATCTTATGGGAGGAATTAAAACAGATACCTGGGGCCGAACCAGCATCCTGGGCCTGTATGCCTGCGGTGAAGCAGCCTGTACAGGAGTACATGGCGCTAACAGACTGGCAAGCAATTCTCTGCTTGAAGGCCTGGTATTTAGTTACCGCACAGCCCAAGCAATTGCAGATAACAAAGCCCCTGGATTAGAAGAGTGTTTCCATATTAATAGAAGCTTTGATGAAAGCCACTCTCATAGTATATGTGCTATTAATAAGCAGCAAGCATTGAACCCGCTGAAACCAGTGAACCTGCAGGATATTGACATACGCCTCAGGGGCTATATGCAAAAACATGTAGGTGTTATTAGAAATAGACAGGGTCTAAAGGAAGTCCTAAACTTTTTGCACAGTCATGTTTATCTTTTGAATTATCACATGAAAAATATTGAAGGAATCCAGCTGCAAAATAAATTGATTATTGCTTACCTGGTGACCCGGGCAGCACTGCAAAATGAGACAAGCGCCGGTGCACATTATAGGGATGACTTTCCTCCTGCCGCTTTGCAGCTCATTTCAAACGACATTTGAGAAAGGATGTTGCCTTGATGCCATTCCAACTAAACTCATTGCTGGTAAAGGAAATTGTCCGGCAAGCTCTGCTTGAGGATATTGGAAAAGGAGATATTACTACAGATACCCTCTTTAAAGAGCATGATACAGGAAAAAGCTGCTTGCTTGCCAAAGCAGGAGGCATCATTGCCGGTTTAGATGTGGCCAGGCTTGTTTTTGAGACTCTTGACCAGGGAATAATGTGGGAAGAAAAGTGTAAAGACGGCCAACAAGTTGGACCGGGAACTATCCTGGCCTATATTACAGGTTCTGTCAGGACCATCCTTACAGGAGAAAGAGTGGCTTTAAATTTCCTTCAGCGTATGTCGGGCATTGCCACTAGGACTGCCGCATATGTTAAACTGGTTGAGAAATATCCCGTGCGAATAATTGATACACGTAAGACCACCCCAGGTCTCAGGCTGCTGGAGAAATATGCAGTAAGGGTGGGCGGAGGCGGCAACCATCGTCTTGACCTTCACAGTGCAGTGATGATTAAAGACAACCACATAAAGGCAGCCGGAAGCATAACCAATGCATGCAAAATCCTCAGGGCCAGTATTCCGGTGACTACTTCCATTGAAGTTGAAGCAGAAACCATTGAGCAGGTAAAGGAAGCCTTGGAAAACAACGTGGATATCATCATGCTCGACAATATGCCCCTGGAAATGATGCGCCAGGCGGTGCGTTTGATTGATAAAAAAGCCCTGGTTGAAGCGTCTGGAGGAATCTCCATGGAAAATGTGGTTGAAGTAGCCCGCACCGGGGTGGACTTGATATCTATCGGTCAGCTGACTCACTCAGTTCAAGTCCTGGACATAAGCTTGAATTTGGAGTAAGCAGAAAAACGTGTATCTAGGTGAATCGAGGGATGAATCGAGGGACGGTTCTTCGATTCATGAATCGAGGGACGGTTCTTCGATTCAAATTTAGAAGCGAAAAAATGAATCGAAGAACCGTCCCCTGATTCGGAATGAGGCAAAGGTATAAGGGTGAAAGTCTCCGGCGCCCCATTTGGCTTTAAACTTTTGAATGCCCTGATTAATTCGCAGACCCAGATTGATATACCTTTTACCCTGTTCCCCGGCCAGTTTAATCAACTCGTTCAGCAATAGATCGGAGGTACCGGGAACATAATTTTCCCGGTCTCCTGTAATGTTGAACAGGTAAAATGCAAAGGAGCCCTCACTAACTGCGGCAATATTATAAGCTTTCAATTCGCCCCTTGCTCGACACCGGGCATCAATAATGTAAGCACTGGAAGAATACGCCAGATAATCAGGTATAAGATGAAAAAAATTTGTGGTTTGTTCATCAAAGGACTTTTCTCTCAAAAACTTCAGCAGCAGCCTCTGGTGCTCCATGGTAAAGCTTTGAGTGATACTAGTCTCAAGCTCCCTACCTGCCCTGTTCAACATGTTTTTTACCTTTGAAGGTACTCTAATTATTCCTGGAGATATATTTAACAGTGAGTACATATCATTTTCAGTTTCCCCGGCCGGTATATAACCGATAACTTCAGGAATTTTTGGGGCCATGATGCGTAGTTCCCTGGGTTTGACCTTTGCAGACAGTTTACTTACCGCTGCCGACAACCTTTTCGGGCAGAAATCTTCATCAAGGGGATAACCAATGAAGCTCAGTCTGTCATCTTTTAAATAATATAAATAATGCCCTTCCAAAAATGGCTCCATACCTGAAAAATGCCTCAGGTAATCAGGCATGTGTTCTGGGACATATGCTTTTTCCATTACAAACCGTTCTTCCTGTTTACCTAGCACCGGTCTTCCCCTTTCAATCTCTTGCTTCTAATTACCAACTCCTGGTGTACTCATTGAAACAGCTCAGGCAGACTATCTTGCCTTCTTCCAGCCGCCCCCTCGGTTCCATAAAATATTCCCCACATTTCTCGCATCTCACAGACTTGAATATGCGAGCTTTTTGGGGCATCTTGGCTTCTACCCACTCTATCTTGCAAACCTCTTCTTCCGGACCCTCTAAAATATGTTGAATTCTTTGCTGTTTCATTTCTTCAAACCTTGCCTTTTCTTCACCAGTAGCTGTTCCGGACAATACCTTCTCTCTTAATCCGTCGTCAGGTTTTGTCCGGCTTGAGCGCATAACCAGTCTTAAGGCCTTGCCGTCTTTTCTTGTAATAAAAGTAAAAGCCGACTTGCCTAAATCCTTAAGCACAAGATTGCCCTTGCCCAATGTACATCCGGTGATCACTTGAATAGCGTCAACGCTGCAGGAGTCAGTTTCAGCTATCACAACTATTTCTTCATCCTGGGCCCGTGTTATGCCCAGTTTGTCCATGGCTACCCGACTTGCCCTCACACCATAAGCCAGTCCTGGACATTCATGGCCATGAAATTCCACCGCTTTATCCCAAAGCTTTGAATTAATGTTTGCTTCAGCCATATTTCCCAACCCCTTGTTCACATTTTGTGGCATATCTACAGATGTTTATCATTACCATCATTATAACCAAATATAAAAACTATATAAATAGAGACATTCCCTCTGCGATGATATTCCCCAAAGATATTTCTTAAGATTTTTGCTGGGAAAAATATATATCAAAAATCATGAATTTGATGTAAAATGTATTTCAAGCCTGTCCGCTAATCATGGGATCAGGTTTACACAAATACCATGAAATCTCAAGGAGGTAAAAAAATTTCATGAAGGTTAAAAAAGTATTGGTGTTATTGGTTGTACTGATGTTAGTAGCATCTTTTGCAGTGGGATGCGGGTCTTCTGGAGGCAAGCAAGAACCTGCCAAGGATCCGGAACCTGTCAAGACCGAACCTAAAGTAATCAAACTGGCTCACGTTGTTAATGAGCAGGATGGTTTTCACGTTGCGGCAGTCAAATTTAAAGAACTGGTTGAAGAAAGAACCCAAGGACAAATTCAGGTTGAATTGTACCCCAACGCGGTGCTTGGCGATGAACGCACATTAATCGAAAGCATGCAGGTAGGAACTGTGGATATGGGTGTCATCACCAACGGCCCCATTGCCAACTTCCTGCCCGAGATAGCGGTATTTGAAATGCCTTTCTTGTTTGCTTCACCAGAAGAAGCATACAAAGTATTGGATGGACCGGTAGGACAACAGTTGTTAGATAAACTCAGCACCATAAATATTAAAGGTTTAGCCTTTGCCGAGCGCGGTTTTAGAAACCTTACCAACTCAAAGAAACCTGTAAGCAAGCCAGCAGATGTAGCAGGCTTAAAAATCAGGGTAATGGAAAATCCTGTTTACCTTGACACCTTCAAAGCTTTAGGGGCTAACGCAGTGCCCATGGCCTGGACTGAAGCGCTAACAGCCCTACAACAGGGAACCATTGATGGACAAGAAAATCCCATAAACGTAATATATGCTTTTAAATTATATGAAACTCAAAAACACTTATCACTTACCATGCACACTTATGCTCCTGCAACAATTATGATGAGCAAAAAATTATTTGACTCCTTCCCGGCAGATGTGCAGGACATTCTCGTAAAATCTGCTAAAGACGCGGCAGATCATGAACGTCAATGGAACGCAGACCAGATGGCAGACCAGCTTAAAGCCTTGCAGGAAAACGGCATGGAAGTTGTTGAACCTGACATTGCTGCCTTCCAGGAAGCAGTAAAATCTGTCTATGAAAAATACGGGGCAAGGTTCGGCAATCTCATTGATGAAATTAACAAGGCTAAGTAACATATCGGCGCCCTGGATTTATCCGGGGCGCCAATAAGTTAACCTATCAGCTAATATTTTTATCTGGAGGTTTATGAAATGAAAAAGGCTGCCGAAACCCTTGAAGGTTTAAGCAAGGGTATGGACTGGGTAATAACCCGCTTGGTATTTATGCTGATTATCAGCATGGTAATAGTAACCACATTGCAGATAATATTCAGAGTATTTTTTACGGCCCTGGTTTGGAGTGAAGAACTTTCCAGGTATTTGTTGGTATGGAGCACTTTTTTCGCAGCCACCATGGCCTACAGGAGAGGCAATCATATTGCTATTACTGTATTTATAAATTTTTTTAAACCAAAAGTTAAAGCGCTTTTTAACATACTCATTTATCTTTTATCCATGGTCTTTTTCGCTATCATTATTCGTTATGGTTGGCAGATTATTCAAATGCAGATTTTCCAAATCTCTCCTGCCATGTCTTTACCCATGAAGTATGTTTATCTAAGCATTCCTCTGAGCCTGCTTGTTATGATGCTCCATGCAATTGCAGGCACAGCCAGGGAAATAGGGGTCTTTCTGGGGGTGATGGATTAAATGATTGCATTATTGTTTGGAACCTTTATTTTACTACTCATTCTAGGAGTTCCTGTTGCCATAACCATCGGATTAACTTCCATAACAGTACTGCTCACCCAGGGGACCTCCTTGCTGATTCTGCCCCAAAGAATGTTTGCCGGAACAGACTCTTTTCCATTAGTAGCAATACCTTTCTTTATCCTGGCAGGTGATCTGCTGGCCCAGGGAAAAATATCTGAAAAGCTAATACAATTTGCGGAATCTATCCTGGGTTTCATTAAGGGTGGTTTATGGGTAGTTGCCGTCATGGCTTCCATGTTTTTTGCCGCTATTTCCGGATCAGGTGCAGCAACTACAGCTGCAGTTGGAACACCTTTGGTGCCTGAATTGAAAAAGAAAAAATACAGCCCTGAGTTTTCTGCTGCCCTTGTTGCTGCAGGAGGTTGTACAGGGGTGGTAATCCCCCCGTCAGTACCCATGATTTTATATGCTGTTGTTGCTGATCAGTCTGTTGCCAGGATGTTTTTGAACGGTTTTATTCCTGGCATATTAATGGGCTTAACACTAATTGGCATAGCCTTGTATGTAGCTAAAAAGAATAATTATCCCCAGGGCGAAAAGTTCTCCTTTGCCAATATTTGGAGTACATTCAAAGGGGCCATCTGGGGATTAATGACACCCATCATTATTCTAGGCGGTATTTTTTCAGGATTTTTTACGCCATCCGAAGCTGCTGTAATTGCCGTAAACTGGGCTTTCTTTGTAGCAATTTTTATTTATAGAGATATGAAGTGGAAGGATATTTTTCGTATTGTTACCAGGTCTGCCATCACCATGTCCATCATCATGTTTATCATAGCCACTTCTGCTACATTAAGCTGGATTCTCGCCAATTGGCAGATACCCAACCAAATAGCCAATGCCATCTTGTCCTTGTCTGACAACAAATTTATTCTTTTGCTGCTGATTAATATTATCATCCTGATAGCCGGCATCTTCATGGAAACAGCTTCAGCTCTTATTATTCTGACTCCGGTCTTCCTGCCGCTGGTAGTCCACCTTGGCATAGACCTGGTTCATTTCGGCATAATCATGGTTTTAGGCCTTGCTATAGGCATGATTACACCCCCGGTTGCCATTAATCTTTATGTGGCCAGCACTATTTCTAATATCCCCATAGAAAAAATAAGCAGGGCTGTTATTCCACTCATGCTCAGTCTGGTAGCTGTGCTTATAGTAATAACCTACCTGCCATTATTCGTGCATGTCATATTTTAGAGGCAATGCGTAAGTATGAGTATTTCCAAGGGTCATTCCAAGGGTCCAGTTTATCTAAGGACCCTTTTTTTAACTAATGAATCGGTGAATCGGGGGGTGAATCGGGGGACGGTTCTCCGATTCAAAATGAATCGGGGGATGAATCGGGGGATGAATCGGGGGACGGTTCTCCGATTCAATATTGACTCTCCATATTATCGTGACTGATAGCTAAGTAAATGTCACTAATAATAATATCTATCAACAACATATTGATCATTGACATAATAGACCTTGGAACCATCCGGAGAAATCCCTATGATATGCCCGTTACCTACCATTTCTTTTGTACTTAGGGCAGTATCAAATAATATTATTTTATCTCCTTCATTATATATTAGTTTATTTTTGTTAATGAAATAAATATTATCAAGGTCAGTTCCTAAAGTAATTTCTTTTTTCTTGATTTCATCAAACAAAAAATATGTATTGCTGCGGTCTATATGCCTCTTTACCACCATTAAACTGCTATCAGGGCATACAACCGGTTCTTGAGCATCTTTTATCAGCATTTCTTTCATGCCTGTCTCAATATCCAGCTTTACAATGTCCCTATAGTCTTGAAATATCACTGTATGCTCGTTAAGCCACTGCAAATAGATTGACTCCGTACCATTGTTTCTGGTAACAGTATCTGCTATTCCCTCACCTTTATAAAAAGTTTCACCTTCTAAAGAAAAGACATAAAGGCTCATGGGGTTAGGAATTGTGACAGCTATTTTATTTTTATCAGGGGATAACTTTACATCATATACTTGATGCTTTTTGCTTATGTCTGAAGGTATGGTGAACAGGACTTTTGTTTCGCTATTTTTGAAATCACGGGCTAAGATACTGTTGGTCTCACTATCAAATACCAATATTGTATGACTGTTAACTTTTACTGCATTTTGGCTATTATTACTTATTAGTACTACAGCGAAATTTAACAATTAGCGGAGCCATGGGGAGCCATGGGGACGGTTCGAGCGTCACCGTAGCGCAGCGAAGGTCCGAAGGGAAGACGATGGAACCGTACCCGTGGCGTATGGCGTACCCGTGGCGTACTCAACAAAATGAAAGAAAAGTCTATGGTGAATTACACACCATAGACTGAAAAGAATATTATATGGACTTCTCCTGATTCATTGACTTACTGCACTGCTCCGAGCTCCAGGGCTTTTTTGTTAAGGGGGATAAGGTTATGCCTTCTTTCAGGCAGGACTTTTTTCAGCGATTCTACGACAGAATCAATTGCAACAACTCCAGTTGCTCCTAAAAAAGCACCCAGCATAACCATATTGGCAACCTTATCGTTTCCAAGTTCTGCAGCCAGTTCATTGACCGCTATGCGGCAAACCCTAATGTCTTTCCTTGACGACTCCTCTTTGATTAGGGAAGAATTTATAAGCAATAGGCCACCAGGCACCAGTGTGGGTTCAAATTTTTTTAAAGAAGGCAGATTCATGGCGATGACACAGTTAGGTTCCGTCACAATAGGCGAGCCAATTTCTTCATCAGAAACCACTACTGCACAATTAGCTGTTCCTCCCCGCATTTCCGGACCATAAGAGGGAATAAAGGATACATGCTTTCCTTCGAGCATGCCTGCATATGTTAACAGCTGCCCCATGGACATAACACCTTGCCCGCCAAAACCTGCTATAATTATCTCGTGCAGCACCTAGCCCACCTCCGCCAGTTTCTTAAACTCTCCCAAGGGAAACTGCGGCAGCATGTTGTCTTTAAGCCACTGCATGGCTGCTACGGGAGTCATTCCCCAGTTGGTGGGACAGGTGGAAAGTACTTCTACCATGGAAAAGCCTTTTCCCTGAAGCTGAACTTCAAAGGCTGTCTTAATAGCCTTTTTGGCTTTATTAATGTGGCCAGGATTGTGAAGAGATACCCTGGCTATATATGCAGAACCGTCTATGGTCGACAGCATTTCAGACACACGCAGGGGATTACCTGCATGACTTCTTTCCCGTCCACCTGGGCCTGTGGTAGTACACTTCTGGCCAACAAGGGTTGTGGGCGCCATCTGGCCTCCTGTCATTCCATAGATGGCATTATTCACAAAGATAATACTAATGTTCTCCCCACGGGCAGCAGCATGCACAATTTCCGTAGTACCAATGGCAGCTAAATCTCCATCACCCTGGTAAGAAAAGACCACACTATCTGGATGCACCCTTTTTACACCTGTAGCAACTGCAGGAGCACGACCGTGGGCAGCTTGAATCATATCTACATTGAAATACTTATAAGTCAAGACAGAGCAGCCCACTGAAGCAATGCCAACGGCCCTGTCCATAACCTCTAACTCTTCTAAGACTTCAGCAACCAGACGATGTATTATTCCGTGGGTGCAGCCGGGGCAGTAATGAAATTTCGCATCAGACAGCGCTTTGGATTTTTGAAATACCTTGGCCACTTAACTCACCCCCCCTGTGAAAACAATACCTAACGCCTTTTTCTAAAATGGAAGGAAGTTCACTTGTATAACCAAGAATGCGGCAAATCTCATGGTATACGGCTTTGGTACTGGGCACCATCCCCCCGGCACGCCCGTAGAAATAAACCGGCACCCTGCCGCCGACAGCTAGACGTACATCATCAACCATTTGGCCCATGCTGAGTTCTACTGTCAGGACTGCCCTGGTTCCCAGACGTATTGCCCTGCTTAATTCCTTGTCTGGATATGGCCACAAGGTAATAGGCCTGAACAAACCTGCTTTGATCCCCTTTTCTCTTGCCTGTCTGACAGCTGCTTTAGCTATCCTGGCTGTTGTACCATAAGCAACTAAAATAATTTCGGCATCGGATGTGAGATACTGCTCAAAGGCCCTCTCCTTGGCTTCCATGGCCTGAATCTTGCTTAAGAGAGAATAATTGTGCTCTTCTAATTCTTCTGGATCCAGGTAAAGTGAATTAATAACGTTAGGCTTGCTTCTTCCTCTTGTACCTGTGGCAGCCCAGGGTTTGTCATAAACCCCTTTACTCCTGCTATCTCCAAAGTCAACAGGCTCCATCATCTGCCCTAGAATACCATCACCAAGTATCATCACCGGGTTACGGTAAGCGTCTGCGACATCAAAGGCCTTCATGGTTAAATCTGCCAGCTCCTGTACTGAACCGGGAGCATATACCGGCAGCCGATAATCGCCATGTCCACCCCCTCTGGTTGCTTGAAAATAATCTGCCTGGCCAGGCTGAATGCCTCCAAGTCCAGGCCCGCCTCTCATGATATTTACGATTACACTGGGTAGTTCAGAACCGGCAAGAAAGGATATGCCTTCCTGCTTCAGGCTGATGCCTGGGCTTGAAGAAGATGTCATGACCCTTGCCCCGGCTGCACTTGCGCCATAGACCATGTTAATAGCCGCTATTTCACTCTCAGCCTGTAAAAAAACACCACCAACCTCAGGAAGCCTCTTAGACAGATATTCAGGCAGCTCATTCTGGGGTGTAATAGGATAGCCAAAAAAGTAGCGGCAGCCAGCCTTTATGGCGGCTTCTCCAATAGCTTCGTTTCCTTTCATTAGCACTTTTACCACCTTAACTCACCTCCCTCTCTACTTCAATTACCACATCGGGACATACAAGGGCGCATGCCATACATCCAGTACACTTTTGCATATCAACAACTGTAGCCGGCCGATAGCCCTTTTCATTTATCCTGTCAGCTAGACTTATTAAATTTTTGGGACAAAAGGCAGCGCACAGTTCGCACCCTTTACACCAGTCTTCATGAAAGGTAACTCTTGCCACACTAACCTCCTCCTTGACCCCAAAGTAGCTTTAATTCTAGTTTGTTTAATTCTAATTCTAGTTCATATACTGCCAGCCCATTAAGTCCTTTGTTATACTTATGTCTTATTTATAAATTAATGCTTCTTCCTCTCCCCGTAAGACGCGCAATACCCCCTGCGCCAATGCGCCCATCTCGTCTTCTCCTGGATAGAACACGACCTGGGCAAGGAACTCAACCCTTTCTTTGATCCAATCTGTGAGCATTTTACTGTAGACGAGCCCGCCGGTAAGTATCACTGCATCCACTTTGCCAAACAATACCCCTGCACAGGCACAGATTTCTTTGGCCACCTGGTATGCCATGGCCTGATAAACAAGCTTTGCTGTTTCATCTCCATCCTGGATTCGTTCTTCAACTGTCCGGGCGTCATTGGTCCCCAGATAGGCTGCCAGACCTCCCCGTCCTACAAATTGTTTCCTCAACTGGTCCTGGGTAAAGTCTCCCGAAAAGGACATCTTTATTACTTCCCCTACAGGCAGCCCCCCTGCTCTCTCTGGAGAAAAAGGCCCATCACCATCAAGAGCATTGTTTACATCCACTACCTTGCCCTTTTCATGAGCTCCTACACTAATTCCTCCACCTAAGTGAGCAATGATCAGGTTCACTTCCTCATATTTCTTGTTATGTTCTCTACAGTAGCGTCTGGCTACAGCCTTTTGATTTAACGCATGAAAGATACTTTTTCGTGAAATTCCAGGCATACCTGAAATCCTTGCTAGCGGATTTAATTCATCAACTACAACAGGATCAACTATATAGGCCGGCATCCCATATGGAGATGCGAGTTCGCTGGCTGCCAGCGCCCCTAAATTGGATGCATGCTCACCATATTTACATTCCCTTAAGTCTGCCAGCATTTGCTCATTTACCAGATAAGTTCCACCCTGAACGGGCTTTAGCAATCCACCCCGGGCCGCAACTGCTGCAAAGTCTTGCAGGTCAAAACCCTGTTCAGCTAAAGCGCTCTCAATAACCTGCTTTCTAAAAGAGAACTGCTCAACAATCCGGTTATAGGGCTTCAGGTCATCCAGAAAATGCTCAAGAGATGCATACCACTTCAGTTCATCACCCTTAAACACGGCAGTTTTTGTTGAAGTTGAACCAGGGTTAATCACAAGCAGCCATTCATTACTCAAATCCAACAACTCCCTTTGCTTATCCTCATTTTAGCCTTATCCTAATGGCTTGAAGTATAGGATTGGTATCTTCTTGTATTCTACTTATTAAGATATATATTCCGGATGCGGCCGAGTTTTTCCATGCGTTCTTCTGCCATCAGGTTGGCAGCTATATTAGTAGGAATCTGACGTTCCTTGGAAATAGCCAGCAACTTTTTGATGTTGGTGTAAATCATTTCAATCTTTTTATAAGCCCTCTCTTTATTATACCCCTGCAGTTCGTCGGCAACATTGATGAGCCCCCCTGCATTAATCACAAAATCAGGTGCATATAAAATCCCCTTTTGCATTAATAGCTCACCATGACGCTCATCTTCCAACACATTGTTGGCAGCGCCGGCAATTATATCGCACTTTAACTGTTGAAGGGTGATGTCATTAACCACTGCACCCAGAGCAGAAGGAGCAAATATATGGCACCCAACTCCATAGATTTCTTCTGGTTTCACCACTTCGGCAACGATTTCTCCTGTTACTCTTTTAATTGCTTCAGGATTAATATCAGTTACAATTAATTTGCCGCCTTCCTTGGCAACATGTTTACATAAATAGTAACCTACATGGCCAATTCCCTGAACGGCAACCACTTTTCCTTCTAAGGAGTCACTCCCATAAGCTTCCTGGGCCATAGCCTTCATCCCATACCAAACCCCAAGAGCCGTAGCTGGTGAGGGGTCCCCGCTTCCGTTGGAAACACCGGTAACATACCTGGTTTCCATCCGTACATACTCCATGTCCTGCACTGATGTTCCAACATCCTCTGCAGTAATGTAGCGGCCATTTAAACTTTCCACATACCTGCCAAAGGCCCTGAACAGCTGTTCACTCTTTGACTGGGGTGAGTTAATAATAACTGCCTTACCCCCGCCGAGATTCAGCCCTGCGGCTGCAGCCTTGTATGTCATTCCCCTGGCAAGACGTAAAGCATCAAGGATGGCGTCCTCATCGGAAGCGTAATTCCACATCCTTGCTCCACCCAGAGCCGGCCCCAAGGTAGTATTGTGAATGGCGATGATGGCTTTCAATCCTGATGTTTGATCCTGGCAAAGCACAAGTTGTTCATAGTCATACTTAGAGAAATGGTCCAACATTTTCATAAATTCCTCTCCTCCAAAATGAAACAAATCTTAAGCTTAGCTCAGCATACTCTGCTCACCTCATAAAGCAGCATAACCCTCACTTAACAAACTTATTTTCCTGCAGCAGCCATCAAAACACCCAGGGCAATAGAATGAAGCTTGGTTTCTGCTGAATCAGACCTGGAAGTAACCAGTACCGGCGCGCTTGCGCCAATGACAATCCCTGCTGTCTTGGCCCCCGCAAAACTGACTAATGATTTGTACATGACATTGCCGCTTTCAATATTAGGCATAAGCAGGATGTCCGCATCTCCGGCCACGGGGCTTTTAATACCTTTATGGGCCGCAGCCTCGGCTGATATTGCCACATCAAAAGCAAGGGGGCCATCAACAATGCAGTCCTTAAACTGCCCGCGTTCATACATCTTGGACAGCGCTGCAGCATCCACTGTAGCCTGCATATCAGGATTTACCACTTCAACTGCTGCTATGGGAACAACCTTTGGCCTGTCAATTTGCAAAACCCTGGCCAGTTCAAGGGCATTGTTAATTAAATTAACTTTGCGATTTATACTATAATCTATGTTAATAGCAGCATCAGTCATCAAAATAAATTTGGGATAACCCTTAACTTGTATCACAGCCACATGGCTTAGAATTCTTCCGGTACGCAGCCCCTTTTCTCTATCCAGAACTTCTCTGAACAGCTCAGCAGTTCCAACGATCCCTTTCATCAAGATATCAGCCTCACCATGACGTACCAGGGCAACTGCTTCTTTAGCCGCCAGCAGGTTATCTCTTTGATCAATTATTGTAAAAAGCTGCAAGTCTATATTCAGCCTGTCTGCTACAGCCTCAATCATTTGCCTATTACCAACCAAAATGGGATCAATTAGTCCAACCTTATGGGCTTCATTAACGGCTCGCATCACATCATCATCCTGGGCGACTGCAACAGAGATCCTTGGAGTGACACGACTTTTAGCTTCTGCCAATAACTCCTGAAAGTTCTTCATAATCATCCTCCTGCATCTTTGATTATCTGGCGATATTTTACTGCTTAGAAAACTATACCATACAGGTGGAAAATAATCATCAAGCACCAATGCTGGTTTAAAGCGCTTTTACTACAGCGAAATTTAGCAATTAGCGGAGCCATGGGGACGGTTCGAGCGTCACCGTAGCGCAGCGAAGATCCGAAGGGAAGACGATGGAACCGTCCCCATGGCGTAGCGATGTACTTAATTATCTTATTTCCCTAAATATAGCAAAAAGCATGCCAAGACACTCTCAAAAATGAACTTTATTATGAACCCTTGTGTCACAATGAATTAGTCAGAATAAACTGAAAGCAAAAAGCACCCTCATCATTAAAGGTGCAATTTTATGCATATGTACAGGCTGCAAAATATTTCAAATAAGCAATATTTTGCACTTCCTACTATACTTTTCACCACTGTTCAGGTATGCTTCTACTTTCTTGTAGGTTAACATTTATTGAACAGGTTAACTGCTGTTTTTAGGTGAGACCATGCTTTTGAAGCTTATAATACAGGTTGCGCAGGGATACTTTTAAGAGCTGGGCAGCTTCCTTCCTATTACCTCCTGTTTTAGACAAGGCTCTCTGCAGCACTGATTTTTCCCACCTGTTATGCAGTTCTTCATAAGACCTTAAGGGCTGCTCTTCTTCCCTGTATACGACAACCCCGTTAAGATTATTTTTTGCATCCAAAACTGGCAGGTGACAAGCTTCCAGAACAGTCTCCTTAAACTTCATGTTAATTATACCCCGGGCCAGCACATTTTCCAGCTCACGCACATTGCCCGGCCAGTCATACCCACGTAACACTTCTAAAGCTTCATCAGATATAGTTTCCACGTTGCGGCCGTATTCCTGGTTATACCTGGGCAGCAAATGGTTAACTAGTGGTAAAATATCTTCCTTCCTGTGGCGCAAAGGTGGGATAAATATGGGAAGCACATTAAGCCTGTAGTATAAATCCTCGCGCAGCATGCCTTTTTGAATAAGTTCCTCGAGTTTGGCATTGGTTGCCGCAATTACCCTCACATCCACCTGGATCGGCTTGGTATCCCCTACCCTGGTAATCTCTTTTTCCTGCAGAGTACGCAGCAGCCTTGTCTGAAGATGCAGGGACATTTCGCCAACTTCATCCAAGAAGATGGTACCCCCGCTTGCTTCTTCAAAAATACCCCTGTGGCCGCCTTTTTTGGCTCCTGTGAAAGCTCCTTCAATATAGCCAAAAAGCTCACTTTCTAAAAGGTTGTCAGTTAGAGCCGCACAGTTTACCCGGATAAACTGTCCTTTACTTCTTTTGCTGGCATTGTGGATGGCATGAGCGAAGAGTTCTTTGCCGGTACCACTTTCCCCTCTGAGCAAAACCGTGGCAGGAGTAGAAGCTGCACGTTTAGCCTGTTCTATGGCTCCTATTATTTGATCACTTACCCCAATAATGTCTTCAAAATTATATTTGGCTTCCAAATGCCTGATTAATCTCTTGGCCTTTTTCAGTTCATCATTGAGCTTAATGATCTCAGATATGTCGTGGACTATTGCCACGCTTCCTTTTAACTCCCCACCCACTATGATTGGGGCAGCGTTTACCACCACTTCTTTCTTGTGCGAACCCACCTTCATGCGCACCCCTCGAACCGGCCTACGGGTACGCAGCACTTCCAAGTGCATGCTTTCTCCTTCAGCTATATCAATATCTGCAGGCTTATGCAGGACTTCCATCCTGGACAGGCCAGTTAATTGGGAATAGGCAGAATTAATCATCACATGAATGCCTTTTTCATTAACAACAGAAATTGCATCTTGGGTGGAATTTATAATGGCCTCAAGGAGCGTCTGTACCTCTTTGAGATTTGAGATTTCTGCGGTCATGGCAATTTTTTCGGCGATGTCCCGAAATACTGCCGCAGCCCCAATAATTTTTCCCTCTTTATTTATGACAGGCACCCTATTGGTAATAATGGTAACATCACGTAGTTCCTGCTGCCTGTTTAACTCTGGAACTCCTGTTTCCAGGACATGATACAGCCTTGTGTTGGGAATAATCTCTCCTACCGGTCTGCCAAGGGCATCGCCCGCATCAATTCCTGTCAACCTTTCAGCGGCTGCATTAAATACTGTGATAATACCCCTTTTGTCTACAACGATAATGGCATCATGGGTATACTTAAGAATATTTTCTATATCTTCTTTTTTAATAACATCCACTCCACTACACCTCTTTTTAATAGATCCATTTCATTCTATAGCCATATAACCTCAACACCAAGTTTCGCAGCTGGATCTCTAAATTCCTCATCACCCGTCACAAGTGGAGCTTTCAATTCAACAGCTAATGCAAGAGCAAAAGAGTCTGCATAGGAAAGACCTCCCCGAGATTTTATTAGGGCAGCCTCCCTCACCTTTTCCCAGTCGACAGGAACTATCTCAATTTTATCTTCAAGGAATACATATTCTACTATTTTTTCTGCTTCTTTTATTCCAAACCTTCTCAGCAAAATATAATATATTTCTCCCAGGTTAAGAATGCTCAAATAGATTTGCACTTTATTGCTTGCAATCATACCGGCAACTTTTGCACTATTCCTGCCTTGCTCAATCAAAGATAAAATAGCAAAGGCATCAAAGACCACTTTACCATGCATCACTTATCCTGCTCCCTCTCGACCTTTCTCTCTCTAAGCAACTGGTTAGTTAAACTTTCTTGCTCAGATAGTTTATATTTGCCCTGTAACTCTAAAAGAGGATGTTTTGAAACAGGACGCAAAAGAATTTCCTTTTCTCCTTCCTCAATAATAAGCTTATCACCCTTTGATAGATTAAACCGATTACGTATGGAAACAGGGAGAGTGATCTGCCCTTTTTCTGACATTACTACCTTTTTCATAATTTCCTACTCCTATTGATTATTCTTACCATCTATTTTACCATACTATTGTAAGACACTAAACAAAAGAATGATATCTTGATACAGAAGTTTTTATAAGGGTTTTGTAAGTTTTATAATCCCATTAATATTTTCAGCCGCTCCTCTACTGCTGCCAATTTCTCTTCTGGTACTGTGCCTAGTCTTTCAATGAGTCTTTCGAGGGAAATAGACCTGACATCTTCACACTTTATATAACTTTTCTCCTTTAAACCCCCTTCTTGTGGTGATATTTCAACATGAAAGGGAATTCCCTTGTACTTAGTTGTAATAGGTATGATTATTACCAGACCGGCCGGACCATGATTAAACAGGTCAACTGATATAATCAGGCAGGGTCTTCTTCCAGCTTGCTCATGACCCCGAACAGGATTGAGGCTCACCTGCCAGACATCGCCTCTAGAGGGTTTCATTGGTCTTCCTCCTGTCCATCCTCAAGGGCTATATCCCATTCTTCTCTTTCTTTTATTTCTTCCTGCCATTTCTCTGGATCATTCTTTAGGGCTGCATAAGCCTCATTTGCTTCCATTAAAAACTGCTTTCTTTTATAATCCTCAACCGCTTTGTCAAGAATTTCCTGCAAGGACTTGTCAGCTTGATGTGCAAGCTCTTTAAGTACCTTCACAGTTTTATCATTAATTCTTACTGTTGAACTTCCCAAAAAAATACCTCCTTTTAAGTCTCTGTTACTATATTGTATACAAAACTGTAACATATATGCAACACGATTTACAGGGGAATAACTAAATTATTCTGCTTATAAACTGTCACAAGCAGCAATGATCCCAAATAAAATATACATGAAATGTACATGAGAGGAGGAACCTTTGTGCAAGGGGTAAATGCAAAGAGTTTGCATGGAATAGACGTCTCACGCTGGCAGGGGATAATTGATTGGCAGTCTGTCAAAAAGGATAACATACAATTCGCTTATATCAAAGCCAGTGAAGGACGGACTGTAGTGGACCCCAGGTTTGTCAGTAACATTTTAGGGGCCAGGGCCGCAGGCGTTAGTGTAGGGGCTTATCATTTTGCCAGGCCGGACATTAACACCAGGGCGGCAGATGCCCTAGAAGAGGCCAGGAATTTCATTGATACCATGCAAAAAGGATTTGGGAGCAGAGATTTTGGAGACATCTATCCTGTATTGGATTTAGAGGTGCCGGCTGCCAAAAAGGAATCTGCCTTAACCACCACTGAGCTCTTATCCTGGGCAGATACCTTCAGGACTTATTTTCAAAGGAAAACAAGAAGGTGTTTAATGCTTTATACCGGCAGTTACTTTATTAAAGAGCATAGTAATTTTAATCATCCAACTCCCGGCAACCCACTGGCTGATATGCCCTTGTGGATTGCCATGTACCCTCTTGTCAAGGGTAATCCTGGTTTTCCCCAGGATATAGGAAGTTGGACCAGGTGGACTGTCTGGCAGTACAGCAACCTGGGAAAGGTCAGCGGCATATCAGGCAATGTGGATCTAAACTGGGCAGCACCTGAATTACTGGATCTAGCACGCTTCTGATTTATCCCCACTTGCCATTATTGACATCTTCTGCACCTTGCCATAGGTGAGAGTGCGCCACAGCCATTCCATGGGGCCAAACCGGAATTTATTAAACCATAACCCACTAATAATAACTTGAGCAGCAAATATCACTCCAGTCAAAACTAGCCCTGCAGCAGGACCCATCCTGCCATAAAGCGCCAGTCCATAACTGTAAAAAATTGTTGTGCAGACTATAGATTGAAAAAGATAGTTACTTAGCGCCATCCTGCCGGCCTTTGCCAGGGGAGTCAACCGCTCAAGCCACAGTTTGTTTTGGCATAACAACACTAAAGAAGACACGTAGAACATGCTTAAAGCCGGATCCCCTAATACTTGGGCAATTATGGCGATTAAATCATACATTGAAGCCTGAAGAGGATCCACCATTAGTCCGCTGGCATATTTCACAATGCTCATTGTTAAACCTATAATCAAACCCCATTTCCAAACCTTTTTAATAAAGTCTATGTTGCCTGGAATATCATGGAGAATTTTCTTCTTGCCCGCATAGACTCCAAATAGAAACATGGGGAAAATAAGGGGCGC
Source organism: Bacillota bacterium (assembly GCA_040756735.1). Taxonomy (GTDB): domain Bacteria; phylum Bacillota; class DSM-16504; order Desulfitibacterales; family Desulfitibacteraceae; genus JBFLYC01. The sequence goes on along the minus strand of JBFLYC010000025.1, from coordinate 7,277 downwards.
TGCAAAGAAGAAATAATTATAGGTAAAAAGTGTATCAGCAGTACGTTGAGCCATGAGCTCTCCGAAGGAACCCTGGCTATAGGCATAAATTGAATTTTCTATATTTTTTTCCATGGCGCCAATAAACTCCTGCATATAGGCAGCATAATACTCTTGCCCTCCCATGGACGAAGATGCTGCCATCAGCACTACGGGCAGTATTGCAAACATGAAGAAAATAATGACCCAGATAAGTATTGTCTTGGGTTTACGATTGAAAAAAAGAGGCAGCAAGAAACCAAGTACTGCATATGAAACAAGAATATCTCCAAACCAGATAAAAAAGGCATGGATTAATCCAATACAAAATAATATGAGCAGCCTCCTATAAAACAGCAATATGGGCCTTTTACTTCTCTGCTTAGCCCTTTCAAGGAAAATGATAAAACCAAGGCCAAAGAGAAAAGAAAACATTGAATAAAACTTTCCTTCAATAAAAAGATTGATTACTGCCAAAACAGCTTTATCCCAAACAGCTGTCCACATTTTTGTTCCAACTATTTCCATATACATGATGGGATAACTAAAATACGCCATATTTACGATTAAAATCCCTAAAAGCGCAAAACCCCGTATAACATCCAGTACTGCAATTCTCTCATGCAATTGAACAGGTCCTAGCAACTCAACATCCCCCTTTGATTTCCCCATACTCAAATTTTAGACGCCATACCAATTATTAACAGGCAAATTATACCACGCACCATGGGATGAAGACAATATACTCTGTCTAAAGCTATGCTCCACTCAAGGCTGCCTGCTCAAGATGGATCCGCTTTTCCCTTTCTAGGAAGAGCTTCGCCCTTTGTTCATCCCAACCCTCGCCAGATTTTAAATCTTTCCCAATAAGATTAGGGATGCTTTTTCCTTCAAAATTTCCCCTACTTATCACTTAAAACCTCTTTTAAACCCGTTTTGGCTTGTCTGGCAACCTTTTACAATCAACATATAAACCTTAAATTCAGCCATAACTTATCCACTTGTTATAAAAACCAGCAAAAAAGGTGCCTACCGCATTAAGCACCTTGCTTTGTCAATATAGCCAAACTGATTATTTGGCTTTTGCATTGCCTGACCTTCAAAGTCTACAAACCTCATCGCCGTTACTCCAAAAAAATCTTCGCATATAACTTCACAATATAGTAAAATTGGAGTTAGAATTATTCTTTGAAAAAAGGATTTTTATTTTCATTTTCCATTGAAACTATGAAACTATAGACAATTTTTTTCGTCTATATAGATTAAGAAGGCCTGTTCTAACCTTTACCATGGCTTTATTTTTGCAAACTTGCTTGAACTAAAAAATGAATTTGGAGTTGAAAATATGATTGTATCACTTATTGTACCTGTAGTAATTATTGCCTTGATTTTGCTTTTAATTGTAGGAGTCAAATTTAACACTGAAAAAGAAGGAGGAGAAGATGTGATAAAAAATGTCTATATCTATTTGGTCTTATTTGCAACCCTAATGATGACTATTGGCGGAAGTGTGGCAGCTTTCATGGCAGTTGCAGATATAGTTGCACCAACACCCTATTATCAAACCTTTGATGAGTTCCAAAGATGGGGCATGCCGGAAAAGCCTCCTGGCGAAGGCACAGATAGGCCAGAGCTATCCCAGGAAGAGCTAAGGGCAAGATACGATGCCATGGTTGAAGCAGAAAAAGAACGTCAGGTTTCCAGGGCCAAAAACAACCTGATTAAAAGCTTTGGATGGATAATTATTCCCTTCCCAATATTCTTATACTTCCAAAGACGTCTGGCAAAAAAAGAGGAGGGGGTTTAAATTAACATTAAATCCAGCGCTATAATCACTGCTGTTTTCCCATCTTTTTAGCAATAATTATAATTACAATCTTATCATTTACAAATATCTTTGCAGACATTGGCAGCTTGGCCCATGGTATCTTTGTTGTATCTCTATTGTGGCTATTTCCTCTATTGTTTTTAATTCAAGGAGCACTTTGTGCCGTTAAAAGGATAAACCTGCTGCTTTCAATGGGCATTTCCCTATTAACATTTACCGCTCTTTGTATTTTTAGCATATCAAGGATAATATGTCATTGCAATAAAAAATGGCTGCTATTTAATTAATTGTAATTTTATCTCCTGAGTTGCAACTCTCTTTTCTAATGATTTAACATCTTTGCTAAGTTCCTTGATTGCTTTAGTATTATGCTCATAACCATCAAACAATGCTGACAATTTTTCTCCATGGCTATTTTCAATATTAATAACAGTCTTTTTAATGTGAGCTACTTCAGCTTTAACACCAGCTACTTCAGTTTTAACACCAGCTACTTCAGTTTTAACACCAGCTACTTCAGCTTTAACACCAGCTACTTCAGCTTTAACACCAGCTACTTCATTCTCGATACCTGTAATCTTTTGATGTATTTCAGCCAAATAGTTAAGAATTTTATCCTCAAAACTCAATCTAACCACTCCTAATTATTTCCTAATCCAATTATAACTAAATACAAAAGAAAACGAAAGCCTTATTATGACGTTTTAATAGAGATAATAAAATAAAGGCAGAAGATGATATCATCATAAGAATATATGAAATATGGGATGAGGGCAGTCAACACTAATCATGTGGTTGTTTTAAAAAGAGGAAGTCTGATGGTCGCACCTTCCCCTTTTCCTTTTTCTACCTGACCATCTTTATTGTTTTAAGAGCTTTAAAAAAGAGAACCATGCAGACAGTATAAAAGATAGCGGATAAAAGTACTATCAACCATATAATTATCAAAACCCCTCCCCCAACATGGTTGATGTATGATTGTACATTATGAGAACCCCTCAGAAAACAGGAGCAGGAGAGTACACCTAGTAAAAGATAGGTACAAGCAATACCATGAACTCGTCCAACAAGTCCTCCAGTATTATTTATTCCATTAACATTTGATAGACTGTAACAGTCTAAGATACGCCTCCGATTATAACCTACCAGGCCGCCCGTATTGTCCCCTTCCCCTAGGACATCACCAGTACTATAGGAATAAAAGATATGCACTTCATTACATCCGACTAGACCACCGGTAGCGTCTCCTAAACCCACCACTACGGCTTCGTTAAAACAGTCCAAAGAGCCCAACAAGGTCAGTTTCTGGACGATGAATACGAAGATTACTAATAGTTTTCCCATTGCCATCTAAGGGATGTTTTCACTACCCTTCCGCTGCAAATATGGATACCTTTCTCCTTCTATAATTCCCCAAACATCATCAAAATCCCAACCAACATAGCTGTCCTGCTGCACCATTGCAGCTGTGTTACGTGCTCTGTCACTAGTACCAGTATTCCCAATAGAAATAGACTGACCTGTTTCATCATGATAAGAATCTAGATATGATCCTCCTTCAAAATTTCCTATCAAACCTCCTACATGAGGGCGGCTTAATTACTTCCTACTTGCGAGGTAGCCTTCAAAATTTCCTATCAAACCTCCTACATTGGTATTTCCAGTTACAACTGATGCGCTATAGGTTTTATTTATATTCCCAAAATTGCTGCCAGCTATTCCCCCCACATTATTTTCTCCAGCAACTTCTCCTGTAGCATAAGAGTCTGTTATATTGCCATAATTACTTCCGACCAGACCGCCTACATCTGCAAAAAATCTCATGAATTAGCCTCCAAAGAATATACTTCTTCTCGTGCTGCCAAAGCAGCATATTCCAAACAAGCTTTTATATCTTCATTGGAATATCCTCCTGCTAACATTTCTAAAATCATGTAAACAGCTATTCTTGTTCCTTTTATTCTTGCTTTGCCATGTAATACTCCAGGCGTTGTTTCTATTCTATCCAGATACATTTCCATCCTCCAATGACCTTTTTATATTATAGATATATCATACATTAGTATAGTTTTGCCATATCCAACCCTTCCTGCAGAAGTGGAGATAAAAGTTGAACTCTTTGCATGGCAAGCTCTTCTGCTTTCTTTTGATCCCTCATGTTGATTCCTCCTCGGTTAATTTTAGTCTCAACATGAGTGTATGATAAGCAAGTCAGGACATAAATGCGGAACGGGTATGTACCCAATTATTTGTATTTACTATGGTATCGATTAAATTTCTTCCATAATTTAGGATTATTACTTCCAATTTTCATTGATAATTCGGAAACTGCCGGTAGGTCAAACACTGCTCCACTGCACAAATAAGGTGACATCTAACTTGTCACTTACTATAATAGAAGGTGAAATACTGGAGGTGTGCTCCTATGAAAATAAAAGTGATGATTGCTGAAGATGAAACAATGCCTCGAAAAGAGCTGGAATATTTATTAAGCCAGCATGAGGACCTTATACTATGCCCCAGTGCTACAAATGGCAAAGAACTATTAGAATTTTTTGAGAATTATCACCCAAATGTAATTTTCGTGGATATTCAAATGCCAGGACTTAAAGGCATGGAGGTAGCAAAATACTTGAAGGCACAAAAAAAATCACCTCTGATTGTTTTTACTACTGCTTATGATGAGTATGCAGTTGAGGCATTTGGGCTAAATGCCATTGATTATTTATTAAAACCTTATGGGGATAACAGATTACAAGAAACATTAGATAGAATACGTAAAGAATTCAAGGAGCAAAATATCAGTCAAGGAGCTGTTAAAGACAAAATTCATGCTTCGAAAATCTCTAAACTTTTACTGGACGATGGAGAACGGCTCTTTGTTGTTGATCCAAAAACAATATATTATTTAGTTCGTGAAGAACGCATGGTTCAGGTCTATACCGAGGATAACGTCTACAAAACTAAATTAACCTTACAAAATTTAGAGGAGAAACTAAGTCCTTACAATTTTTTTCGTTCCCATCGCAGTTATCTTGTGAATCTATATTATGTAGGAGAAATAGTCCCCTGGTTTAATGGGGCTTATACTATCATACTTAAAGATAAAAATAAGACAAGAATACCTGTGAGCCGTTCTGCAGCTAAAAATCTGCTGAAAATGCTCCAAATTTAATGGATTTAAGCAGCGGGGATTTAAGCAGCGGGGATTTAAGCAGCGGGGATTTAAGCAGCGGGGATTTAAGCAGCGGTTTCGATGCCAATCGAAACCGCTTTTTTGCATTTTAAACACTGTTTTAAACATTTTAGGCACGTTTTTAACAAAAGAATCTTTTCAGATACTAAAATAAACTGAAATAATCAAAAGGAGGCTCATCATTTCATGAAAAACATTAATAAAAGTATTAACGAAAGATATTTCTATGTTAAAAATGTTTTTATTGGTTGCTGTTTTGCTATTTGGGCATTGGTATCCTTCGGATGCGTTTCCATTGCCGAAAGATTGGTAGACATTACAGTGTTGGGAATGCCTTTACATTACTATATGGGGGCTCAAGGGGCTATACTCGTGTTTATTGCTTTATTATTTGCAAATGCCATTATTAGTGACAAGATAGATAAGAAGTTTAGCTGTTTGGAGGAATAGATAAATGTCCACTCAATTCCTTGTATCACTTTCCTTAATTTTGCTTACTTTTTTGCTTTATATAATCATTGCCCTCTATTTTCAATCAAGGAAAGTATCTGATTTTTATGTGGCAAGCAGAGGAATACCACCAATGTGGAATGGGATGGCTACTGCAGCAGATTGGATGAGCGCTGCTTCCTACATTGGCATGGCGGGAACAGTTATGCTTTTGGGCTATGATGGATTGGCTTATATTATGGGTTGGACCGGGGGTTACCTGCTGTTAACAATTTTACTTGCCCCCCAGTTGCGTAAATTTGGCAGGTATACTGTTCCAGAATTTATTGGAGACCGTTTCGACAGCCATACAGCCAGGGTCATTGCAGCGGTAGCAACTATGATTGTTAGTTTCGTATATATTGTTGGTCAACTGTCAGGTGCTGGAGTTGTTATTGGTCGCCTGTTTGAGATTGATACAATGATAGGTACTATTATTGGTATGGCTGTTATTGCCATTTATGCTACCTTCGGCGGAATGAGAGGAATCACCTGGATTCAGGTGGCCCAGTACATTGTACTTATTACCGCCTATTTAATTCCTGTTATTTTCATGTCCTTGCAAATAACAGGAAATCCCCTACCCTGGATTTCTTATGGAGAGGTTATTGCAAAAATTGGAGAAATAGATAAAGATTTAGGGTTTACTGAATATTATGCTCCCTTTGTAAAAACAAACAAGGCTCAATTTTTAGCCCTGTTATTCTGTTTAATGGCCGGAACGGCAGCTCTCCCCCATATTATAGTGCGCTTTTATACTGTCTCTACAATGCAAGCTGCACGCTGGAGCGGCGCCTGGTCCATTGTATTTATTGGACTGCTTTACCTCAGTGCCCCAGCTTATGCTGCGTTTTCTCGCTTTATTTTAATGACGCAAGTAGCAGGAAGGTCCTTTGCCGATTTACCGGCATGGACCAAATCCTGGGTTGATACAGGAAGGCTCAAATTAATTGACGGCAATCAAGATGGTATCCTGCAGTGGAATGAAATTGTTATTAGTAACGATATTGTTGTCATGGCAACACCAGAAATAGCTAACCTGGGCGTTTTTATCATAGGCTTGGTTGCTGCCGGCGCCATGGCCGCAGCTTTGTCTACAGCAGGGGGTCTGTTAATTACCATTTCTTCTTCCTTTGCCCATGATATTTATTATAGAATAATTAACCCTCAAGCCGGTGAAAAAATGCGTCTGCTTGTTGCCCGTATATCTATTGCCGTTGCCACAATTATCGCTGGCATTGTTGCCTTGGATCCACCAGGTGTTATTACACAAATAGTAGCGTGGGCATTTTCTTTAGCTGCTGGGACCTTTTTCCCTGTACTGCTGCTGGGAGTTTGGTGGAAAAGGGCTAATGCCCAGGGCGCTATTGCAGGAATGCTGACAGGCTTAATTGTAACTATGGGGTATATTTTTATGGCAAGGTACCTGGGAATTACATTCTTTGGCATTATAGATACTGGAGCAGGGATCTTTGGTGTTCCGGCAAACCTCCTTGCTACCTATTTTGTATCCAGGGCATACCCGGCGCCTTCTCAAAAAATTCAAGAAGAAGTCAATGCTTTGAGGTATCCTGAACAAATGTTTTAAGATAGGCACTACTGCACTGCTCCAGGTGACAGGGGCAGGAGGTGACAGGGGGACGGTTCTCTGTCACCTCAGGTGACAGGGGGACGGTTCTCTGTCACCTCGGGTGTCAGGGGTGTCAGGGGGACGGTTCTCTGGGGTGTCAGGGGGGGTGTCAGGGG
>JBFLYC010000024.1:0-54624 GCA_040756735.1 Bacillota bacterium | reverse complement strand
ATACACTATTTTTAGAATATTGTCAATACCTGGTTTTATTGCCACTGCTGATTAGTTTATACAGAAAAAGCCTGAAAACATTAGGAAAACAGGCAAAAATATGATTAGCGTAGTAAACTCACGCTAGGCAGTGTTGCTGAGGAAGAACTGCCGGATCAGTTGTTTACTTTCAGAGGACAGTACTATATGAATCTTTCCACTGTTTATCCAGGACCAAATGAAGTGGATAAGCTGGTTTACTATGAATTTGAAGAAAAAAGTGGGTATATTTATTCCCGGAATGGACGTTCCCTGCGGAGAAAACGCACAAGGGTTATTAAAGAGGGAGGCATTTTTTCTGAAAAAGTATCAGGGCAAATCATCGATGTTAGCCCTGAAGCCTTTAATGAACACAAGGTTTATTTGAATGGAAAAGCCTTTCTAATCCCTGTTGGGGAGGTGTAAATATGAAGTTTAGAATACATTTGTTAACACCTGTTAATATTGGAAATGGGGTGGTTTTATCTCAGTTTTGCGACTATATATATGACAAAAGCTTTGTCTATTACATTAATCATGATTTATTAGCTAAAGAACTAGCAAGAAGATCTAATAGCGATGAATTGCTAGATAGGTTTGTGCTAATTGCACAAAAACAGGCAGGGGACAGTATCAAGGATAGGTTCAAATTAAAAAGCTTTTTGGAAGAAGTTGGGCTTGATTATAAACAAATTGCCATGAAAAAAATACGTGTCAAACACGAAATAAAAGAGCAAATCCAGGAGCAAGCAAAATCAGCAGGGCAGCCTTTTATACCTGGAAGCAGTATAAAAGGAGCAATCAGGACTGCTTTAATAAGCTTTCTTTTCGAATTGGAGCATGAAGGTTCAATTCTGGAGTATTTGGATGCTAAGAAAAGGGAGAATTATATTGGACAAAATTATTTTGGTCTATATGGTGAAGATAATTTAAAATATTTGCTTGTTTCCGATACAATGCCCTTTCCAAATAAGGATTTAGGCATTGCCAAATTTTTTACTTTTAACCTGGAAAGTGAAAAAACTACTATACCCATTATTAAGGAGGTTATAGCCAAGGATAGTACTAGTACTTTTACCATAAAAACAAAAGCTGTAGGGAATGATGTTAAACCAGAATATGTTTTTCTTCAAGAGGAAAAAGAAGATTTTTTATTGAGAATTATCAATGAATATACTCGAAGAAATATTGAAATAGAGCTAGAGTTACTTAAAAGGTGCAAAAGTTCTAATGTGAAAGATATAAAAGAATTTTATGCTGGTCTTTTACAAGATGTAAAAAAGGCTGATTCCGCTGCAGAAGCATATTTAAGAATAGGTTCGGGAAAGACATTTTATGATAATACTATTGCACAAAATTTATCAAAAAAATCATTGAGCCAAATAATAAGCAAAAACTTTAAAAAAGCCGATGCAAATTTTTTCCCAAAAACACGTACAGTACTGGAAGAAGGGGGGTCAAAGGAAGTTCCTGGATGGGTTAAAATTAGCAGGCTGGTGGGTTAGAACTTATTTAAGAAAAACTAGGCAGAGGGGTGTTTGTTTGAAATGGCCAGGGTTTTAATTTCTTCCATAGGCACTGGAGCTAAAGATGATAATCAATCAAGGGGTAAATATAAAAAGACAGTATATGAGTTCGAAGGTTCAGATAAAAGATATGAGACATCCTTTATTTCTGCAGTACTTTGTGAGTGCTTACAGGTAGATAAACTTTATCTAATAGGAACAGCAAAATCAATGTGGGAGGAGGTTTATCATTATTTTGCAACTGCTAGTAACCAGCCCTTAGATGATTTGTATTGGGTGGAACTTGGAGGAAAAGCAGAAACTTCTAAACCAGGAAATTTTAATATAGACAATAAAGATTTAGAAAAAGTAAATGAAGTAATTGATGGTTATCTAAAGCACCTTAGAGACTCTGCTGCAGGAGGTTCCCGCTGCTATATAATTGATTATGGTTTAAATGAAAAGGAACTGTGGAGTAACTTTGATGTTTTTGTCGGCATAGGGGACAGTCTGCAAGAAGGTGATGAAGTTTTCCTGGACATTACCCATGCTTTCCGGTCCATTCCGCTTTTTAACTACTTGATGTTAGATTTAATCGGTATTCTAAAATTTAAAAATGACTTTAAAATTGGCGGATTGTTTTATGGGATGCTTGAAGCTAACAAGGAAATGGGATATGCTCCAATTGTTGACTTGGGGCCCCTTTATAAAGTTACCCAGTGGGCCAGAGGAGCTTACAACTTTATGAATTTCGGGAATGGCTACTTGCTGGCAGAATTAATCAATGACAATGATATTTCCACGAGCATAAGAAACATTTCAGACATAGTAAATATAAATTATATAAATGATTTCAAAAAAGAAGTAGATAGGCTTAATGGCTTTCTGGAAAAAAACCAAAATGTAGAACCTGTGGTCAACTATATGCAGCCTTATTTAAAAAGCTTTATTGACAAATTTAAAGGCATAAGTTCCAGTGGAGACCTACAGCTTGCACTGGCTAAATGGTACTTTGATAGCAAGCGGTTTGCCCAAGGTTATATTTGTTTAGCAGAATCCATTGTTACGAAAATTCTTGAACTTTATCGTGATAGAGATATTTGTATTAATTGGAGCAAGAGTAATCGGGATAAAATTCGCAAAAAATTAGTGGATAAACTTAGTGGTAACCAGGAATACAAGGAAATTTATGATGTGTATACGAAAATTTCTAAAATAAGAAACTGGATTGCCCATGCAGGTTTTACCGAGAGGAGAAGGTCCGCTGATGGATTTAAAGAAAACATTGATAATGCACAAAGCTATGTCCATAAAGTGGAAAAACTCATTTTTAAAAATAAAATGTTAGAAAAATTACCTGAAAAATTTCCCTTTGAACAATTATAGTCCAAAAGGAGCTGCTTAATTTGCCAGACCTTTATTTGCTGTTTTCTCATGAACTAACTGATAAACAAAAAATGGAAGCCTATAAAAATCTAGGCGTTGAAAAGATTTATTATTTACCGGACTATTTAAGGTCAATGTGGTCACAAATTCCTCCTGATATTCCAGAGATTAGGGAATACATCCAACCTATTAAGGAATGGCTGGAAGGTAAAGTCAAGAAAGGTGACTATATGTTGGTACAGGGGGATTTTGGAGCAACATATCAAATGGTAAAATGGGCATTTTCAAAAAATTATAGACCTATATACGCGACTACTAAAAGAACAGCTGTGGAGATGCGTCAAGATGAAAAAATAATTACTAATAGACAATTTGAACATGTAAGGTTTAGATTTTATGAATAATCAATTCTCCGGTAGGCTCATAAAAATATGTAATTTGTAAGCAACATTGATTCTAGTGGAAAAACACCAATTCTGATTTCTACTATGTTTAGAATGATGATAGTAACTTTTTTAGGGATAATACATTATTGTTATTCTCATAGGGCTTCTCCTTTTTATCTGTTGATTTCATCTAGCTATATTAGTTTCATTCATTAATTAAATATTTATTAACAATGAATGTCAAAGAGTAAACTTATTTTTCGCATCATAATTGGGCTTCATATATAATAGACTGCAATCTACCGCACCAGCCACCCATAATCCTGTCTGCAATCCAAGATATAGTCAACATACACTGTCTGGTCTTTAATCTGATAAAGAATCAAATACCACTTCTCCACAAACATCTTGTGATACTTATTCAGTGGTATAAATTTTTCATTAAGAAAAGGAAACCGCTCCGGCATGGTGGAAAGGGAACGAATAGCGTTCATCAGCTCATTTTTAGTTCTGCGGGCGGCAGTGGGGCTTTTTTGTGCAAGAAACCGAACATGGCCCGCCAGCATCTGACGGGCGCGGTCGGAAACAATCACTTTATACTGAGGTTTCTTTTCCATGTTCCACCTCATCAATGATACCGTCAAGGTATTTGTCCAGTTCATCCGGCGTAACTCCCGCCCGACCTGCCAGACGGTCTTCCTCAACTGCCAGTAGTTCTTCCCGTAGCTTTAGCATTTTCTCCCGGCGGGTAAACGTCTCTATATCCATAACCACAAGATCTCCCTCGCCGTTTTTGGTAAGATACACAGGCTCCCCGGAAGACTTGCACAACGCCGCAATTTCATTGTAGTTCTGTCTTATAGTTGCGGATGGTTTAATCTGCATTGCATCATCTCCTTGTAGTAATATTCTAATTATATTTTACCCTTTTAAAGCTATGAAATCAACCGGTTTTTGTTACAGTCGTTTATACTCCTGTGGTTTCCGTATACCTAAGACTATTTTCAAATAGTCGTTATAATCCTTGTGCAGCGCTATTTCGTTAAAAATGTATCTGTTAATCTAAAAGTGCCAGTTTTATAAAAGAGAAGATGGACTTAGATATTCAAGCGCCCAAGAAATAATACATTGTAAAACATTCGGTAATATTGCCGGACTGCTGGCCTTTAATAAAAATAAGGGATAAAATGCTTTGGTTATCTATTGACAATAAAAAAGATGAAATATATATTGTACTAAATAAAATACCAGATAAAGCCATCAAGTCAGCTGGAAAGGAGGGAACAATCATGAAGGTTGGTATACCGAGGAGTTTTTTGTACTATCGCTATTATCTCCTATGGGAAACTTTTTTTGAAGAACTAAATGTAGACTTTGTTGTTAGTCCGGATACCAACAAAGAAATAATTGATAAAGGGATGACTTATGCCATTGATGAAGCATGTTTATCTTCAAAAATATATTTAGGGCATGTGGAATGGCTGATTGATAAATGTGATTATATACTAATACCCCGGATTTCAAACCTAGGAAACTATGGAGCAGTATGTACCAAGTTTCAGGCCATTTATGACGTTGTTAATAATACATTTAGAGACAAGGGTCTAAAACTGCTGGACTACAATATTGACTTGAAAAATTCGGAAGCTGAATTAAAAGCTTTTTTAAAAATGGGCAAGTTTCTTGGGAAAAGAAAGACAAGCTGTCTGCGGTCCTATTTAATAGCAAGACAAACAAAGAAAGCCGTAGAGATTATGGAACAAAAAAGACAAGAAGATATGCTTTGGACCAAAAATATAAAAATCCTCCTGGTTGCCCATGGATACAATATTCATGATAAATATATAGGTCAGCCCATAATAAATTATTTAAAGGAAATAGGAGCAACTCCTATAATAGCAGATATTGCTGACAAAAAATCGGCAGTTGCAAAATCAGTACAAATAAGTGAAACATTGCCGTGGGCATTCAATAAAGAACTTGTAGGTTCGGTTGTAATGTATAAAAACAGAGTAGATGGGATTATACTTGTAAGCACTTTTCCTTGTGGCCCGGATTCGCTAGTTAATGAAGTTATCATCAGGAGAGTAAAGGATAAACCTCTGCTTAATATAATGATTGATGGTCAAGAAGGAAGGGCAGGGCTGGAAACACGCCTGGAAAGCTTTATAGACATCATTAAGTTTAAAAAGGATGATTATAGTGGAGAAGTATAAAGTAAGCTTTCCTCATATGGGAAATTACTGCATACCCATTGAGATATTGTTTACCAAGGGATTGGATGTTGAATATATAATGCCGCCTCCTATTACAAAGAAGACACTGGAAATCGGCAGTCGCCATAGTCCCGATTATGTCTGTGCACCATTTAAATATAATCTTGGCAACTTTATAGAAACAATTGAAGCTGGAGCAAATACACTTGTACAGGCTGCAGGGGCTTGCCGCTTGGAATATTATGGAGAATTACATGAGCAGATTCTAAAAGATCTGGGATACGAAGTACGGTTTGTTAACATGGCCAGGGCGCATTTTTCTAAACCGCTTACAATATATAACCGGTTTAAGGAAATAAATCCCAGAATGTCCTTAAAAAATATTGCTCGAATATTACCCGTGGTTATTAAAATGGTTGAATACATGGATGAAATTGAGGACTATATACGCAAGAACATTGGTTTTGAAACTGTAGAAGGAGAGCTCGAAACAATTTACAAAGAGTTCCTTTCAGAGCTTAGGACAGTTGATAATAAAAAAACTCTAAATCGTATTTATAACGAATACATGAAGCTAATTAAAAAAGTCGAGATCAAGAAACCTGACAGGCCTTTACGGGTGGGAATAATAGGTGAATATTATACCATCATGGAACCTTTTAGCAACCATTACATTGAAAAAGAGCTAGCGCAAAAAGGCATAGTTGTTGACAGATGGCTTAATGTAACCAACTCGTTACTGCGCCGATCTGGTAAAAAAATAAAAGAACATATTAAAAACTATGCCAAATATCATATGGGTGCAACAAGTATGTTTACTATAAATAAGGCATTGGACTGTGCTAAAAAAGGCTATGACGGACTTATACATGTAAAATCTTTTGGATGTACACCAGAGGTTGATGCCATACCTGTACTGCAAAATATTAGTGCTGATTATAATTTGCCAATTGTATATCTTAGTTTTGATACGCAGACCAGTGAAACTGGTATCCAAACACGTCTTGAGGCGTTTTATGATATGATCATCATGAGAAATGAGGGAAAAGTCTGATATGGAAAAAGCTTATCTGGGAATAGACATTGGTTCCATTTCTACCAAGGCAGTAATAATTGATAAAGATAATAACATACTAGCAAAGGAATATTTGCTTACGGAGATAAATCCTATTGGGTCAGTAAAAAAATTACTGTCTGCCCTTGAAACACAGTTCGATAACAGCAAATATAAGGTTGTTGCAGTAGGCACTACAGGAAGTGCACGAAAGCTTATTGGTGTCATGACAAATGCTGTTGTGGTGAAAAACGAGATAACGGCCCACGCTATTGGCACAATATCCCTGTACCCTGACGTTCGTACCATTTTTGAAATAGGTGGTCAGGACTCAAAAATTATTTTAATAGAAAATGGCGTTGTTGTTGATTATGCCATGAACACTCTTTGTGCGGCTGGTACAGGCGCATTTTTGTCTAGTCAGGCTCACCGCATAGGAGTTGAAGTAGAGGATTTTGGTAGGATTGCATTGAAAGCAAAGAAACCAACGCCTATTGCGGCCCGCTGCACTGTCTTTGCAGAATCGGACCTCGTCCACAAGGCCCAGATCGGACATTCAAAAGAAGATATTGTTGCTGGCCTTTGCAAATCCGTTGTTAATAATTACCTTAATAACGTGGGCAAGGGAAAGAGAATTGTACCCCCAATTGTATTCCAGGGTGGTGTTAGCAAAAACGAAGGAGTGGTGAAAGCTTTTGAAGAAGCAACAGGTTATCCTGTTAAGGTTCATCCAAACAGCCACTTGATTGGCGCCCTGGGAGTAGCAATTTTAGCCAGGAAATCAAAAACTGAAAAGCTTTTTACATTTGATATTACAGAAATAGACTTTACTACAAAAGGGATAGATTGCAATAAGTGTCCTAACAATTGTGAGATTATCTGTATATACAGGGATAATGAACTTATTGATGCATGGGGCAATAAATGTGAGAAAGGTGCAGTAAAAAAATAATGATACTATTTAGACATGCAGCTGTTCAATCTAGATACATCCAGGGTCATGCTTATTTTCCACCATATAAAAATACTGTTGTCGAATATTTACCAGTAGGTGAGATAAAATTTCAGAGATTAAAAGAAGAGCTGAAAAAAGCTCAAAGATATATATTCCTGGAGTATTTTATTATTGAAGAAGGCGTGATGTGGAATAGTATTCTGGATATTCTTAAAGAAAAAGTCAATGAAGGTGTAGATGTTCGAGTTATTTATGATGATGTGGGCTGTCTTTTTAAACTCCCGTATAGATATGATAAAACGCTAGAAAAAATGGGTATAAAGTGCAGCATTTTTAATCCATTAATTCCGTTGTTAACCCCTAGATTAAATAATAGGGACCACCGTAAAATTGTTATAATTGATGGGCATACGGGTTTCACAGGAGGCATCAACTTAGCTGATGAATATATAAATGAGTATGTAAGATTTGGGCACTGGAAAGATGCAGCTATCATGCTTAAAGGTGAAGCTGTTTGGAATTTAAGGACGGGTTAAAAACTTCAAGAGAGATTCCATGCTGTCGTGGGGTGAAATTCATGAAATGTAACGAGATGTACAATAGTGAGTTGTTTTATATAAAACTAAAAAATGAAATTTACATTTATCAGGGTAAATATATTTTCTTGGGAAGGCTGCTTTCTGCCATTGAAGGCGACAATTATGACATGCCTGCTTATCTTCAAAGCCCGGAAGGTCGGGATGCTTTTCATGATGCAGTTATGAAGCTTGTCTCAGAGAAGCTAATTTCACCTGTAGGCAAAAAACCCATTACTACTCATGGACTGCATTTAAAATACAGAATAAATAGAAAAGCAGAAAAAAAAGATGACGAGTTGGCCAGGCAAATTATTAAAAGTATAGAGCCTCCTGCAAAGCTGGATTATTATCTGAAAAATCCACAGGATTTTGTGAAGGACAGGGTTATCATTGAAATTATTTCTAGTTTTCTTAGGCAGAAAAATAATGATATCGTTACGGCGAATGAAAGGTCATATCAGCTTTTCGGCAATGAAAAGTTTATTAAGGGAGACGGCAAAAACAGAAGCCATGGAGAAACTGTTCTGAAAAGGCTGGGGCTTGGTTTTTCGAACATAAGATGTGAAGATACTATTGAACCTTTTTTCAGTTTTCAGAACAAGGATTTTCATTCTAAAGTTTCTAGAAATGTTTACATTATTGAAAATAGGGATACCTTCTGGTCTTTTAAACGTAATATTATGGATTGTTCATCAATTGTCAAGGCCGACATGCTTGTTTACGGTGAAGGAAAGAAAATAATCAGCAGCTTCAAGTTTGTTGATGAATATGATGTTGACCCGCAAAGAGATATATTTTTTTACTTTGGCGACCTTGATGCAGAGGGTATAAACATCTACTGCGAGCTTTTGGACCAATATCCTCAATACAGAATATTGCCCTTTTGTGAAGGATATCAGGCTGTTTTCGAGATCGGGCAAAGAAGGGAACCTGTAAAAATTCCAAAGCAGCAGAAGGTAAATATTGAAAACATTGAGAGGTTCATCAGTGCATTTGACCAGTCCTGGGCTATAAAACTGAAAAAGCTTCTGGAGGGGGGCTTTTATATTCCACAGGAAGCTCTTTCTGCTGTAGAAATGAAAGAAAGGTTTGGAAGTACACAAAATGATTGATGCAAAGCGCAGTATCCAAAATATTGATAAAGACGACATGTTGGCCCGTGAGATAATACAGGAAAACACCGGGGAAAAAGATCCGGAGATGTCCCTTGTAGACGACTTTCTGGAAGAACTGGACATGCGGCTGGAGCAGGTCAAGGTGTACTATCCCATCATGGATATGCTTAGGAAACGCAAGATTGAGGAATCCTCAAGGCTGGTTCCTGAGCTGTGCTTTTTAATCATTTCCTATTTGATTTATGAAGGAAAGCTCAAGCATAAAGGGGTTACATTTCAGAATCTGGCAGCATTTCTATCCAAGGCTTTGAAAAGAATCCTTGCGAAGGATTTGGAGCCGGAAGCAGTAAAGGAACTGACAGCAGAAATACTGGATGGGCTGCAAAACGGGGGGCGGAATTTTGTTTTAAACGTTTATAATTTAAAAACCAGCAGTTTCAGAGAAAAATATGTAAAATTCCTGGAGATCAGGCAATCTGAGGAAGGAGAGCTCCAATATTATATTACTGAACAAGGAGTTGACTTTTATCTCAGGACAAAGGAGTTTCCCGAGGAAACCAAGATTACCATCAATCTTCTCCTTTTTCAAAAGCAGATGGAAAAAGGCGCTTTCGGCTTTGCCTATGAAACAGTACGAAGGCTGAATATGGAAGTGCAGAAGAAAAAGGATAGAAAATATTCTCTGCTGGAAGCCCTCATATATGGCCGGTTAGACTTTGGAGAGTCTTACAACAGCTACCATAAAAGTATCGTCATGCAGTTTGAAGAAGAAGCAGAGTTGTTTAATGCGGCGCTAAAAAACGTTCGAAGCGCCTTTAGCGAATATGTGGAGAGAATTAACAATGGCGAAGCTTCTGAGAGAGAAGTACGGACTTTTACATTAATAAAAATTATTGAGAAGGAAATTGGCCGTGCCCAGACACTGCACACAGAGCTGCTGAAGGAAGCAGTAGGTTTTACCAGGGAGTATGACAAGGCGCTGGGGATCAGAAGGAAAGCAATATTCACCGAAAGGTTCAACTTTCAGGGTGAGTTTGAAAAGATTATCTCCCAGAATAAAAAACCGGAAGCCCTTAAATACTTGTTTGAACCATTAATGAACCCTTATATCAGAAAAAGCTTCAACCCCTTGAGAGCTTTTGAACCCCAGCGTGTATTAAGGGGCAGGCCAGAGGACAAAGAAAGCCTGGGAAGTGATATTCATGCAGACAGGGTGACAATGGATGATATAACCCGTAACCGGGTGAAGAGGAGCTTCATATTTTATGCGGTGAAGCTGTTGGAGATGTTGGACACCCCTGAGATGCAGGTATGCCTGCCGGATTTTTGCAGCAGATTGGCGGAGAAGTATTCGGAGGACAGCGTGTATAATGGCGATTTCTTGAGCTTTATCATTGAAATGAACAGGGACAAGAAAATAGGGAGTTATTCCCGAACTATCAGCTTTGCTGACGGGAAAATCCAAATGGATGAAGAGCTTAAAACCATGGAAGAGATTTTTGTCAAGGCAGCGCTTGCTGCACATGTTGAAGGGAAAATCAGCCAGGTAACTGTGCAAAGCTTTCCTGAAGAGGAAGTTGAGCTTTTACCAGGATTGAAAATAACAAATATGTTGTTTATAGGAGAACGTAAACTATGAACTCTAAAACAATTGAAGTATTGGATGATGCCCTGGCCATACTGAAAGCCCTTTTGCAGGGTGAAGAGGTAAGCAAAAGCAAGAATGCACTCTTGTATGAAAGATACAGGTATAGCACCGATGTCGAGGAAATGCTTTTTCATATTGCAGGTAAGCTGGAGCTCCAGGTTTATTCTGGAAACGACAGGCTGTTTATTTGTCCAGAAGCCGGCAGCAGGCTTTTTGGGTGGACAAACGAGGAACTGCGGGACAAGATCAGCTATATTTCCAATAACAGCGAGCTGTTTACCGGATATTTCATCATAATGACTCTTGTTACCATGTTCTACCGGGAAGCTTATCCTGATACCCCTGTGGTATATATTAAAATAAGTGACCTTATTGAGAATGTCTCTAAGAGGTTTGAAACCTTGTTGAAGATGGATGATTTAGAAGCAGTCAGTCAAGAAAACCAGTTTGACTTTGTAGAAATATGCAAGGTGTGGCAAAGGTTACCTGATGCCAGGGAAGGTGTTTCAGGAGGCAAAAATGACAAGGTTGCTTTCGTTGAAAACATATGCAGATTCTTGGACAGCGAAAAACTGATTGTATTGGATATGAACCAGAGAATTATTTATCCCACGGAAAGATTTAAAACCATTATCTGGAATTATTATGAGGACAGGGATAACAGGAAAGACCTGCTTTCCTTGGTTAAAGACTTGGAGGTAAGCGGCTGATGCCACATATAAACAGTTTAAGACTAGTCAATGTGCACTTCAATAATGCAACCCAGTTCTATGATGATTTTAAAATGGAATTGGGGGGCAGGAATACTACTTATGACCTTGAAAATGGGGGCGGTAAATCCCTTCTGCTGCTAATGATGCTGCAGACGGTCCTGCCAAAGTCATTTCTTAGAAAGGAAAAACCCGTAAGTCTTTTGTTCCAGGGTGGGAAGGACAGAACCTCCCATGCAGCTGTAGAGTGGATTCTGGAAGACGGGGGCGGCTACAAATATTTGCTGACCGGGTTTTGTGCCAGAAAAAGAAAGAACTCCGGCGAACCCCAAGGAACAGAAGGACCTGAAGAAGAGGAAAATCCTCAAGCAGGGAATATAGAGCACCTTAACTGGTGTGTCTTCTATAATGACAACAAGATAACAGGAATAAAATCTGTGCCCTTGGTTATGGAAGTGGCCGGGAAAAAAGCTTATGCAGGATTTGAGGACATCAGGAAGTATATACAGCAGATGAAACAAAAAGGTTTGCCCGCAGAAGTCTTTGACAGAATCGACAAATATCAAAGCTATATTTCTGCGCACAATCTCATTAACGCCGAATGGAATATCATCAGGGGAATCAACAGCGGTGAAAACAATATTGAGACTTATTTCAGACAAAACGCTACCTCCAGGAAACTGATTGAAAATCAGTTTGTGAAAATAGTGGAGGATGTTGAGGCTCTAAACAAGGGTGGCAAAAACAGCGATGAAAGCCTCCTTCTTGCGGATACCCTTATAGAAATCAGGGACAGGCTAAATGAATATCTAAAGCTTAAGGGACACATGGCCGAATTTGAAAGGGTAAAGGATTACTATAACGAATTTGGGAGAAGAAATGATGAGCTTCTTAATGCATTTAAAGAATACGAAGCCTGCAAGCTTGAAGCCGCAGCCATCAGGAACCTCATTGGAAACAAGCTGAAAACACTGGAAAAGGAAAAAGCAGAAGTCATAGAAAAGAGGGAGTACAATACTGCAAGCAGCAGCGAAGGCCAACATTTGAAAAAGCTGCTTGAGGCAGGGCTGGTTAACCATGAAAAAGAAAGGCTGCTTTTAGTAAAACAGCAATTGGAGGCGGTAAAAAGCCAATTAGATGAAGTTCAAAGGGAGCTGGAACAGCAGCTTAACCATCTTCTGACGCTGGAGGGCTATGGAGAGTACCGTATGGTTAAGGGAAAAGTGAATGAAATCCGCAAGCGTCTCGAGATAATGGAAGCGGATGGAGACCTTTTGAAGGCTGATTACAGGGCAGCAGGGGGTAAGCTCAGATTTTTGACGGACAGGCTGTTTGAAGAGCTTGAGGTTTCGCATGAAAAGGCTCTGAAAGCCAAGGGAGAGTTTGAAAATGAAAAGAAGAAAAACCAGCAAGCATTGATAGCGGAAGAGAGAAAGGCATCCGTACTGGAAGCAGCAATTGACGGCCTCATTGAAAAAGAGACGGTTTTAGGGGAAAAACTCAAAGAACTGAACAGTTTTTTTCTTGGGCGCGGAGAAATGGACGCTGTCCTTTTCCCTGAACAGTTTTTGGGCCGGACGGAAGCCGAATTGAACCAGTACCTGACTGAAAAAGATATCATTACCGAAAAAATAGAATCTATAGATGCTAAGATTCAGACTTTGGATCTTGAGGCTGAAAAAATAAAAGGTGAGATAAATATAAGACTTGAAGCAAAAAAGCAACATGATAACTGGCTTAGAGCCTATCGGCATGAACTGGCAGCGCTGGAAAAGAAGGCAGCAGATCTTGGGAAAAGCACAATCCGGGAGTATCAAGAAGAATTGGAGCTGCTGATTCACAAGGAAAGCTTGAACAAGTTTGAAAGAGAGATAGAAGCAGGAAGAATGCGCCAGAAAAAACAGCTTTCCGAGGACAGAGGTTATTATGTACCCAACGAAGAGGTGCTGGCTCTTGCAGGACAATTGAGCGCCAAATGTGAGTTTGTTAAAGCGGGAATTGACTGGATTGCTGAGTCAAAACCCGAAGAGAAGGAAATGATTTTGCGAGAGATGCCATATCTGCCCTTTTCAGTCATTGTGGACAGAGTATCCTTTGAAAAGCTAATCAACGGCAGGATGAAGCTTGATTTTTCCTCGGACTATGCTGTTCCGGTCGTGAATCTGGAGATGGTACGGTTGATGAAAAACGGCTCAAAGGAAGACATATATTATTTTTGCAGCTTTTCGGGCTTGTTGATTAATACCAGCCGGTATGAACAATATCTCCACAGTATTGAAGCAGAACTAAAAAACCTTGATAGAGAAATTACTGCTGCAGAAACTAGAATAAATGAATTAAACGCTGACCTGTCAAAGGTGGAAGTTTTTCATGCAAGATATCCGAAAGAGCAGGTTGAGAGCAATAAAATAAAAGTTGAGGCCCTTGAAAATGAAATAACAGATTTGAAAAAACACCAGCGCCATATAAACGAAACGAAGAACCACATCTTGAAGGAAAAGGATATTTTAAATTGGAAAGTTAAGGAACTTTTAAAGCTGACAACCGAATGCAGGGAAAAGATTGATAAGCTTTCTCAAAGCATTCAAATTGGGAAAGACCTGGCAGATGCGAGAGATCAGTTGGGCAAAAAACGGGGAGAGCTTGAGGACGTTAGCAAGAAAATCACAAATATCAAGGCTGCTGCTGATAAGCTGGAAAAAGAATATAATTCGGCAGAAGCTCAGATAAACCAATTGATGCTGCGACTCCATGATGTTAAAAAAGAGAAGGAGCAGTTATCCAGTTTTGAAGAAGTTGAAAACGACATGCCCATAGCTCAGGCGCGTGCTGAATATCAGGCCTTGTATGAGGCTGTGAGCGGAAGGACAGCTGAGGAAAGTGAACTGAGAAGAGACCTTGATGAACATGAGAACAGACTTGACACCCTTAAGACTAGAATTAAGAGGGATTACAAAGGGGATTTAGAAGAAATTGAAAAGAGTGAAGAAAACAGCCCCCCGATTAGTATTCCTTCTCAAAATATGATTGAAAAGGCCAGGTCGGATAAAGGCCAAAATGCCATAAAATTAAATGATGTAGGAGAAAAGATTATAAATATAAATTTGAAAATTAATAGTGCCCAGGTAAAGCTAGAAGAAATATTAAAAGGGCTTCCAAAGGAGATAGAGGCGGATTTGCCGCACTATGACAGTGAAACCCGCTATGTTCAAGAGATTGAACAGATTGAACTGCTGATAAAAAGCTATGATGAAGAGGTTAAAAGTGCAAATGAGCAACTGGAAAGAATCAAAGAAGAGAATAGCAGGTTGAATAATCTGGCGGAGGACTATGATGCTTTCATAGAAAGGGAAGCGGTGGCAAATGATGGATCTATAGCGCCTGAAATAAAGGATTTCCGGCTGTTTGACAAAGAGTACCGCCTTTTGGAGAAGATTATTCAGGATCTATGCCTTAAATGGGATGACAGGTTGAAAGCAGTCAATGAGGAGACTGCTCAATTTATCATCCGTGAGCCCCTGGAAGAACTGGGCAAAATCAGCAGACCAATCAGCGCCGGCCAATGCCTCACCAGGAAAGAAGCTTTCATGGAATATATTGCGAATATTGAAGAACAGATGCAAAAAATCAGCAATGATATATTGAAATTGGAAAGCTACCAGCAGGATTTTATACGCAGGTGTATTCAAAGAGCCGAGCTTGTACTGGGGCATTTGAGAAAACTGGAGTCTCTCTCCAGAATAGAGGTTTACGGCAGGCGGATCAATATGATTGAACTAAGGCTGCATGAATTTGAGGAAAAAGAAAAGCATCTCAGGATGAAAGCTCATGTTGACGGGGTTGTAAGAGAGATCAGCGAGGAAGGCGCTGTCGATCGAAAACGTGTTGCTGCTAGGCTTTCAACAAAGGAGCTTCTTGCCCAGATTGCTGACATGGATAAGGCTGCGGTTAGGCTGTACAAGATTGAAAGCATCCCGGAAAATTCAAGGTTCTATCGTTGGGAGCACGCCATTGGTTCAGAGGGGCAAAACAATTCTTTGTACTTCATTTTTGCTGCATGCCTGATTTCATTCATTAGGATGCTTTCAATAACTAATACTTCTATAAGAACAAAGAAGGTTATTATTGCGGATAATCCTTTTGGAGCCACTTCTGCTGTTTATTTATGGGATCCAATGTTCAAAATAATGAAACAGAATGACATTCAGCTCATTGCTCCCGGGCATAGAATTCCTAGGGAAATCACATCAAGGTTCGGAGTTAACTATCTCTTAAATCAGGATATCCTTCAGGATGGCCGGATGAGAGTGGTTGTTAAGGATGTACGGGTTGAAGAGGATGAGGATAAGTTTAGATATATTGAATCGGAACAATTATCCTTGTTGCAGGATCGAATGTAATAACGATTGTTCTAACCATGCACCTTAAGTGGATAGATATTAGACTTAGTCTCAAGTTACTTGGGAGAGGTTGAGGTTAAAATGGGTATTACAATTCAAGAAGCTCTTAAGATTGGGGGATTAAAAAAAGCTGAAATAATAGCTGGGCAAGAAGGGTTAGATAATATTATTAACCATGTTAGTGTTATTGAAGTGCCAGATGCATTTAAGTGGTTTAGAGGAAATGAATTATGGCTAACTGCTTTTTATACCCTCAAGGACAATGTCGATGCCCAAATCAATATGATTAGAGCTATAGAGAAGTATAAGTCTGCGGGCTTGGCTATATGTTATGCAAACACCTATATGAAAGGTATATGCTAACTATGATTTAATAAATGAAAAATCTAAATTACTCTGCAGCTTGTTAACAAAGGCTCAAGAAGTAGAAATTTGTAGTCCTGATGGAGAAGTACTAAAGATGAATATTAGTGACAGAGCAGCTGTTTTAGATACTGGTATTTGCGTCAAACAAGGCGATTTTGGAAACCTACCCGCTGGTGAGGCTTATATAGGTTCTATTCATGTGGCGTTGGGCGCTAATCATACCTTTGGAGGCAGGGTGCAAGTTCCCATTCATTTAGACGCAGTTTGGGTATAAAGGGCTTAGTTTACTGAGTAAGGTTGCGATACCTGCAATTATTATTACAGCTTTAATGGGAATTGGGGCTGCAGTTAGAAGTACAGGAGGCTGGGATAGACTATTTGATATTGCCCCTCCTGAACCGGCTACACTTGGTTTAGGTATTGTCCTGGCCGTAGGATCTTTTGCGGCAGGCGCTTCAGCTCAAGCAGATATTACCAGATATGCTAGAACCTCAAAAGCAGCTTTAATAGCAACTATTTTTGGATTTGTTACACCATCTTTAGCCGCTTTTTTCAAATCACTAATTATTTTTTCGCTTTTTTCTGCATGTCACCTTCAAGTTTTTCAATTTTCTTTGCAATACCTTGGCCCGCTTCAGGACACTCACCACTATGGGTTGCAATTCTTAGTTGATTTTTTAAATCTGAATACCCAGTTACTGCAGAAATCATATATTTTGAATTTATACTCCCATCAGATTTTTCATCTTGAGTTTTATCATCTTTATAATAAGCATTATTTTTTGAATTCACTTTATCATTATCAGGCTTCATTTCTTCCATTCGCTTTTGTCGAATCTGCGTTTCAATTTCAGCAATTTGTTCTCTTAATTCCTTGACTTTTTCTTGTTTCATTTTAGGATCCATGTTACTTCATTGACTCTTTGTATTTGCTCCTGCAATTACATTTTTTGTTTTTCCAGTAGTTTTATGCCACTATTATTACCAAAAGGTGAATGGGCAATATTTAAGCTGGTAGAGACTGGTACAATGTTCATATTAGTTCCTTATAATTATTTATACCATATATATCGAGCATTTCCAGAAAAATTTTATAGGTGGGTTTTTGCTGCAGGAGGACGCGTTGGCAAATCGGATGATGGTCAGTATAATAAATGTAGGCAAAATAATGCAAAGTATTTGGAAGGAGTAAGAAATGATAAGGTTTAATGAATTAAAAAAATATATTACGCATGAGGATAGGCAGGTTAGGGAATTTGTTGTAGAGTACTTTGTTGAAGGTCATATTGCCGACCAGGATATTATGCCGTTACTGCTGGATGCTTATGAAAATGATCCTGAAAAAGAGGATGCCGGTTTGTTACTGTACCATGCAGCAAGACTGCCGCAAACAGCAGAAACAATAAAGAGAGTATATAAACTTGAACCAATTGACAGCAGTGCCATGTTTCACATTGACAATATATTAGCTCATGCTGATTTGGAACTTTTAAGACAGTATAGTGACATAAGGCCAAGGATGGAGAATGGTAAAAAAATATTAAATGATAGGTTTTATCTTTCAAGAATAGAGACAGCAAAATTATGGAACGAGCTTTGGAGATATAGTGAATCAGGGGAAGGTAATAATTTACAGCAATTTAATTACTCCTATGGTGAGCTAATTATTAATGAGCTGGTAGGGCGAAAAGATTTTCCTATGGACAAGCTCAGAGATAAATTACAACAGTATAATTATTCGCCTGAATACAGCAGCTGGGATGATACCTTTTTAAGCTACAT
The DNA here is from genome assembly GCA_040756735.1 of Bacillota bacterium. Classification (GTDB taxonomy): domain Bacteria; phylum Bacillota; class DSM-16504; order Desulfitibacterales; family Desulfitibacteraceae; genus JBFLYC01. The sequence continues at coordinate 36,505 of JBFLYC010000024.1, read as the reverse complement.
TGTTGGGGAGCTACGGTTAAGTGATGCAATACCCTTTCTTATAAACAATTTAAAAATTGATGGGGATTTTTTGTGTGAAAAATCTGTGGCAGCTCTTGCTAAAATAGGGACTAATGAAGCAGTAAAGGCCGTTCATAAAGAATATCTGAATGAAACATGGCACTTTCGGAACTATTCATGTGGTGTGCTTGAAAATACCAAAGTATCTGAAAGTGAGGATATTATTATAGATATTCTGTCAAAAGAAAAGGATATAACTTTAAAAACAATGCTTGCTAGTGCACTTTGTGGTCAACTTTCCACAAAAGGCATTCCTCTGGTTATGAATCTCATAAATAAAGGTTACGACACGATGATGGTAAGCCTTGAGGAAAGGATGTATGTAAACTGTATAATAAATGGCGTTGACAGGCCAGAATTGCCTAAGTGGAGGGAAAACATTAAAAAAGAGGAACTTAGAATAAAAGCAGCAAAGAAAAAATTCGAACAAGGGAATTTTAATATAAATGATTTAAAGAATAGTTTTGAAAAGCTATCTAATGGGATGAATGAAACAAGGAAACTTAATAGGCAAAACAAAGCTGACTATAAAGTGGGACGTAATGACCCGTGCCCATGCGGCAGCGGCAAGAAATATAAAAAATGTTGTTTGAAGTAAACGGAACGGATGCAGAAAGCCAATGAAGGGCTTGCAAGACTCGACAGCGCTGTCAATAAAGCTCCGGATAATGTCCAGTTTGGTATTTTAAGAGCAAATGTCTGCTACAGGCTTCCTGAAGCGTTTTTTCACAGGATGGCAACTGCTATAGAGGACTTTAGGTATCTTGCCCAGCGTTATGAACAAGACAATACAGTTTTTTCTGAAGAATACTACAAGCAAATTCTTGATTATATTAATAAACCAGTGCCCTTAAGGGTGATAAACAGGCCTGTGTCCAGGCATGCGATCTTTTTAATAAAGCTTTTCAATTTAGCAATTATCTATAGGCGTTTAGGAATGGAGAAGGAAGTTAAAGCAGCATTAGAAAAATTACGTGCCCTCGATTCCAATCGATTTGAGATGATGGAGGGATCGGTAAACTTATGACAGCCTGTAAAATGGATCGGGCACATCTTCCGGAGGATTATGTTATTCTGACTTAATTTGAATTTAACCCTTTACTTTTTTGAAATATTTAAAATGAATTCCCAAGGTGTTGAGAGCCTCCTCAACAACCCGACCACAAACAGCGCTGCAATCCATTTATAGGGCAGGTCTCCTGTCATCAGCGACTTGACTCCCTGGTGAATGGGACCGCTGCACTTGTGATGCTTAGCTTCAAGATGAGCAGATTTTATGAAAAATTTGCTAAAACAGCTGGTATGATTTAATAAGGTGTTAATTTTAAAGAGAGCCATACCGGCCTTGTTGTCGTTTTTTAACTTGCTGATGGGCAGGAAGTAGTTTTTATAAAGGCTTTGCTTATCCCTACCTATATAGATGATGGTTTCGGCTGCTAATTTGGCGCTTAGAAGTGAAGCCAGGTATCCGTCTTTTAATACCCTTCCATAACCATTTAAGTCACCTATGGCGGCCCAGTTGTCGCCATAAAAGTTTTTGGCCGGGCCGGTGTAAACTGACGCCTTGCAGATGATCCCACACCTGAGATGTTGAGATGGGTTAGGTAAATCCAGATGCTTCTTTACTTCCGGGTGAGAAAAAAGCCGGTCAAAGTCTTCTTTGCTTAATTCCCTGCCAAGAGAAGTTAGAGTCAGCCAGTTTTTGCTTTTAGAGACCAAACCCATGACTGCACCCGGTACTATTCCATCAACAATGTATAATCTTCCGTCCATTAAATTAACACGGGCCTGACTGGTGTCTATTTCTGTGACGCTTGCAGGCATTAATGGAGGGGGTTGGTATCCTGTAAAAGTTTGAAACTCAGTAAGGACAGGCCTGTCAATCATTTTAAGCCCCCCTGCCAACACCACAAAATCTGCTGCAAGTTCGATACTGGTTCCATCTGCTTTACGCCTGCTGGTTACAACCTTCCATGGTTTGCCGCCTTCTTTTTGCGGAAGTATATGGGTTGCTATGGTGGGTTCCATGACCGTAAGAAAATCCGCTGTTTCATCAGGCAGTCCTTCCAAGATGCGCATTTTAAAGGAATCATCAAAGCCGATTACACCGAACCTGCTGGTTCTAAGTACCCCCAGCATGGGCTCTTCAATGCTTAAATCAAAGGACCCCTGGGAATTGATATACGCAAACTCTTTAATTCTTGTTAAGACAACATCTTTAGGAACCCTCAATCCATAAGTCTGGTTAAATGTTTTTAAAGCCAGGTCCGTAATAAGGCCGCCGCAGTAATTGCAGCTGGTACCGTTCACCATGGTGACTTTGACCTTCTTTCCTTCCTTGACTGCCAAAGAAAGCAGCCTGCGGGCGAAGGCGCTGCCGGCAATGCCTCCCCCGACAACCACAACATGGTCGCCGTCTTTTAGGGGATTAACTTCCTGGCCCCGGACAGAGACTTCCAGACTCGGAGGTTTAAGCAGATTATGTTTTACTATCCATTGTGTCAGTTTGCTCATAAATGTCACCAACTACTCAATTCTAATACTACAGCGAAAGGTTACTTATTTCGTTACATCGCTACGCCATGTACGCGCTACGCCATGGGGACGGTTCCATCGTCTTCCCTTCGGACCTTCGCAGCGCTACGGTGACGCTCGAACCGTCCCCATGGCTCCGCTAATTGCTAAATTTCGCTGTAGTACTAATCACTAGTTTACTATTCTAAATACCTGAATTCCAGCTATAATCCTTAATATAACAGATGAGCTTTTATATTGAAAGGGTTTGATATTTATCAGTGCAATAATACAAGAGAATTAAGAGTGCATTTAGAGGATGTTGGGCATAAGTTGAAGAATATTATCTTTACAAAGAAAGACGGCAGCCAAGGAGAAGGAATGTTTTAGCATAATTTTGAAAGGGTGAGGTTGAATGAGGATAATTGACCATCCCATACTAGGCCGGGAGCCTGAAGGGGAATTAATAAGCTTTACCTATGATGGCAAAGCTTACAAGGGGAAAAGGGGAGAAATGATTGCAGCGGCGCTGCTCGCCAATAACATTCGTATTCACAGGTATACCAGCAAACTAAAAGAACCCAGGGGAGTTTTTTGCGGCATTGGGCAGTGTACAGACTGTATTATGGTTGTAAATGGGGTGCCTAATGTTCGTACATGCATTACACCATTAGAAGATGGTATGGTGATTGAAACCCAGTTTGGTACAGGGAGAAGGAGCGATGCAGGTGTTTAAAAAGGAAGTTGTAGTGGTAGGTGGAGGCCCGGCCGGACTGGCTGCGGCCATTGAGTCTGCAAAAGCCGGAGCGGAAGTTTTGTTGGTGGATGAAAATAAAAAGCCTGGGGGACAGCTTTTTAAACAGATACACAAATTTTTTGGTTCCAGGGAGCATAATGCCGGTATCAGGGGATTTAAGATAGGCGAGGCGCTCCTGGATGAGAATGAGAAGGCTGGTGTGGAAGTCTGGTTGAACAGCGCGGCCATAGGCCTATTTAAGGATAAAAAGGTTGCAATTGTTAGAGAAAACGGAGGTGTGAGAAAAACAGAGGTTGTCCACGCGCAGAAAATACTGCTGGCCTGCGGGGCTTCAGAAAATGCCATTAATTTTCCGGGATGGACCCTTCCAGGGGTTATGAGCGCAGGGGCTGCTCAAACTTTTATCAATGTTCACAGGGTTTTGCCCGGTAAAAGGGTCCTGATGGTGGGTTCGGGCAATGTGGGTTTAATTGTCAGCTACCAGCTCATGCAAGCAGGCGCTGACGTGGTCGGCATAGTTGAGGGTATGAACAAGATAGGCGGCTATGGTGTACATGCTGCCAAGGTAAAAAGAGCCGGTGTTCCCTTTTATTTGGCCCATACCATTGTCAAGGCTGAAGGAGATGAGCAGGTAACAAGGGCTGTCATAGCCAAAGTAGATGAAAACTGGCAGCCAATCCCCGGAAGCGAAAAGGCCCTTGACGTGGATACCATCTGTCTGGCTGTAGGCTTGCGTCCCCTTGCTGAGCTTGCCTGGATGCATGATTTGGAGTTTGATTTTATCCCAGAATTAGGCGGCTGGATGCCTAGACATGATGATAACATGGAATCTTCGGTACCTGGAATTTATGTGGCAGGGGACATTGCAGGAGTGGAGGAAGCTAATACTGCCATGGATGAAGGCAGGCTGGCAGGCACGGCCATGGCTGAAGCCCTTGGTTACATTACTCCTGGCGAGGCCTTTTTACGCAAAGAAGAAATCAGAAAGAGGCTAGCTGCACTTCGGCAGGGGCCCTTTGGCGCAAAGAGGCAGGCTGCCAAGGAAAGAGCGCTGGGAAGGGGGATATAAAAATGGCTAAGAATGTTTTGATTAATGGTTATCCTTCAATAGAAGAAATTAAAGAGATATGCGGTTATCCAACCGAGGAGAGATTTGCCAGGGGGCCGGTGGCAGTGGTTGAGTGTGTTCAGGAAATTCCCTGTAATCCATGTGAGGCAGCTTGTAAAACAGGAGCCCTTGTAGTTGGAGAGCCTATCACCAATATTCCGGTTTTAAAGGAAGAGCTTTGTACCGGCTGCGGCTTGTGCATTGCCCAGTGCTCGGGCCTGGCTGTCTTTGTCATTGATAAAACTTATAACCAAACTGAAGCTGCAGTGAGTTTTCCCCATGAGTACCATCCACTGCCCGAAAAAGGTCAGGAAGTTTACGCTGTGAACAGGGCAGGTGAGGAAGTCTGCAGGGGCAGGGTGCTGAGGATTAATAACTCCAAGAAAAACGAGGGAACTCCTGTTATCACCATTGCCATTCCTAAAGAATATGCAGATGAAGTCAGGGGCATCAAGCGGCTCAATGGAGGATTGTAGGATGAGCGAAAAGAGATTGGTCTGCCGGTGTGAGGAGGTATCATACGAGGAGATTATTGATGCCATAGAAGATGGGGCCAGGACTCTTACGGGAATTAAGAGGCGTACACGGGCAGGCATGGGACTCTGTCAGGGGAGAACCTGCCAGAAGTTAATGGCCCAGATACTTTGTGCCCAAACCGGACAAAAACCGGCTGAAGTACGGCTCTGCAGGAAAAGGGCTCCGGTAAGACCCACCACCTTTGCGGTTTTGGGAGGGATTGATGATGAATAAGGCCGCTGACTGTGTGGTAATAGGCGGCGGGTTAATAGGTATGGGACTGTTATGAAACTAAGCAGATATGAAGAAGATTTGCTGGCAGGTAAAGAGGGTAAGGGGAGCCAATTGGCCATGGAGATTATTACCAGGCTGGGAGATTTGTATGGGGCTGATGAATTAATCCCCATTTCTAAGGCTCATATTGACGGGTGTTTGTATGCCGCAGTGGGAGAAGCCGGCCTTGATTTTGCAGAAAAACTGCATTGTCTTGGCGCAAGGGTAAAGGTTCCCACAAGTTTGAATGCAACTTCGCGGGATATAGATGATTGGCAGGAACATGGCGTTGATCCTGAATTCGCCCATAAGAATACTCGCATGGAAAGGGCGTACCTGGGTATGGGGGCAATCCCCACCTGGACGTGTGCCCCGTATCAGGCGGGCCTTATTCCCCGTTTTGGGGAGCAAATAGCCTGGGCTGAATCTAATGCTATTTTATATGCAAATTCTGTGATAGGGGCCAGGACGGAGAGGTATGGGGACTATACTGATATCTGCTGTGCCATAACAGGCAGGGTTCCTTACTTTGGCCTGCATAAGACCGACAATAGAGCAGGTCAGGTGCTGGTTGACTGCAGCAATTTGCCTGTGCAAGATGCAGCAGATTATTTCGCAGTACTGGGCTATTTAATTGGAGATCTGGTGCAGGATAAGATACCGGTAATAAGGGGGCTGCCCCGGTGGATCACAGGAGACCACCTGAAGGCCTTTTGTGCAGCTGCAGCTTCTTCCGGGGCTGTTGCTTTCTTTCACATGACGGGTATTACTCCGGAAGCCCCTGATGAAAAAACTGCCTTTCATGGTAAAAAGCCAGGCGAGCAAATTACAGTCACCAAAGAAATGATCAGCAGGACCAGGGAGCAGCTTTCAAGCGCTAAGGAGGGTGAAGTTGATGCTGTACTTATTGGGTGTCCCCATGCGTCTGCTCCTGAAATCATGCAAATTGCAGCGATGCTGGAAGACAAAAAGATCAGAGAAGACAAAGAACTGTGGATTTATACCAGTAGGGCCGTCAATCACTGGCTTACCTTAAAAGGAGTTGTGCCTGCTCTAAAGGCCAGGGGTATAAAAATTTTTAAAGATACATGTTTTATCAATACAGACCTGCGCTCTTGGAATCTTAAAACTGTGATGACAAATTCTGCCAAATATGCCCATTATATACCCGCCCGGACAGGATTAAAAGCAGTATTTGCTAGCCTTGAGGTGTGTATTAGGACCATGGTGAAGTAGTGCAAAAAAAAACAGCAGTGTTAAAAGGAATCTGAGAAGTTTTGGCGAAATTTAAACAGGCATAAACAAGGGTGAACAAGCATAAAGTAGCACCAAGCAGCATTCTTTTAGCAAGGGCAACGGCGCTCTATATGGCATGTTAGGTAAGCATGTACATCTTAGGGCGTTTTTTAGTAGCGTTGGAGGAACCGGGAGGCTTTAACCATGTCCTGCATAATAAAGGCCAATACTGTTGTAGAAGGGGAAGCAGAGGGAGAAGCGGTTGTTTCCCGGCAGGCTTTTAGCTTTTTTGGAGGCTTTGATTTTAAGAAGGGTCAAGTGGTGGACCCTAAAAGCGATGTTTATGGGGCGGATTTAAAAGGCAAAATTTTTGCTTACCCTAGAGGAAAGGGATCCAGCAGTACTGCAGGAGTCATTTTAGAAGCATTGAGGCAGGACGCTGCTCCTAAGGCCATCATTAATGTGGAAAGCGAAAAAATTTTGGTTGTGGGAGCAATTGTGGCCCAGGTGGTGTTCGGCTGGAATCTGCCCATTGTCAGCATCACTGACGAGGACTTCCATAAACTGTCCTCCGGGGGTTTTGTAAAAATTAGCAATGGGCAAATAGTCCTTTGTTAGTAGATCAAGTGTCAAGATATTAATATAATTAAAAAATTACATAGGGATGATGTCATGAAAAAATTGTTTATTATAATATTTGTTGCAGGATTGCTGTTGTCTACCGGTATTTATGTCTGGCAGAGCGGGCAGAGGACTTACCTGGAAGACAAGGATATTAGCGCTGATAGTTTTTACAAGCTTCTCGAGGAAAAAGACCTGTTTTATGTATATTTTTATTCCCCCACGTGCAGCGAATGCCTGAAAGCGGAACCGAAAATCATTGAAGCAGTAAAGAAAATCAAGGTTAACCTTTATAAGTTAAACATCTCTGAAAACAGGGAAGTTTATGATACTTATAAACAGCAGCACAATCTCCCAGGTGTACCTGTTGTCCTGCGGTTTGAACAGGGACAGGTTACAGGAGGGCGTGCCGGTTCGCCCAACAGTGCAGATGTATATATCCAATTTTTTTCAGAAACAGGTGGGAAAAAATGATACTAGTTGTGTTGAGGGTTCTTCTTGCCCTGATTTATTTGTATGCCGGGGGCAGCAAGGTTTTTGAACCCATGTTGTTTCAAGCAGTGCTTCAAAACTATTTTCCTATTCCAGACAGTATCGCCCTTGGACTAGCCATTGTAGTCCCCTGGATACAGATAATAGCAGCTCTCTCAGTGCTCATGAACTGGAAAACCCTTTACAGCAGCGGGCTGCTTACTGTTATGTCCCTGTTCTTTTTTAGCTTAATGGTTGTAAACTACGGACAAGCGCTTCCCTTTGGCTGCGGTTGTTTTGGATTTAAGGGGGAGGAACTGGTGGGTGTGTACCATGTGGCTCGGGACTTCTCGATAACTATATTGGCCGGGTTGGTGTTTTATTTGACGTACAGAAAAGAATCATTAGAAAAGAGGAAAATGCAGCCTTATCTAGAATACTAATATAACTGCATGCTGTTTATTCTAATAAAAAATATGTGCATTTTGTTAAGTTATACTAAACATAAATAGCTTAAATCTTAAAAGGTCAGGAGTCATCATCGGGTGACTCTTAAACGCCTGATTTTTATATGAAAGGGATTATAGACATGCTATTTATATCTGAGAAAGACGTATTAAACTGTGTAGCTTATTACGATATTGTCCAAGCAATTGAAGAAAGTTTTTTCATGTATGAAAAGAAGGAATTTAATATGCCCCATAGGATGCATATTGATCATGGGAAGAATTGCCTGCTGCTTATGCCGTGCTTTGGCAAGGACTATTTTAGTACAAAGCTGGTTACAGTTTACCCGCACAATGCTGGTACTGACATACCGGTGATCAATGGGGTTGTTGTTTTAAATGACCTGCATAATGGCGAGCCCCTTGCTTTGATAAATGGCAGAATCCTGACAGCGCTGCGCACCGGGGCCGTGGGTGCAGTGAGCGTAAAATACCTGGCCCCTGACAAGGCTTCAAGACTTGGTATTGTTGGAGCAGGAGTTCAGGCTTTTTATCAGGTCATGTCTTCATCAACAGTCAGAAATTTGACTGACCTCTATATCTTTGATATTAACAGGCAGGCTGGTTTAACATTTGAGAAGAAAATTAAGGAGCATCTTCCTGGAGTAAATACTCTGGTTGTAAAATCTGTGGAGGATCTATTAGAAAATTCAGAGATAGTTATTACGGTTACCACGGCAAGCGACCCTGTACTTCCTGAGCAACATACTTTGCTTAAAGGAAAGCATTTTGTTGGCATAGGCTCTTTCAAGCCTGATGTCAGGGAATTTCCTGAAACATTATACAGGATGATCAACAAGGTATATGTAGATACAGAATATGCAGTTGAGGAATCAGGAGATGTGTCTTACCCCTTGGCGCAAAAGTGGATAACCGGGGAGCAAATTCAGACCCTGGGCAGTTACATGATGCAAGAAGGCGACAAGGAAGCTGTTAAGCAAGATACGACACTGTTTAAGTCAGTTGGGATGGCTCTTTTTGACCTGGTGGTTTCCCAGGTAATTTATGAAAGAGCAAGGGAAAGGGGATTAGGAAAAAATTTGCTTCTATGAAAGGTGGTGGGACAAAGAGTATAATGAGTTTATAATTGCAAGTGTAAGTGAAGGTGAGGAGAATGATATGCTGCAGTTTTCCCGCATGATTGGTACCGTTGATGCGCACACAGCGGGTGAGGCCTTGAGGATAATCACTACTGGTTTTCCTCCTGTTAAAGGCAGCACAATCCTTGAGAAACGGCGGTATGTAAAAGACAATTATGATTATCTTCGCAAGTTTTTAATGTTAGAACCTAGAGGTCACAGCGGGATGTATGGATGCCTGGTGACGCCACCTGCTACAGATGATGGAGATTTCGGCGTGCTTTTCATGCACAATGAAGGGTACAGCACCATGTGCGGTCATGGCATCATTGCTATCACAAAGGTGGCTGTGGAGACAGGCATAATTGAAGAAAATCCTGGAGCAGCCAGGCGGGAGATAAAAATTGACACTCCTGCAGGCAGAGTGACAGCATTTGCACATATGAAGGACAGTAAAGTTGAAAGAGTCAGTTTTCATAATGTACCATCCTTTGTATTTGCAGAAAGCGTGGAAGTGCCGGTAAAAGGTGTTGGTAATGTTGCAGTTGATATTGCTTTTGGGGGCGCTTTTTACGTATTTGTTGAAGCTGAAAAATTAGGTTTGCAGGTGATACCCGAGCAAACAGACTTCCTGGTCAAACTTGGAATGGAAATCAAGTATCAGGTAATGGAAATGATGGAAGTTGTTCATCCCTTGGAGCCGGAGCTGCAAGGGATTTATGGGACCATTATTACCGAGGATGTTGTGGATGATGAAGGGGGCAATTTGGTATCCAAAAATGTGACAATATTTGCCGATGCCCAGATAGACCGTTCCCCTACGGGTACTGGAACTTCTGCCAGGGTAGCCCTTTTACATAAAAAGGGAGTTTTACAAGAGGGAATGGTTCTCAAAAATAAGAGTATTATCAACACTGTTTTTGAGGGTTGGATAAAAGAATTAACTAAGGTTCACACCTTTGATGCCGTTGTTCCCGAAGTAAGCGGGACAGCGCAGATCATGGGTTTCAATCAGTTTGTTCTTGAACCCGATGATCCTCTGCCGGAAGGCTTCAGGATTACCGGGGGTTAATAAAAACATATAAAGAAAGAAAAATTTATGGGGAGGTTATGTAATGAGTAAAAAGAGATGGGTTTTACTGCTTGTAGTCTTGTTGTTGTCTTTGGCATTGGTTGCTTGTGGCGGCCAGAAGGCTGAGCCTAAGAAGGAGGACCCGGTTCCGGCAGAAGGACCGAAGTTTGATGGGGAACTATTGATTGGGATCATGGTGCCTACAACAGGTTCAGAAGCTACTTATGGCAAGGATATGGAAAACGCCATCAAGCTTGCAGTGGAAGAGATTAATGCCAAGGGTGGGTTGCTTGGCAAGAAAGTTGTCACTACTACAGGAGATGACGGCTGTGATCCGCAGATGGCAACAGCTGCTGCCAGCAAGCTGGTTTCCTCAGATGTTGTGGCAGTTGTAGGCGGGTACTGTTCAGGCGCCACACTGCCGACCATGAAAATTTATGCTGATGCCAAGGTTCCCCTGGTTATGCCTGCAGCCAACTCTACCAGATTGGCAGAAGAAAACCCAGGCTGGGCTTTCCAGATCAACAGCCCTGGTTATCACCAGGCTGAAAAAGCTACCCAGTGGTTTGAGAAGTTGGGGGCTACCAAGCTTGCTTTAGTCCACCAGGGAGACGGTTTCTCAGAGGACCTGGCCCAGCTCACTAAAAAGAACTGGGAAGAAAAGGGCTATCAAGTTGTATCGTATGACGTGGTAAACAAGGGCGAGCAGGATTATGGAGCGCTGGTAACCAAGATTAGATCAGCAGGGGCAGATGTGGTTTACTGGACAGCTTATCATGCTGATGGCGCCCTCTTAATCAAGCAGCTCAGACAGGGCGGCTATAAGGGAGACATTGTTGTGGGTGACGGCTCCAGTTCAGAGCAACTCCTGGAGATTGCCCAGCAGGCAGGTGAAGGAGTTTACTGTACATCTCCTCCAATAGTTGATTTCTTGCCGGCAGCTAAAAGTTTCATAGAAAACTATACTGCCAAGTACAACCAGTCCCCTGGACCATATTCTGGGCTGTCCTATGATGCAACAATGCTGTTATTTGATGCCATTGAAAAGGTAGGAAGTGTTGATGATACTGACAAAATACGCGAGGTCTTGGCCGGTACAAAAGATTTCCCCACTCTATCCGGTATTATTACCTTTACACCGGAACTAACCCTGGTAGACAGCAACTTTATCATGCTCAAGGGTGAGGGAGGAAAATGGGTCCTAGCTGAATAATTGCGTAAGAGAATGCAGGTCAAGCCTTGCTGCTTGACCTGCATGTTCCTTATTAGTAGCTAATGAGAGGGTGAATATATGTCTCTTCAGGATATAATTATACAGCAGTTGTTTAACGGCTTGCTGCTAGGATCTTTTTATGGATTGGTCGCGTTAGGATATTCAATGGTTTACGGAATTATAAAACTATTAAACTTTGCTCATGCCGACATCTATATGTCGGGAGCTTTTCTAAGCCTTACCTTGCTGACCATTTTGGGCGGTACGGTCCTGGGGAATGCCTGGCTGGGAATAGTGGCTGCCATGCTTATAACCATGATTATAGTAGGTTTGCTGGGGGTGTTCATACAAAGGGTTGCTTACAGACCCATGCTCAAGGCGCCGCGCTTATCAATATTAATTACTGCCCTGGCAGTATCAATGATTTTATACAATTCTGTAATGATTATTACCGGAGGCGAATATAGGGCTTATAGGACAGGATTGGGATATGACGGGTTTAATCTTGGCAGCGTTTATGTAACCCATACCCAGGCTATCTTAATTTTGGCTGCCATTGCCTTAATGTTTGTCCTGCACTTATTTGTTACTAAAACCATGTACGGAAAGGCCATGAGGGCAATTGCCCTCGATCATGATACCTGCAGGCTCATGGGGATAAATGTGAATAAAATCATTGCTCTTACTTTTTTTGTGGGGTCTTCTTTAGCTGCGGCAGCGGGAATGATGGCAGGGGTTTATTATGGCAGCATCCATTTTTTCATGGGTTTTGTCATTGGCATCAAGGCTTTTACCGCAGCTGTCATAGGGGGTATTGGCATAATTCCCGGCGCCATGCTTGGAGGACTGCTGCTGGGGCTTTTAGAAGCTTTTGGAACCCAACTGCCCTTTATCGGCACAGAATGGAAGGATGTCTTTTCTTTTACAATCTTGATTTTAATTCTAATCTTCAAGCCAACGGGTCTATTGGGTAAAAAAGAAAGTGAGAGGATGTAGAGCCTATGGTAGAGAAAATGACGAAATTAGCATCAGCTAACACTCAAACACCTGTAAAAAAGGAAAGTCATCTGCAAGGCTTGATGGATAACCTTTACGAGATCTTTGACCAAAAGAGGTACCGTTATACCTTTATTATTTTGCTTGTTGTCGTGGCCCTTTATCTCCCTAATGTGACCAACAGGTATGTTATGGAGGTAATGACAAATGCCTGGTTTTATGTTGTTGTATGTTTGGGTTTGAATATTATTGTGGGGTTTGCCGGTTTGCTCAGCCTGGGATATGCAGCATTTTTTGCTGTTGGTGCATATACAACCGGAATTTTAAGCTCACATTACGGTATAGACTTTTGGCTGACACTGCCTTTTAGCGCCATGGCAGCCATTATTGCAGGTATTGCCATAGGAGGCCCTACCCTGAGGCTGAGGAGCGACTACCTGGCCATTGTTACCCTGGGTTTTGGAGAAATAACCAGGCTCGCAGCCAGGAACCTGAAGATAACAGGCGGGGCCAGCGGTCTGATAGGTATTGAAAGACCAGTATTTTTTGGCATAACTTTAAACCAAATCAGCCACTTTTATTATATGTTTTTCATCCTGGCAATATTGGCAATATTCATATCTTACAGGCTGCATGATTCCAGACTGGGAAGGGCCTGGCAGTATATCCGGGAGGACGAAGATGCTGCTGAAGCTATGGGCATCAATGTGGTAGCTGTCCGTCTGTATGCATTTGTCATTGGTTCGGTCTTTGGCGCAATTGCCGGTTCTTTCATGGCAGCCAAAATGACGGCCATTTCACCTGAATCTTTCCAATTTCTGCAATCAGTGATGATACTGTTAGCTGTAGTTTTAGGCGGAATGGGAAAAATCCCGGGTGTTATTCTTGGCGCTTTGGTTATGGTTACTTTCCCGGAGGTTTTCAGGGGGATTGGCCAGTACAGGATGCTGATTTTCGGTGTGGTACTGCTTCTCTTAATGATTTACCGCCCGCAGGGCTTATGGCCTGACCGGCGAACATAGAACAAAAAGAACAGAAGCACGCAAGAAGTGCCGGGAAGGAAGCAAGAGGACCGTCCCTTTGCTTCCATTTCCTTCACCTATGCTTCAAACGAAAGGCGGGATGAATGTGGCGCTTTTAGAAGTTAAAAATATTACTTTACGTTTTGGAGGACTAACAGCCGTCAACAACCTTAGTTTTGCAATTGACGAAGGGGCTATTAAAAGCCTTATTGGTCCTAATGGGGCTGGGAAAACGTCGGTCTTTAACTGCCTGACGGGTTTTTACAGGCCTGACCAGGGGGATATGTTATTTGAAGGGCAAAGCATTATGAATAAGAAGCCTCATAAAATTACTGCGTTGGGTATGGCAAGGACCTTCCAGAACCTGAGATTGTTTAAAAATCTATCGGTCATGGAAAATGTCATGTCCGGAATGCACTGTCGAGCTTCTTCAGGAGTTATTGGAGCAATTTTTAGACCACCAGGTCAAAGGCAGGAAGAAAAAAGGATCAGGGAAGTGGCGGAAGAATGTCTGGATTTTGTAGGCATCCTGCATCATAAAGATAGAATAGCCAAAAACCTGCCTTACGGGGACCAGAGAAGAGTAGAGTGGGCCAGGGCCCTGGCTACTCAACCGAAACTGCTGCTTTTGGACGAACCTGCCGCAGGGTTAAACTATGATGAAAAAGAAAGGTTAATAGAACTAATCAAGCGCATCAGGGATGAAAGGAAGATCACAGTCTTTTTAATAGAACATGATATGGGGTTAGTCATGAAAATATCCGAAAAGATCTTTGTGCTGGATTATGGAGTAAAAATAGCTGAAGGTACCGTTCAAGAAGTTCAGAATAATCCAAGGGTTATTGAAGCGTACCTGGGGAAAGAGGAGGAAGAAGCAGTATGAGCCAAACAGTGCTTTCCCTAAAAAATCTGGAAACTCGTTATGGGCAGATTTATGCTTTAAAGGGTATTAATATGGAAGTACACAAGGGTGAAATTGTTACCTTGTTAGGTTCAAATGGCGCCGGCAAGAGCACCACTTTAAAGACCATTTCCAGTCTGGTGCCGGCCTGTGCAGGCAGTGTTGAATTTCTTGGAAAAAACATTACCCATGATGAGCCTCATGCAATTGTGGAAATGGGTGTCATCCATGTGCCGGAAGGACGCAAGATTTTTAAGGAGCTAACCGTGCTGGAAAACCTGGAATTAGGTTCTTTTACTTTAAAGGATGATGTTGAAAGGAAAAAAAGGATAGAGCATGTATTTGAGCTATTTCCTGTGCTTAAGGACCGCCAAAAACAGATGGGCGGGTTTTTATCAGGGGGTGAGCAGCAGATGCTGGCAATAGGCCGCGCCCTTATGGTTAAGCCCAAGATAATGCTGCTGGATGAACCATCCATGGGGTTGGCGCCCCTTATTGTTCAGGGTATCATGAATATCATTAAAAAGATTAATGAAGAAGGGACAACCATTTTATTGGTTGAGCAAAATGCTAAAGTGGCTTTAAAGCTGGCACACAGGGGTTATGTTTTGGAAACCGGCAGAATAGTCATGGAAGGTGATGCTGCCGAGCTAAGCAAAGACGAGAGTATCGTTAAGGCCTACCTTGGACATTAGTTTATTGAGAAAACAGAATTCTAAAAGCAGAAGTCAGAAGCAGAACTATTCTGGCTCTGTGTATTCTGCATTTTTGTATTATCAGATAATTATATATTTCAGATTGAAGTGGAAATTTTGAGGTGATATTTTGACCACAGGAATAATTTTTAACATTATGAAGTATTCAGTACATGACGGTCCAGGAATTCGTACTACAGTTTTTCTAAAGGGGTGCCCTCTCACCTGCTGGTGGTGCCACAATCCGGAAAGCCAGGTTAAGGAACCTGAGTTGATGTTCTGGGACAGCAAGTGTATAGGATGCGGGGACTGCCTTCAGGAATGTCCTAATGGGGCCATTGCTTGCTCGGGGGCTAAACTGCAATATGATGCCCAAAAATGCACAGCCTGCGGAAAGTGTGCCGTTGTTTGCCACAGCGGAGCCAGAGAGCTGGTAGGCAGGTTTGTAACTGTTTCGGAAGTAATGAAAGAAGTTGAAAAGGATGTTATTTTTTATGATCAATCAGGGGGAGGGGTAACCTTTTCCGGAGGAGAACCCCTGATGCAGCCGGACTTTTTAAAAAGTCTCCTGATGTCATGTAGGGGCAAATACATTCATACGGCTGTAGATACTTCAGGATATGCCCGAACAGAGACCCTTATGGAGATCAGCAGGTATACAGACTTATTTTTATATGACTTAAAAATTATGGATGAAGACCTGCACATAAAATATACCGGAGTTTCCAATAAGCTTATCCTCAGGAACTTAAAAGAATTGTCATTGTGTCATGAGGCAATTAATATCCGCTTTCCCTTGATACCGGGAATTACTGATGACCCGGATAATATAGCAAAGATAGGAGAGTATACAGCTTCTTTAAAAGGAATCTCCCAAGTTAATGTTCTTCTCTACCATCATATGGGCGCTGATAAATATTATAGACTAAATAAAGATTACCCGTTGCAAGATATCTCAAAATCTGGCAGTATAATAATTGAGGCAGCGGCTCAGAAACTTGAAGAGTATGGCCTCAAAGTAAGGATTGGAGGTTGACGACCATGAACGAGCGAGTAACCAAACTGCGTCAACAGAGTCTGGATGCAGTTCCCTATATATCCACTGAAAGGGCAGAATTGCTTACTAGGTTTTACCAGGAAGATAAGACAACTTCTCTTCCTGTAAAGCGTGCTCTGTCCTTTAAGTATATCCTTGAACACAAAGAAATTGTGATAAATGATGGAGAATTAATTGTTGGGGAAAGGGGTCCGGCTCCCAAGGCTACTTATACATATCCTGAGGTGTGCTGCCATACCCAGCAGGACTTGGAAATTCTTGATACCCGTGAAAAAATTCCCTTTAAAGTCAGCGAAGAGGCCAAGGCTGTGTACAGCAAGGAAATAGAGCCTTATTGGAAGGGTAGAACCATGCGTGAGCTCATTTTTACCCACATGACTGAGGAATGGAAAGATGCCTATGAGGCAGGCATCTTTACCGAGTTTATGGAGCAAAGAGCTCCTGGGCACACAGTCTTAGACGATAAAATTTACCGGAGAGGTTTTGTGGATTTTATTGAGGATATTGAAAAGAGCCTGGCAAATATAGATTACTTGCATGACCCCCAGGCTTACAATAAGCAGCAAGAGCTTCAGGCCATGAAGATTTGTGCGGAAGCTATCATTACTTTTGCCAACAGGCACAGTCAAAAGGCTGCTGAGATGGCAAAGCAGGAAAGCGACTGCAAGAGAAAATCCGAACTGCAAAAAATTGCTGATGTATGTGCTCATGTTCCTGCCCATGCACCCAGGGATTTGTGGGAGGCTCTTCAGTCCTACTGGTTTGTGCACCTGGGAGTGATTATTGAGCTTAACCCGTGGGACGCTTTCTGCCCCGGCAGACTTGACCAGCATATGTATCCCTTCTATAAAAAAGGTTTGGAAGAGGGCACCTTGACTGCCGAAGATGCCAGGGAGCTTTTGCAGTGCTTTTGGATAAAATTTAATAATCACCCTGCCCCGCCCAAGGTGGGTGTAACAGCTGCAGAAAGCGGTACTTACACGGACTTTGCCAATATCAATAACGGCGGCTTAAAGCCGGACGGCAGCGATGGAGTCAATGATTTAACCTACATTATTTTAGATGTTATTGACGAGATGAGACTGCTGCAGCCAAGTTCCAACATACAGCTCAGCAAGAAAAATCCTGATGCCTTTTTAAAAAGAGCATGCAGGATTATCAGGAAGGGTTGGGGGCAGCCTTCAATTTTCAATGCTGACATGATTGTCAAAGAGCTTTTGAACCAGGGCAAGACCGTTGAGGATGCTCGCAATGGCGGCGCCAGCGGTTGTGTGGAGACAGGAGCATTCGGTAAAGAAGCCTATATACTTACCGGTTACTTTAATCTTGTGAAGGTTTTGGAAATCACCTTAAATAACGGCCTTGACCCCCGCACTGGTAAGATAATTGGCCTGCGCACAGGGGATCCGCGGGAGTTTAAAAGCTTCGAAGAGTTATTTGAGGCTTACAAGAAGCAGCTCAAGTATTTCATCGACATCAAAATGCGGGGCAACAATATAATTGAAAGGCTTTATGCCCAATACCTGCCTGTACCGTTCCTTTCGATTTTAATAGATGATTGTATCAAAAAGGGCAAGGACTATAATGACGGGGGTGCAAGATATAACACCAATTATATTCAAGGTGTCGGCATCGGCAGCTGGACAGACAGCATGGCTGCTATCAGCTATCATGTTTTTGAGCAGAAAACTTTAACAATGGATGACTTGCTTGAGGCCTTAGAGAAAAACTTTGTGGGTTCTGAAAAGGTGCGCCAGCTCTTGCTGAACAAAACACCTAAATACGGCAATGACGATGATTATGCCGATGAATTTTTAAAACTGATTTATAATGCCTTTTATCAGGAAGTAAACGGCAGGCCAAATACCAAGGGTGGAGTTTACAGAATTAACCTGCTGCCGACTACCTGCCATGTATATTTCGGTTCTGTCATTGGAGCTACTCCAGATGGGAGAAGAAACTGGGAACCTTTATCAGAAGGGATGTCGCCAGTGCAGGGGGCTGACAGGAAAGGTCCTACTGCGGTAATTAAGTCTGCCAGCAAAATTGATCAGGTGCTTACTGGAGGAACTCTTCTTAATCAAAAGTTTACGCCGAAAATCTTGGAGGGAGAAGAGGGTATCAATAACCTGGCCCATTTAGTAAGGTCTTACTTTAAGCTGGACGGTCATCATATCCAGTTTAATGTGATTGATAAAGAAACGTTAATGGCAGCCCAGGCAGAGCCGGATAAGTACCGGGACTTAATAGTGCGTGTGGCAGGTTACAGCGACTATTTCTGTGATCTGAGCAAGGCTCTCCAGGATGAGATTATTGCCAGGACAGAACACCAGTCATTCTAAGAGGTGTCAAGGGGGTGTCAAGGGGACGGTTCTCTGTCACCTTCTTTGTCGCTTACTGTCTAGGTGTCAAGGGGGTGTCAAGGGGACGGTTCTCTGTCACCTTCTTTGTCGCTTACTAGCAAATAAAGAAAAGGGGACACAAGGTGTCAAGGGGACGGTTCTCTGTCACCTTCTTTGTCGCTTACTAGCAAATAAAGAAAAGGGGACACACCAAACAAGGTTATAAACTCTTGGCCTGGAGGAATGTCCCCAACGTATGAATCTCCTCAACTTTGATTAGAATAGAAACCGCCATGCTTCTTACAGCATGACGGTTTCTATATTTAAAAGGCAGATTACCAGGTTTGATAACCTGCCAGTACTTATAGTATTTACATTTAAACCATAGTTATAATACTAATTAATTGGAATTTTTACTGATATTATGCAAATGAGGCTATTTTGGGCTAACTTTCCTGTAATAGTTTGGGTGGCAAGAGGACTTTAGCCTTAATTAACAGAAAAGCGGCTGCAGTTGCAGCAATGGCCAGGCCTGATGCTGCTATAAAAAGGGGCAGTTTTCCTATCTCAGTAACAAATCCAAAAGCAGGAGGACCCATGGCTACACCAAAAAATCTGGTGGAGCCATAGAGGCAGGTAATTACGCCGCGTTCTGATGCTGCAGCAGCGCTTGTAATTAAGGTATTTGTCGCCGGAAGCACAGCCCCTGTGCCAATCCCCATAGCTATCAATGCGCCAAATAAAAAGTAAATATTAGTTACAAAGGCTATTAAGCCCATTGAGGCAGAAATAATTATTAAGCCCCCAAGGATGGTATATTTTAAGATATTGCCAATTTTCTTTTGCAGGATAATGCCGGAAATATATGAAGTCACAGCCATGGATGCTACAGGAATGGCTATGAGCAGTCCTGTCGCAAAACCCCTGATATTGTACTGCTGTTCAAGCAAGTCTGAAAGATAGCTAAGGGTCCCAAAAAGGATGAAGAGGACCACTGATCCTGCTAAAAAGGATGAGAGTAAAGCTACACCTTTTTCTTTGAAAATAGACTTGAGCTTTTTGAAATACTCCGATCCATGGTTATTGTTCTTCTGCTCCATATGTGGTTCTTTGACCAGAAACCATACTGCCAGGGCAATTGGTATTGCCAAGAGCCCATAAGCAAAAAAGGGGGTAAACCAGATAATCAACCCTAAGGCAGCTCCTGAAATTGGGCTAATGACCTTACCCAGGCCGTTAGCAGCTTCTAAAAGCCCCAGGGCTTTGGCCCTTTCATTACTTTGAAAAATGTCGCCGGTTAAGGCCATGGCCAGCTGGTATGTACCGCCAGCACCAATACCCTGGACAACCCTGCCAACCATAATTCCCATATATGGTTGAGTCATAAGAAGGGCAGCTGCTCCGGCAATTAACCCCCCTGCACCATATAAGACTAATGCAGGCGCAATGATTATTTTCCTGCCAAACTGGTCTGAGAGATAGCCTGCAAAGGGAATTACAATTCCGGCGGGGATGGAAAAGGCGGTAATGATTAAACCTACTTCAAACAAGGTAAGGTTCATCCTGGCTTTCATGGTTGGCAGCAAAGGTATTAACATGGAGTTTCCCAGCACCATGATGAAGGGAACCATGCATAAAATAGCAAAGGGAAGTATTGTCTTTTTCTGCATATTAAGAAATTCCTCCGTTTTTAGACTAGACTTAGCTTTTCCTCGGGTAAATTTTCATATACTTGATAACCGCTGGTTATTTCTAACTTTCAAGACAAGTATTTAGTACTACAGCGAAAGGTTACTCGTTTCGTTACATTCATACGCCATAGGGACGCGCCATGGGGACGGTTCCATCGTCTTCCTTTCTAACCTTCGCTGCGCTACGGTCACGCTCGAACCGTCCCCATGGCTTTGCTAATTGCTAAATTTCGCTGTAGTATTAGCAATTTGATAATAAATGAAGAAAATTTAACATGGCTAAAACGTGCTCCGGAATGTCTAACCGGTAATAATTGCACATATATTTACTAGAAGCAATAAGCATTGGAGGGAATAAATTGTTTTTTGTCACTGAGAAAACTGTAGCCGGCATGGCGTTGATTAGAATAGTCTCTTGTCTTATTGAGTTTAGCGCAGCCATGCTAATGTTAAAGTTTAACAGGGTTGACAGCGCGTTAAAAATAAATGCGGTTTTAGCTTTTGTCGGTCCGGTGATTTTAATGAGTGTCATGGCATTAGGTTTATTTGGTATGGCTGGTAAAATTCCCACGTCAAAAATGGTTATAATTGTGTTAGGCGTTGTATTAATTTTTTATGGAGTTACAAAGGGGTAAATATATGAATGTTGAAATTGTGATTAGAAAAGAGGATATATCATTAAAGAAAAACTTAAAAAAGAAAGCAGTCATTGTTATTGATGTATTAAGAGCAACCAGCACCATGGTTACAGCTTTAAATAACGGCTGCAGGGAAATCATTGTGGCGCCTACACCTCAAGCAGGGTTAAAGCTTAGATCTTTGTATGGCAGCGCGGTTGTTTTAGGCGGGGAAAGAAAAAGAGAGAAAATATCTGGATATGATTTAGGTAATTCCCCCAGGGAGTATAAGGCTGGTAATATCGCAGGAAAAATCCTGGTCTTTACCACAACTAACGGTACAGCCTTGATAAACAGCTGTAGTGGCGCATCTTCCATCCTAATTGCAGCATTTTTAAATGCCCGGGCTGTTGCCAGCAGTCTAAATGATTCTCCTGATATTCTTATAGCATGTGCAGGTACAAAGGGGACTTTTTCCCTTGAAGACTATTTGCTTGCTGGTTATATTTTAAAGCTGATAAAAAAACAACATGTAAATGCTGTTTTTAATGATGAATGTTTTAAAGCAGTGGAGTTTTATGATTATCTGCAGAAAGACTTAGAAGGTATACTTTTGAGAAGTCCCCACGGCTTAAACCTTAAAATGCTGGGAATGGAAAGAGATGTAGTTTATTGTTTACAAAAAGACATCATAAACCAGGTTCCCAGGGTAGCAGCTAATTGTTATTATCCTAGGATCCAATTAATGCCCGCTAGTCCCAGAATCTAGGATAAAAAAGAACTAAGACTGTAAATATTTCTAAGCGGCCTATTAACATTAAAATACTCAAAAAATACTTTCCCAGCATGGGAATATCAGCATAATTCATAGCAGGGCCAACAGCGCCAAGGCCTGGTCCAATTACTCCTATACAGGCCAACACCGAAGATAAGGAACTTTCCAGGTCCATATTAAAGCCTGACATGACTAGTGTCCCAAGAGCAACTATGGTTAGATAAACGAAGAAGAAAACAAATGTATTGGCTACAACCCGTTCACTTATACATGACTGGTTGACCTTGGTTTCACGTACCAACCTGGGATGAAGGAACCTGATTACTTCGTTAAAGGTGTATTTTAAGAGGATAAGAATTCTACCAATTTTTATACCTCCTGCAGTGGAACCCAAGCTTCCTCCAATAAATAGTAGGACAAACATGACGTTTCTTGCCAGGGCAGGCCAGAGGTCATAGTCCACAGTGGCATAACCTGTAGTCGTTAGAATTGATACTACCTGAAAAAGTGCAGTGATTGGTAAAATGCCATGGTTGTCGGGTCTTGCCATATATAAACTGGCCAGCACAAGGAGTGTGGCTGCACCCATTATTTTTATGTAAAGCCTAAATTCCTCACTGTACCAAAAAACCTTTACATTTTTTCCGTGCCAGGCCAAATAAAACAAAGCAAAGTTTGTTCCTCCAAGTAACATAAAAAAAGTAATTATCAATTGGATAAAATGATTGTCCAAATAATGACCTATGCTGGCATTTTTAGTTGAAAAGCCTCCTGTGGCTATGGTTGTGAAAGTGTGCGCCATGGAATCATAGAAAGTCATGCCGGCAGTGAACAGTAAAACTATCTGAATAGCGGAAAAAATCATGTAGAATTTCCATAAATACTTTGCAGTCTCGCTGATCCTGGGTGTAAATTTTTCCACGGTGGGACCAGGGGCTTCAGCTCCGAAGATTCTATTGGCGCCGGGACCAAACTGGGAAGCTAAAGCAACGAAAAGCACAATTATTCCCATACCTCCAAGCCACTGGGTTAGTGCACGCCACATTAGTATTCCTTCAGGCAATGATTCAATATCTGTTAAAATGCTTGCTCCGGTAGTAGTAAAGCCTGACATGGTTTCAAAAAAAGCATCTGTAAAATTCATGGTATGGGAAAAAATGAAAGGTAATGTACCTAAAATTACTACAATAATCCAGGAAAATGTTACAATAAAGTAACCGTCTATATATCTAAGGCGTTGAGGTTCTAAAGGGAAAAAGTAATACAAGATCAAGCCCGCTGGAATGACCACTGCCATGGACAGGGTAAAGGCGGGCCAACTGCCATCACTGTACCAGAGAGACCATAGAAGAGGTATAATCATGGATATTCCAACAATCAGGAGCAAACGGGAAATGGAGGCGAGAATAATTCTATAACGCATAACATTCTCCTTTGTAAGAAGCTAGTTTTTGGTGTCTAAGTATAGTTTTAACATCTAGACCTGGGAAATGCAATAAAATATCCTAATAAAATAATCTTAATGGATGTCCAATACTGCTGTATGTGCTTAGATTTTAAACTAAAGAGATGAAACTAATCTTGAAATTACTCTTTAAAAGATGTATAATAACTATATAAGAATATGCTTATTTGATTATAAAAAACTAAAGTCAGGGTGATTTTAATGGAAATTAGGGTTTTAGGACCGGGATGTGCCAATTGTAATAAGTTGGAGGCAATTGTTAAAGAGGTGGTACAGGAAATGGGTGCGGATGCCACCATTACAAAAGTAACTGATATTAAAGAAATTGTAAAAAGCGGGGTTATGCTGACACCAGGCCTGGTTATTGACGGAGAAGTAAAAATGTCGGGAAAACTCCCATCAAAAAGTGAGGTTTCTCAAATAATTGCCACAGCATTGGCAAAATAGTGCTCATTTATTAACACCCTAACAGCAGGGTGTTAATGCACTTATAGCATCGCTGAGCCATGGGCATCGCTGCGCCATGGGGACGGTTCTACGCCATGGGGACGGTTCCATCGTCTTCCCTTCGGATCTTCGCTGCGCCAAGGTGACGCTCGAACCGTTCCCATGGCTCCGCTCCCATGGCTTGGCTAATTGCTAAATTTCGCTGCATTAATAAGCAGATAAAAATATGGTAATTTATATATGGGAGAGATAGTCATGAGGGAACTGCAAAAACTCTTAATTTATGTTGGAACTTTCTTGGCATTGTATTTTATTCCCTTCAACAATTCCAAAGTTGAAGGCGCTATTTTAGAATCTTTTAAAATGCTGGGCGAATATACCAGAGAGCATGTTTTGTTCTGTCTCATACCCGCCTTTTTTATAGCAGGGGCCATAGCAATATTCATATCTCAAAATGCCGTTCTAAAATATTTTGGCGCCAGGGCTAAAAAGTGGGTTTCTTATTCAGTAGCTTCTGTTTCAGGAACAATACTGGCGGTATGCTCCTGCACAGTACTTCCGCTCTTTGCAGGACTTTATCTGAGGGGCGCCGGCATAGGGCCGGCAGTGGCATTTCTTTATTCTGCTCCGGCAATCAATGTTCTTGCAATAATTTTGACTGCCCGGGTGCTTGGATTCGAGTTTGGCGTAGCTAGAGCAGTTGGAGCGGTAATTTTTGCAGTGGTAATCGGGCTTATTATGTCCCTTGTTTTCGGCAAAGAAGATGGGGCCAGAGAAAATGCTGATTTTGAAGATGGGTCGCAACTTCAAGAAAACAGGACTGGTTTGCAAAACCTTAGTTATTTTGCCACCCTGGTTTTAATACTTATCTTTGCTGCGTGGGCAAAACCGGCATCTCCTGAAGGCATTTGGCATGCGGTGTATCAGATACATTGGCCTGTAACCATCCTGCTCCTGGGTTTATTAGCCTTGATGTTGGCAAAATGGTTTCAAAAGGATGAACTGAGACAGTGGGTAGATTCTTCCTGGGACTTTGCCCAGAAGATTCTGCCGCTGCTGCTGGTGGGCGTTTTGGCAGCCGGTTTTCTTATGGGAAGACCTGGCACTGATGCAGGCATTATTCCCTCTCAGTGGATATCAAGCTTCGTAGGAGGAAATTCTCTGGGAGCTAACCTTGCAGCATCACTCATTGGGGCTTTAATGTATTTTGCCACGCTGACTGAGGTTCCTATTCTCCAAGGGCTATTAGGTTCCGGCATGGGCAAAGGCCCTGCTTTGGCCTTATTGTTGGCAGGTCCGGCCCTTAGCCTGCCCAATATGCTGGTGATCAGGAGCATAATGGGCACCAAGAAGACTTTAGTTTATATTGCCCTCGTAGTTTTGATGGCTACCATATCGGGAATGATCTACGGCAGTTTTGCAGGATAATGTGATAAACTATTGAATATAAAACCGGTGCAGGGGTGGTTTAAATGGATAAAGCAATTTTTAAAGGGTTTAAGGCTTTAGGAGAGCCAACGCGACTTAGAATAATGAAACTATTATCAGCAAGAAGCATGTGTGTCTGTGAATTAAGCGAAGTCTTAGGCATGCTGCAGCCCCGGGTTTCCCAGCATTTGCGGATTTTGAAGGAAGTTGAATTAGTTGAAGAAACCAGGGAAGGTTATTGGACTTTCTACTCCTTGAATAAGGAAAAGTTAAGTGATTTATGGAGTAAATTTATTGACTTTGTGGAAGCAGATTTGCTGGACCTTCAAGGTTTTGAAAAGGAGTATGAAAGGCTTGCCAATCTGGATAAAAATGAAAGAGTCAAAGAGGTTAAGGAAAGGCTAAAAGGTTAGACATGTGCTGCAAAAAAACTGTCCACGAAAGTGGTCTGTTTTTGTATGGCAGGTTTTTTATTTATTTATCCAGTATAATTTGTTATTATTATGTTATATATATAAGCTAAGAAGTTATTTAACAGCCGTGAGGAGTATCTAATGGAAATGGAACAGGAAAAAAGATGGTTAAATTCTAACTCAGTTATAGGTATTGACCGTGATTCTTATGAACCGGCATATATGCAATTGGTCAATATCATTAAGCACCAGATTGCTTCTGGTATTTTTCGCCCTGGGGATCAGCTGCCTTCAGAATCCCAGCTTTGCAGTCAGTATCAGGTCAGCCCAATGACAGTTAGAAGGGCTATCAATATACTTATTGACCAGAAAGTTGCAAGCACAATTCAAGGTAGAGGGACTTTTGTAAGATCTATCAAGCTCGGAGCAGCTGCTTTTCATTTAAAGGATTTGCAGGATTTTTTTACTGACAAAAATACCACAGTGAAAATTCTTGAAGCACGTATTGTTGCAGCTACGAAACGTACGGTTCAAAAATTGGATGTCCGGCTCAATGAACCATTAATTTTTATTCGGCGTCTTTTACTAAAAGATAAGAACCCCTTTTTCTACCACAAGGAATATATAATTTATGATCCAACCCGCCCCATAGTAGAATCTGAAATGGAAGTGACATCGCTGCGCGGACTTTTCGACTGCTCCGGTTCCTCAGAGTTCAAAAAAGGAGAACTTAGCATTGAGGCTACTGTGATTACTGCTGAAGAATCACAGGTGCTTATGGCAGATGAAGGTTTTCCAGCTTTTCGTATTGAACACATTTTTTATGACTTTGATGAAAAACCAGTGAGCTGGGGATGGTTTATTTGCGGGGGAGATAAGCTGCGATTTAACACAACAGTAGGAATCCAGGAAACAATCTAAGGTTCATCTTTCGGAGGGATAATTGGTTTATGAAATGTATAACGGAAAGAGAACAATTAATAATAAGTGTCAGGGATTTAAAGGAAGAAGCTGTGCGTGAATTAGTACTAAAGCGAATTGAAGCTGGAGATGACCCACTATACATCATTGATGATTGCCAACAGGGAATGCGCCTTGTTGGGGAACGTTATGAGCAGGGACAATATTATATTGCAGCGTTAATTATGGCAGGGGAGATATTTCGACAGGTCATGACGATTGTTCAACCTTTACTTAAAAGCCAGGCTTCCAAGGATTCTAAGGGTAGTGTATTGCTGGGCACTGTTCAAGAGGATATCCATGACCTTGGGAAAAATATTTTAAATATTCTTCTTACTTGCCATGGTTTTACAGTGTATGATCTGGGAGTGGATGTGCCGCCTGCCAGGTTTGTAGAAAGTGTTCAACAGCTTCAACCTGATATTGTCGGGCTTTCCGGATTATTAACTGTTTCCCATAATAAAATGAAGAAAACCATTGCCTTATTGAAGGAAACATCAAATATAAGAAAAAATATTCCAGTTATTATTGGTGGTGGGCAAATAGACAAGCAGGTTGCCAATTCAGTAGGTACAGACCTGTGGTGTAATGATGCAATAGAAGGAGTACGCCTCTGCCAGCAGCTGGTTGCTGTAAAGACTCCATTGTCATACAAATAGATTTACGGAATGTCTATTCATGTGGATTTTGTATATGATTTCGTGTTTGACAACTTCTATATATAACTATATAATATTAACAGTAAATGTTTTAACTGTTCAGAAAATAATGTGAAAAGGAGGGTAGTCATAGTCTGGCAAAGAAAAGGACATAATTAAAGGACATAATTATTTTAAGTACAAAACTTTATTAGAGGGAGGATGTTATGTTAGACAGATTGGTAGACGCCATTGTTGCAATGCGTGAGGAAGAGGCTGTTAAGCTGGTTGAGGATTTGTTGGCGCAAAATGTTGACCCAATAGTAATTCTTGACTACTGTCGTAAAGCAGTGGAGATTATCGGGCAGCGCTATGAACAAGGCGAGTATTTTATGCCAGAGTTAATCTTGACAGGTGAGATGTTGAAGCAGATATCAGGTTTGACAAAAGCTAAAATGGCAGATGAAGCAAGCGAGGATGATGAAAGCAAATATATAGGGAAAGTTGTTATGGGTACAGTTCAGGGTGACATTCATGATATCGGGAAAAATATTGTGTCTTTTATGTTAGATATAAATGGCTTTAAAGTTTATGACCTTGGAGTTGACGTACCGGCAGCTAAATTTGTAGAGGCGATAAAAGAGCATCAACCTCAAATAGTTGGTCTAAGCGCACTGCTTACTTTAGCCTTTGATAAAATGAAGGGTACAGTGAAAGCCATTGAAGATGCGGGACTAAGGGACAAGGTTAAAATCATGATAGGCGGAGCTCCCATTAATGACCAGATTAAAGTATATACTGGTGCGGACGGCTGGGGACAGGATGCGGTAGAAGCTGTTTCCCTGGCGAAAAAGTGGATGGGGGGTAATTAATGATGAAATTGACTGAAAACTGGGATAAGCTTTCACCCCAGGAGAAGTATGAGGAACGTTTCAGGATTTTAATGAATCCAAACATTGAATTTGCTACTCCAGAAGCAGAACAGAATTACAAACAGCGAGTTCAAATGATTAAAGACGCAATTGAGCTGAAAAAGCCTTTGAGAGTCCCCATCCACCTGGTGGTTGGTATTTTTCCAGCAACTCATGCAGGTTTTATTGCCCAGGACATGATGTATGATTATGAAAAACTAGGTACAGCATTCAAAAAGTTTCATGCAGATTTCAAGGGAGATACCCTGGTAAGCTGTTTCCTTATGGGCCCGGGTAAGGTTTTTGAGATACTTGATTACAAGCTTTATCAATGGCCAGGGCATGGGACAGCTCCTGATACTCCCTACCAGTGTCTTGAAGATGAGTACATGCTTGATACAGAGTATGATTTGTTAATTAATGATCCGTCAGCTTACTGGATGCGTTATTATTTACCGCGTACCTTTGGAGCATTCGCGCCATGGCAAATGCTATCTCCCTGGACGGATATCATAGAGCTTCCCTTTGTAGGTGCATCTATGGTCCCAATTGGTTTACCTCAGGTACAGGAATCCTTTAAGAAACTCATGGAAGCAGGGCAAGCTGCCCTTGAATGGATAGGGGCTGTTTCCGCAATTGATGGGAAAAATACTGCAACACATGGAGTTCCTTCAATTATGGGTGGTTTTACCAAGGCCCCCTTTGACAGTCTGGGAGATACCTTAAGGGGTACACGTCCTATAATGCTTGATATGTTCCGCCGTCCTAAGAAACTCATAGAGGCAATGGAAAGACTTGTGCCCATCAATATTGAAATGGCAGTAAGGGCAGCTACAGCTAACCGCAACCCAATAATCTTCATACCGCTGCATAAGGGAGCAGATGGTTTCCTGTCCAATAATGACTTTGCCAAGTTTTACTGGCCTACTCTTAAAGCTGTTATCCTGGGCTTGATTAATGAAGGAGTGGTTCCCTATTTGTTTGTTGAGGGAAGCTACAATCAAAGGCTGGAATTCTTGGCTGACCCGGAAATTCCTGAAGGAAAGACAATCTGGATGTTTGATACAACTGATATGGTTAATGTTAAAAAGGCCCTGGGAGGCAGGGCATGTTTCGGAGGCAACGTTTCCGGATCAATGCTCAAGGCTGGAACACCGCAGCAGGTAGAAGAGTATGTGAAGTTTTTGATGGAAAATGTAGCCCAGGATGGAGGGTTTATCCTCTCAAATGGCGCTGTCCTCGACGATGCTGAACCTGAAAACCTGCAGGCCATGATTAATGCAGGCTTAAAATACGGCAAGTATTGATATCTAAATATTTGCGGATAGGATTATGTGCGCAGGCGGTATCAAGAATGATGCCGCCTGCTTTCGTGTTATTCAAAAATTTGGCTGATAACATGCTTAATTAGGAATTGTCAATACAGTTTTGGGTTAAGATAAATGAAAGTGGAAAAATTGACTTGACAAAAGGGCAAGGCCAGTGTATTTTTATTATAAAAGTTAGTTTAATCAAACTTTTATGTGCGTAAAGAGGTGAAACTGTTGACCGGTACGATTGTGTTGACATCAGCTTTGGAAGACTACCTGGAGGTAATGCTCGAGTTAGGAGAAAAAGAGAGTGAAATCAAGGTAACTGATGTTGCTGATAGATTAAATATTGCCAAATCAACTGTTTCCCAAACAATCAACAAGTTGAGGAAAATGGGTCTGGTTAACCAGGAAAGTTATGGTCCCATTGAGCTCACCCGAATCGGCAAGGAGCATGCATTAAATGTAAGAAAACGCCACCGGTTGTTGAGAAAATTCCTTGTTGAAGTGCTGGAGATTGATTATGAGACTGCAGAAAAAGACGCCTGCCTTATGGAACATGTGGTGAGTTCTAAAACCATGGAGAAAATGGCAGAATACATAGCGAACGCAGGCGTGAAGGAAATATATCCAACGGCGGAAAATGAAGAAACTAGAGAAAATGAAGAAAGGCCGTTGAGGTCATTAAATACAAAGAATTTAAGTGAGCTAAAGCCCGGAGATAAAGGCAAAATAATCAGGATTGCGGCCAGGGGTACTGTCAAGCGTCGTCTACTGGATATGGGAATAACAACAGGAAGCGAAGTAGCTGTGCTAAGGGTAGCCCCCCTTGGAGATCCTCTGGAGATAATGGTTAGAGGATACAATTTGTGCCTTAGAAAAGATGAAGCAGCTTCTATCTTTGTAGAGGTGCACCAATGATAAAATCGACAACATGCCATGTAATGAAAGCCAACACCGGAAAATTAAGTGTTGCAATCTTTGGCCTAAAGGATGGGCATTTTTTTAAAGCACTGATTGAGAATCATTATTAATTAAGGGGGAGGTGAAAAAGGCTTAAGCAGAAGCAGTAGGCATAGGATGTGCATGTGAAGGGGAAAATTTTTTTTACGTGAGCGCTGAGAATGATTATCAATTGATTATAGGCCAGGGGGTTGTTATGCTGCCTCCCTAAAGGAACTTTTAAAGAGTTTAAAAAAGGATGGCTGTGCGACCACTGCTTGATTGGCTAAATAAGAAAGTAAAATTTAGTTTTAACTACACATGGGAGGGAGATGAGAAAATGAAGTCCAGTATTCTTAAGTTGAAAATGGATGCATGTTGTTATTCAAGGCCAGAAAGCCACAGGTCCTTGTACTTATCCGATTTAAAGTCAGGGGAATATGCAAGAGTTCGTGGATTAACCGGTAGTGAGGAATATCGCAGTAAGATTTTGTCCTTAGGTGTTGTACCTGGAACAGAGTTGAAAGTTTTAAATGGCAGCCAAGGTTGTCCTTATGTTTTAAAAATAAATGGATCCCGATTGATGTTAGGTTGGGAAATGGCTAAAAATATTAAGGTTTATGCCATATAAAAACTTTGAAGGAGGGTTAAAAATGAACATAAAAGTTAAAGACCTTCGTCCAGGTGAGGAGGCTGAAATAGTTGCTTTTGAGGGAAAAGATTTGGCATACCGCAGCAAGCTCCTTTCCATGGGCATAACAAAGGAAGCATCAATTAAGCTTATAAAAATCGCTCCTTTAGGTGATCCCGTTGAAATTGAGGTTAGGGGATTTAATCTCTCGCTTCGTAAACAAGAAGCAGATATTTTGCAGATAAGGAGGAAAAATAATGGCTAAAACACCAATAGTGGCCGTAGCAGGAAATCCTAACTCCGGCAAAACAACCCTTTTTAACGGATTAACCGGAAGTAAGCAGCGTATCGGCAATTGGCCGGGGGTTACTGTCGAAAAAAAAGAAGGCTCATTATCCATTGAAGGTAAAAATATAACTTTAGTGGACCTTCCTGGGGTATACTCCCTTTCTGCCCATTCTGAGGATGAGAGAATTGCACGTGACTTTATTTTAAATGGTGAAACAGATTTAGTGTTAAATATTGTAGATGCCACGAATTTAGAGCGCAATCTTTATCTTACTACCCAATTATTAGATATGAAGGTACCCGTCCTTCTGGCAGTCAATATGCAGGACCTGGCTGATAAAAAGGGAATAACTATAGATTTGAAGCTGCTGAAGAAAAAACTGGGGTGTCCGGTTATAGGAATAAGTGCAGTTAATCAGGGTGACATCAATAAGGTCAAGGCCGTGTTGGCTGATGCACTGCAAAATGGCGTCGTATCGGACATTCAGGCAACATATCCGCAGGAGGTTGAAGAGGCTATAATCCAGTGGACTCCCCTGTTGGAAGGGCTTGCGCAAGATCTGGGGGCCAATCCCAGATGGGTAGCGCTTAAACTCATGGAGCAGGATCAATGGATAACTGATAAGGTTAGCTCCCTTGAAATCTTATCGGTCCATGCCATTAATGAAAAAATATCTTCTCTTGAAAGCGTGCTTGGGGATAGTTCAAGTTTATTCAAGGTATACTGCAGGATGCTGCAAAAGTATACGGTAGATGCCAAATCTAAAGGGGGTACCTGCGGCTGAAAATACTGGAGCTTTTACTGATTCTCAGCATTTTGCCACCCCTTGACACTTTTGAAATATCACCTTACTTTCCCTGCCTTAAGGCAGTCACAGCCACCCAGCAGGAAAGCCATTCCCTCAAGAAGCTCCTTTTTTTCATCTTCTCCAGGTTTTCCCATGGTAAATGTAGACATGCTCCAACTATTCACATTTCCGTTTTCGTCAACATAACATCCTGACGCAATCAACTTTTTGCCGCTCGCTGCCACCATACTCTTTAACCATGCTTCACCCTATGATATAAATTTAATATTATTTTCAACTTTAGAGGCAAATTCAGGGTCGGCGGCCATCTTCTTCGGAAATCCATATGATCTCGGCAATTGACGATCATCCGGGCATTCATGTGGGAGGACTGGCACAAGTACTTGGCATTACCAAGGGATCGGTTTCCGAAATTCTCAAAAAACTGGAGAAAAACAGGCTCTTGTGATCAAGGAAATGGACCCACAAAATTTAAATCTTCAATGATCTGATTATAGGATTCTTCACAGGCATATAGCGGAACATCATTGATAAGTAGTATGGTTAATGCTTTGATATGTAAAAAAAACAGAAAAACGGTTAATCAACCATCTCAATTTAATGAAACCTGGAGAGTATCACACTGGTCTCCTACGCAAGGTTCTTATTGCCACTTCGTGCTCTCCAAGGATTTCATAAATGGATTTGTTATCCTCTATTATACTGTCCAGCTTCCTATTGGTCTCTGTCCTGAACTCAGTCAAAAAACCGGTTTGCTCATACACAAGATCAAGTTTTTTTGCAAAAATCTTCTGACCTTCTTCGAGGTTTTGCTGTCTTTTTTCTAAATTACTAAACTTTTCTTCTAAATTACTAAACTTTTCTTCTAAATTACTAAACTTTTCTTCTAAATTACTAAACTTTTCTTCTAAACCAGTCTGTTTTTCTTCTAAATTAGTAAGCTTTTTTAGTACTATCTTTTGGAACTCCTCATTTGTCATTGGGACATCCCCCCCCCCCTGGATAATATTGTATCTGATGCTTATAACATTTTCAATGGGTAATGGGAGAAAAACGGTGTAAACTACCTCGGGTACAAGGCCAAGGCTTAATATAACCAACTTTAGATTCTGCCAATTCTGTTCAGCAGCCCCGCGGATTCCTTTTTTAAAGAAGCTTCCCAAGCCTTCCAGATTGATTTATTTGCTTTGTCAACTCTACCAAAACCTTACCGTCTCCCCATTTTAGTTCCAATCCTCCCGTATCTTTAAGGGATAACCAGCCAGCTTGATAACATTTCATCAGGAATCCAATAAAAGCGCCTGTGGATACCGTATCTATTCCTGCTCTATTACACATATCATTGGCCAGGCAGATTGCCGGCAAATCATCAATCAACAGGTTGGAGCCCATCATCCCAATAGTCTCGTATTCGGGTCCGTTGCCTTCAGGTTTTTCTCCTGAAGGAAACTCATACTCGATATGGCGATGGCATCCCAGAGGGTAGTTAATACATGGTAAAGGTTTCACCTTAAGAAACTCTGTATATCGTGGGGTTCCTATAAGGGCAGCTCCTTTGTGCCAGACATCACCTCTCAAAAAGGCAGGCAGGTTTTTTGCCCTGCCTTCGATTACCACCAAATCATGCTGGCTAATTGAATCTGATGACAATTTTAAGGTGGCAGAGAAATCGCCATTGAAATCATCATTAATGAAGAAAAAGGCAATTTATCGCAAAGCGCCAGGCGATTGGGAATTGCCCGCAGTACGTGAAGAATGCCCTTACCAGGGAAATAGAAACTAGGTCAATAAGGAAGTTGAAAATCAAAGGGAGATAATTACACGGATATTAAGCCGGGAGGAAGCCTTTAAAATACCTGATTTGATTAGAACAAAGATTAACCTTTTACCGGAATCTATAACCAGTATAAGGACTGTGGAGATAAAAGGCCTTGACCTTCAAGCGGATGGAGGAACCCATGTTAAAAATACCGGTGAAGTCGGCAAAATAAGGTTTGTAGATTATAAGAGCAAAGAGAGATCCTCAAAGAGTAGTAATTGCTAAAGAACTTAGCGCCATAAATATAATATATAGCATTTAATACAATCCAAGCTATACATTATAAATATGTTAATGTTTTGGCCAAACAATACAAGGCATTAAAGAGCCTTGTAAAGTATTTTAAATGTGTTTCCAGATGAATTATCATTCTATATCGGTGGTAGGCTTACCTAAGTAAAATCCTTGTGCATATTGCACTTTTAAATCTTGAATTGTTTGAAGCTCTCTCCTGGTTTCAATGTTTTCAGCAATTAATATACTTCCAATATCCTTACTTATTTCAACAAAGTGTTTAATTACAGAACGTTTAATTGTAGACTTATGGCAATCTCTAATAATTGGGTCGTCTAATTTTATGTAATCCGGCGCAGAGTGTATAACCAAATGAAGCCTATTATAGCCGGTAGCTATATCGTCTATTGAATACTTGTAGCCAGATTTTCGCAATTTTTTAAGAACTCGAAGAAAATACTCCATATCCAAAATTTCCTCTACTTCAGTTATCTCTAAAACTACCTTATCTTTGGGAATGTTTTGTTTAAACCAACTCTCATAATTTTGTAATAGCCACATTAAAGTAGTAGGTCTAATATTTAAAAAAATAATGCCACTAATTTTCGCTATATTTGAGATTGAATTACTTAAACATTCGATATCAAAATCCACCATTTTACCTTCGTTTTTAGCTTTAAAAAACAATTCTCCTGGAGAGAGGCCTTCCTGAGATCTAATAAGTGCTTCATAGCCAATAATTTGCATATCAGTCAAGGAATAGATGGGTTGATAAGCTGGATAAACACTTACATTCATTGAATAAAATGGAACAAGCATATATTTTTCCCCTTTTTTTCTATTTTATTTTTATTACAATTAAGTACTATTTAAGGCGGAATATCCTTTTTAAATATTGCAAAAAATGTCGTTTTTCAGGTTTAGGATTGGCATGTTTCTCTTGAAATGTATAGTATAAAAGCTTTTTTTCTTCTTCTGTAAGGTATACTTCAATTTTTGGCATTTATGATATTCCTCCTGTTATTAAGTTTTTCAACTGAGCTTACCTTAATTTCCATAATCTTTTTCATGAATACTTTTACTGTCATTTCCTTGAAATTTGGTCTTGGAATTGATACGCTTCTTAACACATAAAAAATCGGGTCAGCAAAGGGCCAACCCGTTTATACATGTTTACATACATTTATGGCTGGCAGCTTGGCGATCATGGCTGCCTAGATTAAAAAAACCTTAACAGCTTTAGACCCATAGCTTTGCAGTCACTATCTTTCGATAGTTTTGCCTTTTTCGGCTATACTGTATTAATTTTTAAATTTTTTAAAATCATTATCCTGAAACTAAAGCAAAACTAAAGCAAAACTAAAGCATATTTATTCAATATTTAATATTTAAATTCCTTCTAGAAAATTGTCTAATTTTGTCATAATTCGTCGTAATTGCATAATTTATCATAAATAATTGTCTATTATTATTTTATTTTGGTGTTTATGATAGAGAGGACATGCTGAAAGGGTAAGGACAGCTTGATTTTTATGCTAAAGATAGTCTACTAGGCTAGAGAAATCAGAAGTTTAGCTGCTTGCTTAACAGCTTTTTGCTTTTGCTTGTCCACCATTTCTTGTGGCATATAAAAAGCATTCATAACGTTTGATTGCCACATGGCACATATCCTATCTCTTTCATGTTTTATGTATAGCCTTTTGTCTTTAGTCAGACTGTCTCTGGGATACCCATATTGGCTAAGGATCCTATTTACTGTTCTTACATGCAGAGAGTTTTCTTTTAATTTACCTGCTAGGGTAAGCATTGTAATAATTTTTGCTGCAGATCTTGTAGGTAGTTCCTTTTTTAATTCAAGGATATCAGTAATTACTTTTTCATCAATTCCAGGGTGAGTGCCCTTATCACATCTAACCTTGGGTTTTAGACCATCAAACCCATACTTTATGTAATTTGAGTAATACGTAAAAATTGTTCTTTCTGAGAAGGTAACTATACGTTTGTTGTAGGCATCATGAAACTGCTGTTTAGCAAGTTTTTTAGCAGTGGCTTCAATAAATCCAGGCTTTGCATCTAGCATTTCAGATATCACCTGGTATCTGAAAAAAGCAACTGCATCTTCTCGTTTAATTGGTAGTTCTCCCAATTCTAACACCTCCAGTTTTGTTTGAGTGAATAATATTGCATACCAAAACAGGAGCGTGATACGCATAATTCTTGCTGGAATAAAAAATCATAAAAAGCTAATTGTACTCAAAACCTATACGATATTTTGCCTTTATATTGTTCTTGATAGATTTTTTCAAAATCCTCACTGGCACACTTGAAAGGCATCTCGATGTCTAATACAATGATTGTTGTTGGTTTTGGGTTATTAATAATGATATTAATATATCATAAAAAAGGGTACGGGTGGCGCCGTGCCCTTTCCAACCACCTAAACACCTTATTGAAGACGAAAGTGTCCTAATATTTAGATATTATTGAAGGAAATTTTGTCCCCGCACATTATATACCTACACACTGTTCAACGCCAGTTAAAATTCTTATACAAATACAGAGTATTTGTTGTAAGATAAAAATACCGAAAGTTGCAAGTTAAAAATCCATAATGTTGCAATTGGAAATTCCATAGTATTGCAAAATCCATTGCAGGCATAAACCATACCATGTATCCTTGTATCTGAC
>JBFLYC010000023.1:0-55783 GCA_040756735.1 Bacillota bacterium | reverse complement strand
TGCAAGAATTGTATGATATGCTGGTTAAATGATTTTTAGTGTATACAGGACATGATTCCGGAAACGCCCATTTTTACTGGGTTTAAGCCTATTTTTTACAAAGGCCGTAGTAAACTAACGCTAGAATAAATTCGCCATCCATTACAGGTACACGCCACAGTCTCCTGCTGCCTATCAATTTGCTGGACTGGTATCCATCCCCGAAGTACCGGATTTTATTGCCTACAGCCACTGTGGCTTGCCCCTCAAGATTGTTGTAGCAGGCTGTAGACGGCACTGTCATAATACACTGCCCAATTCTTTGAATTAAATGTTTTTGCAGATCCTCCATGTTCATTGCAAACAGCAATATGTTATATCCCGGCCTCCCATCTGGAGTACTCACAGCCTTGCCTTCAATTCCAGCCTCACACCCGCAGCCGATCACAGATGAGGCAAATCCAGTAACAGCCAAAGCGCTTTCATAGGCCCACTTTTCAGTGACGGCTGTTATCAATATTCTTGTTCCGTACATGGTAAATCCTTCAGCAAAGGTATTGTCTATATATACTCCCTTTACGTGCATGGAATCACCTCTTTGGCCTTGTAATAATTGTCCTGCACAGCATAATTAGCAGCAGAAATTGTACTGTATTTTTTATAATAAGCTCTTATCACTTCAGTAATGTTCTCATCATATCTCGGTTTAACCATATAAGTAACTCCAGGAAACCTGTCGATAATTTCGCCTTCTTTTACAACCATTTTTCCTGATTTAATAACATAATAAGCTTTAGAAAAATCAACTCTACCATTTGCTTTGCGATATATGGCAATATCTGCATCAGCGCCAACTTGCAGATGTCCCTTCCTTTTTAGGCCCAAAGCTTTAGCGGGACCGGACCTGGTAATAACAACTATATCATTTAGCGAATATTCCCTGTCAATATCCAGCAAGGCAGTCCTCTTAAGGCCCTTTTTATTAAGCTTTTGCATAACTTGCCTGCGAAACCCCTTGTCCATCAGCAGTTGTATAATCAATGGGTAGTTGACGAAAGAACATCCATTTGGATGGTCAGTTGTTAAGAATAGCTGCCATGGGTTAGTTGCCGACAAAAGCAATTCCAAACCTGCAGCCCATTGCATTACATTTATCCAGTTTTTTTCACTGTAACTCAGTGGAAGCAAACCTGATCCTGTTTCCATTTCAATGTCCTTGTTCATCCATTTACAGCCAGAAGCCCGATGCAATTCATATTGAAGCCGCCCATCAGCCGACAGCGCCGTAGTTTCACCAAACATAATTTGACCAACATCCACAGTCACATTGCTATTCTTCTCAAGAAGCTCTATCAGCCGGTAGGCTGCAGAATTCCAATTATCAACGGATGTCCCTCCATAACAGTGAAATTGAACATGTGCAAGGTGAAGCCGCCTGCCGGAAACTGCAGTTATTGTCTCTTCAGTGGTTAGAATATTGCCCGGCATACCTAGGTTATTGCAGTGCACATGAATGCCGTGGGGAAGCCCAAGTTCATCACTTGCCTCAGCGAGAGATGCTAAAATATGTCTCGGACTTATATTAAAACCCTCCAACAAGTCATCAAGACTGCATATAACCTTCTGTCCTTTCCAAGAGTCCACTCCCCCTGGATCAACTATTTTAATAGCATACCCTCCGGTATTGTGCAGGAGCCAGGCAACAAAATCCTTCAATTGACCCTTTTGTTTTCTGCTGATTAAATCAAAAATATAACGATTATTTCCCATGAGGATAAAGCAACCCTTATCTATCACCGGAATGTCATTTAGATCCATGTGTGCATGACGGGCCATGATAGGTGGGACAGCTGCTTCCATCACCGTAGTATAGCCCATCTTAGTGTATAAAAAGCCGGTCAAAGAAATAGTTGGCACAGCAACTGCCGTACTTTCCTGCAAGGTTCTCTTCTTAAGGTCATAGTATCTCCGATATTCCTCAGGCCTTAGAAGCCGGGCAGAGTATATTTTTGGTCCCGCAATATGACTATGAATATCCACTCCCCCAGGCATAACAATCATGTCAGCCGCATCTATTACCTGGCAGCCTTGACTCTTTTCCTCAGGGGCTTCAATTATGGTCCCATTGTCAATCCAAAGGTCCTTCTTTTGACCATTTAGTCCCTGGACTGGGTCATAGACATAACCGTTAATCACTTTTAACATTAGCACACAGCCTTTCCGAAAGCAGCTTCAAAGCTTCAAAATCGCTGATATAACCTACATCATCCAGCAACTTGTCGGCATATAAAGGCACACCGTCCACCCTAAAGTAAGTCCCTGATGCACCAACCCCATTAACTGTTGTAGGTATCACAACATCGGCATACTTCATAAGTGGGCTATGATGTGAGTTAATCAAAATTAGAGGAATATTCTTTAAGCCTTTTAGAACTGGTCCAGGCAAATTATCTTCCGGTTCAGCGCCCACCATTAAGATGCCATCAACATCTTCATTACTGATTAATTCTGCTGCTGAGAATTCCCCAGGATTATACCGTGGATACTCCCTCGAAAAATTTACTGCTAAGGGGTATCCGCTAACAGAAGCAAAAATTTGTTGAACGCCGGATACATTTGCATAATCATCCCCATATACAGGAACAATACTAAACCTGGTAAAACTGTTAAGGTCTCTTACCAGCGAAACTGCTGCCGCCACATTCATATATGCCCTTCTTGTACTTGCTAGGCCAGTGCCATAAACAAACACACCGTATCTGCACTGCTTTAATCTCTTTGCCAATTCCTTTAATTTCTCCAGACAAATTCCTCCAACCTTTTGCTGCAAGATCTTTTTACCTTTGATTAACCCGCGCAGCACTCCCAGCACCTCATAGTCTTGGCCGGCATCTACCCGTAGAATCAAGTTTGCATATTTGGCAGCCGCTGCAGGCGCTGTATCCACGCTGATTATAAATCTGTCCTTTTCACCCCTGGTTATAAACTCCCCTTTAGCGTTTATGGAGAATCTCGAAAAGAACTGCTGGCAAGAAGCTCCAGAACCGCATCCCCAAAATACAACAACGTCCGCCCGGTTTTTCACCTCTCCCAGAGTACATGTAGGAAAACCCGCCAGCTGTACAGCCATGACTGAAGGCGTCAAGTTAGCAGGCGAAGCTACATCAATACTTGCTTTAATTAATTGTGCCAGAAGAACTGCCTCCTTCTGGGCCTCACAAACTGCGCTGCTTAAGCCAAAGATCAAGGGATGCCTGCAGCCTGATAGAATTTCGGCAGCTGCTTGTACAGCCCTGGAATATTCACTAGCTGCACCGTGCACCATGCAACGAGCTCTATTCTTATGTGCGTTAATAAACCTACTCAAACCCGTGTTGCATGCCCCATTAACTTCTACAATGGCATTTCCCCTTGTAATCACAGTTAAGTCATCACAAAGCAGGCTGCAAAATGGACATACCACATTATGATGTTGCTTCTCCTTCCTAAGAACCATAACTGTAAACACAACCTTTAATCTGCTCAACAGCAGACCATATTATCTCCAGGCATTCTTCCCTGGTTTTTCCTTCTCTAATAATAGTACACATGGGAGAACCTCTATCTATGCGATCACATTTATGAGGGATATCATGAGCCAGCAGCCTGTCAAAAACATCGCTGTCTGTGATAACTATATCCTCTTCAGCATAAAGCACTGCTTTAATGATGGTTTTTTCCTTGTTGAGATTAATGTCAAGTTCATCAGGTAAAATTCCATCCATGCAAGCAGTAATGTGCCAGGGCAGCAGGCTTAAACCAAAATAACGTTCCAGCAGTTCAACCGAACCGGAAAAGCGCGGGTTAACTTCTAATAGATGGATACCAGTATCATTTAAAATAAAATCAATGCAATTAAGCCCTTTTAGCCCGCAATTTTTACTAAGGATTTTTATTAAACAATAGATTTTTTCCCATATTCTTTTGTAGAACTGCTCATCCATTGGGTTCCAAGGGAAAATATTACCTGCCCATTTATATCCATCTGCGCCATACTCCCTGGCGCCTACAATTTGCTCAGTGATTCCTAAAAGTAAACACTTAGCGCCATCAGCCAAAAAAACCGCAGAAAGTGTCTTGCCTTCAACAAACTGCTGCAAATACTCTCCTTTTTTTACTGTTTCATTTTTTTTATACTGTCTAATACCTATTCCACCGCCACTTAGGCTGGGTTTTATCAGCCACCTGCCGGCAGGCTCTTCTTGTGGCGCTGCAAATAAACTTTTTGGAATAGAAAAATCAGTTTTCCCAAGGACTTGTGTTAAAGAGGCAATACTCCTGGCCTTCTTTAATGCTTGTGAAGAATTTCCCAAAATTGTGTGTTTTGTGGAGAGCAAATCGATAAGTTGAGGATAATTCTCTAGATTAGCTCCATATATTAAAAAACCGGCAGGAACATCCATGGCAGCTAAAACAAGATTTTCTGCGGAAAAATCCCTGTCCAGGTCTCTAACCAGCGAAATATTTTTTATCATGCGCTTTTGGTCAAGGTCACCGAAATAATCTATGCTGATCGCCTTGAACCCTGCTGAATTAGCTGAATAAGCCATGTCCCTTGTAGAATATCCTAGTAACAATAGGTTATCTGATACTTTTTGCCAACTTATAGATACCATAGAATGATTTATTGCGCCACCAGCTTCTTTTTCCTGCGGCTGTTCAATTTCGCGATAATCTCGTCCCCTAATTCTTCTACTGTTAACGCTTTCGGTGAAATATCCAACTTGTTCCTCAGTCTCTGAGCAAGTTGGGTTACTTGTGGGGGAATAATATAGGTTTCTTTTAAAACTTCAGTCTGGGTAAATACATACCTTGTGGCGCCGTCAAGAAGCACCTTTCCCTTGCAAAGAACTATTGTCCTGTCGGTATACTCAGCAACCAAGGACATATTATGAGTTACTATAAGGATTGTATGTCCCTGCTCATGCAGCTTACGTGCAATCTGCATGATCTGCATGCAGCCAAGATAATCTTGGCCGGTTGTAGGTTCATCTAAAATAATGATGTTAGGCTTCATGGCTAAAACCGAAGCTATCACCACTTTTGCCCTGTCGCCTTTACTCAAGGACAGTGGATAAACAGTAGAAAACTTTTCTATGCCTACAGCCTCCATGGCCTCTCTTGCCCTAATATTTATTTCCTCCTCAGGCAAGCCCAGGTTTTGCGGGCCAAAAGCAACCTCTTTATCAACTGTATCTGCAAACAGCTGCCTGTCAGGATTCTGCAAAACAAATCCTTCCCTTACAGCCAATTCTGCAACGCTCAGTTTTCTAGTGTCTATCCCATCGATGAGTACCCGGCCTCTTGTGGGTTTAAGCAGCCCTAACAAATTTTTTAACAAAGTGGTTTTTCCTGCCCCATTTTGTCCGATAATGCCTACGATTTCATTTCTATAAATATTAATATTGACGTTTTCCAAGGCTTTAACATTTCCATGATAATAATAGTCAACATTTTCAATTTTAATTACAGGTTCCTGCATTTAAATATACCCCCCAAGCGCTATCCGTATTGAAATAACTCCAAAATATACTTTTCCATTTCTTCCACTGTAATGGGAAATTCAGGCATATCAATTCCCCTCTGTTTCAAATAATTGGCCAGAGCTGAAACCTGTGGCTCGCGTATCCATGTTTTCAGCAAAAGTTCTTTTTGGGTAAATATTTCTTTAGGGCTTCCATCACCAACCAGTACCCCCTCGTCAAATACCAAGATCCTGTCGCTGAACTCTGCTATTTCTTCACTATGATGAGTAGCCATGACAATAGTCATGCCGTATTTTTGATTTAACTCCTTAACAACAGTAAAAACCTCATAACTCCCTATAGGGTCCAACTGAGATGTAGGCTCATCCAAAACCAGAATTTCTGGGCGCATGGCAATCACAGAAGCAATAGCCAGCCTTTGCTTCTGCCCTCCGGAAAGGGCTGAAGGAGACCTGTCAATAAACTGTTCCAATCTGACTACTTTTAAAGCCCATTCCAACCTGTCTCTTAACTCATTTACTGGTATACCCAGATTTTCGGAACCAAAGGCTACTTCACTTTTCACTGAACCGGTAAAAAGCTGAGATTCAGGATCCTGCAGCACTAACCCTACCTTTTGAGATAGTTCAGCAATCTTGTGATGCTTGGTATCCAAACCCGCC
Source organism: Bacillota bacterium (assembly GCA_040756735.1). Lineage (GTDB taxonomy): Bacteria > Bacillota > DSM-16504 > Desulfitibacterales > Desulfitibacteraceae > JBFLYC01. The sequence goes on along the minus strand of JBFLYC010000023.1, from coordinate 49,617 downwards.
ACCTTTACGGTGCCCATAAGCATTCCCCCCACGGAATGGGGGATAATGCCGTTTAGAAGCTGGCAAAAGGTTGTTTTTCCAGCGCCATTAGCTCCCATTAATACAACAAACTGCCCTTTTTTAATGCTAACATTGATATTATTAATAGCATTAATACTGGCATTAGGATACTTGTAAGATACGCTTTCAAAATATATATGGGCATCTTCGAAAGAGTTCATTATGCCACCTCACTTAATTAAAGATACCTAAAAAGCCGGAAAAATTCACATAGACACCGGTAATACAAAATAGCACAACCAAAATCATGAAAGCCCAATCCTTCTTCTGCATGGTAATATCCTCCAAAAAAGTCCTGGTTTTACTTGCACCAAAAGCCTTGGAATCCATGGCTACTCCCATGGACTGAGCCCTTCTCATGGACCCCATGATAAGAGGAATGACCAAGGTAGGATACGCCTTAACCTTTTGTGAAAAGGTACCCTTTTCAAATGTCTGAAAAGCTCTTAATCTTTGAGCATCAATAATTATTCCCAGCTCGGTCTGGAGAATAGGTATCATGTTTAAAGCGGTTGTGGCAGTATAGGCTACGGTATAAGGCAGCCCCATTTTTATTAATCCTAAAGCCATTTTCTCTATTGAGGTAGTAAAGGTTATTAAGGGCATTAAACAAATTAAAGTTACAAGTCTAAATGATATTATAAGCCCAAAAATTAAACCTTCTTTAGAAATTTTTCCCAATCCACCTAGCAGGGGAATGACTTCTGGGATAATAGGACTGAATATAATTGTGCTGCCTGGATAAAAAAGCGCCTGCATGGCTATTAAAATCACCAACAAAACAGCTAAAATCTTCATATAAAAATACAAGATGCTTATTGGCAGCCTTGCTTTTAGCCAAAAAATCAATGTGCCTAAAAATATTAGAGAAATTACTATAAAATTTGTTATCAAAAAGATAACAATGGTTAGTATAAACAAAGAAACAACCTTTACCCTGGGATCAAGACAGTGAATAAAGGTTTTGCCTGGATAATATTGAACCATACTCACGTCAAACACCTCTTTTTATAAGTAAAAATCCTAGCGCTGCACAGTGGTACAGCGCTAGAATGGCAAATTGACTATGACAGCTATACCTGCCCTGATTCTTCCTCTAGAAGTTTAGGACCAACAGTTATACCTATTTTCGGCAGTCCTATCAATAAGGGAACTCCTATAACCCCAGCCAAGATGGCAAATACAATCCGCTGAGGAATTACTATGGGCATAACAGCCAACCATACTTCTCTAGGCAGCTGAAACATTGGAATAGCCATAATGCAGCCAAGAGCATGAGCTGCCATACAACCAACAAAAGAAATCAAGAATACTCCAATATACATTTTTTTGATATCTCCGGATTTGATAAAGCTCATTCCCCACCTGCCTGCCGGATAAACAATGATTAAAGTAATAATCCAATGAGTTATCTGGAACCAGGCCTCTCTCCCTAATGGAAACAACAGCCATACAATAATTGCAAGGATAAAAATGCCCATTACATAATTCCATTTTCTTAACATTAATAAGCCGGCTGTAAATGCAACCAAGGTAGATGGAATAAAAGATAGTACTCCAAATACAGCAGAATGCGGCGCTATTAATTGCCCTATAAAACTTCCAATCGCCGCGGATAAAGTACCAAAAACTGGTCCAAACATTACTCCTGCCAATACTACAGCGGCATCAGCCAAACTAAAAGTTGCCCCGGTCCCAATGACAGGAATCACTGGCAGTAATCCTGTAATGGCAATAAAAGCAGCCCAGACAGCTATTACTGCAGGATGTACCTTTTTTACATGAACCGGTGAACTACCAACAACTGGTTTCAAATCATCACTCATTTTAATCCTCCTCGTTTTAGTTTTCATTATTGGAGACATTTCTCCATTCTGGAAGTTGGACCTTAAAATATTATAAAAACCGACCTACAAACCATAAACCTGGCAAACACCTCCTATTACCAGTTTTAGAACCCTAATGCTTGCCTTAAGCTCTATTCCTTTAGTATTAATAAGCAAAATACATGCCATATACTAGATACTGTTTATGAATAGTGGTACGGGGAAATGACTCCATTTAACGGAAACTTTTCTTTTCACGTTATCATAAGTTTCCAACTTTAAAATTTTCTTATATTCTGGTTAACCGTAAACAAATCTTTTAATCTAGGGTATAATTCTTTAAAAACACCAAAATATTGCTGGTACATTTCCCTATACTCCTTGCGGGGATAATACTCTTCATCTGTAATTAAAATTTCCTCAACAATTCTTTTAAAGGATTGACAATAACCTGTGGCAAAAGATGCCAGCATTATATTGCCCATCAATGCTCCTTCATTCACAGCCAGTTTATAAAAAGGCCTATCAGCAACATCAGCTTTAACCTGCAGCCAATGCGCATTGGCAGAGGCTCCTCCCACAGCATGAATACTGCCAACAGCAATACCATCTCTTTGCAGTTCATTAATATTATGTTTGAGACCAAAAGCTACGCCCTCTAGAATAGCCTGCAAAAAGTCCGCCATGGTGTGTTCCTGTGAAATGCCAAAAAAAACGCCCTTTGCGCCAGGATCCCAGATAGGACTTCTTTCTCCACATAAGTAAGGTAAGAATATCAGGCCGCCTGCACCAGGCCTGGTGCCAGGTATAAGCTCCTCCAGGCATTTAACTATTAGGTCATCTTTTTCCCTGGTGCGGTAAAAAGTATCAACAAACCACTTTAAGGCTCCTCCTGTACAGGACATGGTTAATATTTTTAAATACTTATCAGGAATTACATGTTGATAAACAAAGTGCTGCATCCCCAAATCCTCTTGCATACAGGATAGCAAACAGGTTGAGGTGCCTGTCACCTCACAGGTTTGCCCTTCTTCAATGATTCCCGCACCCAACGCTTCACAAAAAGCGTCAATACTTCCCGAAACAATTGGTATGCCCGGGTGTAAGCCTAGGATTTCAGCAGAATCTGCAGTTAATTCCCCAATGACTTCCCATGGGTCTACAACCTCGGGTAGTTTTTCCACATCGATACCCTGAGATAATGAGGTCCAAACCCTCCTCTTACGGTCAAAGGTCAGCCAGGAAGATGCAGATGCAGAATCTATCTGTATCCTTCCGCATAGCTTCAAAGCAATGTAATCTTTGGGCTGTAAAAAAACTTTGGCCTTTTGATATATCTTTGGTTCTTTATATTTAAACCAAAGCACTTTTGCATCAAAATTAGTAGGTGACTGCTTCCACTCTGCAGTTTCACTTAACATCTGTGCCTCTTGAACTGCGCGAGCATCTTGCCATATTATTGCGCGTGTAAGGGGCTCGCCGTGTTTCCCAATGGGCAGAATAGATGGTGAATGACCGCTTAACCCAATGCCCTTGATATCCTTAGGATTGATTTGTGCTTTAGCTGTTACCATTTGAACAGCTTTTATCAAAGCCTTCCACCAGTCCTCCGGAGCTTGCTCAACCTCGCTGCTCGTGTTACCATAATAAGTCTTGTACGCTGCACTGCTTAAATAGTATTCATGTTTCTCACTTCTTGCCTCTTGAATGGTGGAATGTCCCCAGGTCAATAAGGCTGCTTTGCAGCCTCCTGTACCAAAGTCGATGCCTAAATACATGCTTGCACCTCAACTTTATTAATTCATATCTATTATTACTTTTAGCATTTCCTGCCCATCATAATCTCTAAAAACACGAACAATTTCCGAAAAAGGAAAACAATGACTAACAATCCTGTCAAGCTTAATAACACCATGGGAAATTAAGGTCATGGCTGATTTAAAGTGTTTGGGCGCAAAACCAAAGCTCCCCAGCAGCCTTACCTGCCCATAATGAATAATGTTAAGATCAATATCAACTAGAGTACCTTTAGGCATTCCCCCAAAAATGTTCACTACACCACCCTTACGGCTTAAGGATAAGGTTTGGGCAATCACCTCCGGCACAGCTAAACAGACCAAGACTACATCTGCTCCCCTTCCCTCAGTTTGTTCTTTTACTACTCTGTCCAGGTCCTCTTCAAAAGGGTTAACTACCAAGGCCCCCATGTCTTGAGCGGCCTTTCTCCTCTTAGCAACAGGTTCGCTGACGATAATTTTGCCTGCCCCTGATGCTTTGCATAGTTGCAGCAAAAGTAAACCCATTGGACCACCGCCGACAATTAATATTGCATCTCCACAGGCAATGTTGCAGTCCTCAAGGGCATTAATACAGCAGGCCAGGGGCTCAACCAAAGCAGCATCACGGCTGCTAACATGCTCAGGGACCAGTATCATACCTTTCTCTACAACTCCTTTAGGTATCTGCACATATTCTGCAAACACACCGTTGAGGGTTTTTTGACTATTACACAGTTCCATCTCTCCTTTTATACAATAAAAGCACTTTCCGCATGGTACATAAGGAGCTGCTGCAATCCTGTCATTTACATTAAAACCCTTTACATTTGCACCAACTTCTACAATTCTTCCGCAAAATTCATGTCCCAATATACATGGTGGTTTAAATAGGTGGTGGCCTCGCATATATGTCTTGAGATCAGTTCCACATATTCCTGCCGCTTCTACTTTAACAAGGAGGTTATCCTTTCCAACTGGAGGCACTTCAACATTACCAAGGACAATATCCGTAGGACCATAATAAATCGCAGCTTTCAACGCTTTCACCCTTTCAACTATTTGGTGCAGACCTTTTTTTGAACCTTTCACAACCCAGGTTTGCCAGGCCAAGAGCTGTTTCCTTTAAATACAGCCTGTTAACATCTAATATTTTAGCAACAAGCTCTTTAGGGAAAACCTTGGGGCCAGACATAGTTCCAGTCACTCCACCTATTATTGCTGCCAGGGTATCTGTATCCCCGCCGGCGTTTACTGCTGCCAGGATGCTTTTCATTGGATCACCTTTTGCAGCCATCATAATTCCAAAAGCTGTGGGCACCAACTCAGTAGACAGCATATCCACCCCAATATAGTCGCACAAGTTAATAACTGCTTCATCAAAACCACTGCTGTCCTGGACAATCTTCCTGGCTAATTCCATTCTTTTGGCAACAGACGCACCAGGATACGAATTTCCATACTTTGCTCCCAAAATAGCGCCTTGTAAACCAGCTTCAAATACCTGTTGAATATCCGCTTGTTCCAGGGCAGCCGTTGAAATGGAAGCCGCAACAGCAGCAGCCGCTGCAATTGCTGTACTGGACCCATGGGTCGGAATACTGGCACTTACTGTCTCCAAAACTGCATTGTCAATATCTCCGGGATTGATTAGACCTACCGGAGCAATTTTCATGGCTGCTCCCACAGTATTCGAGAATCCTCCAGTCTTATGTGGGTCTTCTCCTTTCATTAACTTTTCTAATGCCTTTTTAGTACTCGGCCCGAGATAACTCTTGTTAAAAGCATCCTTTTCTTTGGCCCATTTTAACAGAGCCGCAGCAGAAAGCTCCGGTGTTACAGCCTTATGCTTTATGATGGATGCAGCCAAATAAAGTGTCTGTTCTGTATCATCTGTAATCTGACCCATTACAAGGGAACTGTGAATATGGGAATGAGAAGGATTCAACAGGCTATCAACATAACCATAGCGATTTTGTATCTCTTCTCGGGTCATGAATTCTAAAGGCATACCCATTGCATCCCCTAGTGCAATACCCGTTAAACATCCTAAGGCCTTTTCGCATAACATCGAATTTAGCACAAAGATCACCTCAGAAAAACCTGTTTCTCCTGCAAAAATTTTTTAAGTTTAGTGAGGTCTGGCATAGAACTGCGAGCTCCCATGTCTTTTATAGCCATTGCTGCACATGCATTACCAATACTAAGAGCGTGCCTTGGTTGATACTTCATCAGCAAGCTGTAAATGAACCCTGCAGCAAATGCATCCCCAGCACCTGTGGTATCAACTGGTATACTTTCAAAGGCAGGGACTTCAACTCTAGAACCATCTCTGGAAAACAACAGACTACCCTTTTTTCCGGCAGTAACAATAATATTTTTTACACCCAATTCAAAAAGAGCTCTAACCGATGCTTCCATTTCAATCTGCTCCGTTAGGTCCTGCAGTTCATTCTGACTTACCAGTAAATAATCAGTTTGAGATATTACAGCCCCAAGCTTCTCCATGCCGTGCTGCGAGAAAATACCGCCTGGAGCATAAAAGACCATAGCCTGACCTTTTGCCATACTGATGGCTCTTAAAGCAACATCTTCAAATGCTTCAGCGATATACAACAATTGAACCTGCTGCAGCAACTCCACAACAAGTTCGGAAGACTTTTCAATTATTGCAGTACCTCCCAACGAGTAGATGATCCGGTCACCAGCATTATTGACTACTACTATTGATTGAGCTGTAAGACCATTTTTTACCGTAATGAGGCCTTTGATATTGACCCCCTCTTTAATAAAAGCATCTAAGATTTGCTTTCCTTGTTCATCATCACCAATCTTTCCTAAAAAACAGCTTTTCAAGCCCAGACGAGCTGTGCCCACTGCTACATTCGCTGCGGAACCCCCAGGCATCCAGTATGGTCCTGCAAGAGGAAAAACAATCTGATCATTTTGGGGAAATTCATTTACTTTTATAACAATATCAAGTGCAGCTCCACCCAAAACGGCTACTTGAATAAGCATCACTCCCTTAGTGGCATTTTTACTCATACAGAATTTTTTTTATTTGAGCTACTATTTTACCTGGATTCTCAGCTTGAAAAATGTTCCTTCCAAATGCAACTCCTTTAGCACCCGCTTCAATAGCTTCTTTCACAATGCTTAGAGAGTCTTCTGTTTTTAGCCCTCCTGCTATCACAATTGGGATAGGGCAAGAGTTAACTATTTCGGAAAATCCATTTCCAGGGTAATAGGTCTTGATTACATCTGCTCCAAGCTCGTAACCAACTCTAGCACATAAAGATATTATATCTTTGCTAGGCCTTCCACTTGCATCCGAAGGTAAAAGCTCTGCCAGAACAGGGATGCCCAGATGATCAGCTTCTTGAATAACCTTCCCCATGTTCTCGAACATCTTATGTTCTTCTTTAGAACCCACAATAACCATAACAGCAACTGCATCAGCACCTAATCGAACTGCCTCCTCGACACTTAAAACTATTGTGTGATATTCCCCATCAGGAGAAAATCGTGTGCAGCCTCCAGTAATTCTAATAATTAAACCAACCCTTCCGGCAAAGGTAATCCATTCCCTTTTAGCAACTCCAGGATTTACTAAAATTGCATCAGCACCTGCTTCAATGACTGTCCTTATTATCTTGCTCGGGTTCTCTAATCCCGCTACAGGACCCATAAACCCACCGTAATCAAGGGCACTTATAAGGGTTCTTCCTTTATTAAATATTCGCTTCATCCTTATTTCTTTGCCGCTTACCATTGTGCATACCCCTTATCCTTAAACTTTTTTCTTCCACGGGTAATTTCTTCAACTTTAAATCATCTACACTGCTTCTAACTCTTTTTCTGTTCAATCCTGCTAAGTTTAGAAAGTGCTTTAGTCTAAGTTGTAGAAAATTTTTCATTAATCTAATTGAAGTTTTTTCATTTTTTTTAATATGGCTGTATGTGACACCCCTAAGAAGCGTGCTGTTTTTCTAATACTATTGTTTTTTTGCAGTGCTTCAATTAAGAAATCCTTTTCAGCAATTCTTAAAATCTGTTTTAAGTTATATCCATTTTGTAAATATAAATTAAGATATTTATTAGATGACCTTCCGGACATTTCGCCAATAACTAGTTCTATATCTTGGATTTCCGAACCTTTAGATAAAATCATGGATCGCTCTATTACATGCTCCAGTTCTCTGATGTTACCCGGCCAGAAATGCTTTTCCAACTTTTCCAGTGCCTTTCTTGAAATAGACTGTACTTGTGTCTTTAGTTTTTTATTCAATTTGTTGATAAAATAAGTGGCCAACACTGATATATCATTTTTTCTATTTCTTAAAGGTGGTATAAATATTGGGAAAATGTTTATCCGGTAATACAAATCCTCCCTAAATTCACCAATTCCTACCATTTTTTCGATGTTCCTGTTTGTTCCTGCTATTATTCTTACATTCAACTTTTTTTCCTTCGTATCACCAATTCTTCTAACAGTACCTTCCTGCAAGAATCTTAAGACTTTAACCTGCATGTATGACGGCATTTCGGCTATTTCATCAAAAAATATTGTGCCCTGATCAGCAGCTTCAAGTAAACCTATCTTACCGCCCTTTCTGGCTCCGGTAAAAGCCCCATCTACATAACCAAACAATTCACTTTCCATCAGGGATGAAGGAATTGCCGCACAATTAATTGCCATAAAGGTCTTGTTAGCGCGCTTACTTAGAGAATGGATATACCTTGCCATCAACTCCTTGCCCGTACCACTTTCACCGCGTAAAAGCACAGTTGAATCCGTCTTGGCTACCAAATGAGCCGAGTTAAGAATCTGTTTAAAGTTATAGCTTTCACCAATAAGCTTGATTTCATTTTCTTGCTGCTGCAGTCTGCCTTCAAGGTCTTCTTCATTAACATCACTTTCAAATAAAAAAACTTTTCCCCATTCCTTGCCGCCTTGCATTATAGTACAACTAATTACGAAACACTTTTTATCTTCATACTGCCCTTTTATTACTACTTTTTTCCATACTCCTTCATCACGTACGGCTTCAAAATTTCTAACAAAACTTTCCAACTTAAGTCCATGCAGATGTTTTGCTTCAAATTGCAGCAATTTTTCCATTTTATGGCATACTCTTGTAATTATACCAAAACGATCAACCAATACAATACCAAAACCCTGAACCTGTATTGCATTGATCCTGGCAGTTACACAGTCATTAAAGCTACAATTTTTGTCGCTTGATTTTAAAATCATAACATCATCACCTATCAGCCTAACCATTCCTTCTAAAAGTCTCCTGCGGGCTTCCCATCATCCCTGCAATTTCCTGTAAAAACCTGGCAGCCATAGCGCCATCAATAATCCTGTGGTCCACTGTTAAGCATAAATTCATCTTATACCTAACTGCAGGGACACTATCTTCTTGACCTTCAAACTTGCCAACTATCTTACAAACACCTAAAATTGCGCTTTCGGGAATGTTTATAATAGGAGTAAAAAAAGTAACGCCCATCATGCCTAGATTACTTATGGTAAATGTCCCCCCCCTAATGTCTTCTACTTTGAGGCTGTTTAGTTTTGCTCTTTCCACAAGGTCTTTACGTTTTGCTGCTATTTGCAATAAATCAAGGTCATTACAGTTATGAATAACCGGCACAATAAGGCGCCCCCCGGCATCAACAGCTATACCAATGTTGATTTCCTTTTTAAGAAGCACCTCTTCTCCTTCCAAGCTGGAGTTAAACTCGGGAAACCTTCGCAATATCTTTGTTAGGATTTTAATGATGTAGTCCGTATAAGTGGTATTTTCCTTCTTCCCCTGGTCCCGATGATAGTTGACCAGTTCAGTAACATCTATTTCAGAAGCAATGGTAAATTGTGCTGTCTGTTGTAGACTATCATACATTTTTTTGGCAATTATTTTGCGATGATCATCTAGTCTAATTCTGTCAATATTTTCCATATGACCTTGGTTTAAATAGGCCTGTACATCTGCCTTGATAACCCGTCCACCAGGACCTGTCCCCTTTACCTGGGAAAGGTCCACCCCCATCTCTTTTGCCAGTTTTATTGCCATAGGCGATACAATTCGCTCTAAATGGTTACCTACAGTTCCTTTTCCATAGTTTAAATCCCCTGCAGCAAGTTCACCAGTAGAAACATCTTCATTGTTATTATTAATAGTCGACTCTGTAACAGCCTGGGCCTCTGCATGGCTTAAATCCTCGTTTTCCCCGGCAACAACTCCAAGAGGTGTACCAACTGCAACAGTCTCTCCTTCGGCTACATAAATTTCTTTTAAAATACCATTTGTGGGCGCTTCTAAAACATTAGTAATTTTTTCAGTAGATACTTCAGCCACAGCCTCACCTTTCTCTACCCTCTGCCCCACCTCTTTCAACCATTTTGCAAGTGTCCCCTCCTCCATGGTTAATCCAAACTTGGGCATGGTAATTATTTCAGCCATTTATTTCTACCTCCTGCCTTTTAAAACCTAACAATTTTCTGAATTGCCTGTTCTATATCTATTTCATTTGGCAGCACATAATCCTCTAGACTTGGAGCAAATGGCACAGGCACATCAAGAGAAGCCACCCTTTTTATTGGAGCCTGCAAAAACTCAAACATTTCTTCAGCAATCATCATACCAATTTCAGATCCATAGCCGCCGGTTTTTGGCGCTTCAAATACCGTTACAACACGACCAGTTTTTGCGACAGATGCAAATATTGTTTCTTTATCTATTGGAAGCAGAGTTCTCATATCTATGACTTCCACATTGATACCTTGAGCAGCCAATTTCTTTGCGGCATTTAAACATAAGTGAGTCATTCTCATGCTTGTAATAACTGTAACATCATTACCCTGTTTTTTAATATCTGCCTTACCAATAGGGATTTGATAAGTTTGCTCGGGGACCTCTCCTTTAAAGCTGTACAGCATTTTATGTTCTAAGAAAATAACAGGATTGTCATCCCTGATGGAAGAAATCAACAGTCCTTTGGCATCATATGGTGTCGACGGGGCTACAATGGTTAGTCCAGGAACATTTAAAAACCATGATTCTACATTTTGTGAATGGTGATAAGCTGCCCTCATGCCAGCGCCTGTTGGAGTCCTTACAACCAGGGGAGCTTTTAATTGTCCTGCAAACATATAGTGCGCTTTGGCAGTGTAATTGACAATTTGGTCAAAACACTCGGTTAAAAAATCGGCAAACATTATTTCTGCAACCGGCCTATATCCGGCAAAAGCAGCCCCATTGGCAACACCCAAGATTGCAGCCTCGGACAGGGGTGTATCCCTGACTCGTTTAGGACCATATTTTGCCCACAGCCCTTTAGTAACACCAAAGTCACCTCCCATTTTGCCTACATCCAAACCTAAAACAAAAACCTTATTATCTCTGGCCATTTCTTCATGCAAAGCTTCATTTATTGCTTCCCGCATAGAAATTACTCTCACTTTCCTGATACCTCCCGTCCGACATATACATGCTTTATAGCCAATTCTTCTTCAGGTTCAGGGCTTTTAATTGAAAACTCCAACATTCTAGCAACTTCATCCTTGACTTGCTTAATGATTTTTTCATTTTCTTCATGACTAATTATCTTTTGGGACAGCAACCTCTCCCTGTGGATTTTAATAGGACACCTTTCCTTCCATGCTCTTACCTCTTCTTCGGGACGATATGATGCAGGATCCCCTGAGAAGTGTCCCTGCCAGCGATAAGTTTTTAATTCCACCAAGGTTGGTCCCTGGCCCTGTCTAGCCCGGTGAACAGCCTTGGAGACTCCCTTGTAAACCTCCAGCACATCATTCCCATCAATTGTTAGACCGGGGATATCATAAGCACAGCCCATTTCTGCCAGGTTTTCAAGGGGATGGGCATTTCTAGCAGGAGTTGAAATAGCATACATATTGTTTATCAGAACATATACTATAGGCAGTTTCCAGATCCCGCTCAAATTTAAGCTTTCATTAAACTCCCCCCTGCCAACGGTTCCATCTCCAAAAAATACTGCAGTAACATCATCCGTATCACTTAATTGGGCAGCAACAGCCGTACCTAAGCAAGCCGCCAGGGTTGAACCCTGGATTGCATTACAACCGAAGTTTCTTACTGAAACATCAGCAATGTGCATACTGCCGCCTTTACCCTGACATATACCATTTTTTTTACCGAAAATCTCTGCCATAACCTTCTCTTTTGGAGTGCCGGCAAGGATGCAAATACCATGACTTCGGTGGTCCAAGAATTTGTAATCAGTTTCTTTTAATGCAGCCATAGCTCCTGCTTGGGCTGCCTCTTGCCCTATTGCCAGGTGTAAAAAGCCAGGAATTCTGCCCTTTTTTGCATATTCATCGACAGTTTCTTCAAATTCCCTAATCATCAGCATATCTTCATACAGTTTTACCATCAAATCCTTTGAAAGCATTTAAGCACCCCCCATTATAGACCATAAATCATCTTAATCCAGCTAAATACATTTTTTAAGCATTTCAAAATCAATTTTGCCTATGCGAAATGTTCTACCGGTACGAACATTGTAAAATATTACCTTCGTAACATTATGAACAAAATCCTTTATTTCAAAAATATTGCCATTGGCTTCTTTTAGTAATTCGCCAAAAGATACCCCATAATGTTGTGTCGTTTGTGGAGACAAGGGAATGTCATGTAGAATTTTTTCTATCTCATTGTCCTCACATTCCACTATGAATCCTGCTGTTCCACCGTAATAAGTATAAGTATTGGTCCTAATCATTGCCGTGTACTCATCTTTTGTTATAGGAGGAAGCGGCGCTCTTCCCCAGGCTGCTGCTATTTTATTTACATCCATACCTAAATGATGCAGGCGCCATAATGAAGTCTCTAGGGTCCTTGCTACAACATTTACGCAACCCACTATACTGCCGGTTGGCGCAACTAAAACGTAAATGTTTTGAGAATTAACCTTGCATGTTTTAGCTATATAATTGATCAAGCTTTCTTCAGGCATTCTGTTATCCTGAAGCGCAACTACTACTTCATGATTACTGTCCTGGTAGGCAAACTCCTTGGCAAAGCTATCTTCCCTTGCCACTGTACGGACCGGACCCGATATCAAGGGTACTATTCCGGCTTCATTCCTTACTTCAGGCAAAGCCCATCCTGACAGCTGACAGCTCAGGCAGGCGATAGCAGGCCTGTCTGCGTATATTTCTATTTGTGGCAGTTCCAAATCATCTAGGTTAAAGATGGAGTAATTTAATCTACCCAAACCACCCAGTGTGGCTTCAGCAAAATACTGTGCTGCCATCCAGCCGCCAGGGTAATTGATACCCATATCAATTATAGTGGAACCATTTTTGTACTTTAACACCCCGACATTTAAGGTTTCATGTTTTGCAATAATACTTCTGACAATTTCCATTGCGTTACGATTAACACTAAACATTTTTTTCCTCCCATATATTCAGCTGAAAATATTATTTCTCTAAAAACAATGCCATACTATTGCTGCAAAATCTTCCAGGGGAATAACTAACCAGCTCAGCCGGAAAATACCCCTTACAGATGAAGTCTCGAACTATTTCACCAAGCGCCGGCGAAATCCCAATAGCGCTATGAAAACCTACCACTAAAAAAATGTTGTTGGGCCGCCAAAGCAAACCAAATACCGGCTTGCGATCCTGCGCGTAAGCAACTATCCCTCCCCACATCCTAATAATTTCTAATCCTTTGAATTTAGGAAAATAAAATAGTACCTTCTGAGCAACAGCAACCGGCCCCTCATAGGTGCTGGAACAATCATAATTGTGAACATCCGTGGTCGCTTGCGCCATAATAATATTCCCTGATACTGTCTGAGTCAGACAAGCTCCTACTACCATTGCCGGTCTATTGGCACTCTTTACAAAAAGAGCGCCGTCAGTAACCATTCCTCGAATCAAAGGAGAATACGGTATGCTGGCCATAGCTTCACCACGCTCATAATTAACAGGAATATCTACACCTGCCATCTTAGCAATTTCCCTGGTCCATGCGCCTGCTGCCAGGATAATCAGATTAGCTTTAACACTGCCATATGATGTCACTACCTCTTTGACCTCACCATTGACAACCTCAAATCCTGTGACTTGGGTATGTGTTAAAATATCTGCTCCCAGTTCTCTGGCTTTATGGGCAAATCCCAGGGTTAATTTGAATGGATTTAACCTTCCTTCTGTAGGGCAATAAGCAGCTGCTATGATTTTTGATGCATCCAGATGGGGTTCTTGCTGGAGCGCCCTGTCTGGGCTGACCAAAGAAACATCTTTGAGACCCCATTGCTTACATGTTTCAAGCATACCGCCAACTACCTCCAGTTGTGCATGATCAGTAAGTGGAATCAACCCGCCAGTCTGTACATATTCAATATCAATACCCAACTCATCTGTCAGTCCAGGCATTTTACAAGCCTGTTCAAGGGCAGTATTAAGCAAAAACTGGTCTTCACGGTACATTAGCACACAAAAACCTGGATTAGTTCCGGAAGTTCCTGAACATATATCCCCTTTTTCTAGTAAAACAGTTTTCACACCGGCTTTAGACAAATGATAAGTTATTGCAGAACCAACAACCCCCCCGCCAATAACGGCTACATCATATGACTTCTTGTGCGTCATTATCTATCTCCTCCACAGCTAAAGTCTCCAGTTTAATAGGTCTGACAGGAGGCCGATGCGAAATCATGGGTATTTTTTCCAGAGAAATGTTTGCTTCCTTTGCAAGCATGGACATCACTAAACGCCCACAGGTACGTCCCTGGCAAAGTCCCATCCCTGCCCTAGTAACACGCTTGATAGCATCGGGAGTATCAGCTCCAGCTGAAATAGCCTCTTTTATTTTGCTGTCGGTAACCTCTTCACAACGGCAAATAACTTTAGCAGACTCCAATATCATGCTGTTTCCTCCTAATGACAATGATAAGAATACTTAGATGCCCATTTTGTGCTTAACTACAGACATGGTTTCATTTATGACCTCTTCCTCGGATAAAGATACCAATTGCCCTTGGCGGACAAGCACCTGCCCGTTGACTAATACAGAATTAACATCGCTGCCCCTTGCACAATAAACAATGGTGTTGACAATATCGGTAACCGGCAAAAGATGAGGCTTGTTGAGGTCAATCAATACTATGTCGGCCAGCTTGCCTTGGTCGATGGTCCCTGCATCTATACCACAAGCAAGCGCCCCGCCCTCTGTAGCCATGCGAAATACATCCCTGGCTGTTATAACAGAAGGGTCTCCGGCAGCAACCTTTTGCAAAAGAGCTGCTGCTCGCATTTCTTCAAATAAGTCCAGATTATCATTAGAGGCGCTGCCATCGTTACCCAAACCAACATTTATTCCTAACGAAAGCATTTTAGCAATAGGCGCTATGCCGCTGCCCAATTTCATGTTGCTTTTGGGATTGTAAACTGGAATAACATTTTTTTCTTTAATAACATGGAGTTCATTGGGGTGCAAATGAATACAGTGAGCAGCGCTAACATCAGATCCCAAAAATCCTATTTTATCCAGGTACTCCAAGGGTCTAAGGCCTCGCTCCCTTATCATTAACTGCACCTCATATTGCGTCTCAGCAACATGAATATGGATTGCAATTTTCTTCCTGGAAGCTTCTTCTCTGATCCATGAAAGCAGCTTCTCAGAGCATACAAACGGGGCTGAAGGTCCAAACATTACACTAATAAGAGGGGCTTCATCTGGCTTCCTATACCACCTGTCAATAAAGCCCAGGATTTTTTCTTTAATTTTTTCAAAATCCAGCTTCAAGCTGTCTGATATCCACATGTCGGCGCAAGTTATTGCTCCAATACCACGGATACCAATTTCTCTCCAGGCTTTAAAAACAGAATCCAGCGTCATATCCAGGTTTAAACATGTCGTGGTGCCATTTTTTAACATTTCCATGGCAGCCATCATGCTCCAATAATATCCCAAGCTTTCATCCTTATTTTGTGACCTTTCTTTCTCTATTAGTTCACACAGTGGGAACGTCACATCCCTGCACCACTCAACCAGTGGGAGATTGTCCTGACGACCTTTCAATAAATTCTGATATAAGTGAGTATGGGCATTAATCAACCCCGGTATTACAGCTTTGCCTGAAGCATCAATAATCTCCAGAGCTGCGTTATCTGTACACCAATTGTAATCGCATTTTCCTACCTGAGCTATCCTGTTGTCTTTAATGAGAATATCAACGTGTCTTTCAATTCTGCCGGCATCTCTAATTACAAAATCTGCATTTTTTATTAGGATAACCACATAAAACACCCGCCTATATTGTAATTTCCCTGGGAATCTCTTGATAACACTCTACAACTGCAAATTTTTTGCCTCAATTGTCTTCATCAAACTTTTTCATATGGCATCCTGCTCCATCGCATGCCCTCCCATTTGCAGAGCTAATCACCTTTCAAAAACTAATTAAAAGCAAATATGA
Organism: Bacillota bacterium; assembly: GCA_040756735.1. Classification (GTDB taxonomy): domain Bacteria; phylum Bacillota; class DSM-16504; order Desulfitibacterales; family Desulfitibacteraceae; genus JBFLYC01. The sequence goes on along the minus strand of JBFLYC010000023.1, from coordinate 33,473 downwards.
TGCCAACTTTTTTTGGGAAGCATTATACGACGGTGCAACTAAAAACATTTATAAAATAAAAATAAGCAATGCTTCTTCTGGTTACATTAGTTGACATGTAAATTAATGTTTCCATTTTAGGCTTGCTTATTTTTAATTTTTTTTAATTTTTTACTTATGGAGGTATGGGTAACTCCTAAGTCTTCTGCTACTTTTCTTGAACTGCCATGCCTTTTATAAGATTCTGCAATGATTTCCAATTCAACCTTTTCCAACATTTCTTTAAGAGTATTATTTTTTTCAGTAAAATCCCTGCCGAAATCACTAAAACCTGCATAAAAATCCCTAATTTCTATATCTTCCGGCCTGACTACTTCCGATTGTGCTATGATTAATGTCCGTTCAATAACATTTTGTAATTCCCGAACATTTCCTGGCCAGGCATAATTATAAAGCTTCTTAAAGGCCTCATTAGACAGCTTTCGAGGACCTATGTTGAACTTAATGCTGTACTTGCTCAAAAAATAATCTGTTAAAATTCTGATATCCTCTCTCCTGCACCTAAGCGGAGGAATAAGAAGCGGAACAACATTAATTCTGTAATATAAGTCTTCTCTAAAACTACCCTCTAAGACCATTTTCTCAATGTCTTGATTAGTTGCAGAAATAATCCTTACATTAATTACCTTTTCTTCAATTCCCCCAACCCGCCTAATCCTGTTTTCTTGAAGCACTCTAAGGAGTTTAGCTTGCAGTTGAATGGACAACTCGGCAATTTCATCTAAAAAGATGGTGCCTTTATTAGCAACTTCAAATAATCCCAATTTCCCACTATGTTTGGCTCCTGTAAATGCCCCCCTTTCATACCCAAATAATTCACTTTCCAGCAAATCCTCAGGAAAATTCCCACAGTTAACAGGTATAAAGGGATCGGCCCGGCGAGGGCTGAAATTATGGATAGCCCTGGCAAACAATTCCTTACCAGTTCCACTTTCACCTTTTAATAAAACCGGAGTATCTCTTTTGGCTACAAGTTTTGCATAACTTACAACTTCTTTTATTGCTTGACTGTTACCATGTATTACACTAAAGGGATCAGAGGCTTCCATAATAAACCTATGCAAATCGTCTAATGCTTTCTGGGTTCCAGGTTCTTCGTTTACAGTAATCTGCGGAATATGACTGCTGATTGGCTTCCCCTCCAATCCTTTTTATACTAAAGATTACGAGTATTCGCTTAAATTATAGCATATATATTTTATATTTTATATTACCACCACATAACGATGCGTGAAACAGGTTAGAATTTTGCCGTTTTAATAATCAAAAAAAAGCAAACAGCGAGATTTCTCTTCGCTGTTTGCTGATAATAGTTATGTCTAGCGCATTAAGTAGGGAACATTTACATGGAGGGCCTTTTCAGGGCATTCTACTTCACACGGCAAACAAGACCAGCATGTACGATGCTTGCCAAAAGCCACACCACAGGACAAACAGCGAGTATAATTCACTACATCATTTTTGGCAATGACTTTTTAATAAATTTTTCAAATTAAAACCATCACATTTTTTCTATACTTAGCATAGTTCACTATTTAAGCGAATATCCACCTTTTCCTCATGGGATAGGCCGGGAACATCATGATTAAGAACGACTGCCCCTTTGGCTTGAGCTTTTTCCATAATTTTTAACTCGTTAAGCGTGACTGATCCTCCCATACCAACAGTTGCGCCGTTATCAATATAACCCATAACGTATTCAACAGCCTCTTCTTTCTCAGCAAAATAAATAGCATCAAAATTATTCTGTTTTAAAACTTCAACAACTCTCATACCAATTGTTTCGTTGTGCCATTGATTAATCATTATCAATCTCTCCTAAAAAAATTTACAAAAGCCACCGCTAAATTAACCCACTACCGCTGCTGTTAGTAAATAGGTTCAATCTTATAAATAAATATTTGGAAAGGAGGAAGTCCCCCATCATGAAAAATGAGAGACTCCTCTTATTCATATCATCACTATGGAGGTGTGATGATCTACATGATTTCATTAATAATTGATTACTTCTTCACCCTTAATTTCCGGGAACATTTTTCTTATATGATTTCTCAACCCAAGATCTACTTGAACCGGTTTATGTTCAGCTAAAATCTGCCTTGCCATTTTGTGAGCCCTAGTGACTGTATCTGGAGAACCGTCTGCTTCCCAAGCTATCCGGGTTCTCCTGTCGGCTACTTTTGGAAAGAAGAATTCATTGCGTACATATTTTACTGTGTGAGGATCTGCAAGGAAATGCCCGCCAGGTCCTATTTCCTTCAGTCTTTCTACAGCTAAAGTATCATTATTTACTTCGACCCCCTGCATAACTCTAAAAATATTACCTAAAATCTCATTATCTATTACCATTTTTTCATAAGAAAAGACCTGGCACATCTCCAGAAGTCCCACTGCATCATGGATGTAATTGCATCCGGATAAAGCGACAGTCATAGCAGTAAGGGCGCTTTCATATCCGGCCTGCGAATCATTTATCTTAGCATCGGACATACCTGCAGTGCCGTACATCGGCAGCTGATAAAATTGAGCCATTTGGGCAAGGCCGGCATTGATCATGGCAGATTCTATGGCTCCAGCTACATAATAACCATATCTCATATCCAAAATGCTGGATGTCGAACCGTAAAGAACCGGCGTGCCAGGGTTTACCAACTGAGCCAAGGTGATTCCTGCAAGTGATTCTGCATTATTTAAAGCAATAGTACCGGCTAAAGTAACCGGGGCGGTGGCCCCCGCCAGGGGTTCAGATGGAATGGCCAGGGGTAATCCCCTACTAGCCACTTCAATCAAGAAATCAGTGTAGAGCCAATCCATGACCAGAGGGCTGACCATCAATGTGATAAAGGAGATAAAAGGCCGTTCTTTCAGTTTTTGAGGACTTCCTGCAATATGTTCAGCCATTTTAATAGCGCTGCGAAGGCCGTTGATAGTATACATGCCGCCCATAACATGTTTTGAAGTATTGCAGACTGCCCAGTAGAAACGGTTAATATCTGCTGCTTCATCCGGTACATCTGTTGGGTAAGTGTTGATAACATAAAAGGAAACATTCTCTAAAGCGTCTACCATGCGAGCAATATCCCTCACGTCACTGGTATTGGTTTTTCTTTTTTCGCCTGTATCCAGGTCAAGAGCATACAGCACCGTACCCCCAGTACCTAGGTGGGTGCGGTTTTTCTCCAGATAAAGATCATTTTTTTCTTCACGCCCACAGAGAATTAATTTAGATGGGGAAGTATTGATGGCTTCCTCCAGCATAAATTTAGGTATCTTGATAACTTCTTCTGCATCAAGTTTAGCGCCATTACTAATAAATATTTCTCGGGCCCGTTGACTTTTCACCTTGATTCCAACTTCCTCGAGAAGCTCTACTGATGCTCTGTGAATTGAATTAACCTCACTCTCCTTGAGCAATTTAAGGTGTCCACCATTTAATGCAGGATACATGAAAGAAATCTCCCTTCCTTGAATTGTCAACTTTTCCGCCTCCTAGAGTGCCCACTAATATTTTAGTTTCCCTCTCGAAGTTTGTTGGTTGCTTCCCAATCTATTTCCATAACACTTTGTTTAATAACGACTCCATATTCCTTAAGCGCCCTATCAATGGTGATAAATCCGTTTAATACATCCATCAAAACTTTCTCGGGGTCTCTTTTAAAAGGTAACCCCAAGCCGCCAGCCCCAGGTGTCTGATAAATAATCTTTGTTCCAGCGGTAATGGTAGTAGTTATTCGTGCAGGCAGCTTTACTGAATTACCAGGGTCGTTTTCCAGCATGCACAAAGAATGTCTTCCTGGTTTACCCCCGAATAGCCCCCATGGTTCAGTGTAAGATCTTTCGGTACTTAAAGTCACATGTGCTTGGTGGTCCACAATGACGACTTCTCGTGTTAACCCCAAACCACCCCTAAATTCCCCAGGCCCTTCAGATTCTGGGATAAGCCCATATTTTTCAACAAGTAAGGGATAAGCAATCTCTATAACTTCTGTGGGCGTATTTCGGGTATTGGTCATATTAGTGTGTACCCCATCCATCCCATCCATGTTATTAACTGCTCCCATTCCACCACCATATGTCTCTACATATGAGTAGTACCTTTGCGTTCGTGGGTCAATGCCTCCTATTGTAAATAGACTCATAGTACCAGAACATGCAGCCATAGCCCGTTCTGGTTTAGCCTTGGCCAGAGCGCCTAAAATACAATCAGCAATGCGTTGTGAGGTGTTAATATTAGCGTTAGAGACAGCAGCTGGAAATCTTGGATTAACAATGGTTCCTTCAGGTGTGATAACATTAACCGGCATAAATGCCCCCGCGTTGGAAGGGACGTCAGGGTCTACCATAGCTTTTATAGCATAATATACACATGCCAGGGTTACAGCTCTTGTGCAATTCAGAGAGCCAGGTATTTGAGAACCTGTTCCTGTAAAATCCACTTCAATCTGGTCATCTTTTACTTTCAAAGATACACAGATTGGAACTACATCGTAAATGGTTTCACCAATTTCAAGGTAATCTTTGAAAGTATAAATACCTTCCCTCATTTCCCTAATCTTAGAACGCATCCTTCGTTCAGAGTAATTCATGATTTCCTGTATATATTCTTTAATAAAACTAACTCCATGTTTTTGTGCTAATTCCTTAATTCTCCTTTCACCTACATTGTTGGCCGCTAACTGGGCTTCAATATCGCCTCGACATTCGTAAAAAGTTCTAACATTATTCGTAATTAGAAACATTAAATCTTCATCTAACTTCCCGGCTTTTCGGATCTTAATGGGTGGAATACGTAATCCTTCCTGAAAAATTTCAGTTGCATTAACCGGCATGCCACCGGGAGCCATACCGCCTATATCAACGTGGTGGGCCAAGTTTGCTACAATTGCTAATAGTTCGTTTTCATAAAACACCGGTGAAAATATACATATGTCGGGAAGGTGCGAACCGCTTATATATGGGTCATTAATCATGATAGCATCCCCAGGGGCAAGTTTATCTTTAGGGAAAACTTTCAAAACTTTCTTGATCACTGCAGGCATCAACCCTAAATGAAGGGGAATATGTTCAGCCTGCGCTACTAAATCCCCGTCAGCAGTATAAACAGCAGTAGAACAGTCTCTTCTGTCTTTAATATTAGTAGATAGTGCAGTTCTAATTAGTGTAACTCCCATTTCTTCCGCTATAGATTGAAGCGCGTTACGCATTACTTCAAGGGTTATTGCATCTACTTTCTTATTCATAAGTCACTCCACCCTCCAGATGAATATGAATATTTCCAAACTGATCTATTACAGCTTCTTGCCCTGGAAAAACAAGAGTGGTCGAATCCAATTGCTCTATAATTGCAGGGCCGGTAATTGAGTTTCCATATAATAATCCCGAACGTTGATATATTGGAGTAGTATGGGACCTGTCATCAAGGAACACTTTTCTGTAAGCTGAAGGCCTTGGAATAACTTGCTCTTTTTTTACAGCAGCCTTAGAAAAATCCATTTTAGGCAGTTTTCCTATTGCTATAACACGTACATTTATTAGCTCGACAATGTCATTTTGGCGCCGATATCCATACAACCTTTCATGTTTTTCATGAAAAGCCTTTTCAGCCCCTATTATAGTCTCTTGAGTTATTTTACCTCCGGGCAAATCAACAGATAGTTCATATGCTTGCCTATAATACCTCATATCTAATGACCTTAGACAACACATATCGGTTTCACAAAAACCTTCTGCAGTTAACTGCCTCACGGCTTGAACTTCCAATTCTTTAAATAAATGATTGATCTCATCACTGCTGATAACACTTGTATCTTTGACATATGTCTGAACATAATCATGGCGCACATCAGCAGTAAGCATGCCCAGGGCGGAAGTAATTCCAGGATTAATCGGAATAATAACTTCCCTCATATTTAACTCCCGAGCCAACTCAACAGCGTGGGCCGGGCCAGCTCCTCCAAACGCTACTAAGGAGAATTCTCTTGGGTCATAGCCCTTCTCAACAGAGACCACCCTAATTCCTCTTACCATATTTGCATTAACGACTCGAATAATACCTGCAGCTGCTTCGTCAACTGTTAATCCTAAAGGCTTGGCAATGTTGCTTTCTATCACTCTGCGTGCTTCCTCAGTATTAATTGCAAAACTGCCATCCAAAATGTAATTAGGATTTATCCGTCCTAGTACCACATTTGCATCTGTAACCGTAGGCTCTGTTCCACCCTTGCCGTAACATACCGGGCCTGGAACAGCTCCTGCACTCTTTGGTCCCACTCTTAATGCTTTACCGGCATCAATCCAAGCAATACTTCCTCCTCCTGCACCTATGGTATGAATATCTATCATTGGTAATCTTATGGGATAACCACCAATCTGACTCTCAGTGGTATAGCCCGGCTTTTTATTCTCTATTAAGCAAATATCCAGGCTGGTTCCACCCATGTCAACAGTAATAATGTTACCTCAGTTTCTGCTAATTCATTACGTAATTTAACTAATTCTGAAATATCACGCACATTACAAACCACTCTGACTATGTCCCCATTTTTATTAAAAACAGGGTTTCCAGTTGTCAAAGTACTTTTTCCTGTAACATATTTATGAATGATGGATACTGGCGCCCTCTGCTCAATTGCCAATAAGACTGTAGATTGGCTGAATAGCTTTTGCTCCAGCAGCTGGCGAATGTTCTTACCTATTAAATCTTCTCTTTTTAAGCCCGTGATCCGCTCATATGAATTATTAACGTATAATGTATCTCCTTTGCCATTAGCTATCCAAATCCCATCAAAGGAAGACTCTAATATAGATGTGAAAAGACTGCTGCTTTCTAATGGGGTTACATCTTTTGGATCGATAGTATTGAATTGCTTAAAAGACTTATTACTTAATTCCTCTTCAACTAACACTTGATTTATTTTATGCTGCCTAAGCAATCCTACAAGAATATCGTTTTCATCAACCACCCATAATACATTACATTCTGTACGTAAAGTGAGTTTATGAATTTCCTCATCCATTTGAACTATACAGTGAGGTTTTTCCAGAATAGTGTCAATACTTGAGCAAATATTATCAGGCGTACCAATTGCATTTAAAAGACTTTTCTTAGTAACTACCCCGATTATTGCCTGTTGAGCATTTACCACGGGCAGTTCTTCCTCGTTTGTTGAAGAGAACTTGTTGGCATCTTTGTAAACCATGTCCTGAATTGTTAATACTTCTGGTATACTTTCCATTAATTCTGAAACCAACACCTGGATCCCTCTCTCCTATATCTACAGGTTTGCATACTTTGTAATGTGTGCCCATTTAGATGCACTTTCTTTCTTGCCTACAAATTGTATTTTCAAAGTTTAGGCTAAAAAACCTACTGAAATATATACCAATATTCCCCTGTCTGCAATTCCAACAACAGCTTATCTGAGATTTACTTTTTGTCCGTGACCTTCCTCTCAATATTCTGATATAATGTAAGTATAAATATTGATATAGGAGGATTTGAATATGCCGAATATCAGACCGATTTCTGATTTAAGAAACAACGCCAATGATATTTCAGAGTTCTGCCATAAATCAAGAGAGCCGGTTTTCATTACTAAAAACGGCGTCGGGGATATGGTGGTGATGAGTGTTGAAACTTATGAGCGGCAACAGGCATTGATTAACTTATATGCAAAACTTGCTGAAGCTGAGGAAGAAATAGCAAACGGTGCAGCAGGCGAAGATTTTCTCAAGGTTGCCAAGCAGTTGAGGAACAGCGTGCATGGGCAGGTATAAAAATAAGATATATTCCCATGCTAAAATGGATTTAAAGGATATTGTAAACTACCTCAATACACTATCGCCTCAGGCCGCATTGAAATACTACGATCTGATTGTAGAAAAAATCAGCAGCCTAGCCGAAATGCCGGAACGGTGTCCCTTTGTTCAGGATATTACATTGAAAGCTAAAGGATACCGGTATTTAATTGTAGAAACTATTTGGTGTTTTTTGTGATAAAGGCCAATATGGTACAGATTCGCCGCATTATTTATGGCAAACGTAATTATGAATGGCTGTTGTGATTAGTACTTCTGCACTTTCCTTTTCGCCTCCAACTGTTTTTACAAATGACGGTTTTATCAACCATTCCTGGCGCTCCTTGGTAAAGTCGCCGTAACCGGAAATTCCTATCATTCTCTCAGCGTATCCAATCGAACTTAATACCTTCCTGTTGCTTAATTACATCGAACTCATGATGATCGGATGACAATAGTGATGCATTCGTAACAACAGCATCACCAAGGGCAATAGAATCAACAAGAGATATCTTGCTTGAGCGTCGCCTGCTTCTATACATCACCAAAGGTATTAATAATCTCAATAGACTGTTTCTGAATTATTAAGTACACCTCATCAGCCCTTGCTTGCCCTTCAACACTATATACCGTAATAGACTTCATATACATTAGTTTTATTCATCTATACTTCCAGTTTACCATAAAAAAGCTGCACTTTTTAGGACAGCTCAGTCCCTGTTTGGTTGTTGGATGATAATGTAATAGACAGGCCTTTGGAAGAGGACGAAGTCCCTCATTGCATAACATGAGAGACTCCTTCCTTATTCCCTATCATCACTATGGAGGTGCGATGATCAGGTACCCCAGGTGTGTGAATAATTAACTTGTAATGGGGTTAGTATTGTATTGAAAGTGCAAGTAATCCTAAAGTGTAAAACTTTGATCATCATGTTTCTTAATGCGCAAATACTGTGAAGAAAAAACTACTGCTAAAACAGCTAATCCTATGCTATCGCTCACTAAGCCAGGTTTTACAAGTATAAAGCCTCCCAACATCAGCAAAAGCCTTTCCCATGATAATGTCCTAATTTTAAAGTAACCAATAATACCGCCTCCCAAGCAAATAACACCAATACTGTTGGTATTGATTCATCCTGTCCGTCATAGGTACCTGGAGTTATTTCACCAGGGAAAACACTGTTATTTAATTCATTTGCTTTCTTAGCTACTTCAACATCAATTGGTATAAATCTTACCGGGTGGGTGGCCCTTAATTCCATTATGGCAGCTGTGGGAGCCCCGTGGTAATCATAGCTGCATCCAAGGTTCCATTTTTGAGACCATCAGCCATTTCATTTATTTCAATAGCAATCTCATCTCATCAGAAACGGTACTTTTACACTAATAGCTTCTTCCGGGCATTCAACCTCACAGGCCAAGCATGCCCAGCAGTTGCGATACTTCCCAAACGGTTCCCCACATGAGACGCACCGTTTTGCTTCCATCATTGCCTGCTCTTTTGTGATACCGTACTCTAATTCATCAAAAGTACGTCTATACTTACCAGGTAGTTTTTTAGGCTGTATGCGGGGTATAGGTTCTGCCTGTGCAGTATTAATCTCGAAATCCTGAACGAAGCCATTTGTCTGAATACGTCCATATTTTAAAGGCAAACCCTTAAGAAACCTTTTGACTGATTCTGCTGCATCTCTACCTTGAGCTATGGCCTCAATAGCTGTCTTAGGCCCTGTTACAAGATCTCCGCAGGCAAATACTTTAGAAATATTTGTCTGTAAAGTGAATGGGTCTATTTTTTCATAACTTTGTCCAAAGGATATCCCTGTATTTTTCAAAAAATCCAAGTCTACTTCTTGACCAATAGCAATTATTACAGTATCTGCAGGGACTAGGCGTCTTTCGCCTTCTAGATAAAGCGGTGAAAAATTGCCTTTTTTATCAAAAACAGATAAACAGCGTTTAAATTCTATGCCTGCCAGGATTTCATCTTTCACTATGAACTGATCAGGCCCCCACCCGTTCTCTATAATTATTCCTTCCTCTAATGCATCTTTGATCTCCCAACTAAAGGCCGGCATTTCATCTCTTGCTTCCAGGCAAAACAATCTAATATCTTTAGCGCCTAACCTATAGGCAGTTTGAGCAGCATCAATTGCCGTATTTCCTCCGCCAATTACAATCACACTTTTACCTATTTCTAATGATGTTTTGTCCTTGGCTGCTTTAAGAAAATCAACTGCCCCATATACATTTTTAGCGCCCTCACCTGCCAATTCAATAGATTTGCTTTTTTGACAGCCCACCGCTATGATGACGGCGTTAAAGTTTTCCACAATTTCATCGAAGGTAATATCTTTTCCTACAGTTGTATTTAGCTTGACTTGAACACCGAGTCTGTCTAGTTGACTAAATTCTTCTATCACAATTTTTTGAGGCAGCCTAAAATCTGGGATACACTGGCTTAACATACCGCCCAGTTTGTTGCTTTTTTCATATACAACTACTTGATATCCTTCTTGGGAAAGAATATATGCTGCCATCGAACCAGCAGGTCCTCCCCCAATTACCGCAACTCTTTCCAGCCGCTTTTGGGATACTGGCTTAACTTCTGCTAAACATATTTGTTCAGCTAAAAACCTTTTAATCACACGTAAGGCCACTGACTGCCCATCTACCTCATTGCGTTTACACTTATCCTCACAAGGATGATGGCAAATACGCCCTATGACTTCGGGAAAAGGCAGTGTTTCTCTTATGACTTCTACTGCTTTTTTAATATCGCCGCGAGCTAACAATTGAACATAGCCCTGACAGTTCAAGTCAAGAGGGCACGCTTCACGGCAAGGGGATACTTTCAGCCTAATATTGTCAAGAATACATGTTTCTACACACGAACCACAATAAACACACTTTGTTTTGTCAATTAGAACATTGTCATCCAAAAACTCTAAGTAACCTGCCATCCCTAGTCCCTCCCATCAATAAACATTCTTTGTGGATCTTTAAAATATTTAGAGCATCCATTCCCCTAGGTATTGAACCGCCGTATTTAATATCTGATTTTTCAAAAATTGTAACGCGTTGTTTTGGGTTTATCTCTTTTGCTCTTATGGCAGCCATCGAACCTGCACTTCCACCGCCAATTATAAGAACGTCGGTCTTCATGGTCTCAACAAGCAATATTTCCACCCTCTCCTGATGTTTTATAAAAATTAATCTAAAGGCAGCTATCCATAATATGGTTTTCTCTTAACACCTCCTTTTAACTCACTTCAAAAGGTAAATTTATTCTCAAAGCTCCTATAGGACACTCAACTTCACATACCCCACAATACCAACACTCATTGTATGCCAGTAAAGGTTTTCCTTCCTCATTTAAACGAATACAATCCATAGGGCACAGCTCTTCACATATACCACAACCATTACATACCTCTTTAACAACTAAACCGTAGCGTTTCATTTAGGTCATCCTTTCTACGGGTCTGTAAGTTATTTGAACTTCTGGGTACCTAGCGCCTAAACTCAAGTCTATATGTTTAACCCAGTCTGGATCTGTATTAGGAAAGTCGCTCCGCCAGTGCCTATAACCCCACCGACTTTCTTTTCTAGCTAACGATGCGTGTGCAGATAAAACAGCACAGTCAATAATAAATGATATTTCCACAGCTCTGGCCAACTCATGAGAATCTCTAACTTTAACAATATCGGGAAGTTCAGTTCTATATTTGTTCATCAATTCAATTGCTTTTTCAAGTTTGTATTTGTTTTTAGGTGACACTAAATAATCATTGATGTTTCTCCGTACTTTGTACTCAAAATCATTGGGTGAGACTTCTGCATACCTATTATCACTAAATTCTCTGAGCAGCACTAACACCTTATTAACCTGCTCTTGGCAGAGGTTTTCTTCTACTTCAAAGTAAAAGTGATTTTTATGAATGTATTCAACCGCATTTTCTGCTGCTATCTGGCCAAATACAAGGGCACCCGATAAAAATTGCATAGGTACTGCCGCAACATCCCCTGCAGCATATAGTCCATTTAAGGATGTTTCCATTTTTTCATTTACTACTAAACCTGATAATCCATGACCTCCACAAAGCTGTACCTCCGTGGGAGCTAGCTCAACTAATGATCAGAAAATAATTTCTGACATGCTGTAACTCTTCATAAAGTCTCACTAAATCTTTTTTTTCCAAACTGAACCGCAGTAGTTTTGAAAGGGCATAGGTTATGTCCATGGCCTCAGCATTTCGATTGAGCAAAATTAAGCGGGCAATAATATTTAATGTATTAAACATAAAGTGAGGCTTAATTTGATAGCTAAGGTTTTTCAACTCAATTTGTCGAACGTACTCCTCAAGTTTCCTGCACTTGATTTGTAATTCATTGTTCTCTTTTCTTAAAGCATCTGTCTGTAATTCTTGGCTCATCTTTTGAGACTTCCTAAGTTCCTTTCGTTACTATACACTTGCGCAAATTTCTACCTAAGACACCCTTGAGGGGTAAAAAAAATAGAGCTCATGAGCGGGATTGAAACCGCCGACCTCTATCTTGCCATGCAGCAAGGTCTCCCTAATCTTTCGCTGATTGGGAGTTATTTGACTGCTGTGGATTGTCTCATTAGTACCAAAATTCCGGATAGCTTCTGTTGTTATCCAAGTTATTAACTATTAATGCTACTAATAGCAGTATTAAGACCGAAATGGCTACAGGTATAAAAGGCCACAGAAAACTCCCCTCTGAAGCAGCTACACCTAATAAGGCCGTAGCACCGGCAGGAGGGTGTGTTGTCTTGGTAGTAAGCATAATTACAATGGCCAGGCTTACCGCTAATGCAATGGAGACAACATTAATACCTAAGACCCTGTGTATGATCACCCCTACCAAGGCAGCTATTAGATGCCCACCCAAAAGGTTTCGGGGTTGGGAAAAAAGTGCTGAAGGCGCTCCATATAGAAGTACAGCTGAAGCACCTAGAGGAGGGAAAAGTGCAAAAAGCTGGGCTTCAAGGGCAACATATGATATAGCTAATATTCCCAAAAAACTGGCAATAAAGGATGTTAATATATACTTTACCGGTGGAATGACAGCAGTATTCTTGCCCTGCCCCAGACATTTCTGACAAAAACCTTTTTGAACTATGGTCTGTGTTTCCATACTTTTAATTTTCATCTCATTCATACTTACTCCCTTTGGTATTAATTTTGTGCAATTGACAACTTTCCCAATCATAGAAGACATCTTAAGATGGACCAAGTTATTAGCTAGCCTGATCCATCTTATGATTCTTTAATTAGAAGCATAGGCATAACTAAAATCTTTTCTCATAATATCCTGAAGATATGGACTGATATCTTTCTTACTCTTGATAAACGCTCCGTAAAATCCAGCTTGATTAATATCCCCCACCAGTATCATACCTACCAGTTTATTATCCTGGACAACAAGTTTTTTGTAATAGTTTTTTTGTGGCACATAGTCAGACAGTACTTGATAAGCGTCACCGGATGGTCTTGTTATTCCCAGGGCTATGGCCGGAACTTCCCTAAACTCTACTGCATTTTGCATTCCTATTAAGCCTCCATACGCTTTCTTCTGGCCTGCCATGTTATATGCTGCAATTTGACCTTGAGCTGCTGCATTTGGCCATATGGGAGTAAGGCCAACCTCACCTGTTACAATATCTCTTGTCTCAGCTACATCACCTGCAGCATAAATATCAGGAATACTTGTTTCCATATAGTCGTTGACAGGAATTCCCCTGGTAATTTTCATGCCTGTATCCTTAACAAGATCAGTATTTGCCCTGATACCAGCAGCGACAATAATTACCTCTGCCTTTAGTCGCTGACCATCCTCTAGAATAACTCCCTTTCCCTTATCTCCAAACAGACGACTCCACAGTCCTGGCGAAACCACTTCTTTTATCCCTTGACCGAGAATAAACCTTATTCCTTCTGCTTGCATATCCGCCTGAAGTATCTGGGCAGCTTTCTCATCAAACTGTTGAGGAAGAATCTGGGACAGTTTTTCTACTACTGTAACCTCATGCCCTCTTTTATAAAGAGCATAGGCCGCTTCCAGGCCAACAAAGCCTCCTCCGACTACAACTATACGACGGGCATTTCTGCATGCATCCAAAATATTTTGGGCATCTTCCAAATTGCGCAGACCGAATACTCCATTGCCTTCAAGGCCTGGTACTGGCGGGAAAAAACTTGAAGCCCCCGTTGCTATCAATAGTTTGTCATAAGCAATTCTATTGTTGTCCTGCAATATAACTTCCTTTTTATAGGCATCTACTGTATCCACTCTCTGTCCAAATAATGTTTGAATATTATTATTTTTGTAGAAGTCATGGGAACGAATATAAAGATCCTCTTTTTTCTTTAGACCTGCAAGATACTCTGGCAGCAGACACCTTGAGTATGCAGGAACAGCCTCTTGTGCAATCATAATTATTTCCGACTCTTTATCAAGGGAGCGCAGGATTTGGGCTGCCCAAACCCCTGCGGCGCTATTACCAATCAAAACATAACGCAAGTATATCCCCCCCTTTACCCCTGTTCATCAACTAAAGAGGCAGCAGCTTTTTTTTCACGTTTATTTGCATACTCATTTACTTCCACAAAACTCAATGCTTTCTCATGACATGCTTCAACACATGCGGGCACTTCTCTGTGGCTGCATCTATCACACTTGAGAGCTGTTTTCTCAGTGGGATGTTGTTTTATTGCACCGTATGGACATGCCATGATACACATCCAACATCCTACACAGGATTGCCCGGTTCCCTCATTGGTAACAACTCCTGTTTTGGAATCTTTTTTCATGGCTCCGCTCATACAAGCTACCACACAAGCAGGCTCTTCACAGTGACGGCACATTAAAGGGACAACCTTGCCTTTAGCAGACAAAACCTGAATTCTTGACGGAGTCTTTTCCTGCATTGCACCTACTATGCTTTGACTTAAAGAATGAGCGGAAGCACAGGCCAGAGTGCACGTTAAACATCCGTTGCAGCGATGAACATCTATCATGATTTGTCTCATGGCAGTCACCCCTATATTCCCAGAGCTTTTCGCTTGGCTTCTATATGGGCCACCATTTCTGCAACAGCTTCCTTGGGATTCTCATTTACAAGAACCCGGCCGCCTGTTAAAGATTCAATATCCTTTGTTAATATATTTGTTACAAGCTCACTTCCTGTTACAGGAGGTACCGGCCCAATGTGAGTTAAAAGACCAAATGCCACTGCAAATATTCCATCTGCTACTGCTTTTTGTTCCAGGTATTCCGGTGCCGAAGCTACCACAGGAAGCTGACTTGGATCAACTCCTAAAGCATTTGCTATTTCTGTTACTACTACACCAATTCTACCTATATCAACACATGATCCGAAATTCAAGACAGGTGGAATTCCAAGCATTTTACATACAGCTTGCAGGCCTTCCCCGGCTAAATCTTTTGCTTTTGGATCCATTAAGCCATGAATTTCCGCGGCGCTACTCATACATCCTGCAGCAACAACAAGAACATTATTCTTAATAAGTTCCTTCATTATTTCGAGACCTTTTGTATCATGGCCGTTTCTGTTGTTTGTACAGCCTACCACAGCTGCGATGCCTTTAATTGCCCCTTGCTTAACCACATCGAGCAGGGGAGCAAGGCTTCCGCCAAGGGCGCCTGCAATACTCTCCACACCAAAACCTGCTACTGCTTTAGCCTGGTATGCCGGGATATTAATCTTATCTCCACGGTTTTTATAAATTTCAATTGCCATTTTTACCAGCTGTTTTGCCTGTTCTTCTACTTTTTCCGGATCATAGTCAACATGATCTTCCACACCCTGCATTCTTACAATTTTATCTACACTGACAAGCTTGGTATGGAAATTATCAGCCATGGTTTTTAAAGCTGGAATCGAACAGTTCATATCCATCATAACCAGGTCCACAGCGCCTGTAGCTATATAATACTCCTGGGACAGCCAGTTGCTGAGCTGGCCTGCATATCCCTTTGCACTTGATCCAGACCTTTGCATAAGTTCCTGGCCTGTGCACATGGAGCCATAGACATTAATTCCCCTGGCTCCTGCAGCTTTTGCCATTTCTTGAAGCTCAGGGTCTTGGGCCGCCTGAATAACAGCAGTGGCAACCAAAGGCACGTGTCCATGGGCAACAATGTTAACTGTTTCTGGATCTATAATTCCAAGATCTGCCTTGCTTTCTGCAAGGGAAGGTGAACCTAGAAGAATATCCTGGGCAGTTATTGTTCCAACCAGGCCCATATATCCTGTTGCCAGGGACAAACGCACACTGGTTAACAGCAGATCAACAGGATCAGTATCTATATTTGACATACTCTTTGTTAGGGCATCCCTCACTTCTGAAAGTACGCCCCCTGGTATAACACCAAGTTTTTCCCATGCTTCCTGACGTGAAGGAGGTGCAAACAGTTTCAGCAAAGCTAGAGGCTCTTCACTGCCTTTTCTCATTTCGTTCAAAAGAATATCTGCCAGTTCAACTGCCAATTCATTGACAGATTTCCCTTCATCAAGTCCAATTACCCTGGCAACTGCTTTAAGCTTTGCCTCATCACCAATCTTAAAAGGGGTTTTTCCTTGAGCTGTAGCCTTCAAGGTTTTAATAATTTCCTCTAGATGGTGACTATATGCTGCAGTACCATGAATGGTTAATCTAAGAAGATTTCTTGCAACAATTGTATCTGCGGTGGCTCCACAAATACCTACCTGGGCTTTGGCCGTAATACGACAAGGGCCATGGCTGCAAAGCTGACAGCATATTCCCTGCATACCAAATCCACATTGAGGCTGTTGTGCTTCCCAACGGTCAAAGATAGTTTCCACACCCATTTTCTTTGTGTAATCATACATTTCGTTGGTACTGTTGTGAGCTGAATAACAAGAATCAGAACCTGCACATGTTTGACAATTGCTCATTTAGATAAACCTCCTTGATTTTCATAATATTACTTAGTTGCTTACTTATATTTTATTGTAAAAAATATAATCTTTCACTGGAAGGTTGAGTTTTTTAACAAATCTTCGATTGTTGTGCTGCCCATAACTTCGTCAACCCTTTTCTGTGCTTCTAGCCACAGGGGTCTAAGCCTGCAATTGTTCAGGCCGAAAGAACATCCATCAAAAACACATTTTTTTATAACCAATATATCTTCTGATACAGTTATAACATCTTGTACTGTGATTTCTTTCGGATCAGCAATTAATCTCACTCCACCATTAAGGCCTCTTACTGATTCAACCCACCCTTTTTTTGTTAAAATTGACATCAGCTGGGGCATATAATTGAGGGGAATCTTCTCTTCCTCGGCTATTGTCCTAGAAGAAATCAGTTCATTGTCAGCCTTTCTTCTTCTGGCAAGATTAATTAGAGTTAGTAGTAGGTATTCAGTTTTATTGGTAATCATTTTTGATCAACTCTTCATAAATAATATAAGTTAGCAACTAAGGTTTATTGCTTATAATATAACTTCTCAACTTAGATTTGTCAACCATTATTTTTCAATAAATTATTTTTATAGTCATTTCCAGCCTTTCGGCGATTTCCTTGTTAGACATTCCTGCTGCAATCAGCTTGAGTATCTCTGTCTCCCGTTCAGTAAGGGAAACAATAGGGCAGTGATATGCTTCACCATCACCATTATCGATATCTCCAATATCATCCTGCAGATATGACTCCAGTTTTTTTATATAGGCTATCTGTGTAGATAATAGTTTTAACGTTTCAAGTCTTTCAGGTGCAAATACCCCTGGTATAAAACTGTTTTCAAGATAAAGCACGCCAAAGGGTATTCCCTGGAACAATAAAGACAAACATACTATAGATTTTGGATTTGATTGCAGAGGCAGGGCATCCACAGGACTTTATATTTTCTCAGTGATATAGCCCCCACATCTTCCATGATCAGGGCAAAAAGCGACCCAGCTTGTTCCAAACCCATAGGCTTAACAATACTTTCGAGGTTAAGATTCCGGGCAATTTCATACTCTTGCATGAGCCTGGATACGCGATTAATCGAATCCCTAATAGTGCTTTCTCCAACCCCTTCAAACCTGGCAATTTATGCTTTGCTCACAAGAAAAAAATGAGCATAGATACGCTATACAACTCCTGTTTGCTCATTTTGAGCTCATAATTTCCTCCGGTGTTTAAACCAGTAGAACTACATCCCTTTCAATTACCGTTGCCAGCATTGAGGAATAGTATGCTTTATGGACACGCCTGCGCTCAAAGTCCGCACGGTCTTTTCGGATAAACTGTAATTAAATTCCTTCTTCATGCATAAAAAAACTGCCACTATAAAGAAAAGGCAGTTATGTACATGGTCTCTGGGCAGCCAAGCTGTCATAGCATCTAAAAAGCACCTATCAGAAGCAAAATAAATGCCTTCATAAAAAATTTCTTGATCATGGCTGCCTCATTTTTTCTTGTTTATAAAAAAGATCAAAAAACCTCCGGCTAAAATTAAAACCAGTTGTCCCGCTCCTAACCCGGTATCCTGCTCCATGGCATTGATATACGGGAAAAAGGGGAAATACCGTACCCGGGCAGTGGATGTCCCATCGGCTTTAAGATAGACCGAACTGCCGATTTTCTTTGTGAAACCGTTTATTTCTTTTCCGTCTGGCAAAGAAAAGGTGTAGCTGATATTGTAAGTATAACGGCCCGGCCTGCCATCAGTGCGTTCACCTCCCTCGCGACGGATGTCGGTGATGACAGCAGACGTACTCTTGCCGACAAATCCAAGAATTACTTGGGACGATCCCAGCAGAACAAGGGCCATACCCAGCAGCGTAATCAATATGCGGGCAATAATACTACGTTTCATAATAATCTACCCTTGATTAAGGCACTGAATAGGCCATGAGCTTATACCCAAGAACCCATTCACCATGTGAGATGCTGCCTCTCTGGGGACGCCGCAGCCCGCCGAAAACAGCGTGAATACCGCTAAGGCGATTATTGTTACAAGTTTCAAGCCTACACGACCTTTAAGCGCATTTGGATTATCCATGGTCCGCCTCCTTTTTTGATTTGAGTCTGAGCCTTTTTGATAACCTGAGCTCCCTGCCACCGGCAGACTAAAAAACACAGACGAATTGCTGCCGGAACGAGCTATTTAGCCTGCTTTTATTTTGTTTTAATCTTAACAGCCTGCTCTATCAACAGGTAATTTCCTTCTGTGCAGAATAATGCGATACTTTCAGCCCATCCGCCCCGCAGCAGGATGGTACGGTTCCGGGGCTTATATGTCACCTTTTTGACGCGGTTCCACTTAAGGAAAACCTCCTGTTTCGACTGAGCCAGCACCCCCGCGCCTGCGACGGCCGGTTTACCGGAGAACAGTCCCAATACAACCGTAAGGGCATTGATAATTCGGCTCTTTTTTGCTTGTTTTGCCTGTGTGCGGCAGAAAACGCCCTTATCGTCCAGCATGAATTCCGCCTCGTATTTACCCCGGTATACCGCCATTATAAAAAGCCATGTGAAAAAAAGCAACGCGCCTATGAGGCCGAGGGCATACAGCAGGTAAACACTTTTGCCGGATACAAGCACAAGGATGACTGCCAGCAGCCCAAAGGGAATGCCCACGGCAATCCCCAGTTGCTTTAAAATAACTGCATTCCTATTCTTCCCGAACTACAGCATCTTTGGAAGAGAGTGGTGGCCACCGTCACTTGGTATTGGTAAGTGCCTGTGCCTGCCAAGAACAATACTTTTCCATCCCCTCCAATGACAGGGTGTTTTTGATTCTGTGTCAGGTTAATGTTCAGTGTTAGGTCTTCCACCTGATACTCATAGGTCGCCTTCCATCCGATGTCATCTTTGGCTGTACCTTCATCAGATATCGACCATCCGCCGCTACGCGTTATATTGATCACGTTATTTTCCGGAATCATGATCGGTTCCTGGACCAATAAATGTTCCATGGGGAATGGAAAATCTGAGAGGTAATACCTGGAAACATACCCGTCTTCTTCTTCAAATAATAGTGTTCCTATCAGGTCTTCCCCTGTTCTCACTGGAATCAGTTTGGTCTGCCTGTCAACATGCTCAATGATAATTTCTGTTTCCGGCATATTCACCACAAAATCCAGTATCAGAGAAGGCTTATCATCATCCATAGCCTGGCTATTAGGGTAAAGAAATAGATGATTAGGGGCTCCGGCTTGTAGATGACCTAATACTGTGAAAGATGCTGTGATTTTGCCCTGCTGATTAATACGCCCCGTCCACTGAGTTGGATCCGCATCCTCTGCCAGTGGACCGAAACGGATATAATAACCGGCATGCTGGGGTGATTTCCCAATCTCAGTCTTTTCTGTCACTGTAAGACGCACCACCTGGTTCATCTGACGCTGGACTTCTGCCAAAGCCGCCCGATATTCCTGCTCCTGCTTCATCCGGTTTTCCTCACTTAAACGTTGAAACACGGGCTGCAGAATACCTGTGAGAAGCATCACCCTAAAGTCCTCCGCCACTTCTTTTTTCAGTTGTTCATTCAGGCCGCCGCCGGTGAACCCGCCTTTTTGAGCTTCACTCTGGTAAAAAGCCAATGTGGCGTCATCTTCCTGCCAAAACAGATTGGCGCAGCGGATCAATTCCGCGTCTACGGCTGTTTTGAATTCCTCCAGATTAGTTACTCCTGCCTGCAGCAAAGTGAACGTTACACCGGAAAAGCCCATCCACTCGTTGGTGATATCCAACCCTAAGTCCAGGGCTTTTTGTCCAGGCTGCATCTGATTACTCACAGCTTCCGTCACTACTTCACCATAAATATCTTTCATGTCATCCGGCAGGACATGCATGGCAAAGATTTCACTGATCCTTGCATACCGCGTTTTTCCCCCGTAAGACCAAAACAACTATAAATGGACAAATGGTCAAAAGTAGGGTGACACCGACAGCGAGACACCTTCATGGGAAAAGATGGGATTATCCGTACTTAAAATTGCCGACTGTTTACCAAAAGGGTGTGTGTCATCCACCACCGGAACCCAATCATCCGGTGGTGTTTTCCATGGCAATGCAGACGGCCCCATTGTATATATCTCCAGTATTCCTTCCAATTGTTCATTATCGCCGGTTCCCTGCACCGGTACATTTTTTGAGCAGGCTGTCATCAGGGAGCGATACGCTCAAACAGACCGCCAGCAATTTTCTGAATTTTTTTATCGAAAACCCCCATTCCTATTAATCATTTTTTTTCAATCACCGCTTCATTTTCATCTCCGCGGAAAAGGATTATAACATCCCCTTCCAGCATATTTATCCACCATGAACAGAATATCAGCTCCCGCCCTCAAGAACATCACACAATTCGTGTAGTTTGCACAAAAAGCCCCCACCTGTTTTGGGCAGGGGCTTAAAATTGGGTTTATCCTTTCTTATTTAACCTTTTAACACCTAAGATACCACCTAACAATGCTAATATAAACACAGGGATTATAAATAACATTATATTCGGTTTTTTGGGTTTATCAGTAGTGTTATCCATCGGAACTTCTGTATTTTCTACTATCAGGTCTTTTTCAGCGCTTATTTCAGCTAATATTTGGCTTGTCATTTGTCTGGTTTTATCATCCCAGTTTTTCATCTCTTCTTCTATATCAAATACTTTAATCTCCCCGGCCCTTCCATCGATAGCTGAAATCATTTGGCCACCGGAAACCATTAAGACACCACCGTTATTGGGTCTAAATTCTACATTTCCTTCTATAACCTTGACGGTAGAACTTACCCCATCCTCCTCAAAAATAACAGTAGTTCCTTTGATTCCTGCTACACCCTGGGCCATTTCTACTTCAAAGGAGCCATCTTCTACCATTTTCTTAAAGTTAACCCATGCTTGACCAAAGAAGTACTTTACCTTATTCTCTTTAGGGGAATAGCAGTCCAGAACAACTCTGGATTCTTCTTTCATTACAAAAGTTGTCATATCGGTCCAAGATAATATAGCACCGCTCCTTGCTCTTGTCCTAATCAGGTCATTATGCCTTAAAGGCGTGGTAAGCTCTGCAAAGATAAAGGCATCATCGTCTTCACCATATTGCCTGACGTTAACCTCACCGTGTAGGTCACCGAACCTAACACCGCCGCAGGGCTGCCCGGCATTTTCTACTGGGGTTTCAACCAGCGGAGGCTGTTGCGGTCGTTCAGGCCTTGGTTGGGTTGGTATATCTGGTGCAGGTGTTTCAGCGGGCTCTGTTCTCCATTCATAAATGTATTTTGTCCCCATGGGAACACCACCGGCGGTAAAGGAAATTATTAGAGCCATCTTTGCACCATTGGAACCTGCTCTGGGTTGAGCCGAGACAGTGGCATTTTTGCTGGCATAGCCATTCTCTTTTCTAACTTCAAAAAAGGATTCTTTTTCTTCCGTTTCAAAGGTTATATTTCTTCCGGTAACTCCGCCGGGATGAATATCCGGAGAGTCAAAATATGCTTTAACCCCTCCAGAAAAGGTGAAAAAAGATTGGGAATTTTCCGTTACTCCGATTGATAGATTGAGTTTAACTGCTTCATCTCTTTTAATTACACTGGGGGGAGCGCTGCTTTGGGCCTGAATAGTCAATGCTTCTCCATTGACTTTGGGTGGAGTAGTAGAGTTATCATTTCTTCCCACATATTTTTGAGTTATGGAGTAACTTAGCCTACTATAAGAACCTAAGTAATCATATGATGGATTTTCACTGGCTAACTTAAACTTGTCTTCATTGGCATAATCAACTATCTCAACCAGATGCCATGCCGGTTCCCCTTCTGCTAATGTAACTGAAACTGGTAAATAAAGTTAATAACATTGCTGCTAATAAGGCAATTATTGTTACAAGTTTCAAGCCTACACGACATTTAAATACATTTGAATTTTCCATGGTCCGCCTCCTTTTTTGATTTGAGTCTGAGCCTTTCTGATAACCTGACACTGCCTGCCACCGACAGACTGAATACAGACGAATTGCTGCCGGAACTAGCTATTTAGCCTGTTTGAAATTTGTTCCCGTCCCATTCAATAACTGCAATTTTGCCGTATGCACCAGTTATAGTAATGTCTTTGTTTTAATCTTAACAGCCTGCTCTATCAACAGGTAATTTCCTTCTGTGCAGAATAATGCGATACTTTCAGCCCATCCGCCCCGCAGCAGGATGGTACGGTTTCGGGGCTTATATGTCACCTTTTTGACGCGGTTCCACTTAAGGAAAACCTCCTGTTTCGACTGAGCCAGCACCCCCGCACCCGCGACGCCCGGTTTACCGGAGAACAGTCCCAATACAACCGTAAGGGCGTTGATAATTCGGCTCTTTTTTGCCTGTTTTGCCTGTGTGCGGCAGAAAACGCCCTTATCGTCCAGCATGAATTCCGCATTACTCCTGCCCTTCAACTTGCCACCTGCTCTTTATGGCCTCCTTAATACAGTCCGTCCAGCATCTTGCTTAAGGCTCCCCCGATAGATGCTTTCTATCAACCCTCGTTTTTACTTCGTTTTTTCTCTTATTCCGAAACACAAGCAGCAGGATTCCAGAACAAGCGCGGCAGCGATGACGGAGATTAGAGTTTTCTTCAGCAGCACTCCCTGTTTTTTCGCAGCCGACGCCACTGACACAGGCTGCGCCACGCTCTGCGGCGCTGGAACCGCTGATCCACATGAAGCACAGAATTTTCCATCGGGCGCAAGCTGTGCGCCGCAGTTTTTACAAAATTTGCTCATTTTTTAACCCTCCGTTTCAAAAATATAGTCATCACTTTGCCGCTTATTTCAGCAGCGGGCATTTACATCGGAAGCAGTAGTCGTCATGAATGTCATTTAAACTCGCGCAGGCATTGCATGGGATGAATTTATCTTTGGATTTATCATACTTCTCATAGGAGCGCAGCCCAGCGTGATGGCGCACCCGGTCGCCGACACGGTAATAATTGTACAAGGTATCATCGTTCTTTGCTTTTATTACATGCTTTTTCCCATGATCGCTGCGAATGATGACTGAATACTCAAGATAATCCACAATGCTGTAATCATTGTTTCCGTGATATTGGCGCTCAGTTTTCTTTTGAATCTTTTTATCCTCCACCGTCCCGTCCCAGGTCTTGCTCCGCTTCCTGCCAATGATCTGGAACAGCGCGATGACAACAAACATCCCGCCGACGGCAAGCCCAATATACAGCGACTCGGGATTCCCCATGCCATCCACTCCCATCTCACCGGCAATGGTAAATCCGATGACGGCGGCCATGGCTAAAATAATCGTAAAAATGACAGACCACCTGTTGGTGTTTTTGATGTATTTTGCAAATGCCTGGTCGCTTATTTTGGAACTAAAACCCACGAGACGCTGATCAATATTTGGCTTCGCGGTCTGGATCTGCTGATTTTGCGAGCCTCCGCAGGAAGCGCAGAATCTTGCATTTTCCGATAAAAGAGCGCCGCATTGCCGGCAATACATATAACCCCCTCCTTTTCTAACAATCATTAATCACAGGAACTACCCCGGTTTCATAGCGGAACTTTTCTACTACGTCTGCAAGCTCCCGGTCATCCATGTGCATACGCAGCAGCCATGTTTTCTGCATTCGTTTATCTGTTCCATATGTAAGAGATATAAAATCCCGCCCGATCTCCACAGCCTTGAGCTGAATGCCTCCCTGATTGAACTTAATGATTTTTGCATCCAAAAGAATACCGAAATTGGAGATAAAAATATCCATTCTCTCCGGGTATGACGAGGTTGTTTCCCCACTGTCTGCAATTAAAGAATATGCAGACCGGATGTGGAGAATTTGGTTCTCAATGATGACCTCAGCTATTTTCAGCCTTTTATATTCCCGGATTAAAACAATGATTGAGATTAATGTCATGGGTATGGAGACATATAAAAGAGTCCATGTATATGCCTCGAAGTAAAGTTCGCTTATACTTATAATAAATAAGCAAATGGACACCGCCGCACCAATCCCCGCAACGAACGCAAGTAAGCGAACTTTTTTTCTGATGGTAGCCAACCCTCATCACCCCTTCGTAAGATAGAATTACGTATAATCATAGATAATTTCCCGGTAATGTCACCACCCGAAACGGGTAGTTTACATGCAAAAGCCCCCTACCTTTTTCGGGTAGGGGGCTTAAAACGCTCTATTTTCTTTATGCATGGCTACCTTTGAGCAATATCCTGCTTATCAAGTATCAAGTCAATGAGTTCTGTCCGGCTTTGGATATTGAATTTAGAATAAACATTTCTAACGTGAAACTTCACCGTGTTTTCGCTGATATACAGCTCACCGGCAATTGTCCTGTAGGTCTTTCCTTGAAGAAGCAGATTTGCCACCTGGCTTTCACGCTCTGAGAGGTTTCCAAACTGTGCAATACGGGCAGTCAGCTTATTTTGTTCGGCTGGCGGCATTTCGAACAACATCGATAAATAGGCGTGGTTTTTAAGCAGGATGGAAAGGCGCTTGTTGAGCAGTGGAAGAATAATGAGACTGACAAATACCACCGCTAAAGCCAGCGCTGATGAAGTATGAGGCAGAACCCCCGATGCGGTGACGGCTTTTCCGATCATCCCGCCAACCAGCACGCCCAGAACATTTGCAGACAAACCCGTGCCGAAAACACCGGCAGGACTTTTGTTCAGGTCCAGCATCTCGCCGAGGATGCTCCACCAGAACAGATCATATACGCCGAAAGCCCCAAGCATAAGCGTGTTGACAACAAGATAACTGAGGGCCGAGCGGTCAAGCATCATAAAAGCCACAAAAGACAAACCGATCATGGCGATGGCAACATACAAGATATAGTTTCGGCTTGTTTTCCGCGGGAGGTTCTTCATAATATAGAGGGCAATGATATAGGGAACGGCCCAATACCAACTTGTCAGCCTCTCCAGATGACCGAAGGCAGGGTTTACTACCTGATACATCAGCCCCGAATTAATCGTAATGACCACGATGAACAAGCATAAAAAAGCAAGGGGTTTGACAATGCTTGCCGGGTTTTCCGGCTGTTGAGACGGTGGTAGAGAAGCTGCTTCGCCATTCACAGGCAGCAGCAATGTAAATAAAAACGCGCCTCCCAGCATCAGCATGGAAAGACCAAGCCCTATATGGGGCGCCAGGTGAATAGCCGCCATATTCAGAAGGATCATCAGAATGTTGGTATAAATGAGCCCGTCGGCGGCGGTTTTGATGCGCTCATTTTTTGGAGTGCCGCTTTTAAAATAAAAGCTCCATGACACAACACTGGCGGCTATCATAAAGGAACTGAAGATCAAAGCAATAGTCCATAAACGGGAGGGGGGATAAAAAAAAATACCTGACGCCATAACGCAAAAAGCCATGGAACATAGCATCAGCATCTTTGCCGCTTTCTTTGTTTTAATCAGAAATCCCCAAAAAAGCAGCCCCACCGCATGACTGGCAATCACTCCAAAAACTATCTGATAGGGGTCATAATTGAAATTATCGGCGATTGCATACAAAATCCGCCCTTCAAAGGGGAACGCCAGCATCCAGGAAGAAAACAGTGCAAAAACTATTATAGATAATCTCCGTTCGTCCAGATTAAGAAAACAAATGCGTTCTCCATCTGCCATGCTGACACCCCCTGCATTTCATGAAACGCACCTCAACCTTTTTGATTTGAAGCTTTCTTGCGCCTTTGTAGAGGAATATTCAACATACATAATAAAATTCCTGTAAATAACAACATTTCTATTAAGATTAAACAGAAGTAAGATAGAGTTAATACCTGTCCAGAGTGAAACCTTACGATGTGAGTTTATAGGCAAGCTCACTATATTACCGCTAAGATCTCAGACGGTTATGATTACATTTTGCTGTATGGCATAAAATATCCAATGCACCAAAGAATCCGTTATATCGGATATCTAGGGCAGGGACTGCCCGAAGTAAAGCCTGTGGAGAATGCATAAGACCTATGCCACTCTGACCTTTTCCTGGGAAATCTGTTCATGTATAATATAGAAAGAGTAACCTTTTGTTGAGGATGTGACTAATATGGAAATAAAGGAACGTCCCAATCATAGGATATACCTGGACGCTCTAAAAAAAATGACGCCTGAGGATAAGTTAAAAAAAGTGTTTGAGTTATCGCAACTTGGGAGAGATTTATTTATTTTAGGGATACAGAACAGGTATCCTGCTTTATCTGAAACGGAAGTAAAGAAAATCTATTTAGAAAGGTTAAAACAATGTTACAACAGGAATTATTAATAGCTGTATTAACGGTGCTGAATGAATCTCAGATAAATTATATGGTAACAGGTTCCATTGTGTCGAGTATTCAAGGGGAGCCTCGTTTGACCCATGATATAGATATATTATTAACCATTACCAAACATGAGGTGCCCAAACTGATTAAAGCCTTTCCCCCTCCACGGTTTTATCTAGATCAAGATGCTGCTAATAGTGCGTCCACATGCTAATTACTTTAACAATCCTTTCTTCTTTATACACCATGTACACAAGTCGGTGCTGTCTATTTATACGTCTTGAATATGCACCAGCTAAATCTCCCACCAACTTTTCAAATGGTGGATATTCTTCAAATGGGTTATGGCACAAAATATCAAGCAGACTTTTGATTTTATCAGAAAAGCCTGCTTGATAAGCTGTATTTTTATCTTTTAGTCCTTGCTTGGTATAAACTATTTTCCATAGTTCATTACTCATAAGAATCTTCCACACATTCATCAAGTGGTGTATTTATACCTGCAATTATTTTTTCACGCATCCCAGGTATTGAACATAAATAAAGAGTTTCTTGAATAGCTCTATAATCCTCTTCTGACATCACTACTACATTGCCTGTTTTGCTTGTTATAAAAATGGGTTCATGTGTGGTAATCGCTTCATCTATTAACTTAAAAAAATTATTTCTAGCAGTTGTTGCATTTATTATTGACATATCAACACCTCCATATGTACATTATCCTGTACATTAATTATATAACTAGTGTATCACTAAGTCAATAAAACTATTATATCTGATTTTTTCCTCTTTTGCTATTAAAGAAACCCATTATTGCAGACAAACTTATGGTTGGTGTGGAATTAAGTATTGGTTACCTTAATAGCATATTGTTTTAGAAGTTCTTCTGCCTTCTTCATACCCTCATCGGTAATCATAACAGACTTTGAACGATGCCCTCCCCGAATTAAGTCTTCATCGGTAAGCTCGTTCAAAATGCCAAAGTCATATCCCTTCCAACTCCTGCGATACTTCGTCCCAAGTTCATTTTCCTCCCAGGAAGTAAGGTGCAGTAGCATAAGTGTCAGTTCCTTGACTTTCTTTTTTAAATCTTCTTTTTTCATTCATAACACTCCTTGGATACTAAAAAATAATGTGAAGGCTCCCCCTGTAATACCAATTTACAAAATATTATTGTTCAACAAGTGTTCACTTTCGGCTAAAATATGTAATGATTATATTATAGCCGAAAGTTGTCGGGTTCTTTTGATTTTCTCTTTTTTATGATAGAATTTTGTTGAATCATTGATATAAAAGAATGTAGAAGGATAATCTGCATTCATATATCAAAAAAGACTTAAACCACAAGGGTTCAAGTCCTTGCGCTATATATTGGATTGAGTTGTTAGGTCTAAAAAGATGCCATATTACTCCATCCCCTTGATTTCCGCTTTAAAAAATTCATTCTTTCTACGACATATTATCCCGCTTCCTATTTACCACAACACTTTTTGTATTTTTTGCCGCTGTTACATGGACATGGTTCATTTCTTCCTATTTTACGTTCTTTAATAATTGTAGTGCCTTTATTTGAAGTATTGGGTTTGATATTTATTTTAGTTGTTTTCATTTTCTGCTTTAATCTCTTTTTGTTTTCACTAAAACAAGACCACCAACCCATTTCATCATTAATATTTCCAATTAGATGTGTATGTTTGTCTGACTTTTTATTTTCAATGCAAGCTTCCTTACCCATATTCAAGTCTAGTAGTACATCGTCCAAACCAATTATTGTTTCATCAACCAGATGATTTTTATAAGCCCACTCTATTTCAGCCATCGCTTCTTCAGGATATAAATCAGTTAAACCGCTTATTATGCCGGTTATGATTTTATAGTCATTTTCTTTGGCTTTTTCCATTAATAGATTTTTCAAATATGCTACTACTTCTTCTCGTTCCAATATTCCTTGTAAAACTAACACCACCAATGAATTTATTCCTTGTTCTCTCACATATTCATCAACTTCTCTATTCTCGATTAGTTCATAGATTGATTTTATATTGCCATTGTAAACTGAAGCAATAATTCTCCCTAAATCCTCTGTAATCGTATCTCCATACAATTTATATGCAATTTCATCTGGTAATTTGGCAATATCAATAATTATTTCAAAAAAATCTATAATTTTGAATTGGGCCAGTAAGAAAGTTGCATATAAGTGGATGAAATAGTCATCATCTAAATATTTTTGATAGTTATCTCGAACGTCTTTCATAATATTCAACAGTTCGGGAATAGCTTCGTCTTTATTATTAATTATTTCTGCCAATTCTTCTTTGTGGAATTTTCCATCATAATATCTCATTTTATTCAACAATTTCTTCATGCCTGTAATGTCTTCATTTAAATCATTATTCTCCCATATATTTATTTTTTCTTCATTGTTAATTTTCTTTAAGTTTTCTTTCATTTCATCTATTACTTCTTTATCAATAGAATTATCTTTTAAGAACTCTTCAGCCCTTTTAATTGCCTCTTGCATAAACCATTGAGCTTTACTTTTCTCACTTTTGATTGAATATGTATATGCTAATCCTTCAAAACCCGCATGATGTTGGGGCTGCGACAAACATAATTTTTTAAACAGGTTTTCTGCTTTTTCAAGCTCTCCCTTTTTCAAAAAATCATTAGCTTCATTCTCCCATTCCCAATCATTTTCATTATAGGGTTTGATTTTCGGAAATTCTTTCTTAATTTCTAGTAAATAATCCATATCTCATTACCTGCCTTTTATTTATTGTTAGATGTTACTTAAAATCACATCTATTTTATAACAACATATTATACTTCACTACAAAACAATATCTCCTGTTCTTATTAAATGAAAATGTTACATGGGGTTTTTCTATTTTGCGGAGAATTGCTAAAAATTACCCGATCCTTTTCATTAAAATATTTTTCCCTCTTTTATCAAACAATCAATGACATTCTGAATTGCAGCCTGTACTTTCTTGTATTCAATTTCTTTCCAGGCTTTAAGCAATGGTATGAATCTTGCGTTTCCCGTATGCCTGATTTTCTCAATCAACAGCAGTATCATTCCCCGGTTTCTGTCCTTCAATTCCTGAACAAAACTGTAGTCCTTTCCTTCCAGAAGTTTTGTAAGCTTTTGCAGTAATTCCTCTGCATAGGTTTCCCTTTCAATTTCCCAGCCCTTTTCAGAGAAGACAAGCATTGGAAGCCTGTCTCTGTACTCAATTTCAAGATAACCTTTCTTGATCATCCAATCTATCCGGTTTGTTATTTTCTGCAGGGTTAAGTCCCGGTAGTATCCATAAACCGGACATTGGTCCAATTTATACTCCAACACTTTTTTATCTTTGGATCCCTTCAGAATTTTGGCCAGCAAACTCCTGCCCCCAACTGCAATCAGTTCGTCCGCAGCACGAAGTATAGCTTTGATTTCCTCATCTGATAAATATTTTATATCACCGCTGTCTAATTCGTATCTTACTCTTGCTTTTTTTCTGCTCATGATTATACCCTCTTTACTTACCAATAACCCATCTTCTTTAAACCTTTAGCAAACCTGTTCTGAGACTTTCATTGCGGTAACTTCAGGATTGTTTTTATATTCAACCATATTGTATCATAAAATCCTTGTACATGACCCAGTGAGAAATTTATAAATTATATGTCTCAAAACAGGAATTTCGGCTATAATATATAATGATTATATTATAGCCGAAAGAGAGTGTGATTTATGGGCTATATCAAGCGAGATCTGGAACCTGTGATTAAAAGACTCACAAAACAGTATCCCGTTATCCTCTTGACCGGTCCCAGGCAAGTCGGCAAAACCACCATGCTCAAGCGCATGATGGAGACGACCAGGACCTATGTCACATTGGATGATTTGACGGTAAGGGCACTTGCAAAAAATGACCCATCCATGTTTTTTCAATTATATAAACCGCCAATTCTCATTGACGAGATACAGTATGCACCGGAGCTATTTCCATATATTAAGATTCTGGTAGATAAAAACAAAAATGCCGGGGACTTCTGGTTGACCGGGTCTCAAATTTTTAAGCTGATGGAAGGTGTCCAGGAATCTCTTGCGGGGCGAGTTGCGTTACTCAGTTTGTCATCACTCTCCCAGAGTGAAATCTATAGTCCGGGCATGAGTAAACCTTTTTTACCGGAACTTGCTGTTCTCGCAGAAAAACAAATAGCCACGCCAACCGCAGACACACCGGAAATCTACCGCCGCATTTACCGTGGTTCCATGCCCGCTATCGTCAGCGGAGAATATGAGGACACTAGTGTATTTTATGCAAGCTATCTCAGCACTTATCTGGAAAGGGATGTCAAAGAATTATCAACAACCATTAATTCGCTGAAATTTTTCAATTTCATAACAGCAGCTGCTTCCCGATGCAGTCAAATCGTCAATGTGGCTGAAATGGCACGTGATGCAGATATCAACCAGATAACCGCAAAAAACTGGCTGCGAATTCTGGAAAGACTGGGTATCATTTTTTATCTGTACCCATATTCCAACAACCAGTTGAAACGTGTCATCAAGGCGCCGAAGCTGTACTTTTTTGATAGCGGTCTTGTATGTTATTTAGGCAGGTGGAGCAGCCCGGAAACTGCGGAAAGTGGCGCTATGGGAGGTGCTTTGCTTGAAAACTACGTGGTCGGCGAATTGATGAAAAGTTATTACAATGCTGCAAAGACACCGTTTCTCTATTACTACCGTGATAAGGATGCAAAGGAAATTGACGTGGTAATTGAGGCTGACGGAAAACTGATGCCAATGGAAATCAAGAAAACAGCTTCACCCGATGCGCGTATGATCAAGGTGTTCGGGGTGCTGGATAAAGCCAATGTAACGCGCGGAAAGGGTGCTATACTTTGCATGAAAGAAACACTCTCCGCCATTGACAGCGACAATCTGATCATACCCATCTATCTGATTTAGATATCCTAATTCATCTCTGCAGTTTTCTCTAATCGATAATCCTGAAGATCCACTTCATTGTCTAGCTTGAAATAGTCAGTCTCCTGTCTTTTGGCAGCCGCTTTTAGGTTTTGGAGTGCTATAGATAATAAAGAGTTACCACAACCATTAATACTTTTTAACAGCTTCTTCGACTAAATCTAATACTGTTGATACACTATCACCTTTATAAATCCATTGACATGTTCCCATGTTTTTATTCTGCGCCTCTTTCTTTGTTAAAACCGTTAGCCCATTAACTTGAGAAACCGGCACGTTAAATTCAACATGTAGACGAGATTTTGCGTAAACCAATTTTAAAATTCGACCATTGGAACTGAAAAAAGTAACCCCACTTTTATTATATTTTGGAGTAAACCTTGAACCTAGCTTTTGCTGCACCTTATCAATGAGTTCTACACCATGATTTCCAAAACAAATATCACTCAGATTAAGATTTTCATTCATGGAATTAATTGCTGGTGCCGCTTTTTCTTTAGTTTGATCAATTACTTTATCTAGTTCAGCAATGTTTTTGGCTGTTTTAACTCCCAAAGCTTGGGCAGATAACCTCATACCTGTATCTTCGGATAAAATAATAACTTCTTCTCCACATTGTTTATAATAAAGTGCAGTTGATTGTATGCATCCATCTCCTTTATTAAACTTTAAAATAGGATTTTCTGCATATTTGGCAGTAAGTATAATTAAAGGATTATTTCTTTCTCTATCTATAACCCGAAATGCTTCTCGAGCTTTATATCCTATATCGGCTGCCTTATTTTTAAATTTATCCAACTCGTCCAGGACGGTCATTGAAATAATGACGCTGTACTTTTTTGCTATAAGGCTCAATACAATCCTCGGATCATTAAGAAGTATATTTGTATCAGGTAAAACACAAATCATCCTTTAACCTCCCCATGAAAAGGCTCCAAACTCATAATTTGTAAAAAAATAACCTATCTTTCGCACCCTAAGAAATCAAAAATTTGAATTTAATTATTACCATACAGGGCATGTTTTCTGATCACTTTACTTGAGACAGAAAACAACATTTCAGAAAAAAATTATCTACTAAAGGGCCTTGATACATGGCTGAAGAAACAGAAAACAGCGCTGGAAAAAGCATTATCTAAAATATGGATATCTTCATAAAAGCCAAGGTCTCCTTAGCTGCTAACACCGCCAGATATGAGGGTGCGAAAGAGGGATTAAAAACAAAGCTAACCTTATATTTTTTTAACGATAACAAAATCCGCAACCTGATTCTTTGATGCCCCGGGCTTTTCAGAGATGATTCTGACCAATTTGGTTTTGCCGGTTATTCTCATCCTGCCTGAAGCATTTTTTTATAATTTCGACAAAAGGCAGGTT
>JBFLYC010000022.1:0-56291 GCA_040756735.1 Bacillota bacterium | reverse complement strand
AGCTCGGCATACAGTCGATCAGCACATAATCGTACCTGTCTTTGACGGTATTGATGTAGCTGCGCAGCACTGTTTCCCGGCTCATGGTATTGACTAATGACACCTCAATAGCGGACAGTTCAATGTTGCCCGGCATCAGGTCAACGCCTTCCGCATGGTGAAGGATACCCTCATCAGGCTCATACGGTTCCTCCATCATGATTTTGGTCAGGACGGTAGCCAGCGAAATGGGCAGATTGTCTGGCTCCTGATAGCCCAATGAATCCGTTAGGTTTCCTTGCGCGTCCGCGTCCACCAGCAGCACCTTATTACCTTGTTTAGCAAGGCCGATACCCAGGTTGACCGTCGTCGTTGTTTTCCCCACCCCCCCTTTCTGATTGGCAAGGGCGATTACTTTTGACATTTGATTTTCCCTCCTTTCAGATAAAAAAGCCGTTTGCTTTATTTCCCAGATAAAGCAAGCGGCTCTATATTTGTTTATTTATGATAAAAAGAACATAAGCGTAAAACCTGCATCCTATAGTATCTCGCTAGGAATTTCGATAATCTCATCTAACCAATTACGTCTCTATTGCCGTATTCAGTCGCGGAGTGATTCATCATTATTATATTTTGGTGATGGCTCTCGTAAATAATTCTTGAAGACCATCGAAGTCGTATTCCAAACCGGAACCATGCAAGTGTCTCAGGGGGAATCACAGCCATTTTTTCGGTATTTTTATCTTACAACAAATAATGGAGCTGGTTTTTACAATGACAAAAGAAGAAATACTTTATATAGAAAAAGAGAATGCCGAATAAAAACCGACATTCTCTCATCATTGACCAGTCTTGAATTTTCTTCACACTGTGTAATATAGGCATGCCTAAACACTCTAATCTAAGCACACATTAAACATATCTACACACTCCATATCCAACACAACGGAAACTTCAATTTTATCTCTCAGCACCTTATTTCTAAAATCATTACCATCCGTGGTGAAAGTAGTATATCGCGCAAAGTGCTGAAAACTCAGGATTTCTACGTATCTTTCCTTTGCATTCCTATTACGCACTCGACATGCACCGTATGCGGAAACATATCCACAGGCTGAACTATATCAATGGTATATTCTGATGCCAGGCGCTTTAAATCTCGCGCAAGGGTTGATGGGTTACAGGATACATAAATTACCCTTTGTGGCCTAATATCCAGTATGCAGTCCAGCAGACCAGGGTGGCAGCCCTTACGCGGCGGGTCTACTACCACTATATCTGGATATACTCCATCTTTTAATAATTTTGAAACCTCCTCTTCAGCCCTGCCACAAAGAAAGGTCACATTTTCAACATTGTTTAAAGATGCATTGGCCCTGGCATCTTCGATAGCCTCTGGAAGGCTATCAATACCATAAACCTTTGAGGCCAGCCCTGAAAGAAAGAGTCCAATTGTTCCTGTCCCACAATACAGGTCTAATATCACCGGCTTATTTATACCTGTACAAAAGTCTTTTGTTGTCTCAAAGAGCTTTTCACTTTGAAGGGAATTAACTTGAAAAAATGAAGCAGCTGATACTTTAAACCTGTAATTACCCAGTTTTTCAATAAAATGGTCCTTACCAAAGATAAGCCTGCTGTTTCCTTCCCAGTAAACCTTTGGATTTGGACTGCAGTACTCTACAACACCCTCGAGATTTACAACTTCTGTCTTTACCATGTCCACAAAAGGAATATATCTGCCACCCGGGTGTTTTTTCTCGAATATCAAACCAATCAATATTTTACCGTCATAATTTGATTCCCTGATCAACACCCTCGACAGCCCTTTAAACTCACTGGAAAACATATTGATTGCAGTTTCTATGCTCCAGGCAGCAGCCTTTACACCCTGCCTAGCCAACAGGCAGCAGGTTTGGGGGATGAAGTCATTGGTCCTGCCTGCATAAAAACCCAACTTAAAATTATCAGCGTAAGAAACCTGAAAAACTACCTTGTTGCGATATCCCCAGGGCTCGTCCATCCCAATACATGGATTCACTTTAACATCTTTAAAACCACCAATTCGAAGAAGCTGGTTCTTAACCAACGCTGTTTTTGCATCCAACTGCACCAAGTATTCTAAATGTAGAAGCTGGCACCCTCCGCATTCATCATATACCGCGCAAGGAGAACTGCGCCTGTGGGGTGAACTCCTTATTACATCAATTAGAACAGCCTCAGCGTACCCTTTTTTCCGTTCTTTCACACACACCCTTACCTCTTCACCCGGTAAAGCTCCCTCCACAAAAACAACCATTCCTTCATACCGGCCGACACCCTTACCGTCATGGGATAGGCTCTCTATCGCAAGTGTAATTGGTTTTTCCATCTTGGTAATAAAACTCACACCCTTTATGTAAAACAAACTACAAGCTTTTAGTATTATTGCCCTGTTAAGAGGAAAACTTTAAGTATATAGAAAATGTGGAATGATCCAAATAGTGTCCGAGGTGTTGTATAAAAAGTGCATAAAAGTCGACTAAGAGCTTATCACAACAGTTTGTCGTATTTTATAGAACAGGCAGTAATTCCTAAAGACAGCGATGCAATTCTAGAGAGTGATTACTGTGATTTATCCTATCTTACTCACATTAAATCAGGGCTATTTGATCCTGAAAAAAAACTGCCAGATTCTGATTACCCCCTTGGAGAAGTTTCCCTTCTCATTACAAGAGCTATTAATCATAACTATCTGGACAAAATTAAAATCGGCCTTAATGAACTGCTAAAAGGCTACCTGCGAAAACTGGAAAAGGATAACCAGGCAAACTGCACTCACTTATTTATCAGCAGGGTGAAAGAAACATTTCAACACACTTTGCTCCCGTCTTTTCCCCATACGGAAGAAGTATGGCTTTACCTGTGCAAATGCTTACAGCCGGTGGGTTATTATTTGCTAGAAAATGGATATATTGAAGCAAGCGTACACCTCGCAGATTATGTTGCAGCTATGGGGAAAACAGCGGCCAAGAAAGGACTTCATACAGATAAGATTCAACAGTTTTTTAGAATGATCGAGTTAAAAGCCATGGAGATGGGCCTCGAGCACCTGTCTGGTCATGTCAAAAATCACCGGCACAATATAGAGCTTTAAGGAGGACGAAAATGTGATCCAGAATAATCTTTACATCCTAATTATTCTGAGCTTGTCCGGCAGTCTCCTGGGTTTATTAGGTTCCACAAGTATTTTTGTTTCCTTGATAATCCAGCGTAGAGTTGAACGGTTACAGGAAATATTAGAAGACCTGGTCAACCTTTCCTTCGAGGAAGGTAAGAACCTCTCATCAGAAATCTACCAGCTGATCAACCGTTACCAAATGCATTACATTTTGCCCCATGGTCCAAGTAATGCTATCCTGTGGTACATTGATTATTCCATAGCAGCCGTAATCATCTTGTGGGTTACAGGAATAATTATGTCTATCAGAGGCCCTTTCACCTCGGAAAGCATCTTTTATATGCTTCCACAGGCGGCTGCTATTGCCATTCTTTTAGTATTCAGGAGATTATTAAAAAACGCTATCAATCCTTTGGACAATCCACTGTTTAATGCGATTATCCCTCCCCCTGCAAAGCTTAGGAGTATATCTTTCTTGAGTAATTATGTAAACATATCAGTAAAATCAATACTGAAACAGGCTAGAATAAATATCAGCATAGAGAGAAAAATTAGTGAAAATCATAGGCCCAGCATCAAGGGCAGAATTGTGCTGAAACAGGAGCTTTCCTTTGATGATTTCTATTATTATATAAGTGTTTATGATAAACAGAAAACCTACTTTCTGGGATTTGGTTATCTGATTTTGGATTTTCCCCCAGATAATATTACAGCCAAACCAATACCTATTCAACGCAATATGAATATAACTCTTGGGCATTTGCTCTGGGAAGACCTCCCGGACAACCTGGAGGCCAGCTTTTTGGTATTCCCGGTTGGTGAAAAAAACCCCATTGAATTCTACTTTAAGATAGAAAAAGACGGGAATTTTTTCATGCCTATCACAGAAAACAAATGCTTCATTAATCAAAACATTGTCTACAAGGTGCAAAATGGTCAAGTAGCGCTGCTAAAACATGAGAGTACACTTTCATATTTGGAAAAGGCCCTTCAGTATCTTGGCAGACAAAAAGGAGTATATTTTGTTCAAGAACCATTTAAAGACTTTACACAACAAAGGGTGCAGATTTGCACAGAAAGCCCCCGGGTCCAGTAATCTATTAATCTTATAATCTATAAAGATAACCCGGTTAGATACAGCAAGATTATCATAATTCCATTCCACAGACCATGGGCTATCATGCATGCAAACAGGGACCCTGTCTTTTCATAAATATACGCTAATCCAATACCACCCAGGGCAAGGGGAAAAAAGCGTATTATATCAAAGTGCAATAGGGCAAAGAATATACCGCTTAAAATCATGCCAAATCCTACGCCCCATTTATTTTTAAAAACCGGATAAACCAAGCCCCTGAAATATACTTCTTCACCAATGGGAGCAAGGATTGAGCCGATGACAAACAAACTTATTAAATCTCTACGATCCTTGGCTTCCATTACTAACTGGGCGAAAGGTTGGAGGTCGGGTTTCATGGGTAAAATCGATTCCATAATAATGCCTACCACTACAACAAGAGCAAATAAAACAATACCGCCAATTATGCCATTTTTTAAGGTTTTTAGCGGTTTGCCCAGGCTAATGCCTAATTGCCTCCAGGTAACCCCCTTGATAATTCTAAAATAAATCAATGCTAAAAGAACAACTGATGTTTGAATAACTGTGCTAATCAAATACTTTTGAATTATCACCAGCGCTTCTATTAACCCTGCAGTAAGCCAGGTAAAAAAATTTGTTAATACAAAAATAAACCCCAAAACAACTAAAATGTCCAGTATTCCCCATGGAAATTTACTGTTGTTGCCAAAACAATTAGTCATTTAAACATTTAACACCCCTTTTAAGGCTAAACTAGTACTACAGCGAAATTTAGCAATAAGCAAAGCCATGGGGACGGTTCGAGCGTCACCGTCAAAGCCATGGGAGCGTCACCGTAGCGCAGCGAAGGTCCGAAGGGAAGACGATGGAACCATCCCATGGCGTAGCGCCATGGCGTAGCGATTTAACGAAACGAGCAACCTTTCGCTGTAGTACTAGGCAAATATATGTACAGTATATAGTATATGACAAAAAATTGACAGATTTGATTAGAAAGCAGGGGAAATAAAGTATAAACATAAGGGTATAATAATTTATAGCTTATTAATAACAAAAATTAAAAGGAGTCAAGAATATATGGAAACTATAATTGGTATTCTAAGTATATTGATTGTATTAGCCATTGTATCATATACAGCTTACAAGGCCAAGGGCTTCATGGGCCGCCTTTTTAACTCAAAAAACAAAGAAAGGAAATCAGAAGGAGGACCAGAATTGATTAACCGTATGTCACCATTTAATGCTCAAGCAGACTTTGAAGCAGCTTTAGAAATGTCAGCTAAGGCTGTAGAAGCAGAAGAAGCGATTGAAAAATTTGAACCAGTTGATTTGCACTTAGAGGATGAAACAGAAATTGTTCTACTCCCAAGAAATCCCTATTGGCTTTACTCCTACTGGCATATCAAACCCGAGACTATAGACGAGTTTAATGCTAAATATGGGGAAAATAGTTGGGAATACTGCACTCCCTACCTAAAGCTTCTAAACATCACCCACAATAAAGAATATTTCATACCTATTACAAATTTCGCCGCCAGTTGGTACATTAAAGTTGGAGATCCATGCTGCTCATGGCAGTTAATCATGGGAAAAATGGTGCCTGAAGTCGGCTTTGTTGCTTTTGCCCATTCAAATACTGCGATTACGCCGCCGGTTCAACCTTCCTCAATTATTGACCCGGAGTGGATACCCGTATCAGAAATCTGGACAGATATTTTAGAGAAAGGCTACAAAACTGGTTTCTTAACGGGTATGTCTTCTGAAGAGTTAATCAATCTTCACAGAAAGGATGATTAAATGTCTAAGGGATATTTGTGTATTGTACTTCATGCCCATCTGCCATATGTGCATCACCCATTGGAAAGCCACCTTTTAGAAGAAAGATGGTTTTTTGAAGCATTAACGGAAACTTATCTACCCCTTATCAAAACCTTCAACAACCTCATTTCAGAAGGAGTAAATTTTAAAGTCACTTTATCTTTAAGTCCTACCTTAATTTCAATGTTGGACAGTCCGCTTTTGCAGGAAAGGTACATGGCTCATCTTGACAAACAGAGAGAATTAGCTGATCTAGAAGTAGAAAGAACCAAATCACAGCCGGATTTTAATTATGTTGCTAAAATGTATCAAGAACACTTAGAGTCAGCTTACAACTTGTACCATGTAAAATACAAAGCAAACCTTATAGAAGCTTTTAAATATTTAAAAGACCAGGGTAGAATTGAACTCATTACATGTGCAGCGACCCATGGGTTCCTGCCCTTGCTGAACATCCACCGGCCGTCCGTAGAAGCACAATTAAGGGTTGGCGCTGAACTATTCGCTGAAAAATTTGGCCGGTATCCGAGAGGCATGTGGCTGCCTGAATGCGGCTATTATTATGGCCTTGAGGATCAATTAGCAAAGGTAGGCATAGAATATTTCTTTGTTGACACCCATGGCCTTATCTTTGCAAGCCCCAGGCCCAAATACGGCGTCTTGGCTCCAATTAGAACTAATTCAGGGGTATATGCCTTTGGAAGAGATACAGAGTCATCCAAGCAGGTTTGGAGTTCTACTGAAGGTTACCCTGGAGACTTTGATTACCGGGAGTATTATAGAGACATAGGGTATGACTTGGATTATGAATATGTTAAGCCCTATATCCATCCTGATGGCATCAGGATTAACACTGGTTTCAAGTATTATAGAATAACGGGTAAAACTGATTGGAAAGAATGTTACCAACCTGACTGGGCCAGGCAAAAAGCTGCCCTGCATGCAGGAAACTTTATGTTTAACAGGCAGCACCAAATCAATTACTATGCCTCATGTATGGATAATCCACCCATAATCATCAGCCCTTATGACGCTGAACTTTTCGGACACTGGTGGTTTGAAGGTCCAATGTGGCTGGAATTTTTAATGAAAAAGATTCATTATGACCAGAATGTGATTGAAACCATCAGTCCAGGTGATTATCTGGACAGGCATCACAGAATACAACAATGTACTCCCTGCCCATCTAGCTGGGGCAACGCAGGATATAACGATGTCTGGCTTGAAGGCAGCAATGATTGGATCTACCGTCTACTCCATAAAGCAAGCAGGCAAATGATCCATGTAGCCGGCAGTATGCCTCATGCTGATGGCATCTACAGAAGGATTCTTAACCAGGCAGCCAGAGAACTACTCTTAGCCCAAAGTTCAGACTGGGCATTTATCATGAAAACTGGAACAATGGTAGAGTATGCAAAAAGACGCACCAGTACCCATATCGAAAGATTTAATCGCCTCCTGCATGCTCTAAAAGAAGGTCAGATAGATAAAAAATGGCTACAAGAGATAGAACTAGAAGACAATATATTTCCCAGCATAGACTATAAAGTATATTGCAGTTAAGACTATGAGAATATCACAAAATAAACACAAAATAAACATTAAAATGCTGTGGGCCTTTAACCACAGCATTTTTGTTTGCTGCTATTTTATTTGTTAAGAAGCATCCTCTTGATTTTGTCTTGATAAAAGGCGCCTAACTCTTCTGCAATTTCTTGGGAAACACCCTCGGTATATATTTGATATCGCGGCTCTTCACTATGGGGTAACACTAACACCCATCCATTTTCATGTCTTATTTTTACGCCATCTAGGAGTTCAACCGGCTTATCTTTAGACTCATTTATTAACGCCCTCATGATTCTTCCTTTCTCTTCCCATGGACACTCAGCGCTTTTTACCTGCAAATGAAAGTCGGGCACCTCATCTAACAGTTCACTTAGTGTAATATCCTCCTTACTCATAAAGTCAAGGAGTATGATCACCGCATAAAGCGCATCATTTTGCATGTAAAACTGTGAATAAGCTCCCTGGGACTGCTGCATCTCTTCCCTGAGCAGTTCACCCATAAGAACCCATGGAGCTGTTTTGGTCCTAACTACCTTTGCATTATATTTCTGAGCTACTCTTTCAATAGCTTCGGATGCTGTTACCGGTACGGCAACTGCTCCTCCTTTATTTGCTTTAAAGAGAATTAAAGACATTAATACTGTAAACATATGTTCATTTACAATTCTTCCTGCACTATCCACAAGCATTATTCTTTCCCCATTAGCATCCATGATTATCCCCAGGTCCATTTTTCCCTGTCTAACAATATCAGCCATTTTACCAACAGCCTGGTGCAGGCTCCTAGCGGGATGACCTTCATCAACATCGTCTTTGCAATTATAAAAATTACACCCAATACGGTTTGACAATGCGTCAAAGATATTATCTAAAACTGTGCCCTTTGAATACAAGGCTACATTAAATCCTCTTTGTCTAATTCTTTCAGCGCCTATCACATTTATTAGATTATCCAAGTAGGAATCAACAAAGTGAAGATATGGGGTTACCTGTTCAATTTCCCCCTCCTTAACTCTCCTGAAGTCTTCACGCAGGTACAAACCTTCAATTTTACGCTCTGTATCCCTATTCACACTTATTCCCTGGCTATCAACAAACTGTATCCAGCACTTGTCAGGGTTGCTGTAATCCATTTTAATATGCACGCCTGCGGCAGTTCCAAGGCTCCTTACAGCAAAGCGGTGAATGGGCATGATCAAGTCTCCTAGATCAGCAGCTTTGATTCCAGTTGACAACAATCCAGCAATAAAAGAGCTTTTGAGCATTTTAGTAGCCAGTTTCCCGTCACAGCTCACTGCTACCTGTACATGTTCTTTTTGTGTACTGCCAAAACAGGCGCCAAGTTTAGCAGCCAGCTCGGGGGTTATATCCCAGTTGATTAAACCAGGTATGCCCTCAGACCCAAACAGGTTTTTATTTGCCCCTTCCCCCCAAACCAGGCTTTCTGAAACCACTACTCCGGTGTTGATAGATTTGCAGGGCCAAATTTTTACCTGGGGTTTAATGACACTCCTGGAATTAATATAGGTACCATCCCCTATTGCCGCATCCTCATAAATACTGGCATTATCTCTTATGGTCACTTTATTGCCAATAGCTGCCCCGCTAATAGAAGCTTTCTTGCCAACATAAACATTGTTCCACAATACACTTCTTTTAATGGAAGCCTCATGGTCAACTACAACATTATCTCCTAACACTGTATATGGTTCAATTTTGACACCTTTCCCCAGGCGACAATTTTCGCCTATTAACACAGGCCCTTTGATATTCACAGGCTCACTATACTCGTCTAATATTTCCCCTTCAAATTTCCCCTCAATTAAAGTGCCTCTTGGCGTTACTTTTACTCTTCCGGCCAGGATATCCCTGTGGGCTTGTAGATACTGCTCCAGGTTGCCTATGTCACACCAATAACCCTCTAACAGGCAGCCATACAAAGGTTCCTTATTTCTCAACAGCTGGGGAAATAAATCCTTGCTAAAATCATATTTTTGACCTGAATCGAAATAATTCAGGGCTTCAGGCTCTAAAACATAGATTCCTGTGTTGACCCAATCACTAAACACTTCTCCCCAGCCTGGTTTTTCTAAAAAACGCTGAATACTACCATCAGTATTTGTGATTACAACACCATATTCCAGGGGATTAGTCACTGAAGTTAGTACAAGGGTACCAATGGCCTTTTTTGATCGGTGAAACTCAATGGCCCTGGACAAATCCAGGTCAGTCAAGGCATCACCACTAACCACCAAAAAAGTTTCATCAAGGAAATCCCCTGCATTTTTTACACTTCCTGCAGTTCCCAGGGGAACATCCTCGATAAAATAATTTAGATTGACTCCCCACTCCTTACCATCACCAAAGAAATCCATGATATCCTGGGGTAGATACTGCAGGGTAACCCCTATTTCAGTAATATTCAAGGTTTTTAATAATTCTATTGCGTATTCCATTACAGGTCTGTTGCCAACAGGCACCATGGGCTTTGGTCTGTCGCAGGTCAAAGGCCTTAACCGGGTTCCTTCCCCGCCTGCCATAATAATTGCTTTCATAAAATCCCTCCTAGTTTAACATTCGTTGCCCCAGCAACGAGTATTTGGCCATCTCTTCCTTGCTGACATGTGCTTTTGAGGGTAATGACCTCTCATATAACCAATCACTTTTTTCATATTCCTTTTTGACCAGTTTATAAACATCAAGAGTTTTGTCGGATATTGATGACCAATCGTATTCCTTTAAAACACTTTTTCTTCCTCGCTCAGCTAAATCTTCAGCAAACTTTTGATTTCTTAACACAGCCTTAATCTGGTCAGCCAGTGAATGGGGATTCCCTGGATAAAACTTGAGACCGTTGTCACCATGCCTGATTATTTCCCCTAATCCACCAGTATCCGATACTACCACAGCCGTACCGGAAGCCATGCCCTCCAAGGCAACTATGCCAAAAGGCTCATATAAACTAGGAAAAACCGCAACATCAGCCCTTTTATATAACTGTTTAAGCAGGTTATCCTCTATGTAGCCTGTCAACCTTACCTTGGCTCCTAAACCCATACGATTTATTTGGTGGTGAAGCTGCCCCTCCATGGGTCCGGAACCTGCTATAATCACCTTGACATTTGGTGTTTCCTGAAGAACCATGGGTATAGAATCAATTAAAACATGCACACCCTTTTCTCTAACCAACCTGCCAACAAAAAATATCATTTTTTCATGAGGTTCTACCAATTGGTATAACTCGCTGCCAAAGTTGACTCTTTTTCCATCAAAAAATTTGGCGGCGTAGACTCCGTTAGGAATTTTCACCACTTTGTCTGCAGGCAAGCCAAACAATCCCTTGACCTCTCCAATCATGTGATTGCTGCATACTATAACCTTCCATGATTCATAAGTTAAAAACCATTCGATGCTGTGTATAAAGTTTTGCATTGGCGAATGGAGGCCCTGGTTTCTACCGGCTTCAGTGGCATGTATTGTTGACACCAGTGGAATCTTATATGCATGCTTTAATACTCTAGCTGCATATGCTGCCAACCAATCATGGGCATGCAATATATCAAAGTTGCCATGATTTAATACTTGAATACCTTTTTCAACTAACGAGAAATTCAGCTGATTGACCCAGTGCAAAAAATCCGGCGCCTGCAGCGATAATTGATACACCCTGTGTACATGCACCCCGTCAACCACTTCATAATAGGAAGCTTCCTCAGCTCCTCTTGTTACCACGTGAACCTCATTACCACTAGCTGCCAATGCACCTGCTAAATCCTTCAC
Source organism: Bacillota bacterium (assembly GCA_040756735.1). Lineage (GTDB taxonomy): Bacteria > Bacillota > DSM-16504 > Desulfitibacterales > Desulfitibacteraceae > JBFLYC01. The sequence goes on along the minus strand of JBFLYC010000022.1, from coordinate 44,886 downwards.
ATGTCTTGCCAACCCGCCTACACTTTGAGGCGGGTATTCCCAGGACAGCATAAGTACCTTCATAAAATACCTCCTCCAAAACTAAAGGGGACACAGAATTACGCAATGTAAAGCATGACCCCATGGACATATTTGATGTACAAATAGTTTTTGAAAAAAGTGTCCATTTTATCCCAAATACTTATCCAAAAAAAAGCGGGTATTAACCGCTTGGGTATTACCCGCTTGTTATCCGTTGTGTATTTCAAAAGTCCAATTTATTCCATTGTTGTTATCCCAGTTATTTGCACTGTCTTTAAAACAGAAATTAAATCTTTCTTTATCTTCAACCTTGATGGTTTTAGTCCACCCCCTTGTTGTCTTTTCCATCCGAATGTCCTGAAGACCATGCCATGCCTTGGGGTTTCCATAACCGCAGTGCATGTATATCTGATCTGCTCCATCATTGAACAGCAACCCGTGATACAAAAAGGTCACTTCTTCTCCTGCAGTTGCGGGCAGAGGGTCAACCACTACCCCTCCATAATAATCAGCTTCCCTCATCTCCTTAAGCCTTTCATCTGTTTCAGCAAATCTACTTTTACGATGGTCTACCAATGTTTATTACCTCCTGTAATAGTTACTAACATCAGAATCAAATTAGCTGGCAAAATTAAAGGAACTTATTAATATTATCCTTAATATGAAAGCAAGCTATTACAGGTAAAAACTACTTAATACCTGCTTAATAGTTATTAAAAAACAGGACTGTTTTCACAGCCCTGTACCTTAAATCAGTCACTATAAATCTTCTTTTTTCCTTTTTAAATCTGCTGTTTTTAATATGCTATTGACCTCCAAGGCCTGTATTTTAACACTTTGGTCTGTGCTCTTTCAGATAAATCCTCTGCTATTTGTTGTGCCCTGGTCAACACTTCTCTTTCATTAACTGCTGTTATCTGTCCGCCATCTAAAACTATTTTGCCATCGATGATTACAGTTTCAATATTTGCCCCACCAGCTGAATACACTAAAGTTGAAACCGGATGGTGCATGGGAACAGCCTTGGCACATAAAAGAGGATTAAAAATAAACATATCTGCTTTTTTGCCAATTTCCAGGGAACCTATTTCATCCTCCATTCCTATAGCCCTTGCTCCATCTATTGTGGCCATTTCCAGGACCTTTTCCGCAGTAATAATCGTTGGGTCTCTATGGTATACCTTTTGGAGTAAGGCGGCTGCTTTTAGAACTTCCAGCATGTCGTTGGAATTGTTGCTGGCAGCTCCGTCAGTGGCAAGACTCACTGTTACACCGGTCTCCAAAAGTTGTGGAATTGGCGCAATACCAGAAGAAAGATACATGTTGCTTACAGGGTTGTGAGATACTTTTGCATCAAAATACTTGGTCATCCTAATATCCCTGGGAGTTAAATGCACACAGTGGACCATTAGAACATTGGGGCCTATAATACCCAGATCCTCCAGGACATCGATATCCCATTTCCCATGAAGCTGGCGGGAAGCTTCTCTATCAAAAGGAGTTTCAGAAACATGCACGGCTATCCCTGTATCATACTCATCAGCCAACATCTTTGTAAGCTGCAAAGTCTCTCTGGTACATGACCACACTGCAGCTGGAGCAAGCCATACTTTAATCCTGCCGTCACTTGTACCATGATATTTTTCCAGCAATCGTCTGCAGTCTTTTTCAATTGAGGCCTTTTGCTCGATAACATCCCCTGGGGTACCAAACTGCTCTCCTGTATCGCTATAACCTCTTCCCAGGATACCGCGCATGCCTATTTCATTAAAGGCTTTGATAACGCCATCTGCCAGACAGTCAACAGGGTGTGTATGCATGTAATCTAGGACTGTAGTAGCGCCACTGTGTAAACCTTCTATACAACCAATCATGGCTCCATAGTAAGTCTCATCAGGAGTAAGTTTTGCTGCACTAGGAAACATCACCTGTACCAGCCAATCGGACAAAACTCTATCATCACCTAATCCCTTTAGCAGGGTTTGAAATAGATGATTATGAGTATTGATTAGTCCTGGAAATATAACCTTACCGGCAGCCTCCATTGTCCTGGCCACATTGTGAGTGCTATATTTCCCTGACAATTCACTTGTTGGCCCAAGATCTATAATTCTACCATCCTTAATGGCAATAGTTCCGTCATAGATAATATCTCTCTTTTTATTTACCGTTACCAGTATGGCATTACTTATCATTATATCAAGCAATAATTCCTTCCTCCTTAGCGCCTTTTAACATGAATTAATTCCATCCAGTATTTTATCAAACTCTACATACTGAGCAAATAATTTGTCGTACAGCTGGGCATTTTCAATATTGGGAACTATACTATCTTTTAAAGAAAGCCAATTACGTTTTATCTCTGTGAAATCCTTAAATAATCCTAGTGCATATCCTGTTAAATATGCTGCCCCCATCGAAGCGCTCCCATTAACAGAATACTCCAGTTCAACATTTAAAACATCGCTAATTATCTGTCTCCACAAAGAACTATTAGCCCCTCCTCCTGCTATGACAACCTTCTTCACATTAGAGCGAACTCCCTTAAATTCTTCACGGAAACCAAAGGCTATGCCTTCCAGTAATGCCCTGTAAAGGTGATGTCTAGTATGCTTTGGAGTAAGACCATAAGTTGCTCCCTTGGCTATAGGATTTGCCCTGGGAGTACGCCTGCCCATGAGATGAGGTAAAATGATTATGCCTTCTGCATCAATCAGGGACATGGACACACCTGTTGAAATTCAAGCTGTATCCTCTACACAAAAATATCCCCGTATAATGCACTTTTTTAATATTTCTATTTTGTATTTAACTTTTCTTTTAATATCTGGTTGACCAACTGTGGGTTAGCCTGGCCTTTAGTATCCCTCATTACCTGTCCGACAAGAAAACCAAGAGCTTGCAAACGCCCATTCTTGTAATCTTCCACTGACTTAGAGTTATTGTCAATGACTTTTTCTATAATGCCTGCAAGACTTGCTTCATCGCTAATCTGTACAAACCCTTTTTCTTTAATAATTGTATGTGGTTTTTTCCCAGTATGAAACATTTCTTCAAATACAATTTTAGCAACCTTATTGCTGATAGCACCCTGGTCAACAGCTGTCAATAAATCTGCCAAGTCTTTTGGCCTGGCTAGACTTTGACTCACAGGCACCTGTTGTTGGTTGATCAACTTTAGAAATTCGGCCATTATCCAATTGCTTAATTTTTTAGCGTCAGGATAATATGTAAGGGCCTCCTCATAGTACAGGGCCAGTTCCCTATCCCTGGTCAAAACATCAGCATCATAAACAGGCAATTCAAAAGTCTCCACATATCTCTTCTTCTTTGCCCGGGGCAATTCAGGCATTTTTTCACGAATATCATCTAGCCATCCTGCATCTACTTTTATGGGAACCAGGTCAGGCTCGGGGAAATACCTGTAGTCATGGGCTTCTTCCTTGCTCCTTAAAGGTAAGGTTATTCCTTTACCTTCATCCCATGTCCTTGTTTCTTGAATAACCTTCTCACCTTTGCGCAGGGTTTTCACCTGCCGTTCATACTCAAAGTCTAAAGCCTTCTGCAGTGACTTGAAGGAATTAAGGTTTTTAATCTCTGTTTTTGTGCCAAACTCCCTGGAACCAGATAGTCTGATAGATATGTTGCCGTCACAGCGCAGCGACCCTTCTTCCATTTTACAATCAGAGACATCCAAATATTGTAAAATGGATTTCAAACCATCCAGGTAAGCTGTTGCTTCCTCTGACGATCTAATGTCCGGCTCAGAGACAATTTCAATAAGGGGAACGCCGCCCCTGTTAAAGTCAACCAGAGAACCCTGGGATTCTGAAATAGTATCGCCTTCGTGGGTAAGCTTTCCCGCATCCTCTTCAATATGAATTCTGGTAATTCCTATCCTTTTAGGACCTTTTTCAGTCTCAATTTCCAAAAAGCCATTTTTGCACAAGGGCAAGTCATACTGGCTGATCTGATAAGCTTTGGGCAGGTCAGGGTAAAAATAGTTTTTTCTATCCATTTTTGCAAAAGAAGCTATTTCGCAATTTAAAGCCATGCCCACCAACACTGCATACTCTACAACCTTTTTATTTAAGACTGGCAGTACTCCAGGCATTCCTAAACAAATGGGACACACTTGAGTATTCGCCATTGCTCCAAAACTAGTGCTGCACCCACAAAATATCTTGCTGGAAGTCTTAAGCTCCACATGCACTTCAAGTCCTATCACAGCTTCATACATTATTATCACCACTCTTTCCAATCGAAGGTCTTTGCTTATACCATTCATTGTTCTGCTCATAAGCATAAGCAGTTTTTAAGAGAGTTTCCTCATCAAAGGCCTTGCATGTAAGCTGCAAGCCCACCGGCAAACCTTCACTGAAACCACAAGGAACAGAGATGGCAGGGAGACCTGCCATATTAGCAGGAATAGTAAATAAATCTGCCAGGTACATGGAAATGGGATCATCAATTCTTTCACCAATATCAAAAGCCACAGTCGGAGAAGTCGGGGTAAGAATGCAATCATACTTTTTAAATGCTGCATCAAAATCATTCTTAACCAGTGTCCGTACTTTTAGGGCTCTTAGGTAATAAGCATCATAATAACCTGAACTTAAAACATATGTGCCAAGCATGATCCTTCTCTTTACCTCAGGGCCAAAACCTTCCTGCCTTGTAGCCATATACATACTCATGAGATCTTTAGATCCAGGGCTTCTATATCCATAACGAACGCCATCGAACCTTGCTAAATTAGCACTAGCCTCAGCCGGGGCAATAATATAGTAACTAGTCAGCGCATGCTCTGTATGTGGCATGCTGCACTCTTCAACATGAGCGCCCATAGATTCTAACTGTTCAGCTGCTTTTAAAACTACCTCTTTTACTTGAGGATTTAATTCTTCAGGAAAATACTCCCTGGCTATACCAATTCTAATTCCTTTTATATCACCAGTCAGTGAACTTCTATAGTCTGGTACAGGAAGCTTTGCTGAGGTTGAATCTAATGAATCATGTCCTGCAATGGCTTGCAATACTATAGCAGCATCAGTCACGTCTCTGGTAAAAGGACCTATTTGGTCAAGGGAAGAAGCATATGCCACCAACCCATATCTGGAAACTCTACCGTATGTTGGCTTCAAACCAACAACTCCACAAAAGGAAGCAGGTTGACGGATACTCCCACCTGTATCTGAACCCAGTGCAAAAAAGGCTTCACCGGCAGAAACTGCTGCAGCGGATCCCCCGCTTGACCCCCCGGGAACCTTTGTAAGATCCCATGGGTTAGCAGTTTTAAAGAAACTGGAATTTTCTGTAGAAGAACCCATTGCATATTCATCCATGTTCAACTTGCCCAGGAGGATAGCCTTTTGCCCAGCCAGCTTTTCAATTACAGTGGCATTATATGGAGGAATAAAGTTATCAAGGATCTTAGAAGCGCAGGTAGTCTTCACACCTTCAATGCACATATTGTCCTTAACTGCCATGGGTATGCCCGCTAAAGCAGGCAAGTCTTCCCCATTCATTAATTGATCGTCTAATTCCTTTGCTTTTTTTAACCCTTGATCCTGCATTAGTGTCAGGTATGCCTTTACCTTACTTTCAACCTCTGAAATTCTATCTAATACTGACTGAGTTATTTCAGTTATACTAATCTCTTTGTTTCTTATTTTATTTTGTAGTTCATTAATGGTATAATAATATAACTCCATGTTACCAGCGACTCCTCTCAAACAATTTTAGGAACCCGAAAGAAACTCTCCTTTTTATCTGGAGCATTTGCAAGCGCCTTTTCAATGGGTAATGAGGATTTGACCTCGTCTTCTCTAAAAACATTTGCCATGGGTAGTACGTGGGCAGTTGGCTGTACCTCTGAAACATCCAATTGATTTAATTTTTCAACCCAACCAAGTATGGAGTTAAGCTGAGTTGTATAATTCTGCAATTCATCTTCATCTAATTGCAGCCGCGCTAATAAAGCAATATGCTGTACTTGTTCTCTGCTAATTGACATATCCATCACCTCTTTTGTTGATGCTAATTTTTGACAAATACCTCCATCAATTATAGCAAAACACACTATATGGTGCAACTTAAGGAAAAATATATGTCCTGATTAAGGACATAATAATAAAGTCTAGGCAATGACTTTATTTTAGGATGTGACCAGATGATACCTTTAAAAGACAGTACAAAAGCAAGAAACTTTCCAATTGTTAATATTACATTAATAATCATTAACATAGCTGTGTTTGCATATCAGCTTATGCTAAATCAGCAAGAGCTAATTGCTTTTGTCCATCGTTTTGGAGTAATCCCCCAGGTTTACACAACTTATGGCCCCGTCGCCCTGCTAGTATACCAGCCTATGGCTCTATTCCCCTTATTTACTTCCATGTTTGTTCACGGCAGCTTCGTGCACATTATCGGAAATATGCTGTACCTATGGGTATTTGGAGATAACATTGAAGATAAGCTGGGTAAATTTAAATTTATCATGTTCTATTTTGCTGCAGGTCTGATAGGTAATTTTGCCCATATAGCGGCAAATCCTACATCTGCTGTACCAACCATAGGCGCCAGCGGAGCCGTGGCCGGCGTTTTAGGAGCATATTTTTTAGCTTTTCCCAGGGCAAAAGTATTAGCTCTGGTACCCATAGGCTTTTTCCTTACCATTACTACTGTCCCTGCCATTTTATTTTTAGTACTGTGGTTTTTCCTGCAGTTAATCAGCGGTTTAACCTCAATAGGCGCCGGTCAAATGGTAGCCTGGTGGGCCCACATTGGAGGCTTTGTTGCCGGTGCATCACTCTGGTTACTGCTTAAACCTGAAAACTTAAAAGTAACTTCCTAAAAAACTACAACCATCATGAGACACAGGCAATATAAATATGTATGTACGAAAGGTCCGGTAATAACCGGATTTTTACATTTTAGCCTAAAGGAATTAGGGACAATGGGAATTACAGTTTTGCTCATAAAAACTACTACCCAATGGCAGTAGTTTTATAGTATTATACAAAGTAAGTGTCGAAATCATTATTTCGCTTATATCACATGGGGGAATAGCCTTGACAACTCAAGCAAAAACTTTGTCAAATGAAGAGCAAAACACTATGGGATTCAGAGAAGGCCTTGTGGCCTCGGTACCTATTGCTATAGGCTTTCTACCCATTGCCATAACCTTTGGAGTCATTGCAAAAGCAGCGGAGCTTACACTAACACAGGCCTTGGCCATGTCTTTATTTGTTTTCGCAGGAGCCAGCCAGTTTGTGGGGGTTAATTTGATTGTTCTTGGCGTGCCTTTTGCCGAAATTGTCCTAACAACCTTTTTTCTAAACTTTCGCCACTTTCTAATGAGTTCATTTCTTGCCACCAAATTCCTGCCCATGAGCAAAACAATGCTGGCTGTTGTGGGATTTGGCATAACTGATGAAACTTTCTCCATGGCATCCATTAAGGATGGTAAACTCAGCGGTCAATTCATGCTTGGTTTAAATTTTTTAGCATATTCAGCCTGGGCTAGTGGAACAGCTTTGGGAGTATTGTTAGCAACAGGCATCCCTGCTTCAGTACAGGCAAGTATGGGGATTGCCCTTTATGCCATGTTTATTGGTCTGCTTGTACCTAACATGAAAAAATCATTTAAAATTGCTATTGTAGCAATATCTGCCGGTATTGCCAATACGGTATTAAGCCAATTTTTATCCATAGGGTGGAGCATCATTGGGGCTACCCTCATAGGAGCCATTGTCGGCACCCTTTTATCTGATTCAGGACATTCCTCTATAATATAGGAATACTTGATATAGAAATGTATCCCCTGACAATATTCATGGCGTGCCACCCTTTGATTTTTAGGAGTGAAAACTAGTGGATAACTATTATTTATTGATAGCTGCTATGGTCTTTGTAACATACCTGCCCAGGGCGCTGCCCCTGTTTTTTCTGCGTGAAATAAAGTTGTCGCCTGTAACTCAGCAGCTGCTGACAAACATACCCTATGCAGTTCTAGGGGCGCTAATACTGCCTGGAGTATTTTACTCAACGGGCAACATAACATATAGTCTTGTAGGAGCGGCAGCAGCAATAACTCTCGCCTACTTTCAGCTAAACTTATTGATAGTTGTATTGGGCTCAATACTTTCTATCTTCATTTGGCAGATTTGGTTTTAATGAGTTCCTTGAACTCATCTTCATTCAATATTTTAAGATTAGGGGCTTTTCCTTCCTGAAGTAGGCTATGAGCTTTCTCTGCCTTGGAACCAGGGTCTTCTCCAATAACTACATAATCAACTGTTTTGCTTACCGATCCGGCAAGAAAACCTCCGGCTTTTACAATAAGCTCTTCTGCCTCACCCCTGGTGAGCCCGGTTAATCTTCCTGTTATTACAAACCTTTTCCCCGTTAAGCCGCCTTGTTCATCAGGTGAAGACGTTTGCATGCTGACAGGTCGAATACCCTTTGCCAAAAGGTTTAGCACACTTTTGCGTATCCTAGGATCATTAAAGAAAGCGCTGATACTCTGGGCAACTATCTCCCCAATATCCTGTAAGCCTATTAGCTCCTCATATTTCGCCTCCATTAAACCTTCAATAGTCTTAAAATGGTTGGCAAGAGTTCTTGCTGTATTCTTGCCCACATGTTCAATACCCAAAGCATAGATAAATGCCGACAACTGTGGACTTTTACTGTCTTCAATGGCTTTAAGCAGGTTTTCAGTTTTTTTGTCCTGAAACCCTTCTAATTGCACAATATCCTCGTATTTCAGGTTATAGATATCGGCAATATCTCTAAGATTAAGTCTATCAAAAAGAATTTCTGCAGTCTTGATGCTAAAGCCTTCAATATTCATGGCATCACGGCTCGCAAAGTGGACAATCCTTGAAACCAGCTGAGGTTTGCATGAAAGTGAGTTTTCACAGTAGAGGTTTGGGCCCTTTTCCATCAATATACTGCCGCAAGCAGGACATTCTCCAGGTTTAACAATTTCCCTTTCACTGCTTTTAATCTCATTCTCAACCCTTCCCATTATCTCGGGTATTACATCATTTGACCTGCGCAGCCATACCCTGCATCCTTTTGAGACTTTTTTACGCAAAATATCTTCCCAATTATTTAAAGTAGCTCTTTTTACAGTAACGCCACCTATATCCACTGGCTCAAGCAAGGCAATGGGAGTTACTTTACCGGTCCTACCCACATTCCAAATAACCTCCTGCAGCACAGTTGTAACCTCTTCTGCCTCAAATTTATAAGCAACTGCCCATCTAGGAAATTTTCCAGTGCTGCCAAGGACATCACGCAGGTTGAGAGCATTGACTTTAATAACCACGCCATCCATGGGATAGTCAAAGGCGTCTCTGTTTGCCTCAATTTCTCTTATATAATTCATGGCTTCCCTGATTGTCCTGCAAAGTTTAGTATATGGACTAACGGGAATTCTATTATTTTGCAGGAACTCAATGGTATCCATATGAGTATTGAAGCTTACTCCCTCATAATAACCAACATTATAAAAAAAGGCGTCAAGGTTTCTCTGGGCGGTAATTTTAGGGTCAAGATTTCTTAAAGCTCCGGCTGCTGCGTTCCTGGCGTTTTTTAAGGGTTCATCAGCCTTTTCATTATACTCCTTTAATACGGAGAAACGCATCAAACCTTCCCCTTGAATTTCACACTTGCCCTTAAAATCAATTGCCAGGGGTATGGTTTTAATGGTCTTAACCTGTTCTAGTATTACTTCTCCAACCTCACCATTTCCCCTGGTAGAAGCCTGAACAAGCAGTCCCCCTTCATAGGTAAGATTGATGGTAAGACCATCAAATTTTAATTCCACAACATATTCAATTTCCCTGACAGCCTCACCTAAAAGCCTGCCAAGCCTGTTTTCCCAGGCGGCTAATTCCTCGGGTGATTTCACTTTATCCAGGCTCAACAGAGGAACTAGATGTCTGTGACTGGCAAAACCACTCAGTACTGCTCCGCCAATCCTTTTTGTAGGGGAATCCGGAAAGACCATGTTAGTTTCTTTCTCAAGAACAGCTAAACGATCATACATTGCATCGTATTCTTTGTCACTTATTAAAGGCGCATCCAATACATAATAGTAGTAGTCATATTCATTTAGTTTATCTACCAATTCTCTCATCTGGCGCATTTGCTGTTGGTTGATTTGCGCTGCCGGGCTCATGATTTCACCTACCCACTCAACAATAATCAAATTATAGTTTTCCTATTTTTTATTAATTACTCTTAAGGGAGCAAAACATACATCTAAACTTTTTATTCCCTGTTCTGGAAAAGCAACTTTAATAAGTGTATCTCCAGGATTAACCTGGACAACAACGCCCTCTCCCCACTTGTTATGAAAAACCTTGTCCCCTAAAGTATAACTCATTGGGGTTGGTTTTTCCCTGGCAGGTCTGCTCATGAAAACACTGTCAACCTTATCAGCAGTTTCAACTGCTAAAGGCTCGTCTAGTAAGTGTGCAGGAATCTCTTGGAGAAACCTTGATATGGGGCGAGGAATTGTCTCTCCATATATCATACGCATTTTAGCAAATGACAGGTACAGTTTTTCCTTTGCCCTTGTCATACCAACATAACACAGTCTTCTTTCTTCCTCTAGTTCATAATCATTCTCAAGAGATTTAAAATGAGGGAACAGCCCTTCTTCCATTCCTATCATAAATACAACTGGATACTCCAAACCCTTTGCGGTATGGAGAGTCATGAGTACGAGCAAATCATCATCTGCATTATATTGATCGATATCAGCAACCAGAGAAATTTCAGCTAAAAATTCCTCTAAAGACCCAGATGGATTGTATCTATCATAAGCAGCAGCAACATTTAAGAATTCTTTGAGGTTCTCAATCCTGGCTTCAGCCTCAGGAGTATCTTCCTCCTGCAGACTTTCCCAATACCCAGTCTCAGATAAAACATATGAGGTCAAGTCCTTAACTGAAAACTCGTCCATAGCTTCTCCAAACCGCTGCATCAGTTCATAGAAACTAGATAATTGTTTTCTGGCTCGCGCTGACAAATCATTAATGATATCAGGCTGCTTTAATGCATCAAAAAGCGGTATGGCTTTTTGTGCTGCATACTCTTCTACCCTTGACCAACTAGTTGTGCCCAAACCCCTTTTAGGCACATTAATAATCCTTGTTAAACTAACTGTATCATCTTTATTTACTAAAACCTTCAGATAAGCTAAGATATCCTTTATTTCCTTGCGCTCATAGAACTTGATTCCTCCAAAGATTTGATAAGGCATGTTGTTTCTGACCAATTCCTCTTCCAATGCCCTTGATTGTGAATGAGTTCTATAGAGAACGGCCATGTCTCTCAAGTTATATTTGTTGTCTAATTTTAATCTGAGGACCTCTGATACAACTTTTTCAGCTTCATCTCGTTCATTTTCCGATTTTAGAAGAGTAAGCTGCTCACCCTTGGGGTTTTCCGTCCATAACTTCTTTTCTTTACGGCCCTTGTTGTTTTTGATCATTGCATTAGCGGCATCTAGAATACATGCAGTGGACCTGTAGTTTTGTTCAAGTTTAACTACTTTTGCTTCAGGATAATCCCTTTGAAAACTTAAAATATTGTTGATATCAGCGCCTCTCCATCTGTAAATGGACTGGTCCGGGTCTCCCACAACACATAAATTTTTGTGCTTTTTAGCTAAAAGGTTGACCAGGACATATTGGGCATGATTTGTATCTTGATATTCATCAATTAGTATGTAAACAAACTTCTTTTGATAAAAATCCAATATATCTTCATTGAACCTAAAAAGCTCGACTGTTTTCATCAATAAATCATCAAAGTCGAAAGCATTGTTTTTTTCAAGTTTTTGCTCGTATAATTTGTAAACCTGTAAAACGACTTCCTTGTAAAAATCATCCACGGTCCTGGAATACTTATGGCTGTTTAAAAGCTGGTTCTTTGCCTGACTAATGGTTTCCCCTATGCTTTTAGGTGAAAACTCTTTAGGATTCAGGTTTGACTCTTTTAGGCAGTTTTTCAGTAAAGTCTCTTTATCAGAAGTATCATAAATCACAAAATTACTCTTGAATCCAAGCTCAGAAGCATGCCTGCGAAGAATTTTTACACAGGCAGAATGAAAAGTACTGATCCACATATCACCTGCTTTGGCGCCAATTAAGTCTAAAACCCTTTCTTTCATTTCATTGGCAGCCTTGTTGGTGAAAGTGATAGCCAAAATTTGCCATGGTTGTGCTTTATTAATGTCAAGGAGGTAAGCAATTCTATTTGTCAATACCCTGGTTTTTCCACTGCCTGCACCTGCAATAATCAACAGGGGGCCTTCTGTTTGCATGACAGCTTCTGCTTGTGCTTTATTTAGACCCTCTAACATGGACACTCTATGCAATGTCAATCACCCTCTCTCGTGGTATTATACCACAAAGACACTTAGGGTAAGAAGGAGTAAATATCATTAAAGTCAGATAGTTGGGGAATGGGTGGGAATGATGCTTTGAAACTTACTCCTTCAGGATATCTGGGCAGCCCTAAAGACTACTCTGCTGAACCTTTTCTAACTAAAAATGGACATAAATAAAAACCAAGGCTTAACCTTGGCTTTTTTACAGTGGCTAAATTATAGATAAGAGCTAGCGCTTTGGCACTGTTTGATACACTCATCTATTGTCAAAAAGGCTTTATTCAATTCATCCCTGACCCATTGATTGTGGGTTGTATCAGCTAAGATTCTGATAGTATTCTGGGTATTTTGACACATGTCTATACATGAGAGTATACTCTGTGAAGGTGTTAAAGGCATATTTTCAGCTCCTTTCGTTCATTATTATTATATACAGCACTATCGAGCATTATTTTGGGCAGCCTCACACTGTTTGATGCAGATGTCCAGCGAGTGAAGAGCCTTGTCAAGCTCATTCTTAGCCCTATTGTCATAAGCATGCTGGCGAATTTCATTTAAATCTTCCAGAGTACTTTTACAATGGGAAACACAGGAGCGAATTGAATGGTGTTCGTTAAGCAACAATTTCACCTCCTTTCAACTAGATTTCTATTTTATTTTAAGTACTTTTAATCAAGGTTATCCGGTTTTAGACCTTGTTATATTCTGGTGCAGCATACAAAAAAAAACGGTTCTGCGCTTTAACAGCACATGAACCGCTGACTTTTTTATTTAACCAACCTTATCTTCTTTTATTTAACTCTTTTGCTAAATCTTCTAAAGTCAATTGGTGGTATGCCAATAAAACAAGAAGATGGTATATAAAATCGGCGCTTTCATAAATAATTTCTTCTGGTTTTGCATTTTTAGAAGCAATAATCATCTCTGAAGCTTCTTCACCAATCTTTTTTAAAATTTTATCAAGTCCGCTGTTAAAAAGATAACTTGTATATGAACCTTCGGGTCTCTTAACCTGTCTATCTTTAATAACTTGATATACTTCCGCCAAAATATATCCTATATCAATATCTTTTTCTGCTTCGGCTTGCTTTGCAAGCACGTTTATATCCTCAAAATATCTATAAAAACAACTTAAGCTGCCGGTATGGCAGGCTGCGCCTGTTTGTTCTACCTTTACCAGCAGGCAGTCTCCATCACAATCATAGGCAATGCTTTTTACCAACTGCACATTACCGGAGGTCGCCCCTTTGTTCCACAGCTCTTTTCTGCTGCGGCTGTAAAACCAGGTATAACCGGTATTTAAGGTCTTTTCTAGGGCTTCTTCATTCATATATGCTACCATTAAGACTTCGTTAGTACGATAATCTTGTATCACTGACGGAATTAAGCCATTACCATCAAATTTCAGCTCTTTAAGAATCTCTTCAAAATTCACCTTATAACCACACCGCCGTTTCTCAAAAAATCCTTAACCTGCCTAATGGAATATGTTCCATAATGGAAGGCAGAAGCTGCCAACACTGCATCAGCTTTACCTTGGGTCAAAGCATCAAAAAAATGCTGCATTTCCCCTGCTCCCCCAGATGCTATGACAGGTATATTTACTGCTTCACTCACAGCCCTGGTAAGTTCTATATCATAACCATTTTTAGTGCCATCCATATCCATACTGGTTAAAAGAATTTCCCCGGCGCCAAGTTCTTCTACCTTCTTAACCCATTCTACTGCGTCAAGACCAGTGGGAATCCTCCCACCATTAATATATACTTCCCATTTGCCTTCTACCCTTTTTTTTGCATCAACTGCTACCACAATACACTGGCTTCCAAAACGCAAGGCAGCCTTTTCAACAAGCTTTTCATCCTTAACGGCGGCGCTATTAATTGAGACCTTATCAGCTCCTGCTGCAAGCATTTTCCTGATATCTTCCAGATTTCTCAAGCCACCCCCTACTGTGAAAGGGATGAATACTTGTTCTGCTGTTCTTCTGGCTATTTCAAGAATAATATCCCTTTCCTCATGGGAAGCAGTAATATCCAGAAAGACAAGTTCATCTGCGCCCTCCATATCATATTTAGCAGCAAGTTCTACAGGGTCACCGGCGTCTTGAAGGTTTAGAAAATTAACTCCTTTAACAACCCTTCCCTGATTAACATCCAAACAAGGAATTATCCTTTTAGCTAACATTATTTCGCCCCTTTTGTTTTTTTATTTAATTTTCAAGAATCCTTAACCCTTCACTGAGGTCTATATCACCAGTGTATAAAGCTTTACCAATGATTAAACCCTCTACGCCTAATGATTCTAATGCTTTTACTTTTTTCAAATCTTCTATATTAGCTACACCGCCTGAAGCTATAACCTTGATCCGGGCAGCCTCGGTAAAATCCTTCAAGCCATCCAGATTGACTCCCTGCAAGGTTCCGTCCCGGCGGATATCAGTATATACAATTGTTTTTATTCCTAAATTTTTCATTTCTAGAGCCAGGTCAACAGCCGATTTCTCGACCAAGGTTTCCCAACCTTCGACTGCAACTTTACCATATTTGCTGTCAATACCTATTAAAATCGCCTCATTGCCATATTTTAACAGGGCTTCCCTGACCAAATCAGGATTGCTTATGGCAGCAGTGCCTATTACAACCCTGCTTATACCTATAGACATTAGCTCGTCAATTATATCCAGACTTCTAACACCTCCTCCAAATTGAACCGGTATTTTTAGTGAAGAGACTATTTCTTTAACCACATCTAAATTTTTTGGAGAACCAGAAAATGCCCCATCCAAATCTACCACATGGAGCATTTTTGCTCCCATGCCCTGCCATTTAAGGGCTACTTCAACAGGGTCTTCAGAAAAGACAGTAGCAGCATCTAAATCACCCTGGTATAATCTCACACAATAACCTTCTCTTATATCAATCGCGGGCAGCAGCAGCATATTAAACCATCCTCCCAAAATTTTTCAAGATAACCTGACCAAGCAAGCTGCTCTTTTCGGGGTGAAATTGAACACCCATGATATTATCTTTGGCCATTAATGCGCAAAAGTCAATGCCATAATGGGACAAGGCAACAGTATCATCATCATTGGCAGTCGAAACATAATAGGAGTGCACAAAATAAAAATAGCTTCCATCTTCAATACCTTTAATAAGAGGATGCTCTTTAGTTAACTTAAGTGTATTCCAACCCATATGAGGCACCTTAACACTTGTGGGCAGTTTTAAAACCTCCCCCTGTATCAAGTCAAGTCCTTGGTACCACCCGTTTTCTTCACTTGTGGTAAGCATCAGCTGCATGCCCAGGCAAATACCTAAAAAGGGTTTGCCTGTTTTGACAAACTCTTTTATTGCCTCAGCCATTCCACTGTTTATAAGGTTGTCCATGGCATCTGCAAAAGCGCCTACACCTGGAAGAATAAGCCCTGCAGCATCCTTTACCTTGTCAGGATCAGATGATATTAATGCATTAAATCCATTTCGTTCCAAAGATTTTTGAACACTTCGCAAATTGCCCATTCCGTAGTCAATAATAATAATCATGCAATATAGTACCTCCTGCTTTAGTCTAACTTACCCTTTGAAGACGGCACTGAAAGCTGTCCAGAACTTAAAGTATACGCCTGCTTCAAACTCCTGGCAAAGGCTTTAAAAACTGCTTCTATCATATGATGGGTGTTGGTTCCGTATAAGACATCTACATGAACTGTTAACCTTCCATGGTTAACAAGAGCTCTAAAGAATTCTTCAACTAACTCAGAATCAAAATTCCCAACTTTTTCCTTGAGTCCCTGCACATTATATTTCAGAAAAGGTCTGCCGCTAATATCCACAACAACACGGGCCAATGCCTCATCCATGGGAATATAACTATAACCATAACGGTTTATGCCTATCCCTTCCCCTAAGACATTTTTTAAGCATTGTCCAAGGCATATGCCCAGATCTTCCACAAGATGATGGGCATCAACATGAATATCCCCCTTGGCGGTTAGCTGCAAATCACAGGCACTGTGTTTTGCAAAAAGCTCCAACATGTGATCAAAAAATCCCAACCCGGTTACTCCTGTCATTTTGCCCTGGCCATCCAATACTAATGTTATTTTTATATCTGTTTCCCTTGTTGTCCTATGTACCGTTCCTTCTCTCATTTTGTCCCCTCCTTTACTCAGGCCTAACTTATTCTTAAACCTTACTTTTTTGGAGTTTCTTTAAGATTACTGCTTTCCCCTTAGATCTACTATCTGATTGCATTTGGTAACTATTTCCTGTATCCAGGAGTTTTTAATCCTATAACTTACCCTATTTGCAATTAACCGGGCAGTAATTTCAGAAATCTCCTCAACAGCCACCAGGTTATTCTCCTTTAATGTCCTACCTGTAGAGACCAGATCAACAATCATCTCAGACAATCCCACTGCTGGCGCTAGCTCAACATTTCCATGGAGTTTCAATACTTCCACCTGGATGCCTTTGGAATTAAAGAAATTTTTCGTTATCCTCGGAAATTTAGTAGCAACTCTAGTATTGGTAAAATACTTAAGGTTAAAAGCGCCATGCTTTTTTTCGATTTTCTCCAGAACATCCTTAGGGATCGCAACTACAAACTTGCAGTAACCGTAGCCTAAATCACAAATTTCAAATACATCTGCCCTAGATTCTTCAAGAGTATCTTTACCCACAATCCCAATGTCTGCTGCCCCATATTCTACATATGTAGGAATATCTGTGGGCCTGCAAATCAGGTATTTTATACCCTGATCATTGAAGCAGTAGGAAAGCTTCCGAGAATCCTCTTGGATTTCCCATGCAGGCAGCCCTATTTTTTGAAATATATCAAGGGCATCTTCCCCAAGCTTTCCCTTTGGTAGCGCAATTATCAGCTCGTCATTTCTCACACCCATCTTTTGTCACCCTCTTAGACTATTTGCCTTTTCTACTTCTGCTGTCTTTGTTTCTAAGCCAATAAAACAGCCTTTTTATTTTAATAAAAGAATGTTTTTTATTCCCTTCTTCAAAGCATATTGTTCAGCCTCGCCTTGAGACAAGTTATGCATGGCTAATTCAACTGTATAGCCTTTTTGTCTCAACCTCCTGGCTTCTTCAATAGCCTTGGTCTCATCAGAGCCGTATATAAAATAATCAACCTGAAATACCTGGGGACTGCCTTCTTTATTTAGCGCTTCAAGCACCCGTTCTATCCCTATGGCAAAACCTGTAGCAGGGCAGTTAAAGCCAAAGGTTCCCAACAAGTCATCATATCTCCCGCCCCCGCAAACCGGATAACCCAGGTTTTCACTATAACCTTCAAAAACAATTCCCGTGTAATAATTAAAATCTCTTAATATGCTTAAATCCATAAAGACTTTGTCCTCAACACCATATGCCTTTAAAGTTCTAACCAATGCTTCCATCTCTTTAACGTCTGCAGCAAACCCAGGTTCTTGGACTATCCCCTTTAATTTTTGCACCATAGTGTCCAGATCACCCTGGGTAGTAAGCAAGTTAAATATTTCTTTGTCCAGAGACTGCCGTGACAGCTTTAGAAGGCTGCTGAGCTTGACAAGGTTTTTGTGTGAAAGGGCTTCTTTAATCTCATTTTCCATACCCTTTTCGTGTCCTAATTGTTTTAATAAGCCTTTGGTTAAACCCACATGACCCAATCCAAACTGAAAATCCTGCAGACCGGCAGTTTTTAAAGCTTCAACAGCCAGGGCAATTATTTCGCCATCCACCTGTGGTCCTTTAGGGCCAATTAGCTCTATGCCAGCCTGGAAAAACTCCCGATGACGTCCTTTTTGAATTTCATTTTCATACCGGAAAACATTTGCCAAATAAAAAAGCCGCTGGGGAAACAATTGGTCTTTCATGCGAGTCGCCACCAGACGAGCAATGGGAGACGTCATATCAGGCCTTAAAGCCAAAATATGACCGGTTCGATCAATTGTCTTTAGTAGGCTTAGAGTATTTACTCCTACATTCATGGTCAGCGTATCATAGAATTCAAAGCTAGAGGATACTATCTCTTTATATGACCAGCTTTTAAACAACTTAATCCACTTTTCCTCTAAGAGCCTCTTTTGATATGCTTCTTCAGGCAAAAAATCTTTGAAGCCATCCGGTATCTGTAGTTTGTTATTTGCACCTTGCAATTCCATCACCTTCACTGCTTTAACATGGCAAAGTATCACCGCGTTAAAGAAATAGTACCACGGGACCTTTGTATTGTCAATTATTTTTATCCTTGGATTGCCTCTTTAACCTGTCTAATACCAATCTATACCCGTCAGCGCCATAATGAAGACATTTTTTAACCCTGCTGATTGTAGCAGTACTTGCTCCGGTAGCTTCAGCAATGGCAGTGTAAGTAATATTTTGTTCAAGCATTTTGGCAACTTCCAGCCTTTGGGCAATGGCCTTCAATTCACTTATAGTGCAGATATCCTCAAAAAACCTGTAACAATCCTCTTCGTTTTCCAAAAGTAAAATAGCTTCAAATAAAGCATCTACAAACTTGTCCTTTAAACGAGTATTATAGGCCATGACCTAGCCCCCTCAAGTATAATTATTAATCTATTTTCTACATTTTATGGCAAAGTCCTTCAAGATGAAAAGGGACACACTTAAGTATATGTTAAACAAAGAAGGGGAAAATAGTCATAAATTGATTTTCTAGTTAAATGTGAAGGGATAAATTTCAGTGAAAATTCAATTTGAAAAGAATCTGGCTGCCTGGGACCGAGCTATCAGGTTCGGCATAGGAGCATTTTTGCTGGTGTTAGCTACAGTGAATTTGGACCTGCCGATAATTACCAACTGGATAATAGCCATTATAGGCATTTCACAAATTATTGAAGGTACTATAGGTTACTGAATCATTTATAATTGGCTGGGTTGGTCAACCCGCAAGCTTTAAAGACAAAAAAAGGAACCCTACAGGATTCCTAAAAAGTATCGATAGCTTTTTGACAATTATTCCATACTTTTTACTTTGCTATTAACTTTGCCCATTATTACCATATTTATGGTTAATCTCATTTTTATGTTTAAAAAGATTATCTTTGGCGCTCAAGACGTGCCTTTTCATGGCCTGCTCTGCTGCCTCCGGATCATTACTTATGATAGCCTTTAAAATATTTCTATGTTCTTCTAATGCTTTATGCAGCCTGCCGGTCACCATTAATGAATCTCCCCTGGCTTTTCTGACAAACTGGTGAAAGTTTGATAACACAAACCTTAACGGCTTGCTTTTTGATGCCTGGAAAATTATACTGTGGAATTTGGCATCAAGTTCTTGAACTTGTTCGAGCTGTCCCTTTTCAGTATAAAACTCCATAAGATCCATTGTCTTTTTTAGGTCATCCAGTTCTTCTTCAGTGATATTGGCTACCGCCCACCGGGCCGCCAAACCTTCTAATCTTTTCCTGATCATGTAAATATCATCGATGTCCTTCTCTGTTACCCCTTGAACAATTACTCTTCTGTTAGGAAGGGGTGTAACTAATCCCTCCAGTTCTAACTGTTTAATAGCCTCTCTAATGGGCGTTCTGCTGACACCTAATTTTTCGGCCAGTTTAGACTCCACTAGAGTTTCTCCGGGTTGATAAACCCCGTTTAAAATGTCGTCCAACAATCTGTTGAACACCATACCGCGCAGTGAGTGCTGATCCCCCCCGCCAGTATATTCCATTCCGCTAGCCTCCTTGTTTTTTACCTTATAGTTTTGTAATGATTGCTTCGGTAATCTCAGTGGTGGTAGCGGTTCCTCCCAAGTCATGAGTCAGAAACATTCCTTCCTGCAAGACTTGATCTACTGCCAGCCTGATTCTTTTACTTATATGGTGATATTGTAAATATTCTAACATCATACAAGCTGATAATGTCAGGGCAATAGGATTGGCTAAATTCATACCGGCTATATCTGGGGCACTCCCGTGAACTGCCTCAAATACAGCTCCAAACTCGCCAATATTAGCCCCGGGTACGACACCAAGGCCTCCTACCAACCCCGCTGCAAGGTCAGAAATAATATCGCCATATAAATTAGGCAACAAGAGAATATCGAAGCTTTCTGGAAATTGTACCAACTGCATGCACATATTGTCAACAATTTTTTCGTCGAATTTTACAAAAGGATATTCTTTGGCCACTTTACGACAGCTTTCTAAAAACAAGCCATCGGTAAGCTTTAAAATGTTAGCCTTGTGCACTGCAGTTACTCTTATTCTATTATACATTTTAGCATACTCAAATGCAAAGCGTGCTATTCTTTCAGAGGCCTCAGCGGTGATTATTTTGAGCGATTCTGCCTTATCCCTACTTACCTGTCTTTCAATTCCTGCATATAAGTCTTCGGTGTTTTCCCTTACGATAACCAGATCGATATTCTCATATCTAGATTTAACATTTGGCAAACTTTTTACCGGTCTAAGATTTGCATATAAATCTAATTCCTTTCTCAAGGAAACATTTATGCTGCGATAACCTTCACCAACAGGGGTGGTTATGGGGCCTTTCAAAGCAACTTTATTCTTTTTTATGGAATCCAACACCCTCTTCGGCAGGGGAGTTCCTTCTATTTCAAGAACCCTGGCGCCTGCTTCAACTGTTTCCCACTCACAAACAAAACCTGCAGCTTCCAACACTCTTTGGGCGGCAGCAGTAACTTCAGGTCCAATTCCATCACCTGGAATAACTGTTATTCTATCCACAAAAACATCCTCCTCTAGTTTTTACTGACTATCCACTTAGCTCAGGATTCTACATATATATTGGTTACTATTATTAGTGGTAGAATACAGAATTCAGGAGCCAGAATTCAGATAAATTCAGTACCCTTATTGACTCCTGTATTCTGACTTCTGTATTCCATTTTAGTATTATACATGTATTTAATAAAGGTTTACTTTAATAAAAGTCAATTCTAAGTTAATCATATAGTAGCAATTTTTTATAAATCAACCGCCTTTAGCTGTTAGGCTTAACAAACCACCGGCAAGGAGTATTTCTTGCTGCCTGGGGGTAAACCCATAATATACAGCTATTTCAATGTCCCTAGTTTTATCAATGATTTTCCCGCGTTCAGACTTTACCTGTTCTCTTACATCTTCTATAACCAAAACATGGTTTTCTCCAATAAAGTCCCAATCACCAGGGTTTACCAGGGTTATTGGCAGAATTCCAAAGTTAATGAGATTGGACTTGTGTATTCTGGCAAAAGACTTAGCTATTACTCCTTTTACACCAAGATATAAAGGTACTAAAGCAGCATGCTCCCTGCTTGAACCCTGTCCGTAGTTTTCACCGGCAAGGATATATCCGCCTCGATTTTTTATGGCACGCCTGGGAAACTCTCCATCAACAGCTGCAAAGCAATGCTGGGACAGCACAGGTATGTTTGATCTAAAGGGCAGCAGGCTGGCACCAGACGGCATGATGTGGTCTGTGGTGATATTATCAGCCACCTTTAATAATACTTTTCCTTCAAGGGTATAAGGCAATTCTGCAGCAGCCGGCACAGGTTTAATATTTGGACCTCTCACTACTTCAACTTCCGCTGGTTCACCAGTTGGCGCAATGATCATGCTATCGTCAATTATATAGCTTTGGGGGTACTCTAAACTTATTGGCTCCCCCAACGCTCTCGGATCGGTTAAACAGCCTGTCACAGCCGTTACAGCAGCCGTCTCAGGACTGACCAGATAAACCCTTGCAGATTTGGTGCCGCTCCTGCCTTCAAAGTTCCTGTTAAAAGTTCTGACAGATACTGCATCAGTAGCAGGAGCTTGCCCCATGCCTATGCAAGGTCCACATGCGCACTCAAGAATTCTTGCTCCAGCAGCAATAATATCCGATAAGGCGCCATTAGTTGCCAACATCTGCAGCACTTGTTTGGACCCGGGTGAAATAACAAGACTTACATCTGGGTGTACTTTTTTACCCTTTAAAATTCCAGCTACCTTCATTAAATCACTATAGGATGAATTGGTGCAACTGCCGATAGCAACTTGATCTACCTTTAGACCGTTTAATTCCTGCACAGTTGCCACTAGATCAGGGCTATGAGGCTTTGCAGCAAGGGGTACCAGATCAGGCAGATTAATTACTATTTCTTCCTGGTAAACAGCATCGTGATCTGCCTGTAAGGGCAGCCAGTCTTCCTGTCTGCCCTGTGCCTTAAGAAACCTCAATGTTTCCTCATCACTTGGAAAAATGGAAGAAGTAGCGCCCAACTCGGCGCCCATATTTGTGATAGTTGACCTTTCAGGAACACTCAAGGTGCTTACACCTGGACCGGCATACTCAAAAACCTTTCCTGTACCACCTTTTACTCCTAATTGCTTTAACAGCTCTAAAATAATGTCCTTTGCAGAAACCCATGGGTTAAGGGTGCCGGTCAACTTAACCCTTACCACACTGGGCATCACAAAATAATATGCCCCTCCTGCCATGGCTACAGCAACATCAAGGCCTCCTGCTCCCATGGCCAACATGCCTATGCCTCCAGCAGTGGGCGTGTGGCTGTCAGAACCCAACAGTGTTTGACCGGGTACAGCAAATCTTTCCAAGTTAACCTGGTGGCAGATACCGTTGCCTGGCTTCGAAAAATAAATGCCGTGCTTATTTGCTACAGTCTGAATATACTTGTGGTCATCTGCATTCTCGTATCCTGTCTGCAGGGTGTTATGGTCAATATAGGCTACAGAACGTTTTGTTTTTACCCTGGAAATATTCATGGCTTCCAACTGCAAATAAGCCATTGTACCTGTGGAGTCCTGGGTTAAAGTTTGGTCTATGCTTATGGCTATTTCTTTTCCGGGAACGGTTTCACCTGAAATCAAATGATTTTGTATTATTTTCTGCACCAGATTTAAACCCATTTTTAGCTTACCCCCAGCCCCTTATCATAGTTGGTATCGTTGTAGATGTACAGCAATTCTTTATCACTTATACTTCTTTTTAATGCTATAGAAGTAGAACGAACCTT
Organism: Bacillota bacterium; assembly: GCA_040756735.1. GTDB lineage: Bacteria > Bacillota > DSM-16504 > Desulfitibacterales > Desulfitibacteraceae > JBFLYC01. The sequence continues at coordinate 21,464 of JBFLYC010000022.1, read as the reverse complement.
CTTTAAGATCTCTTCCGCATGCAGCCTGTCAAGCTCAATACCGAACTTTTTAAACTTACGGATTATCGATGCGGTACCCGAATGTTTACCTATCACAATTTGACGTTCTAAGCCAACCTCTGACGGATCAAATACCTCATATGTTCTCGGGTTTTTGATAGCCCCATCCACATGAATGCCAGACTCATGGGCGAACATATTTGAACCCACAACAGCTTTCCATATGGGCAAATCTCTGCCAGAAGCTTTGGATACATACTCACAAACCTCTCGAAACATTTCAGTTCGCAATCCGGGGTCTTTACCAAAAATATGCCTCCAGGCCATGGCAACTTCCTCTAAAGCAGCATTGCCTGCCCTTTCACCAAGACCATTTACAGTTACCCCAACCCATTCAGCTCCAGCTCTTACTCCTGCCAGAGCATTGGCAGCAGCCATCCCAAAATCGTTATGGGTATGCATTTCTATTTCCATACCTGTTTTTGCTTTGAGAGATTTAATTTTTTCATAGCAGCTAAAAGGCTCCAAAAGACCAATTGTGTCACAGTAACGAATTCTATTAGCCCCTGCCTCTTTGGCTGAAAGGGCAAATTGTACTAAAAACTCTTCACTGGAACGCGAGGCATCCTCCGCATTCACTGAAATATATACGCCCTCTTTTTTGGCAAATTCCACTGCCTTAACCATACTCTCCAGCACCCATTCTCTGCTTGTTTTAAGTTTATGTTCTATGTGTATATCAGAGGTAGATATAGAAATGGCCACAGCATCAACTCCACACCTTAGAGAAGATGCAATATCTTTGATGACGGCACGATTCCAGGCCATAATACTCGCCTTTAATCCCTGTTTGACAATCTTTTTAATGCATTCCTGTTCTTCTTCTCCCATAACCGGAATTCCTGCTTCGATCTGGTCAACTCCAAGCATATCTAAAAGCTTTGCGATTCTTAGTTTTTCCTCATTGGCAAAAACCACGCCCGCTGTCTGCTCCCCGTCTCTTAAGGTAGTATCCACCCACTTTATTTTATCTTGCATCATGATTTTACCACTCCTCCATTCATGCATTTCTGTATACAATTATACGGATATTTAGATATTCTGTCAATTAATTATTACCTTAATTCACCAAAATGAAATCAGTAAATCATCGCATACATCTCTGGTATATCTTTATATCTTAGATAAATCTTAGATAAAAACCCCCTAAGGGGACATGATATGCATCCCTTAAGGGGTTTGGCTCTTCAAAAAATTCCCCACTTTACCATAAGTAATGTGGGGCGTCTAAATTATTACATATTTAATCTTGAATGTTAATTATCCATACTCTTTGCAATCTTGGCCCAGGAGTCTTTAAGTGAAACAATCCTGTTAAAAACCAAATGTTCCCCGTTTGTATCTTTAGTATCCACACAGAAATAACCTTGCCTTAAGAATTGGTACCTGCTTGCCGGTTTTGCACCGGCTAAATTTGGCTCCACTAAACAAGTGGTCAATTTAATCAAAGAATCCGGATTTAACTGCACCTGCTCCTCATGCTCTGCCACATCCTCACTGGTCCCCTTTTCTATGAACAGGTGATCATAGAGGCGAACTTCAGCTTTCTCAGCATGAGGCGCCGATACCCAATGCAGGGTGCCCTTGACTTTTCGACCGCTTGTATCGCTGCCGCTGCGCGTTTGAGGATCGTATAGACAGTGTATCTCCTTTATTTCCCCTGTCTCTTGATCCTTAATTACATCTACACATTTAATTATATAGGCATGCTTTAAACGAACTTCCTGTCCAGGAGAAAGACGGAAATACTTTTTAGGAGGATTCTCACGAAAATCATCCTGTTCAATGTAAAGCTCCCTGGAAAAGGGTATCTTTCTTGTCCCCATTTCCGGATTTTCAGGATTGTTTTCTGCTTCCAACTCCTCCACCTGGCCCTCTGGATAATTTAGAAGCACTACCTTTAATGGGTTTAGCACTGCCATCACCCTAGGAGCGCTATAGTTCAAATCTTCACGAATACAGTACTCCAACAGGGCAACATCAACAATACTGTTGCTCTTTGCCACTCCGATCTTATCACAAAAGTTCCTTATGGCCTCGGGTGTATAGCCCCGCCTGCGCAAACCGGCAATGGTGGGCATCCTTGGGTCGTCCCACCCATCTACATGCCCTTCCTCTACCAGCTGCCTCAGCTTGCGCTTGCTCATTACTGTGTTAGTAAGATTTAACCTGGCAAACTCAATTTGCTGGGGACGAGGGTCAATTTTAAGGGTATCCAGGACCCAATCATACAGGGGCCTGTGATCTTCAAATTCCAATGTGCAGATAGAGTGAGTTATCCCCTCTATAGCATCCGACAAGGGGTGGGCATAATCATACATGGGATATATGCACCATTTGTCCCCTGTCCGGTGATGAGTTGCTCTTAAAATACGATAAAGGACCGGATCTCGCATGTTGATATTAGGGGAAGCCATATCTATTTTTGCACGTAAAACCCTGGATCCGTCAGCAAAGTCACCTGCCCGCATTCTTTTAAACAAATCCAGATTCTCTTCTATGGTACGGTTGCGATATGGACTTTCCCTGCCTGGTTCAGTCAATGTGCCCCTGTACTCCCTGATTTGCAGGGGCGTCAAGTCACATACATATGCTTTGCCGGCCTTAATAAGCTCAATGGCGTAATTATAAAGGTCTTCAAAATAGTCGGCTGCATAATACAACCGGTCCTCCCAATCAAAACCCAGCCACTTGACATCTTCCATAATGGATTCCACATACTCAATATCTTCCTTGCTTGGGTTTGTGTCATCAAACCTTAGATTGCATAAGCCTTTGTACTTAAGGGCAATTCCAAAATTAAGACATATGGATTTAGCATGTCCAATATGCAAATATCCGTTTGGCTCCGGAGGGAAACGGGTATGAACCTTACCCTGGTTCTTGTTATTCATTAAATCTTCATTGATAATATTTTCGATAAAATTTGCACCTTTCACATCCGCTCTTTCACTGTCTCCCATTCAAAATCCTCCCAAACAAAAAGATTAGCAATACATTTTTCTAGAGTTTTCTCATCTCACCTATTAATTATACCATTTTCGTGTCAATAACCAAATTCGTCCATCATCCCTAAAACATTATTCTCCAAACAATCCTGGCAAATCTTTGATACTATTAATAATAAAGTCAGGACAGGCTTCAACTAGAGTATTCCGTTCTTGAGTCCCACTTAATACGGCAACTGTCCATACTCCGGCATTTTTGCCTTCCATTATATCAGCTACAGTATCCCCAACCTTGATGACGTTTTTGGGATTGTCAACATTAAAGCGTTCCATTAGATAATAAATCATTTGAGGATCTGGTCGTCCAACACCAACTACATCAACACTTTCAACTGAATCAACAAGTGAAAATTCCTTCCATTTTAAATGACGGGCTATCATATCTACAATTTCTGTTGGAAAACCACTGCTAACGGCAATATTCACTTTCCTGTTTTTTAAAAACTTAAATGTGCTTGTTGTTCCTTCAATTTCCTTAAGACTATGGACTTGGTCAATTAAAAAGGACAAAAATTCTTCATAAATATCCTTTGCCAAAGCCTTTGTCCTAATATGGGGCGGATGTTTAAGCTCATTAAGAATGTCCTCAATTGCCTGTGATTTTTGCTTTCCCCTGTGTTTATTTATTAAATCAAAAGATACTTCAAGCCCTTTTTTTGTAAAGGCCTGGGAAATTGCCTCCAGTACAATGGAAGAACCCAGGTGTCTATCGTCAACTGTAGTGCCTGCCATATCAAATACAACCAGGTGAATAGGCTCGTTTAACACACTACCATCCCCCCATCTTAATGTTTCTGCTTAAAAATTAATACGCCATGGGGACGGTTCCATCGTCTTCCCTTCGGACCTTCGCTGCGCTACGGTGACGCTCGAACCGTCCCCATGCTCCGCTAATTGCTAAATTTCGCTGTAGTAATAGTAAGGCACAAAATTCTCTAAAATGTATTGCTTCTTTTAGGTACTATTTTTCAGATGCCTTAAAGCCATTCCAATGCACCAGATCAGAGAGCTTTTTTCTTTTTGTTTCATGCCGATTTTCATCGCATTGGTCTGCCGGATAACCAATGGGCAGCAAAGCAATGGCTTCCAGATGCCTGGGCAGCCCCAGGATTTTACTGCACTGCATTGAATTAAAGGCACAAACCCAACAGGTTCCCAGGCCCAGTTCGGTTGCTGCTAAAGTCATGTGGTCTATGGCAATAGCAGCATCAATATCACAATGGTCCTTGCCGTCTGCTCTTCGCCAGGCCTGATTGTGGTCCCCACAAACAACAATTATAACCGGCGCCTGCAATATCCAATCCCTGCTGTATGTAGCAGCGACCTTCTTTCTTATTTCCTCTTCCTGCAGCACTATGTATTGGAGGGGTTGGAAGTTAACTGCAGATGGAGCAACCCTCCCTGCCTCAAGAACTTGCAATAGTTTTTCCTCTTCAATTTGAAGGTCTTTGTAGGACCTCACAGAATACCTTCTTTTTGCCAGTTCCATAAATGACATAATATCACCTCATTTTTTTTATAGTTTAACATTTGCCTTTAAATGCAAATCTCTTTTATTGCCCTGGCTAGAAGCTCCGAAAACTTCAAGCCGATTTCCGGCACCTTGCTGTTATTATCCTTTCTAAGCATGGGAGACAGCTCTATATGATAAGCTTCCCATTTCTGTTCAGTTATTGTGGCTGTTTTTGTTGCCCGGTAAAATATCTTGTCAAATTCTGCTTCAATCTTTATTTTTCTCAAGTCTTCCCAATTGGAATTAGTTAATACAAATTGGCCAATCAGTTCCGTAAGCTTCATTTGAAGTCTTATGGCATGATCCTCCTTTTGCCTGGAACCGCATGATATTTCCACATCATTTTGTGAATTCCTTTTGCCATGCCCATGAATTTCGATTAAATATTTAGGTTTACTTTTGATGATTGCTTTTGAGTAGTCGGTCTGCATGCTTTTATTAGGGTCAATAAAATAATTGCAGGCACAGATAAAACTGCATTTCAGCATATCTGCCACATGAAATCCTAAATACCCTACGTTTTCATCCCCTACCCTGCTTATACAAGAACGCATGTCTAATACTCCCCCCGGAGTATGATGGGGAGTTCCTATTGTTATAATAGAGTTTTCTTTAATATCTGCTACCAAAATACTTATATTATGCTTATCCAGTACCGTATAGACCAATGCATATCACTTCCTTTAAATGCTTAGTCTACAATTATTCCCACGCCATCAGGAATTACCGTCACGGGGGTATCCTTACCCTTTAGCTCTACTGCCTTCATCAGCGCTTCATTTATGGTTGATGCATAATCCATGTGCATGTTTTGTATATATGAAGCCAGCTCAGGCCTTGTAACCATTATCACCTTGTGCTTCATCAAAACCCTCGCCAAAATCTGCGACTGCCATTGGTCTGGAGCGGTTAATTTATTTGGGGTCGCCAAAATCATCTCCATTGTTTCCTTAGGAGAGGAGACATCAGCCAGCTGGTGATAAAAATTATCTCCTCCTAATCCTTCCCTGCACCCTGCAACCATAATAATCACTGCCCCAGGTTTGGCAGCAGCCTCAGCTGCCGTCATGGCTTTTACTGCTTGATATACATTTTGGTCCAGGGGATACCCGCCATTAGTGCTAATGACAATGTCGGACAGATTTGCTTTGACAGATGTAAGATTCCGTACAAACTCGCAGCCTTCATGGTGAGCCGTTATGGGATGCCCGGCAACACAATAGATGATCTCTTTTTGAGAATTGATTATAACATTAAGTATAAAACCCAAACCTGCACGCTCTGCTGCCCAAACCATGTCTTTATTTATAGGATTATTATCCAATATACCGGTCCGGGCATAAGGACTGTCAATGAATTTTGCATTATGATTATACAGGACAGTTCTTTGCGATGCTATTCCAGGAAGCACGCTCTTACGCCCCCCTGAAAAGCCGGCAAAGAAGTGTGGTTCGATAAAACCTTCTGCAATCAACAAATCTGCTTCTAAAGCAAGTCTATTTAACCACAATTCCCCGCCTGATGGTAATAATCCTAGAAAAACCATATCTTCATCTTTATCAGACTGGTGGTTAAGAACCGTTACTTCCTCCAAAACACTCTCCCCAAATTTAGTCTGCAGTTCCTCAGGGGTAGTAGGGCGGTGCATGCCTGTGGAAATAAGTACTGTTATTTTGACCTGGGGATTGTTTCTTTTTATCTCTTCAATGATAAGAGGTATAGTAATGTGGCTTGGTACCGGACGAGTATGATCGCTGCTGATGATTACAACATTCTTTTTACCCGCAGCCAGGTCAGCTAAACACGGTGAAGCTATGGGATGTGTTAATGCCGCTTTCACTATTTCTAATTGATTGCCCATGGATTGATAACTGCTGGAGGGTGGAGCAAGTACGCTGAATCCATCTGAAAAAGGAAGCTCCAAATAAGTTTTATCGTAAGGCAGTTTTATCATGCTTCACTTCCTCTCAAAATTAATTCATCTAATGGTTCAATTAATCAATACTAAGATATCCCAAATGATAATTTAGATAAATTCTTTAAAAATTCCTTTGTTCCTTAATAAAATATTAATAAATTCCATTTTCTATAACTGCCCATCAACTTCTTTATTCAGTCTGTCAAAAAAATCAACCATGAATTTATGCCTTTCTTCTGCAATATGTTTTCCTTCTTGAGTAAGCATCCGGTCTTTAATTTTTCGAAGTTTTACCATGAACTCTCTGTAGGCTGTATCATCTTCAGAGTAAGGCCTTGTATTAACAATATCCACATCTTTGTTATGAACCTTAGCTCCAATTTCCCCGGCAAAAACAAAAGCTCTCCCTATTCCTATAGCTCCAATGGCATCAAGTTTATCAGCATCATATAAGATCATTGCTTCTTTGGACCTGGGAGCAATTCCACCCCTAAAACTGTGCGCCTCAATACAATGTATAACTTTCGATATTTTATTTTCAGGAAAGTTGTATTTTCTAAGTATTTCCCTTGCCATTTCAGCTCCCTTTTTAGCATGACAGATAGTACCTTTGCTTCTATCTTGTGCTTCCCTGCCAATATCGTGGAGGAAAGCAGCCAACTGCAAGACCTCCAAATCAGTTCCTTTTGTTCTGCCAAGATGCATACACAAGTTATAAACCCTTTGGGTATGCTCCCAGTCATGACTCTTTCTGGCTTTTAAAAAAATATTTTTTGCTTCCAGCATTATCTCCTTGAGCTTGTTCATTTAAATCCTCCATGATCAAAATGCAGAATTCAAAAGCCAAAATTTAGAATAAATTCCGTACCTTTTTTGATTCTGTATTCTGACTTCTTCATTCCATTTAGCATAATACATGTATTTAATAAGGTGCTAATTTTATAAAGTCAATCCTGAGTTAATCATATAATTATATTGATTTTTAGTAAACCGGCATAAAATTAACCATAATAATCTTAAGTAGACACTTACATTTTAAGGCGTGATTATTCATGGAATTTAATATTCTCTGTGGAATACCCGGCAGTGGCAAATCAACCCTGGTAAGTCTCCTCCCAGGTTATGTTGTATCAACTGACCGGATCCGCAAATTCTTGTGGCAGGACGAATCTATTGTCAAGCATGATGCTCTGGTGTTTAGTTTAGTTGATAGTATTTTAAATTATATGTTAAAGAAAAAAGAAAATGTAGTACTAGACGCAACAAATCTTACAAAGAAAACCCGCAAACATTATATCAAGTTAGGGAAAAAATATCAGGCAACAGTCATTCTACATTGGATAGAGTGCCCATTGGATTTAGCTCTTACAAGAAATTTTCAAAGAGAACGCCGGGTGCCGGAAGAAGTCATTCTATCGTTGTACCATTCTTTCCAAGAACCCCATATTACAGAAGGAATGGATTTAATAAAGATCTACGATATAAATTTGGAAATAAAAAATACCATAGCTGGTCAAAAGGAAATATAGCATGTAAAATATTACTAAATCCTTCTTATTTTTTCCTGCATTAAATAAACATGACAGAAAAAAGCAATTAGAAAGGAATACTCATATGGAAAATTCAAAAATGGAAGTATGGTCTGAAATCGAAGACCTCAAAACGGTCATCCTGCATAGACCTGGAGCTGAATTGGATAATTTAATACCTCGATATCTTGAGGACTTATTATTTGATGAAATACCATGGCTAAGCAAAGCTCAAGAGGAACACGACGGTTTTGCACAAACCCTGGTAGAAAACAATACAAAAATATACTACATAACTGACCTTCTTTACCATGTGATACAGGATTATGAACTTAAGAATCAATTAATTAAAGAGCATTTGCAGCATGCTATTCTTGTAGATCCCAATCTTGTGGTTGAGGTGCATGAATACCTGTTAAGTCTGCCGGAGAATGAACTCATCTATAAGCTCATGGCCGGCTTGCCCAAGAGAGAAGTCCAGCAGTTAAAAAAATACCGAACTCTTAGTGATTTAACAGTCAGCAGTTACCCCTTCTACCTTGATCCAATGCCAAGCATGTATTTTACTAGAGACCATGGAGCAATGATAGGAAACAAGCTGCTGATTAGCAGCATGTTTAATCCTGCCAGAAAAAGAGAAACAATTTTTCTTAAGTTTATCCAAAAATATCATCCTCTTTTCACCAACACACCAACTTGGTTTTACGAAGAAATACCAAAAGCCATTGAGGGCGGAGACATCCTTGTTATTAATACCGAAACTCTAATCATTGGTTTAAGTGAGCGTACAACAGAAGAAGCAATTGAATGGGTTGCCCATAGATTTCTTGTGGAAGAAAATCTAGTTAAACAGATTATTGTAATTGAGATTCCCGCCAAGCGAGCTTATATGCATTTGGACACGGTGTTTACCATGGTAGATTACGACAAGTTTTTGATGTATCCTGAAATCAAAAACAGCATTGATATCTACTGGTTGGAAAAGGGTAAAGATAACAGGGTGTCGGCTCATAACGGTTACAGTTTGGAAGAAGCTCTAAAAAAGGCATTAAAACTCAAAAATATAAACATTATATACTCTGGGGGAAACGAACCAATAACTGCAGCCAGGGAGCAGTGGAGTGACAGCACCAACACCCTGGCTGTTAAACCTGGCGTAGTCATTTGTTATGATCGCAATGAGGCTACCAACCGTACTTTAAGGAATAATGGAATAACTGTATTGGAGATTGAAGGTTCCGAACTTGTAAGGGGCAGAGGCGGCCCCAGGTGCATGTCCATGCCCTTATCAAGATCAGCTATTTAATATCCCAGCACCTCACCTGCTTTTTCCTGAATTAATTTCCACGCATCATACACATGCTGTTCTTCCGTGGTTCTCTGCCCAACAGCCATGCGGATTACATATCGCCCTTTAAGTGAGGTATGGGTTAGAAAAATTTTCCCCGTTGCATTTATTCTTTCAAGGAGCTCCTTATTCAATTTTTCCAGCTCGTCTTCAGTGGCAGCGCCATTATTTAACCTGAAACAAACCACACTTACATTCACCGGAGCCATGATTTCAAAACGTGAGTCTTCTTCCACCCAACCTTTAAAAAGCTGGGCCAGTCTAAGGTGTTCGCGTATCATTTCCTGAAGACCCTTCACCCCATAAGAACGGATTACAAACCAGAGTTTTAGCGCCCTAAACCGCCTGCCCAGCTGGATGCCCCAGTCCCTGTAGTTTTTTACCTGGGCATCCACTCCTGTCTTCAAGTACTCAGGGTGAATTTCGAAAGTTCTTATAAGCAGCCCAGGGTCCTTGACAAAATAAGCAGAACAGTCAAAATTGGTAAACATCCACTTGTGCGGATTAAAAACAAATGAATCCGCCTTGTCAATTCCCTTGAGCATGAACCTTTTCTCTTCCAGGAGTGCAGCGGTACCTGCAAAAGCAGCGTCTACGTGGAACCAAAGGTTGTGACGACGACAAATCTCCCCAATGGGTTCCAAAGGATCTATTGCAGTTGATGAAGTAGTTCCTAGAGTGGCTACCACACAAGCAGGCAGCAAACCCTCTCTTTTGTCCTTTTCTATGGCCTCCTCTAATTTTGATGGAATAACTGCAAAGTTTTCATCTGTTGGGATATAACGAAGATACTCCTTACCGAACCCAGCAATCTTAACTCCTTTTTCTAAACTAGAGTGGGTTTCCTCAGACGCATATACAACCAGGGGCACTCTAGCCCCTTTCATGTTAGTTTCAAAGTTAGTAGCTGCCTCCCTTGCTGTAAGAAGAGCGCATAATGTCGCTGTCGATGCGGTATCTTGGATTACCCCAACCATACCTTCCGGCAGTCCAAGCATCTTCCTTAACCACTCCATAACCACTTCCTCTAATTCAGCTGCAGCTGGGGATGTCTGCCAGATCATACACTGGGCTCCTAAACCTGCAGTTAATAATTCGGCAAGTACCGATGGGGGACTATTGTTAGCAGGAAAATAGGCAAACCAGGATGGGTGCTGCCAGTGAGTGATTCCTGGAAGAATGATCTCTTGAAAGTCCTTAAAAATCTTGTCCATAGCTTCACCATCCAAAGGTGGTTCAAGAGAAAGGGCATTCTTGATATCCCCAGGAGTCACCTCAGATCTCACCGGGTATTTTGTCACATTATCAAAATACTCTGCTACCCAATCTACAAACTCATACCCATATTTCTTGAAAGACTCCTTATCCATTGATATTACTCCTCCTTACCCAAATTTTCTTTATAAATATTCATCAAGTACTAGAATTTTTTCCACTAAGGGTTTGTCTGCTGGTGCAAAATCATAGGTCTGCAACTTTGCAAAACTTACCCACCGGAAATCATCATGTACAGTTGGATTAAGCGCCAACTTGTCCTCTTCACATGTACACCAATAAGCCATTAACTCAATGTCCCCTTCTTCATAATGGTATTGCGAGCTGCAAAAGTAATCACCCACTCTGATATTTATTCCAAATTCCTCCATAATCTCCCGCCTCAAACATTCCTCTGGAGTCTCACCTTCCTCAATTTTGCCACCTGGGAACTCCCATTTGTTTGCCAGCTTATCTGCTGATCTGCGTTTTGCTATTAGAATTTTTTTATTGTTCAGCAAAAGTGCTTGACGGGAAATACATGCACAGACCTCAATTTTAGACCTCGCAAGATTTTTAACTATTTTCATGCGTCAGCTCTGAAAAGTGCTGCGGTTACTTGCTTCATAACGGCACTCCTTAGATAATTATATAAAAACAATACTTTTGGACAAAGCTTTATTTCCATTTGATAAAATAACCAATCAAAAAGACAATACACCCTAATAAAAATGAAACACTAGCAACTAATTCTAAAAAAGAAGCGCTGTTAATTAGAAATAAAACTGCACAAAAAAGAAATAACAGCCATCCAATCAACTGAAGTGTTCTTTCACTCAAATATTCTCTCCCCCTTTTAATTACCATACATAGAGATAAATTTTTATAAGCCGGTTTCTCCTAGTACCCCATGAGCTCACGTACTCTGGCAGCATCTTCCTTGGTGGAAAGTATTTCCAACAGCTTAAATGCAACTTCAATGGCCGTTGATGGACACCAGGAGGAAATAATGTTTCCATCTATTACGACAGGTTCGTCCACTACTATGTTAACTCCTAGTTCTGCAAGCTGTTTTTGTTTTCTCCCATTAATAAGATGATAAGTCGTACCCCTTCTTCCCCTTAATACACCGCTTTTGCCAAGAGGGAATGACCCAACACATACTGAGGCTATCATTTTTTCCGCATCATTAAATCTACGTATAAGTTCGAGTAATCTTTCATCATATGCATCTTCATAAAAACCATACTCCCCAAAACCACCAGGGATGACAAGGGCAGCAAAGTCTTCCTCTGCTACTTCATCAATTAGCAAATCTGCCTTTAAAGGTATTCCAAATGTGCTGATTATTTCTCTTTTAACTCCACAAGTAACTACTTCTATATCCTCCTTGTTATACTGCCTATGCCAACCAAACACATCAATAAAGGCGCTTGCCTCAATTAGCTCTACACCTTTTGCCAAAAATAATAAAATCTTCAATTTCTTCACCTTATGATTTATCACTTAAAGCATCTCCTTAATTGTCTGCACATATAAGAGTTACAAACACAATTTCTGGCCTCGAATTAAACCTTATTGGTAAGACGCTTTCTCCTAATCCTGCATTAATTACCATGGTAGTTTGGTCTGAATAATACAAACCATAGTCCAGTTTTGGGAAAAAACCCTGACCTGGCACAACTACTGCTCCAACAAAGGGAATACGAAATTGGCCGCCGTGGGTATGACCTACCAATACTAAATCAATTTGTTCCTGTACAGCTTTGCTATATATTTCTGGAGCATGAGCAAGCAATATCCTTGGAGATTGACTATTCACATGGGCTAAAGCGCTGGTTAAATCGGCCCTGCCTGAATATGGGTCATCAACTCCGACAATCCAAATACTTTCTCCATTTTTAAAAAACTGCTGCTCAGCATTTTCAAGTATTTTAACTCCCATTGCCCTTATGGTGTCTTTAAAGTAATATCCTGTAGCCCAATCATGGTTGCCAGGAACAAAATATACCGGCTTGGATAACAAACCTTCTACAAGGTGAATCCCAGGCTCAGCATTAGGATTACTCTTACTATCCAGATCACCTGTAATGGCGGTCATATCATAGTGGTATCTATTTATAAGCGCCAACAGTTCCTTTTGCTTGGCGCCATAAAGTTTGCTGTGTAAATCACTTAAATGAAGAATTGTAAATTTATTAAAAGAGTTAGGTAAGTTCTTAACCCAAACATTGTATTGTTTAACTGCAATGGCAGTAGTACTGTAATATACAGAGTATAAGAGGAGAGCGCTTCCGCCCAAAATAAACGAACGCCTTGAAATTAGTCTCAAAATCTTGTTTCCCCCTAAATACCGCTGTCATCCAAACTGGCCAAGTTAGCCTTTTGTCAGTATTATCCACCAACTTAAATTAAAGATACAGCATTTTTTGCCCGTAAGCAACTTTTATAGGAAACTTCTAAAATCTTATGCCGCACAAATGCTACACTTTTTCTTGAGATTTTTCCGATTTTTGGTTATACTATTATTGCTCGTTAGTGTTTGAGATTATATAAACCTTCTCGACCCCCAAGGCTTTGGGAAGATTTATGTTTTAGATCCCCGGCGGGCAAAATATTCGAGGAGGTTTAATCATGTTTTCCGACAAAGTATTAAAATGTAAGGACTGCGGTGTAGACTTCGTTTTTTCTGCTTCCGAGCAGGAGTTTTATGCTCAAAAAGGATTCACCAACAATCCCGGTCGCTGCCCTAAATGTCGCTCAGCAAAGAAGTCACAGTATAATGCTGCTAACAGCAGAAATAGAGGAGCAGCAAGGGAAATGTTTTCTGCTGTATGTTCTAGCTGCGGCAAGAGAACTTCAGTTCCCTTCCAACCCTCTGGTGATAAGCCGGTATACTGCCAAGACTGTTATCAACCCCGTAGAAGAAACAGCAGATAATAAGTATATTATTACAGATGTATTCCAACAAAACCTTCCCGCGTCGTCTAGATTTGGGAAGGTTTTCCTATTTAAGGTCTCTCATATTCACATGGTACAGCAGTTTGGCATTTACCACATCCATATCTAGGAGTAAATAGCGGCAAGACTTGATTATTAATATAGTTTGCACATGTAGGAATGTGTTTACCTTCCATGGTGATTGCCTCAGAGGAACACCGTGCGATACATTCACCACACATTGTACAATAATCATAAATAGAGCTATACTCTCGGGAAGTTGGAGTTAATCGCAGATTTGTTACTATGCTTCCAATGCGGCCGGCACAACCTTTTTGGGTAATAAATGATTTGCTTAAACCAAATGTACCCAAGCCTGCTATGTATGCCACATGTCGTTCAGACCAGTTACTCCTACGATCAACTACAGAAAACCTTTGGTCAAGGACAGGTGCAAGCGCTGCTCCACCAACATCATTTATTAAACTGACAACAAATTTACGGAGTTGAGTATTCAAGGCTTCACCTTCTATTCTACCATAAACCCATTCTCTAGCCGGCAACCCATCATCCCGGTTAGCTTTACGTATTGTCTCAGAGAATGGAAGAAAATAAGAAATAACAGACTTAGCTTCATTAAGCCAATCATTAGGTGTGAGATGATGAGGCCCTATTACTTCAATATTTTTGAGATTATCAAACAAAGGGTCCCTTGAATCTGCAATTCCTATCAATGGCGCATCAAATATTCCACCAAGGTTTATTTCTTTCACTTCATTTAACGGACTACTTTTTACATATTCTTCAATTTGCCTTTCCAGATAACCCAGCTCCATACTATTCCCCCCTACCTCCTTTACTTTAATAACAATCAAGTACCGCATGTTTTTTCAAAAAAGGCTTTCTTTTCAATTATAGTATAATTTTAGAATTAAGTCGTGTATAATAAAAATACTTATTAATTCTTATTTGAAACCTAAAGAGGTGTGGAGGTTTATTATGACTTATGACACATTTATGGATAAAAATAAAAACAATATGTTAATAAACAGGTACACTCTCAAGGAAGAAATTTTTAACGGTATAAGTCATGGAATCGGCGCTCTCCTAAGCATAGCTGCATTGGTAATATTAGTTGCCTTTGCCAGTGTTCGCGGGGATGTATGGCGTATAGTCAGCTTCAGCATTTATGGGTTTACACTGTTTTTTCTTTATACCTCTTCCACCCTGTATCATAGTATTTTCCATGAAAAAAGTAAAAGGATATTAAGGGTCTTAGACCATGTATCAATTTATTTATTAATTGCAGGAAGCTATACACCTATTACCCTTGTTTCCATAGGCGGCGCCTGGGGTTGGACTATTTTTAGCATCATCTGGTCACTGGCAGCAGTGGGAATTATTTTAAAAATATTAGCCAGTGATAGATTAAAGTATTTTTCGATCATTTTGTACCTACTAATGGGTTGGTTAATAGTAATAGCCTTTAAACCTATGGTAACCACAGCGCCATCCGAACTCATAATCTGGCTGACCGTGGGTGGATTAATCTACACCCTTGGCGTGGTATTTTATATATGCAAAAAAATACCTTTCAACCACGGTATATGGCATTTGTTTGTTCTAGGAGGCAGCACAGTGCACTACCTGGGGATCTTATTCCACTTGGCGCTCTAATTAAACTACAATTTTTTCTTATTTTCATCAAAAGCTGCACAAAAAATTGAACAACCAATGAAACTTACTATAATTTTACTTGTGGCCCCTAGTTTATTGCCGATATTTTCTGTTTAAGGATGATCACCAACTATGCACAATGAACCCGCCGGCAAATTTTTTGATGACTTAAATACCTCACTGCTTCCTTTTAATACTAAAAGCATATTGGAAAAGGCTATCATACCGGAACACTCCGTGCATTTCATGCAAAGCATGTCCGATGGGGAGCCCTTTCTGGTAGGGCCATATCTTTTCATTTCCTCCAGCAATTTGCTGCTGGCCATAGGGTATCCCCTGTCAGGCCATTATAATTCAGGGCAATTTGACCAGGCCCTCACACAAGTTTTAACACAGACAAGGGCAAGAGATTGCATGGCAATCAGTCCTTCTTTACCAGAACGACTCATACCGCACCGTAAAGAGCAGGATCATTATTATGTTCTGCCTGCCGATGCTTCTATTCCCTCCCGCAATGAATACCTGGCAAAACGGGCAGCTCAGTCTCTCAGAGTAGAAGAAGGAAGGACTTTTACACTTGCACACCGCCGTCTCTGGGCTGAATTTATTGGACGGGTTCCACTATCTCCAATAGTACGCAGACTTTATGAAAGGACAGAACTTGTTCTTTCAAGGAATTCACATCTTATTTTACTTAACGCCTGGGATAAAGACGACCGATTAGCCGCCTGCCTTCTCTTGGATTTGGCGCCCCTGAACTTTCTAAGCTACATAATTGGCGCCCATTCCAGGATTTATTACACCCCTTATGCCTCAGATTTGCTTTTTCGGGAAATGATTCAGGTAGCCCGACGTGAAGGCAAAAAGTATTTACACCTGGGTCTCGGGGTCAATAAAGGCATTAGTAGATTCAAAACCAAGTGGGGCGCTGCCCCTTCCATGCCATACGAAATGGCTGCCTGGCAGGAAAAACCTCCCCTGAGCGCCAGGGAACTCATGCAAATGTTAGCGCCTGCACCAGGTGAAACCATGACTAAACAACAATACCTTGAAAGCTTCCGCAATGAAAAACGTTTTGCAATGCTTTGGGAAATAGAAAAGGGCGGTCAACGCTCATGGATTGGCGGTACGGCACACTTTTTTCGCTACAGCTTTCAGTCCTCCTTTCGAGAACTCTTTGATAAAGTCGACAAGGTTATCTTTGAAGGCCCACTTGACCAGGTAAGCTTGGATCAGGTAGCAGAGGTTGGAAAGAGTCCCGAACCAGGCGCTCCCCGCCTTATGGACTTCTTGAATAATGAAGAAGTGCGCCAATTAGAAAGGGTAATCTATGGGCCAAGGGGGACTTTGGCTAGGCTTTTGAAACTTGATTGTCCTGAGGCTGTTGACGTGCGTTACTATCTAGGTGAAACACGCCCTTGGATGGCTTTCTTCTCCCTTTGGAGCTGTTTCCTAAGACGGAAAGGTTGGAACCAGTCGGTAGATTTAGAAGCATGGCATTTGGCAAGGGATATGGGAAAGATAGTTTTTGGCATGGAAACTATTAGTGAACAAATTGCTACTTTAGAGAGCATCCCCACCCAACGCATCATAAACTTTTTCCGCGAGTGTCGGCAGTGGAGTTCATACATTAAACGTCATGAACACGCCTATCTTAACGGAAATCTTGCTGCCATGATGGGAACTACTGCCGAGTTTCCCTCTCGTACCCAAATGGTCATTAACCGTCGGGACGAAACTTTCCTTGAGCGCATGCTGCCATACCTGGAAAAAGGGAGCTGTGTAGTGTTGGTAGGATCAGCCCATATGTTCAACTTGCGTGAGATGATTGCCAATGCAGGCTATAATATCAAGCAGTGTAGCTTATAACGGCCTTATTAATTATGAATACTCATACTTAAAAGTCCCGACTTCATAACCATCTTTCATATTAATGGATTGTACATGAAAGGAGATTTTAAATTCTTTTTTATAATATTAATCCGAAGGCTTTGTGTGTTTTTAGAATAGTGCTCCATTACATTTCCGGTAGTGCCTGCAAAACTCCTGGCTAGAGCCATTGCACTCTTAAAAGCATAGCTCATACCTTCCGCTGAAGTTGGACTGATCCAACCGGCTGCCTCTCCTATCAGCAATATGTTAAAAAGAGTTTTCTTCAGAGGATCAGCCTGTAATAATTACCAAACCATTTCTAGCACGATAAACCATTGCGGAATCATCCATTAAAAAATCATCTTCTTCTAATCCATTGACAACTACCTTTCCTATGGGGTTTTTGTTTTCAAATCCATTAACTCTTGCTATTTCACCAAGAAAAACCAATTTATCGCTGAGCCATACGGGTTCCTTACTTAACTGTTTGTCAAAATACTTGCTTATTACGTGTTCTGGTACTATAGAGCCTATTTGGTCTCCATTTTGCGTCTTCTCATTAAAAATTTGGGCATGCGCAACTATTTTTGTTCTTTTTAATCCACTTTCTGAGATATGCTTGATAAAGTGCTGAATACCCCAAGTGTGATCATTATGTCCATGAGAAAAAATTATAAAATCAACATCTAAAATGTTAACCCCCATCTTTTGCGCATTTTTCAAGAATATATCGGAATAGCCAAGATCAAAAAGAATCTTCTTATCTGCTTCCTCAATTAAAAATGATACTGCCGGCTCTCCGTAAAAATACTCGTCTATAAATGTGTTGTTATCCACAAGAACTCTTAGCTTCATCTTTGTCTCCTTTCTCAGTTAAAAAAATTACTGTACTAAAAAAAGTCACTTTTTTAAATACTAAACTTAAAGTCAGTTTTTTTAACGACTAACCAGGAGGAAAGCCATGTCACGAAAAACTCTAAACTGGGCATTATTTACCATTATGTGGTATATTATTATGTTGATATTAATTCCCCCAAAACATAGACCCAAGCTCTTTCCCTTTGGTTTTTGGTTAGGTTTCGTTCAGGCAATACTCTTAAACCGGATAACAATGCGTACTTATAAATTATGGCGATTGCCCGGAGATATTCTAATCGGTGGAATCCCATTATTTGCTGCATTGAGTTGGTTTCCGCCAGCGATTATCTTTGCCTATTATTTCCCCCTAACCTATAATTGGATTTGGAAAGCAGCCTATATATTTTTCTTCGCTGCAGGAACAACAATCGCCCAGCATATTCAAAAGCGTATAGGAATGTGGGAAAATATTAATTGGAAAACAATTTATACCTTTCCTTTAGCAATTGTTACACACTTTATTATGACTGTACTAATACCTGTATTTAATATAGATCATCTTAGGAATAAATGACAAATTAATTCGTGTGCTTAACTAC
This sequence comes from Bacillota bacterium, assembly GCA_040756735.1. Classification (GTDB taxonomy): domain Bacteria; phylum Bacillota; class DSM-16504; order Desulfitibacterales; family Desulfitibacteraceae; genus JBFLYC01. The sequence continues at coordinate 2,888 of JBFLYC010000022.1, read as the reverse complement.
TGCTTGACCTAGCTTCTCGGCTACTTTCTTTAGATAAGATGGATCTTGAAGTTTCTTTTTATCTTCTACATTAGATATGAAACCTACTTCCACCAACACCATTGGAATTTCAGCGTTATTGAGTAAGTATAAGTTCCTCCGAGGAACCGGAAAATCGTTGTTTAAATGCTGGATCAGTGCCAACTCTTGTAGGACCTTTTCGCCAAGGGTTTTCCCCTCCTGGTTATCCTTGGCATAAAACACCACTACCCCTTTTTCTTTAGGGTTATAACTGGAGTTGACATGAATACTAACAGCAACCGTTCCTTGATTAATTATTTCAACTCGCTCTTGTAAATCTCGACGGTGACGGCCTCGACCGTCAATATCGCTAACATCATCATCAGTCTCCCGGGTCATGATTACCGGTATTCCTTGAGCTTGCAGGAAATCCCGCATCCTTAGTCCAATCTCTAAAGTAATATCCTTCTCTAATACTCCCCGCCCATCATGGGTCCCAGAATCAATCCCTCCATGACCAGGGTCGACTATAACCTTGATATCAGTACGCATTTTTATTTCTTGCTTGTCAAATTCCTCAGGAGATTGGGATTCCATCATTGTTGTCACAAAAAATACTATTACAAAAAGGCCAAGTATTCCGACAAGAAAAATTAGAATCGTCTGACGACTAAAATTACCCCCCCTAAAACTCTTCATAACAACTGCCCTCCACCTGACTTTATTAATCCTACAAGATTAATATTCTTAAATAGGAAGGCAAATTACTCAGGGTAACATTTCTCCCTTTTAGCACATATTACCATCAAAACTACTACTTTCCCCCAACCAAGCAAAACATTTACTTTCTTTAGCCCACTTTTCAACAATTAATCAGTATTTTACTTCCTTTGAAAAACATAAATCTCCCCATGTTTTGCTTTAATAAATTCTTTTCCTACAAATCCATTATGTATAAGCTCTTTTTTAATATATCTCATTAAAAACCCATGGGTGACTACTAATACCTTTGCTTCTTTGCAAGCAATTTCCGCCTCTTTAGCAATATTTATAGATACTGCTCCCTTACCACAACCAAGGTCTAATACTTTTGAACCGGGAGTTTTAATTATATTGTAGCTTTTAATTAACTTTAATACAGTCTTTGGACTTGTTCCTATATCCCACAAATCCTGCAACAAATAAGGAAGATACGGGAATAGATCAACGCTCTCTCCATCCAAGGACTTAACTATTTCTTCCTGGATACTTTCCATACTTTTCGTCCTTTCTTTATCATTAAATCTCTCATAAATCAAACTTTTCAGTAATTGTCCGGCTATTGGTATCGTCTAATATAGCATCGGCTATTCCCCACTCCTCAAATATGGTTCAAGTTTTTTCTTATATATCCGGAAGTTGTCATTATCAAAACAAACAAATACTATTCTTTCTAGTTTTGTATTACCGTCCTTTATGTACTTGAATACTTCATCTATTGCTATTTCGGCGGCTGCTTCTTTGGGATATTTGTACACTCCGGTGCTAATGTTAGGAAAAGCAATACTCTTTGCCAAATATTCATCAGCTAACTTCAGTGTGTTTCGATAACAATTTCTCAGTTTTTGTTCTTCGTTATTTTTACCGCCATTCCAGACCGGGCCAACAGTGTGTATAACATAAGAAGCACTTAAATTCCCTGCATTTGTGATAACAGCTTCACCAGTTGGGCATCCTCCTTGCTGCTTTCTTATTTTTATACACTCATCTAATATTGTTTTACCACCGGCTTTATGTATGGCGCCATCTACACCACCGCCACCCATTAAGCTCGAATTTGCTGCATTTACAATGATGTCTGCTTCTACTTTTGTTATGTCCTCTTGAATAACTTCGACAAATGTATTTCCTATTTTAATCTCTTTCATGGCAATCCTCCCTTAACCAGCTATATACGTTTTATCTCAACAATGGATTCTGCGTAGTCATCATATCCTTCAAGAATTTGAGCCAGCTCTTCATGAGATACTAAACGTATATTTTTTAAAAATGTATTAGCATTTGGCGCTATAGTAACCACTTTATAATTTGCATTTTGCAAATTACTCAGTTCTTCATGTGTAATTTCAACTATCTCTTCAGGTTTAATAAGGTAGTCTTCTAGTATTTCATTTATATGTATTAATAATGAAATGCCGATATCTACAATTGATCGTGCATCATTTATTCTTACTTCTTGTCCATGTATAGCTCTATTGCACAAGTGCAGGACTTCTTTCAAAGATTTTGAAACATCTTTTGGCAAGATATCCATGCAAACTAACTCTTGTATTAATTTACCTAAAGTTTTGTTCTTAGATTTTGAATTTTCCCCTGTAGCCATATGACTGATTTTAGTAAGAATTTTTTCTAACTCGATTTTCAATTTAGCTAAAGCAAAAATATGGTCGGTTACTACCAGAGCTTGAAGATTGTCAATTGTATCTTGTAATCTGGGGGAAGTTTTAATATCCTCACCATTTTTTCCGGCAACAAAACGTATTGACATTTCATCCTTAACTTTCTTTATTTCTTTTGGGTCTATCTCTGCTTCAAAATCGCCGATTTTTATTTTTTTTAGCCCAGAGATAAACGGGCTTACCAGTAATATTACCAATAATAATAATGAGGTGTTATCAACTTGAATAATTGCAAGAGAAAAAGTATGCATAATCAACAATAATGCAGATGTAATAAATATTATCCACCAGGCATTAGCAGCTAAAAATTTTTTCACTAACGGTCCCCCCTTGTATACTATGAGCAGCACCCGATTTGGACGTTAATTTCCAGTTGGGAGTTGCTCATTTTTTTGTTTTTGTTCTTTGAAAACTACAAATTATTAGTAGCAGCAGGGCTTGTGGGTATGT
>JBFLYC010000021.1:0-57568 GCA_040756735.1 Bacillota bacterium | reverse complement strand
TGTTGCTGATTTCGCGCAAACTTGACAATTGTTCAAGTTGGGCAAAAGCCATAAGTGTGACTAGTTTATGAGCAAACAATTTTTTAACGTATTTATCAACCCCCAGGCGCTTTAAAATTTCTTGAAAGCTTTTTTGGAAAATTGGTTTAAACAGTTGATTAAATGTGGAAAGTTTGGTATCCTTGTCCCGCATTTTATTACTCCTTTATAGTAGGGATTTGGGCAAGGACTACCCTGTTATCTCTTTATAAAGGATTTTTTATAAAAATGCAGCATAATACCATAAATATCTTGCTAATTCTAAGTATTTCGTTCATTATCGTGACTTATTGCTACTTGACAAGTTCTAAATGTTTTTTTGTAACGTTAGTGAAGGAAAATAGAGATATAACAAATGAAGAATTAGAGAAGCTAGACGACATAGCTAATTTATTAAAGAGGGAGAACTTCACAAAAGATATTTTTTTGCAGAAGCTGGAAAGCCTGCAGATAGAAGATGAAATAAGGGATCTGTATCAATGATCTAAACTACACCACATTAAATTATACTATTCTACCAAGGAATAAATCGTTTCTTTAGCGAAAGGTTTACATAGTCCATATCATGCATAAGTTAAGCTGTTTAGCGACTTATCAGGTGGTCAAGGGATCTTTACTAAGCGAGAATACTATCATGAAAATAAATTAAAAGGGGAGATGTCTATGTGCAAATTATCCGATGTGCCATTATCAACCAGTGTATTAGAAGGGGATTGCTACTACAATCTATTTGGGCGTCGGAGTTATATGATTGGAGGTGAGGCAAATCTATGGACCAGAGTCAACGCATAAACCAATGGATTGAACAAAACCGGTCAACCATCGTTGGCTTTCTCCAGGACTTGATTCGAGTACCGAGTGTAACTGGAGATGAGGGGCCCATACAGCAGTTAATTGCTGATCAGCTGAAGGCAATGGGTCTAGAAGTTGATGTTTTTGAACCATTACTGGAGGAATTGCAGCAACACCCTGCTTTTGTGGAAGTCTCACGCGGATATGAAGGCCGGCCTAACGTAGTGGGAATCCTTAAGGGCGCAGGGGGAGGAAAGTCTCTACTCTTTAATGGACATGTGGACGTAATTCCGGCAGGTGCACAGGAAAGCTGGCAGTATGGCAGCTGGTCCGGTGATATTGTGGACGGGCGTCTCTATGGACGAGGGGCTTCTGACATGAAGTCAGGCCTTACAGCCATGACTATGGCTGTAAAGGCTATTTTAGAATCAGGTATCCGGTTGAAGGGGGACGTCATTCTTGAATATACGGTGGACGAAGAACTCTCTGGCAATGGCACCCTGGCTTGTGTGATGAAAGGATACAAGGCTGATGGCGGGATTTGCTGTGAAACTTCAAGTATGCGGGTCCAGCCAGGCTCGATAGGTCGTATTTGGTTTGAGATCAAGGTCAAAGGTATGGCTGCAGGTATCCAGCGAAGATGGGAAGGGGTGAACGCCATCGATAAAGGTTACTTGGTTACCCAGGCTGTTGCCGACTTCGAACGTTTAAGGGTTGAACGGCTGAGCCATCCCTTGTATCCTGACATTCGCAGTGCTATCCCCTGCATGGTGGGAGTATTCGAAAGCGGCTCTTATCACAGCGCCTTCCCGGATAGCTGCTTACTCAAAGGTTCTATGGCTACACTTCCAGGAGAGGATTCGGACGTTGTCAAGGCAGAATTTGTCGAGTTCATTCGCGAGAAGGTTGCCAGTGATCCCTGGATGAAAGAGCATCCCCCGGAAGTCATCTTTACCGGATACTTCGCTGAACCATCAGAGATTCCTGTGGACAGCCCAATAGTTCAAACCCTCAGACAGAATTTTATTAAGGTCATGGGAAAAGAACCTGTTATAACTGGTCGTGAGGGAGCAGCCGACATTCGTTTCACAAACAGCTATGGTAATACCCCTACAGTTATTTTTGGTCCAGGCATGACAGAGCAGATGCATGCCAATAACGAGTGGGTCAACATAGATGATTTAATTGAGAGTACGAAAATCTTGGCCCATACTATCCTGGAATGGTGCCAGACAGTATAAACCAGAGGAAAAAAACAGCGGAAAACTTGAAATCGCATCTAACAAGATTTATCCCGCAATTGATTGCGGGATTTTACTTTTGAGATTGGCATAGTGTAGGTATTGCCGGAATTTCCTTTGATGAAAATACCGACAAACTCCTTAACAAGTATGCTAATGATTCTATACTTTTTGATCCAACTGCGAGAGCTGCTCGCATGACAGCCAAAGTGGCATCAGGTTTAGAAGCCGCTGGATCAAATGAGGGAGGAGCCATGCTCGGTTTTGCAGGAATGGCAATGGGTATGAATGCTGCAGGAGCCATGGGGGTTATGCCCGGGCAACAGGTTTCGCCTCAGCAGCTTCAGACACCACAACAGGCATCTTTAACAGGATGGATATGTAAGTGTGGCAATAGGATGTCTGAAGACTCTGCATTTTGTTCAAAGTGCGGGAGTAAAAGGCCTGGGCGCTATAGCTTCAGTTTCAAGCAAAAGCAGCATCACAATTAATAACCAAACATATGAGGAAAAGGGCTTCTTTGTATTGTCCAGTACCCATGATGATTACATAAGGGAATCCACAACCAAGGTCAAGATTACCCCGTCCCTCTGCTTCCCTCTTGGAATTTTAATTGATAAAGTCAGGAAAGTGGATTGACAAATGAAAAACTATGTAATATATTATATATATAGGTAACATATTATATAGTTGAGCAGGGAGTTAATACAATGTTAAATAAAGAGAAATTTATTTTTGCCAGCATCTTTCTTTTATCAAATAGACTGCAGGTAATTGGAGACCAGTTTCTTGGTAGCGATGGTATGACCTTGAGACAATGGTTTTTAACTGTATTGATTTTACAGTTCCATGACAATCCTCCAACCCTTGGGGAAGTTGCTGAACTTATGGGCAGCTCTCACCAAAATGTAAAGCAGCTAGCCCTAAAGCTTCAGCAGAAAGACTTTTTAAAATTTGAGAAAGATGAACAAGATGGAAGAATACTAAGACTTAAATTAACGGATAAAAGCCGCTTATACTGGAAAGCCAGAGAGAAGGAAGGTGAACGTTTCATTAAGGAACTATTTCAAGACTTAAATGAAAGTGAAGTTAATGCAATATGTAATGGTTTCAAGAAATTATTTAATCGAATAGATAATTGGGGAAAGAAGCAGTAAAATATTTAATATTTTTCTAAAATTATGTAATATATTACACAGCTTAGCAAAACCATTATTTAAAGAACCAAGATTAAATAAAAGGGCTTTTAACAAGAAACAAGGCGACAAATAATAATATGTAATCAATCATATAGAGGTATTATTGATATGGAAAAGAAAAAGATAACCAGAAGGCAGTTTCTTATTGGAGCTGCAGGAACCACAGCAGTTTTAGAGCAATCTCGGAAACTAATTTCCAGTAGTTAGACGAACACGTTTGCTAGCGGAAAATGAGGTGATATTCAAAGAGACAGTTGTTGATTGATGGTAAATAAGAAGAGTGCGTTCAAAAAGAGCATAACAAAATAAGCTAAGCAAAATAGGCTTTAAAAAACATGCAAACAGGCCACTAATATAAAACTAGGCAGCCCTTTGAACTAAATCTTCAAGGATTGAAACGAAATTGAAATTAGACATTTTAAGCCTAGCATCAAGGTGGATGTTGATGGAATGGATAGTAGTCCAAAAGTTCAGGCGTTTTTTACCCCTGCCCGTGCCTTTTCCAAACCATAATCAACAAGAACTCTTTTGTTGACACGCTCAACAGAAGTACGATTTTTCATTTCCTGTTTCCACTCATCACTACCACGAGGAACAGGAGTAAAAATACGTAAATCCCATGAAGGTTTAGTGTAAACAGTTCTACCAATAAGGAGAAGGCGAGCATATATCCTTACAAGAACAAGCTTCTACCTTTCCAAGGACAAGGGGGCAACGCCATTTAATTCTATAACGATCATTTTGGAACCCCCAATTAACCATTAGAAAGCCAGCCATGCAAATAGGGATGCCATTAACATCAACATTAATGGCGCAATGGAGCCTGTTTGCAATGCAATGATGCAGTGGATCAATGAACATGGCTATACACCCACAGGAGTCGCATATGAGTTTTATTACAACTCACCTGATCAAGTGCCGGAAAGGTTAGTGTTGACAAAGATTGTATTCCCATTAAAATAAAAGAAAAACCCTTTGATAAGGGGTGGTCAAATGGTAGAAGATGATTTGATTTTGGGTGGAAGTTATACTCCCACCTATAATGAGATAAGTGATTATGTTGCCATGCCTGCCAGGGATTTGTGGCAGGAAATGAACTCTTTTATCCAGCAAAACTACAAGGCAGTACCAAAGATAACATACAGCAAGTGTTCTGGAAAACCTGGATGGAATGTGAAATATCAGAAATCTGGCAAGTCAATATGCACGCTCTATCCGGAGAGGGACGGTTTTGTTGCGCTTATTGTGATCAAACTTGATCTGTTGCCTGTGATTGAGGCCATGTTAGGTGAATTTGACCCCGAGATACTCGAAATCATTAGATTGGCTAGGCCCTTAAACGGTACTAAGTGGTTGATGATACCGGTACATACAGAAGCAGTGCTGGATAATGTGAAGGAATTGATTTTTTTGAAACAGGGTTAGTTGGTGAGATTAGCAATTTTGTTGGTTAAATGGCGACAACCGCCTTTTATTGATCAAAGGCGGTTGTCGTAAGATTCTAACTAGAATAAACCTGCGCAACTGAGCCACGTATCTAAAGTGGTTACAATTTTAAGCTGACGAATACCTAATACTTCAATACCAAGAAGAGATACTGTGGTGGAACTGCAAGTAACGATTCCTCTTTCAAGTAAGTGTATTGATCCGCCAATGCCAGGAATTTTGGATGCCTCAGGATAGCTATGGCTTGAAAATTCAGGATAATCATAGGTGTTCATTTTAATCCCTCCTTCATATATAAAAATGGAGACATTCCCTAAATTGGGGACATTCCTAATATTGGGGACATTCATCTGAAAGAGGTGTGTCCTCTGACATTATTTGAGGTGTGTCCCCTTTCCTTGTTTGACATTCCTAAACAGTTAGATGTGGATAGTGGGATGTTAGACTTTTTACTCCCTGTGTGAAGTTTATTCCTTTTCCTTGCCTAGTATTATGCCTATTACTATATTATATGACATCACTTTATATGTGTTACCTATTATTACCATTATTGCCAGATGAGGAGTAGAGTTAAATATTAAAACCAATACTAAGTGTATTGGTTTTAATATTGGCTTTAGCTAATAGTATTTACAGCTTTTTTCTACCTTTCAACACTGGGTAAGGCCTCATAAACTAGCTTTTTTACCTTTTGACTAGAGTAGTGTTCTTGAAATTCTATATTTAATATATCACTGCATATTTCCATGAAAATTTGATTAGAAAAATCGATTGGAATATTATTTTGTTTTGCCACTTGAGCTATCATTATGCTGCCGCGAATGGACGGGCGGCTTTTTTCATGCATGTTGTTTCGCAGAGCTTCAATCATACTAACTATTTGTTCTGCCTCGCTTAAACTAACTCCAGATCTTGCAGCGGTGATGCTTACTTTTGTTTGATAATCCATGTTCAACAGGTTGACAGTGATCATCCTTTCTAAAAGGGCATCTTGCATTTTATGAACTCCCGCATACTCTACAGGGTTACTTGTAAAAATTGCTTTAAAATTAGGATGTACCTTCATAAACTTTGTACTCTCTTGACTAGGAACTTCAACAATTCTCTCTTCAAGAATGGACAGTAAGCTGTTATTTATTTCAGGTTTTGAACGAGTAAACTCATCATAGATCAAGGTATATCCGTTTTTACATGCTGTAACTATTCTTTCTTCAATCCATTCCTCCTGAAAGTGTTCTTCACGTTTTTCCACAAACCGGACGTATTTATCTACAACTGTTTTTTGCTTAAAGCCTACCCTACCACCAATAAGATCAAACATATCGAGGTTATCACTTCCAAAAACCAGCATAAACGGCTGCTTTAATTGTTTGGCAAGCTGAAAAGCTAATGAGGTTTTTCCTGTTCCAGCCGGTCCTCTTAAATGTACAGGGAATCCCGCATGCAAATAAAGCATCATTCTCTTAATCAGGTTTTTTAAAAAAGGTGTTTCAATAAAACCTTGGTTTATTTCCCGGATGTTTTGTATTTCCACTCTTCACAGACCTCCTTTGTTGCATGCATTTATCATGCCTTACTTTTCCTCTTTATTATTCAAAACAGTAAAGCTGTAAGGTGGCCATGGCCCAGTAAGATCAATGTACAAACCTTCCTGGCTGATTGTCCTGTTAATTTCCTGTATTTTTCCTAAAAAACTATCTTTATGATTTTTATTAATTAGTAATGACCATTTTTGAAGACACCGAATATTTTTGTCCGCAGTTTCATGGACAGGATTGTTATCAACAACTATATCTTCACCAAACTTTACTGCAACACTGTTATAGATACTATTCACACTACTGGTTAAGCAGTTTTCTACTTCCTCCTTTATAAGAGCATCGAACTTCTTTTTTAGTAAATATGCAGCTCCACGTGACTTACTTAGCAATTGACGGTCTAACTCTAGGCTTTTTTCCTGAACAATCTTAGCATTGAATTTCTCAATATTGCAGATTACTTTCAGAGTCCATTCGGATTTGTTGTTAATTTTCTCTAGTAATTCGCAAAATTGAGAGTACTGATTTTGCAGCATTTTTAAAATATTATGTTCGTTGTTATAAATTGTACAAAATCTGAAAGGTATCACATCATGATTGTCGCTGAGTACTTCTATAATAAATGAATGGGAGCGCGCTTTGTTTTCTACCCATTTAAGGTTATTTTGAATGTTCTCGTGCAAGGCATCTTCACCAAATTCAGCAAGTGATACTTTACTTACAGCGGCCCCAAATGCAGCATAATTAATTACATAAACAGGAAACTTAGGGTCTATTCCCTCATTTAATAAAATCCTCTTGTTGTCATATATATTACCAAGCACACAATAAGCATAGAGTCCTTCCATTGATTATACCCCCAGCAGATTAGAAGTAACTCTTGCTAGTTGTGCTTCAAGACGTTCAATTTTCTCGCTTAGTCTTTTGTCTTCTTCTGGCTTAGCCAAATTGTTCAGGTGAGGGTCAGTCTGCCACCAATTAATGCCAATTTCCATGGCCTTGTCAACTGAACAAATAACCAATCTAATTTTTATTGTTAATAATTCTATATCAGCTATTGATATTTTAATATCTCCAGCTACTACGACCCCTTTATCAAGAATCTTTTCAAGAACATCAGCTAAACTTGACGATTGAGAAGCACGTGCAACGCTCATGTACAAAACCTCCTCACCTTATGTTATTGGTTACATTAGATTACCCAAAGGACCTAAATCAATGTTTAAATCCTCATCTTCCAGACCGAAAATCTCTTTGAGTTCTGTCATTTTTTCTTCTAACTTGATGAAGGTTTCTCCCATTCTATCAATTTCCTCATCAGTTAAATTACCGCTTTCTACTCTTCTAATAGCTTGTTTTTCCATTAGTTTTCGAATCAATTCTATTAATGTTAAAACAAGCTTGGCAAGCCCTTGTTCAACAGATTGGGGGTCGGCGTTAATTCGTTGTGGAAGACCTCTATGGCTTTTTCTGATTTCACCTGCACAATCTTGGGCTTCTTTATCTGTTAAGTTAGGAATATCATTTAGCATTTTTTAATCGCTCCCCTCGTCTAAGTTTACAAAATTATAAGCAGGCCAAGGGCCGCTGAACAGAAGTATTAAGGAAGGATACCTTTTTCGGAGTATTTCTACGGTTGTTTTAAAGGCATCTATATTTTCTTTTGGCACAAGATAAGAAGAATTCAATAACATTCTCTCTGTTGATAGCTTTCTTATTGTGCTTTGTAAAGAGTATTTATTTAGAGTATGGTATATTTCATCAATAGTTGGGGATGCGTCTTCAAGCCTTTTCCTTGTGTTTTCTTCTTGTTTAAGCTTTTTTAAGAGATAGTGTCGACCTGGGGTTAAATTGTCTTCATACACATCATCTTCGATTGTATGCGGGAGGTCTTCGGGTATATTTCTCAAGATAACCTTTAAACCTAGTTCCACCTGACCCCTAACTTTATTAAAATTATTATCTATGGCTTTCTCATTAGCCTTCAGTGCAGCTTTAATATCATCAACGCTATTAAGTAAAGTCCCAAATCTTACTGGTAAGACTGTATGATCCATCATCATGTATTCAACTACTTCCTCATGACTTAATACTGTTTCGGCATTTATTTCCACACAGGTCGCTGATATTTCGCTTGTAACTGCGCCAATATCATGATAACGTACCATATACGGTTTACAATTAAAAATGCCTTTACAAGGAATAATGTCAATTTTAGGGGTCTCAACTATACAATACAAATATTGCTTTTTAGACATGGCCAATTACCCCTCTTTCGTAACAGCGCTGCATTGTATCAACAGATGTTATTATTAAACGTAGGCCAACATATATTAAATCTATATTTGCAATAGAAATAACCAGATCGCCGTGGAGGACAACACCTTTATCGATCAAACGATCAAGAACCTCAAGAAGTGTTACGTCTTTAGTCTTGGCGCCAATGTCATCCATTCTCAATCCTCCATTTCATAATTACTCAACATACTTAAATTTGCCATGGATCTTCCGCTTCAAAATAATCTTCTATTGCATCTGCTTGTCTTTGTTTTATCTCATGAAGCCTTTGGAGAAGTTCTGTTTCTTTTTTGATAAAATCTGTCTCGTCAATCTGTTTCATTTCAAATGCGAGGTGCAGCTCCACAATTTCCATTTGGATGCGGTCTTCACTATACAGTTCCTGGTCAACCTGATCTCTGATTTTTTCAGCTACGTTAATAACGCCTCTTAGAGGCAGTTCGAAAAAACAACTTGATTAGCAATTTAATGCACTCCTTATTACCTATTGTTTTAGCGTTTAATTTTGATTTTCATTGCAGTGAAGTTGTAAGGCGGCCATGGACCGGTAAACTTAACCTCTAAGGTATCTTTGTGTTGATCAATAAGTTTTCCTACTGTTTCTTGAAATTCATCTACTTTTTGTTTTTTTACTAAATAAGCAGCATTAAAGACCATTTTTGCACCGATATTTTCATTTAGTTTGTTCTTGAAAGATATTTTTGCAATTTTTTCATGGATTTCTTTCAAATAATAAGCACGTTTATCATCCGCAATGTCTTTTACAAGCATACCTAATTCCATTTTTAAATAACTGTTATCTTTATGTTGTGCGGTCTTTGTTTTATTGTGCAGTTCTCTAACATCTTTGGTGTCAATGAGTTCTGCAAAGCTTTCTTCTGTCCAGAAAACTTTAAGGCCGAATTCTACTTTATTGTTAATTTCATCAAGGATATTTAAAGATGTAGAATAGATTTTTTCTAGAAAAATTTCCACATCTGTTGAAGATGTAAATACTGTCCCGAACTTTGCGGGAATGATGGAAAACTTCTCCATTATAGTAGAAATGATCATGTTGTGTGCGAGAACATTTTCTCTGGTTGGGTCAAAGATTTTTGCCTCGACATCGCTTACTACCGCAGATATGTCTTTATGGGTAATGGTATATACCTCTGAATTATTGTCAATACCATCCATATCAAAACAGGTCTTTTCTCCCAGGGGGATGATACCGTATAGGTATTTAGCTGTTTTAGTCATTCTTACACCTCATTTCGGATAAGTTTTTCGAATGCTTTTTGAAAGTGTACTTGCTGCACAATCATATTTAAGTTGTTTGTTGGGGCAATCAAAAATTGATGATTTGTTTCCCTGAATACTTCTAAGACCGCTTCCCTGCACAGCGATTTAATCTCCGCACCGGATAAACCATCAGTCATCTTTACAAGTTCCTCGAAAGAGAGGTGGGGGGCTAATGGTTTCCCCTTTGTATAAATTTTTAGTATTTCTAAGCGGCTATCCTCATCTGGAAGGGGAATCTCTATTAACAAATCGAAACGTCCCGGTCTTAACACAGCAGGATCTAGTAAATCCAAACGATTGGTAGCTGCTAACAGGAATACTCCTCTTAGTTCAACAAGACCATCTATTTCCACTAAAAGCTGACTTATTATACGGTCAGTATAGGGGGAATCTGAGTTCAAACCTCTTCTTGGTATAAGCGCATCAATTTCATCAAAAAAAACTATACAGGGGGATGCTTGTTTTGCTTTTCGAAAGATTTCTCTAATGCCTTTTTCAGTTTCACCTACCCATTTTGATAAAAGAGATGGGCCGTTGACCAGTATAAAGTTAGCCTCACTTTTACTGGCTACTGCCTTGGCCAGCATGGTTTTACCCGATCCGGATTTTCCATATAGTAAAATGCCCTTGTATGGCTCAATCCCATATTCCAGCAGCAGTGCCGGGTGCTTTAAGGGTAATTCAATGGCTTCCTGTAATTGCGCTTTTACGTCCTTCAACCCTCCTATAGAATTCCACCCGATGTCTGGAATTTCTATCATTACCTCTCTGGTAGTGGAAGGTTCCACTTCTTTTAAAGCTTCTTGGAAGTGCTCCATATTCACTTCCAAAGAGAAAAGGATATCTTGTGGTAAATATCCTGCTGATAAATCTACTTTTGGAAAGATCTCTCTTAAACATGCCATGGCAGCTTCCCGACATAGCGCCTCAAGATCAGCGCCAACAAACCCATGGGTAATCCTGGCAATGAGAGGTAAATTAACATCAGCCGCTAAAGGCATTCCACGTGTATGGATTTCCAATATTTCTAATCTTCCTTCTGCATCCGGAATTCTTAAGGTTATTTCCCTGTCAAATCTTCCGGGTCTTCGCAACGCTGGGTCGATTGATTCAATAATATTTGTAGCGCCAATTACAACAACTTGCCCCCTGGATTGAATGCCATCCATTAGAGCTAAAAGCTGTGCAACAACCCTCTTTTCCACTTCGCCTTGGACGGAATCTCTTTTGGGGGCAATGGCATCAATTTCATCCAAGAAAATTATGCTGGGGGCGTTTGACTTAGCTTTTTCAAATACTTCACGCAAACGAGCTTCGCTTTCTCCATAGTATTTACCCATTATTTCCGGTCCGTTAATATGAATGAAAAAAGCATCGGTCTCATGAGCTACAGACCTTGCTATTAGTGTCTTGCCTGTACCCGGTGGACCATATAATAAAACTCCTTTAGGTGGTTCAATACCCAGCCTGTAAAATATTTCTGGATATTTTATGGGAAATTCAATCATTTCTCTTATTTTTTTTAATTCTTTCTTTAAACCTCCTACATCTTCATAAGTAATACCTTGATGTGTTTTCTTGCCCGTTTTCTTACTGATGGAAAACTTTGTTTCCCTGGTGACTATAGTAACAGTTTGAGGGGTGATGTTTTCGACAATATAGTCATGCATTTCTGTACCAAAAAGATTTAAGCGCACTTTATCCCCTTTCACCAGGGGCAAACCCTCCAACATAAGTGGAAAATGACTTAAATCAACCTTTTTTAAGTCTACAGAATTTATTAATGCTTGCAGTTCGACTTGAATTGCGGGATCAAAACGTGTTTTTGCAATTTTGACTTTATCACCAAGGCTAACCTTGGCATTTGCCCGGGTTATTCCGTCAATTTGGATAGTTAGCTTTGTCCTTTCTCCTGGATAAGAGGGTAAAACCCTGGCAGCACTATATCCTTTACCAACGATCTTGATTATATCTCCACTAATAAGTCCTAGTGTTTCCATATCAGTTGGATCCAGACGCGCAATGCCTTTTCCAACATCCTTAGTTTTAGCTTCCATAACATAGAAGGATAATGCATGCTGATCCAGCATCTATGTCATTCACCTGCCTAACTTGTATAGATATACTTCAAGAATACCGTTGTTTAAATTCCACCGTAATTCCTCTGCCGTTACTGCAGCAGGGATGGAATACTCCCTTGTATATAGAATTTGTCCATGGGTTTTAACAACTAGTGTGTGGCAGTTCTTTAAGGTAACGGTTAATTCCTCTGGTTTTACTTGAGGTACTTGTAAGAGAACAAAAAAATAATCCCCCTCATCAAAGATATCAATAATTTGCTCAGGTTTTTTGTTTAGATTTATGGAATCAACTCTATTGCTTTCAATATCTTTTATGGCACCGAGCTTCACAGAAAAGTTGTACATGCCTTTTAAGTCTTTATCGTTATTTAAAGAAAAGTTTCCTTTATGCCTGTATTCTTGCCTGTTATTTTCTGCCATCTCAGTAATTAGGTCCAGAAAGCTTCCGATACCTCTAAAGATTTTGCTGAATTGAAAATTAACATCATCATTATGGTCATTTTTCACTGTCTATCACTCTCCAGTATCTTTAGGTGTAATTGTCCCTCTTTCTTTTAGACCTGTACGTTTAAAGGAAATTACTTTAAGATTTCCGTCTATCATTACATCATATATGCCCACGACTTCTCTTCTGCCTCTTTTACGCATGTAGTCATCTTCTTCAACTATTTCCACATTAATGAGCCAGCCATCGTTTTCAGGAGATACTCCTGTAATGTGTGCTTCACGGTTGTAGATTCTTTCAAAAAATGACAATGTTTTGGATATAACTTCTTCTAAGGATAACATTTTCAAGGCAAACCTCCTTTTAATGATATGCCAAGGCATACTATGTATGCCTTGGCAAAAAATGGGATATTTATACTGGTATCGCTTCGGCACGTTTAGGATGGTGCTTTTTATCAGTTAGAAGACCCACTGCCTCGGCATAAACAAGCCAGGTTTCCACACTGGCAATTACTACTCTAGCTTCAACTGCTAGGAGTTCTATTCCTACCAACGACACTATCGCATAAAGATCAATTACAATCCCCTTGTCAAGCACCCTGTCGAGAACTTCTGCTAAGCTAGATGATTGTACCGCAGTTTTAATTCCCATTAGAAGTTACCTCCTTTTTAAGTTTATTCAACCAACGATCATATAATATCCTGGGTTGTAATTTATAATATGAGTAATAGGAATAAAGTGTGAGGTTAAACTTTTAAGATTTTTACTTTGAATAATGCAAACTTCCTTGATATTTCATTTCAACATCAATAACAATGTACATATGCGGGAAATAAAAAAATTGGCGCCTAAACACTACACCCTTCCAAGTGTGGTAAAACATAATTAGAATGCTGTTTGAGAGGGGAGCATAAGGGCAGGGTGCAGGGGAGTTGTATTTAAAGCTGTTAGTGAAGCTTATGACAAGCTATAACCCACCTTATTCAGGTGGGTTTTAATTACTCTTCAGCAACTTCAACTACTGCTGAGCTTAAGTCTTTTGCATTATTAATCATTTCATCTATAGTGGGAACCGTTGCTTTCTTGACTGTCTTTGTTACCTGCTTGGAAGTCGGCGGTTTCAAAGGTTCATTCTGGCAAAAGGTCTTGGCATAACCTCTGTTAAAGGTGCTTGTAGCATTATGAAATTGCCGTAAAAGATTCGGGGAACTCCATTGAGGAACAACTGGTATCTTTGGAGGAACTATGCTTCGTGTTGTGGTTTTAGGAGAAGGACGAATAAACTGATACACAGGCCCATCTACAGGAATCCTAATTGGGAAAGCTTGTGGGACATATATCTGGCGGTACCCAAATCCTCCTTGGTTATAGGAGTTTTTCTCTTTAGTGTTGACTATTTTCTTTAATGCTGCTTTTTTTATTTTTCTATTTATAGACCCTTTAGCGGCTTGCTGCTTATTATTCTCTTCAGCTGGTTCCCCATTATCCTTTATTTCTATCATTTCGGCTGCTTTTTCCACCTCTAAGATTTTTGCTCTGGTGTCTTCATACTTTCTGATCTCTGCTTCTTTTTGCTTACATGCTTCAGTGAGTTGTTTTAGGAATACTTCTTGTTCTTTTCTCTCTGAAATAACCTGTTCCAGCAATTGTTTTTCCTTTAGCAAATTGTTGGACATAGTACTGGAATTAATCTCACTAAGCACATAAGATATAGCCTCAAAATCCTCCTTTGTTGGCTTGGTACCTATTTCATCTTTAACACTGTTATTAATCCAATCGCATAACTGTTGATGAAATTTTTCAAAAATAGAAGAATTCCTTATCTGCAAGACTATAGTAGATGTAGGGTTGTTGATCAAGTAGTTCCAATATTTATATGCACAAAGTTTATCCCAAAAGCTTGCTACTTTATAGGAGATATTTGCTCCACTTGCTGCAATACGTTTTAACAAGTTGCTGGTCAGCGCCAAAGAGATCTCACTGGCATTAATGGGTAAGTATACTACCAAGTCAAAGGGAACTTGAGTACTCTCCGATAAACAGATTATCATTTGGGTGTCAAGATATTTTGCTGATTGTTTATTATATCTTTCATCATCAAATAAAACCAAAGCGCCTTCTTTGGTGAGTTCCTTTTTGAGGGTCTCTAAAAAGCTTATTATAATACCAGATTTATCCAGACTTTTCAATATTAATACTTTATTTTTTAAAGATGGAAGCAATTTGATGTCAGATTTTACCAATTGATAATCCATATTTAGTCTGTCAAGGCTAGATGCAATCAATTCTCTGTTGTCTTCAGAAAAGGACATTAGAATTCTGTCCTTCCAAATAATACTTCCCATTTCTGTCCCACCTGTCAACTATTTTTATTATAAATTATGCAGGTGGAGCTCAATGGTGAAAACAAAAAGAAGAATTTTGTGCCCAAAAATATGGTAAAAGCCAACCCGGATTTAGGGTTAGCTTTTTAAAATCAGTACTAGCGTGCTATAAATAACTGAGTTGCAACTATGCCATATTGATCAGGCGCTATTCCGATACCTATGTGTGTAAAATGTGGACTTAATATATTGTTTCGATGTCCTTCACTTGCCATCAGCAGCATGTGGGCCTTTTGCACGTTGCTTGTCTTGGCTAAATTTTCTCCAACCTGCCGATAGGGTATTCCTGCATCTCTGACCATTTGGTAAAAGGAGCCGTAAGTAGGGGAAGTATGTGAAAAATAGTTGTTATGTACTATATCTTGACTTTTGAGTTTTGCTAATCCAGCTAGCTCAACGTGGAGCTGAAGTGGTTTAAGTCCATTCTTACTTCGTTCCTCATTGACCAATTGCAGCATAGTAGTTTCCTGAGAGTTGAGGCCGGTATTCGTAGAAACAGGAGCTGCCGGTGATTTGGTTGGCTGCGTTGGACTGCTGCTAGTTTGGTTTTGAGAATTGTCAACTGTTTGAACAGTATTATTTGACGCCGCTTGATTTCGCAGGCTTCTTATTAAATCTGCTGTAGATTGCGAGGACTGGTTAGCTGTGCCACTATTTTTTTGTTGCGGACTTTGTACTGTTGTAGAAGGGTTTGTAGGATTTGCAACTGTGGTTTGGCCTTGCTGGGTAAGTTTCTGCAGGTACCATGATGCATCTGCCTCCTTGGGAAAATGAACAACAATCAACATGGACATCAACATTAATGCAGCTGCTTTCTTAATGATGGATTTACTCATTAGTTTCCTCCTGATATAAAATATTCTAGCTGTGAATATTGTAATCTACAAAATGCGACAAAAGCAAACATAGTAATTTCAGCTATAGGTTTTATTTATGGCATTAGCTGTAATAAACACCATGATTTGAACATCTATTGCAGAAAATAAAAGGCATGTATATATTTACCAATAAGTCACCAATAAGGCATTAAAAAAATATACTAAAACAAAATAATATTATGCATTGATAGGTGGTGAATTGTATTGAAACCTAAATCACGCATGTGGATTGATGCCCGTAAAGAGGGTTTTCAGCCTGCAAATGTGAAAAAAGAAACATATATCATTGAAGGAATAAAAAATGAGGAAATAAAGAAGAAGCTTTGGGAAGCAATCGGATTTCAGGTTCTGAGCATTGAGGTCCTTCCAGATAATTCAGGAAAGGTTACTGTAACTTACAATGATACAATTATCAGCCCCAGGTTTATGGATTACAGATTACATTTAAAAGGAATAAGTTATAAAAGGGAAGGGGACTGAAGCTAGTAAGAATAAGCAGTTTGCTTATCAGAAGGGAGGTAAACCATGTCATTATATAAGTCCATGCAAAAACTAGCAGTAGAGTATTATAGGCGAAACGGTTCCACCATGCTGCTGAGCATTATTTGTGTTGATAGCATGAATAATTATCATAATTTTGTTAATGAACTGCAAAATCAGCCTGGTATTTTGCGTGTCTATATTTATGCAGGTGGTGAAATATTGAAGGTCTGGTACTTGGATGAGGTTATTAAGCCCGAAGAAATAATTTACAGATTAATGATCCAGGGATATAAATTAAGATTTATTTCATCTGGTTATGGCAAAGCAGTAAAAAGTAATAAAGGAGGTTGATGTAAAAATAGAAAATAGCAAGCAGGATGCTTGCCTCATTGTTTAATTTAGGAGGGATTATAAATTGAGCTGGTACGGGGAGAAAACTAGTAAACTTATGGAAGAATATCAAAAGTCTCTTAAGCCTTTTTTTATACCAAGTTACCCTATGCATGAATATTACCAGGAAGCTGCAATGGTTAATAGTAATAATTATTCTAGTGTCAAAACAGTAAATATGGTGATTACTAACATGAGAACCCAGGATGATTATAACAAAATAAATGAAGCTCTGTCTAAAATAAATGGCGTAAAATCTACCAATTCACATGGGCCAGGAAAACTCTCTGTAACTTTTGACGCCGGCTTAACGAGAATAGAGGAGTTGGTATATGTAATATCTATTCTAGGATACAGGTACATTAACAGGTTTTGAAAACACTGCTAAAAGCCTGGCAGGCTTTTAAGCAGAGTTTTCTGTGATATTTCTTGAATCATGTTCATAAACTCTGAGAACTTTAATACCAGGGGATATCTTAAGGGCTGGTTGAGCATTTCCGGTATGCTTAGTCTCGAAGATATGTATCCATGACTGTTTTGTACAGCCCTTATCCCACTAAGATCTAGTATGCCTGCGACTGACTGCTCTTTCCACACTCTTCTTTTATTACGATAAAAAATGTATGGATGCCCTTTAGTAGGGCAGATAATGCCGAGCATGTCTTTATCCTTAAGCATAAAACATTCTTTTGGATAGATAGATGGAAGCAGCAAAATTTGAGACTCGGTACATATCTTACCATTAGTTGTGAACTCAGAATAGTTTAGTTTGTAATAATAATCTTTGGCAAAAGATAATACATGTATTTTTTTTGAAGAGTATTCTATGCTAAGGATTTTGCTGTTTTTAGCAAGCTTAAGAACAGATAATGTCTTTTTCCAGCTTCTTTCTTGTGGCTCCCAGGCAAAAAACCTTAGTAACTGGCTTTCCTTATCTAGGATAATGAGAAACATCATTTTTTCAACAGGTAAATATGCCAACTTTAAAAAACTTCTTGTTCTATCAACAAGATCTAGCCCCTCCTGGAACCACCTGCCATTGTAATAATAAATGTGCAGCAATCCATTCTTTTGCGGGGAGTAACAAGTTAAGACAAGGTGACAGGTTCCATCTTTTTCCTGGGCTACTTGAAAATGTTCAATTGAAGTGTTAAATGTGAATTCTTTAGCTGTCCAGTGGTTTGCCTGCCATCTATAGCAAATCAGATTGTTTTTAGAGAATTGTACTGTAATGAACGGGAAGCCTGTACCACTGTATGCTGCTTTAAAGTTTTTTACATTGTCTAATTTTTTGCCTTGATGGCAAAAGTTAAATCTTAACGATTGTTGATCATTGGAAAATGTCCAGAAATCTTTGTTACAACGATCAAAATAAATTTCCATTTTTATTTCACCAAAATTAACAAATATTTTTTAAAGCAGTAACAACTAAGCTTTGTACTTAATAATATACAGTAGGTATAAATTCTATGATAGAAACCTAATTATTAAGGAGGAGGAAATAATATGACTGATAAGTCTGTTCAACAACAACAGATTCAGCCAGGGCAGTGTCCTCCAGAGGGATGCCCGCCCTTTGACAGAATCGAATGTATTGTGGTAGACAAGGTTTATGACAGCTGTTTCCAGATCGATGACAGAACACGAGAAGTAATAACTGACTCAGACGAATTCGGAGAGGGGCTTGTACAAGGAGATCCTGTACAGTGTGCTTTAACTGAAGGTGCAGTAATTGAGTGTGATGAAATAAGCCGTACGCCTATAGGGGATGGTTTCTTCACTATAGTACTTTCAGTTAGAGTGCCAGTAACCCTAACTAACCCTGAAACTGAAGATGAAATTGAAAGGACATTTGTTTTTGGCAAAACAGTGACCTTATGTTGCCCAGAGGGTGTAAGTGTGGATTGTTCCGAGAGCGTACTTCTGGCATGTAACTGTGTAGTAGCTGAAACAGAGGAAGTTGATGAAGAAGTACAATACACTATTTCTTGTGACATTCAGGTTTGTTTAGTAGTAAAATGTATCTTGACTGTACAGCTATTGGTTCCAAGCTATGGTTTCTGCGTACCAGCGCCATGTGTTACAATTCCTGGAGTTTGCCCTCCGGTGCCTCCTGCACAATGCTTCTAAAAATGAAACTTACCGAGCCATCACACCTGATGGCTCTATTTTTTATAGCAAATAATAAAGGTATAACAAAAGGAAAAAGCGAATACTATAAACTAGTTGCAGTAGATTATTGATATGGTGGTATTAAGGGGGCATTTATTTTGAAGGTATTAAAAGAGATAATATGCAAAATGGACAGGCATGGACCGGGTTCTGAACAGTATGCGTTAGAAGCTGCCAATATTGCCGGTTTTGAAAACCTGGCTCCTGACAGTAGGGGTCTTGAAGTTGGGGATGGTATAGGAAATAATACCGTAGTACTTGCAAAAAACTATCCTATTACCATATTGGCAATTCACCCGGACAAGCAGTTATTAAACAGGCTGCAAGAAAAGGTTATGCAGAATAATCTAGGTGGCAAAGTACAGGTCTTACATGATTCTTCAAATGAGTTTGAAGCAGCCAAAGGAGTTTATGATTTTCTTTGGAGTGATGTTGCATTCGATGGAATTAGCTTGTTCAAGAAGGTCAATTTTTTACGTAAATATCTGAAGACCCAAGGCAGAATGGTTATGGCTGAATTATCTTGGATTAAGAAAAGTCCGCCAGATGAAATCTACTGGTATTGGAAAGAAAGATATCCGGATATGACCGGAATCAAAGAAAACAATGCTGCAATGGAAAGAGCGGGTTTTAAAGTTATAGGCAATGTTATTCTTGGGAAAGATGCCAATTGGGATAATTTTTATAAACCAATATTAAAACAGCTTACCTATTTTAAACAAAAGCTTGTTAAGGATTCGGAAAGCCAGAGGCGGTTGGAAGAGTTTGAGGTGGAAATTGACCACTACGTAAAATATGGTGACTTTTATAGTTATATATTTTATATTGGAGAGAAAAAATAGTCTAAAATGCACGATGATAAAAATCCTAAAATAATTATTGATGGTGACGCATGTCCTAAAGCTGTAATGAATATAATCAGTAATGAAACACAAATATTAGGCTTACGTATACTAGTAATTGCTTCATTTAACCACAACATCTCTGCCTTTGAACATATAATTGTGGGCAATGAACCTCAGGCTGCTGATTTGGCTTTGATTAATAAGACAAAGTCAGGTGATATAGTAGTTACTCAAGATTGGGGATTAGCTGCCATGGTCCTTGCAAAGGGTGGTATGTGCATTGCTCCCAATGGGTATATTTATAACAAGGATAAAATAGATTTTATGTTGGAAGAAAGGCACATAAAAGCTAAGCATAGAAGAAGCGGTGGCAGAACAAAAGGGCTACCACCAAGGGATAAGGAGGATGATGAAAGATTTAGGCGTAATTTTTGCAAACTACTGGAGAGCACACTAGAAAGTTTTGGTTAGTCAATTGACAAAAAAAAATTCTTGTGATAATATTTCCATATTCGCCATACAAGGCAAGAAATAGGAGGAATTAAGATTTATGAAACAAGGCACTGTCAAATGGTTTAACAATGAGAAAGGTTTTGGGTTTATCGAAGTAGAAAACGAGAAAGATGTTTTTGTACATTTTTCAGCAATTGTTGGAGATGGGTTTAAAAGTCTAGAAGAAGGACAAAAAGTAGAATTTGAAGTTACACAAGGCCCCAAAGGGCCCCAGGCTGCAAACGTAACAAAACTATAATTAACAACTGTCGTAATGTAAATTTGAAAAATTATAATAATATTAAAATAAAGAATTTAACGCCTTTCCCGTTGCGGCAAGGGCGTTTTTTACACTATTGAGGGGGATTTCCAATGAGTAAATACCATGTTCTTCATGACCAAATAAATTTTGAAGGAAAAAAAATCCATATAGATATATATCCTCCCAAAGAAAAATCTACAGGCAGTATTTTGTTTTTACATGGTAATATAGTATATGGTAAGGTATATGCAGAATTTTTATCCAGATTAAGCAATAGGGGAAACTTTAATGTGGTTTCCTTTGATTATCTGGGATGGGGTCGCAGTGAAGGCATAAGGGGCAGAACTACAGCCAAGGATATATTAGGACAGATCAAGGAAATGGTACAATATGTTAAAGAAAAGTTTCCTGAGAAAAATATAGCTGTTGTTGGTCATAGTATGGGAGGACATTTTGCTTTTGAAGGATTAATTGATAATCCTGAATTAAAATGCTGTGTGTGCCATACAATCCGTTATCCAGGGACTTATGCAAACTTAATTGACAGAGCATTTGTAAATTTTTACAGGTTTTTGGGATTAGTTACTCCAAATAGAAAAATAAACCCCTTGAAAAATATAGTTAGAACTAGTACTCAACCTGGACGAAAGACGACTTATGAAAAGCTGCTGAAAGATCCTCGTTTGGTTACAACCTTTGACATGAAAACATTTGCCCAGCTCACTAAAGTCCAATCAAAAAATGACCATAAGACAACAAAACCTGTCCTGGTCCTGGTAGGTCAAAGAGAAGAGAACCCCAATGAAATTATTTTAGCTAAGAAAGCCGTAGAAGCATTACCAAATGCCAGACTTGAAGTGATAGAACGAGCAAGCCATTTATTGTTTATTGAAGAACCGGTAAAGACTGCTGACCGAATAGGTGATTGGCTGGTACAAAAGCTTATGTGACTTTAAATGCTGATTTTAATTTTTCTTCTTCTGCGCGCAGCCACTTTAGACAGCCATTTAGAAAATCATCCATGGACAATTCTTTTAAGCAGTTATCAAGAATTTTTAATTTGTCAGGAGACACACTAAAAGTGTGCATTTCCATCATAGAGGATTTCCAAGGTGTAATATCTAAATCATCTTTATTAACTATAATCGTATCTACAAGGTCTTCAAAAGCTTCTTGTGGGTCACTGTCTTTACCAACCCACCATTTCCAAAGAATTTTATCCAGGGTAAGCGTGATTGTAGTAGTCATGTATTGCCTCCAAAAATAGATTGGCCAGTATTGTACCAGCAAGTATTAATTCTATTATACATTATTATCAATTTCTGGCCATAGATTCTAAAAATAAGTTAGGTGGTGTCAATATGATAGATAAAAGAGAAGATACTTTAGACAAAGGATGGATAAAACTAGCTAGCTTGAGCGGAGAGATAGATGCTGATTTATTAGTGGGTTTACTCAAAGCCCATGACATTCCTGCACTAAAAGTATATCCGAGTTTTACTCAACCCATGAAAGTCTATATGGGAACTGCCATTGGTGTTGAAGTGCATGTACAGGTAAAAGATTATCATATTGCTAAAGACTTGATGAAGGAGATTGATGGACAGTGTTAAGGTTTCTAAGATTGTTCTGGTTTTTGTTGAACCATCCTCAGGTGAGTAAAAACAAAAAGATCTTGTTTGTAGCTCTACCGGTAGCCTACTGGCTTTTACCTGATTTTATTCCCTTCATTATTGATGACTTAATTGTGCTGTTAATAGGTTTTTGGACTTTTGTTAAATCAGCTAAAGGAGATGTTCCAAAAGATAAGGTTGATGAGGTAATTGATGTTAGAGCTACTGTAGTTGATGATGATTGACATTTATAAAGTAAAGTTAATTGGGAAGACTATCTTTAGTCTTTTTGTTTTTTTGGAGGTGAATAGTATGTACAAAGAAGTTAATTTATCCAGAATGACAACAACAAAAGGTGAATTAGTAGAACACCCACAGGAGACTGATTTTGCAGCACAAGGGAAGAAATTAAAAAACAATCCTCATAAAACTCCCCCAAACAATCTTACAAATAAAAGAAAAGAGGCTGAAGAAAAGGGTTAGATGTTTTAACCAAGGTATTAATACTTGATACAGGCAAAATGCCTGTATTTACTTTTTTATTGGAGGAAAATAATTTACAATAGATACTGAAAATGAAATACAGTTGATTAGGCTAGGAGTGGTCATCATAAATAAATTATTATTAATTTATAACCCTGTGGCTGGGGAAGGGGCCTTTAAAGATAACCTGGACCGGGTCATATACCTTTTCCAGCAAAAAGGTTTTAGAGTAGTTGTTCACAGGACGTATCCCCATGACAACTTAGACGGTGTAATCAGGGAAATGTGTGAAAGTGTTGATATGGTGGTGGCTGCCGGCGGGGATGGAACAGTTAATAGTGTCGTGAATTGCATGCTAAAAAGCAGCACAAAGGAACTGCCCCTTGGCATAATACCTGCAGGAACATCAAATGATCTGATAAATCACTTGAAGCTTCCCTCGAACTTGAATGCCGCTGTAGACATAATTGGGCGGCGTGAAATTGCCTATGTGGACGTGGGAGAAGTAAATGGCGGATATTTTGTCAACGTGGTAAGCGGCGGTTTGATGATGGATGTGCCTCACTCTACAAATATAAAGTTAAAAAACATTGCAGGCAGGTTGGCTTATTATCTTAAAGGATTAGAACAGCTTCCCCATATCAAACCGGCGCCCATTCACATATCCTTTCCAGAAGGCCGCCTGGAAGATGAGGTGCTGCTTTTTATTGTACTTAATGGTTCGATAGCAGGAGGTTTTAAAAACTTGGCTCCATTAGCCTCCATGACTGATGGCAAGTTAGATTTATTAGTATTTAAGCCTGTGCCAATTTCTAAACTTGTTTCACTGTTTCTAAAAATATTAAAAGGCGAGCATGTAAAGGATGCATCTTTGATATACTTGCAAACGCCAGGACCAATTACAATTTCTGGAGGTAACGATGTCAGCACAGACATTGATGGAGAAAAAGGCCCTGGACTACCAATGGAAATAAAGGTGTTGGCCGGCAGAGTGCCTGTTTTTGTAAAAAGTAAGGGGGGATTAAGCACGTGAGATATAGCACAGAGATTAGGGTTAGGTATGCACAAAACTGATGCAATGGGTGTGTTAACGAATACAGAGGCAGATGGGTTTTAAGTTGGGGACATTCCTCTGAAAGAGGTGTGTCCCCTAACCTTATTGGTGTGTCCCCTTTCCTTTATGGTTTTTTAGTAAGTTCTTCTTGGATAACTTCCCATATATGCGGTTTTTCAAAACCTTTTCTCCAGGAAGCAACTCCGGCCAAGTCATATTTATTTACCAGTGCAATTCTTTGCCTCATTGAGTGTTCATCTTCTATCCAGATCTTATATGTTTTACCATCCAGTTCATATGTTCCAAAGTACTGTCCTGTATTGTCGTCAAGTTCAATGGATGCATTGTTTTTTTTCAAATCTTCTTCTGCTCTGCTCATGGAAAAAGCTCTAGAGCTAACCTGAATGCTGCCGTCAGGTTGAGGTGTCTCTTCCCAGATTCTTGTATAAAAAGGGACACCAAGTAGGAGCTTATGCGCAGGGACCTGTTCTAAGATGCGCACTATGCCCCTTTCTACCCAGGGAAGGGATGCCACTGAGCCTGCTACGGGGCTGGCTCTCCAGTGTTCGTCATAAGTCATCACTGCTATGTAGTCAACTATTTTACCCATGGCTGCTCTGTCGTATACCATGGACCAGTTAGGGCTTAATGAAATCACGGTTACATCAACAGATACGGTTAAACCCTGTTCACGCAGCAGTGGCGTCAGTTCTCGCAAAAATTGAGTAAAGTAGTCTTTGTCATCATAGTTGATGTTTTCAAAATCAATGTTGATGCCGTCCAAGTTATACAATTCAGCTAACACCAGCAGTTGATTGATGACCTTTTTACGATTGTCTGAACTCCTTAGCATTTTGCTTGTTATGTCCGGGTCAAAGCTGTTGCTGAAAAGGGCCCATACTTGAAGTCCCTGGGAGTGTGCCCATTGTACATAAGGCAGACTCCCATGGTTGGTAATTTTACCTTCGCCATTTGCCAGGTGAAACCAGGTTGGAGAGATGACGTTCAAGCCAGTGATGGGTTTGTAGCTGCTCATGTCATAAAGGGGCCTGGTCATATAATCCCAAGTTAGATTAATCTTTTCACCTGTAGGCTTCCAGGCCGTCTTTTTTGAGCTCCTTTCTGGCATGTGAACTAAAATCTCCTGTAGAGAAGCATGGTTTTTATCTACATAACCGAGGTATCCCTCTGAATTCCTTACTTTATACCAGCCATTTGTTTCTCCATAGATAATAACTTTTTCCTCTGGTTGTAAAGGTATTATGCGTGGACTTCTAGTCAATGGGCTTTCTCTTAAATAAGTGTTTTTATTGATTAAACCTGTTAAGGTTGGTTTATCCAAGGAATCAATTGCAGCAATTCCCGATGCAAATTTCTTTAGTTCAATATTATACAAGGGAGCCAAAAATTCTATGGGAATGTAAGGCTTATCATCTTTGACCGTAACAGGTACCTGGATATCAACCGGCTGAGAGTTAATATAAGCCGTTAACTGGTCAGTATTCATTTCAACAACCTTGTCTTCAGTTGTTACTATGACCCTTTGGGTTTCAGCTTCCCAATAGATATGAGGATCAAATACTTCCTTTACATAGTCTAGACTTATTAAAAGACTGCTGTCTTCCCAGATATAAGTTTGACTATCTATGGGAGAATCGTTAACTAACATCCTTGGGATAGCTTCATCTTGGGTCCACACTGTACTTGGATAGTAATACCAGATGCCTATGGTTCCAATTAAAATAATCACAATAAGTATGGCAATAATATAGGGGAAGGGGTTAGGTCTTACGACTTCCTGATTCTGCTGCAATTCCATTGGGTTACTCCTCTCTTGAAGCAATATTCCTTTATATTATGACATAAATCTACATGGAGTTCAGTAAAAGAATTTTGGAAAAAATACAAGGTAAAAGTTATTAAATGAAGAAATAATTTATCATTTAAAAGAGGTTTCATGTTATCCTGTAAAGGGGAAATGAGGCATGCAGACTGATTCTATAATGGAAGCGCTATTTCGACTTGAACAAGAATACCCTGGTGCAAAAACTGAGTTGAGATTTGATACGCCTTTTCAGCTTCTAGTAGCTACAATTTTGTCAGCACAATCAACTGATGTCCAGGTAAATAAAATAACTGCAAAGCTTTTTAAAAAGTATCCCGGTCCTAAGGAATTTGCCAAATTGACACCTTTGATGCTGGAACAGGAGATCAAAGGTGTTGGATTATATCGTAATAAAAGTAAAAACATTATTGGGGCCAGCAACATCATTGTCCATAAGTATGGCGGGAATGTGCCGCATTCTCTAGATGAACTTATAAGACTGCCTGGTGTGGGCAGAAAGACTGCCAATGTGGTTTTGGCCAATGCTTTTGGCCAGCCTGCGATAGCTGTTGATACCCACGTTTTTAGGGTCTCAAACAGGATTGGATTGGCTGATTCCAAGACTCCCGAAGGAACCGAATTAGCATTGCAGAAGGCTATTCCCCTGGAAAAATGGTCACAAGCCCATCACTGGCTCATATATCACGGCAGACGTGTCTGTCACGCAAGAAAACCCAACTGTCATGAATGTTGTATCAGTGATTTATGTGTACATTTTAATAAAAAAGATACTACTGGAGAGGATACAAATTGAAAGTGGGCATTTGTAGATTAGAACTTCGAATACCTTTTTCACATTCTTTAAAAGAAAAAAGGAGTATTGTAAAAAGACTGATGACTAGAGTACAGCAAAGGTTTCCGGTGTCCATTGCAGAGGTTGAATGTCAGGATGTGTGGCAGAAGGCGGTTCTAGGAATGGCAGTGGTGGGTACAGGAACTCCCTTTGTCCAAGGAGTTATTGAAAAAGCAATCAACTTTTTAGAAAATAATTTTGATGGTGAAATCATGGTAACAAGGACGGAAGTCATAAATGTGTAAGGGTGGATGTTATTAATGAATATTGTGCTTTATGAACCCGAAATTCCTCATAATACAGGCAACATTGCCCGGACATGTGCAGCCACTGGAGCAGCTTTGCACCTTATAAAGCCTCTAGGGTTCAGTATTGAAGATAAGTATTTGAAAAGAGCCGGACTAGATTATTGGGGTATGTTGAGATTAAGTGTTTATGAGAGTTGGCATGAATTTATTGAGAAGAATATTGAGGCTTCTTTGTTTTTTACTTCCACAAAGGGTCAAAACTTTTACCACAGAATAAAATATCCTATAAACAGTTATTTTGTTTTCGGTCCGGAAACTAGAGGTCTTCCGGAATATATTCTAAGAGAAAACTGGGAAAGGGTAGTAAAAATTCCCATGGTTCGGGGAGCAAGATCTCTGAATCTGTCTAATGCCGTGGCCATTGTTCTCTATGAAGCCTTGCGGCAAGGGGGATTTCCAATAATCAAAGAAAATTGAAATTGGGGTGAGTAAATGTGAGGGAATTGGCCTATGTAAATGGTGAAATCTCCGATGTAAGCCAGGGTAAAGTACATATTGAAGATAGGGGATACCAATTTGGTGAGGGAGTCTATGAGGTTATCAAGGCTTACAATGGAAAACCCTTTTTATTGCAGCCGCATTTTCTAAGGCTGCGCAGGAGCGCAGAGGGTTTAGGAATAATGTATGAATGGACCAATGAGTTTTTGGAGCATGTTGTCGAGCAGCTGTTAAGAGAAAGCGAGCAGAAATTTGCTAATATTTATCTCCAGATTACAGCAGGATCTGCCCCCAGGTCCCATCTGCTTAGTCAAGAACCAACTCCCAATTTAATTGCAACCATTCGTGAAGCTCCAGAAGTTGATACAACC
This sequence comes from Bacillota bacterium, assembly GCA_040756735.1. Classification (GTDB taxonomy): domain Bacteria; phylum Bacillota; class DSM-16504; order Desulfitibacterales; family Desulfitibacteraceae; genus JBFLYC01. The sequence goes on along the minus strand of JBFLYC010000021.1, from coordinate 30,354 downwards.
AGGGGGGTAAAGATTGTTTCCGTTGAAGACTTGCGTTGGAAAAGGTGTTGGATAAAAAGCACCAATCTTGTTGCTAATGTCATGGCAAAAAAGCAGGGCAGGGAGCAAGGAGCCATTGAAGTCGTTATGTTTGAACAAGACGGGCGTATTACGGAAGGAGGCAGCAGCAATGTTTTTGCAGTACTAGATGGAGTATTAGTAACACCTGATCTAAACCACAACATCCTCCCAGGCATAACAAGGGAGGTAGCGCTTAAGATGGCCGGGGAAATAAACATTCCATGCCAGGAGGGAGAATTGTTCTTGGCGGATCTTAACAGGGCAGAGGAAATAATGATTACAAGTACGACCTTTGAAATAACTCCTGTGATACAGTTTAACAATAAAAAGGTAGGTGATGGAGTACCTGGACCTGTTGCCGGCAGATTAGCAGAACAGTATAGGCAAAAGATTAAACAGGAGTGTTATTAAGGAGGGTTGTCATGATAATTGGGGTGCTTTCTGATACTCATGTGCCAAGCAGGGCAAAGGCTATACCAAAGCAGGTGTATTCTGGTTTTAAAAAAGTTGACCTTATCCTGCATGCAGGTGATGCATGTGAAATCCATGTACTAAAAGAACTAGAATTAGTAGCACCTGTTAAAGCTGTGGCCGGAAATATGGATGGATGGGATGTTAAGGAGAAATTCCCCAGGCGCCAAATAATTGACATAGGTCATTTTAAGGTGGGGTTGATACATGGTGATGGTGCCACAGATTCTACACTGCAAAGAGCCATGACAGCTTTTGCAGGAGATAATGTTGATTGTATTGTATTTGGTCACAGCCACCAGGCATATCTTCAACTTCATAGAAATGTTCTGATGTTCAATCCCGGTTCGCCAACCGATAAAAGACGCAGTAAATACTTTTCTTATGGATTGTTGAAAATCGGGGATAGCATTTCGGGGAAAATAGTCTACTTTTAGATATGGTCAGTAATTGGATGTAAAGTCTACTTGCTTTTATTAAATAAACCAATTAGAATATAAAAGTAAAGTTGTTGTGCTCGGGATGTAGCGCAGCTTGGCAGCGCGCTTGGTTCGGGACCAAGAGGTCGCAGGTTCAAATCCTGTCATCCCGACCATTTTTATTAATCAAAAAATCAACTAGATCAAGGCTTAAACCTTATAGAATTCCATAAGTTTTCGTAAGTGTGCAGACAAGATGCAGACACAGATTAAGAATAAAAGTTCCAGAAACCAACAATTGGTTTCTTTTTTCATTTGACATATAGTTGAGCCAAAACAGGGGCCTAATGCTGAATTACAGCCAGTAAGGTTCCAATCCTGTCCAGGTGAATGCTATTTTTTTAGGAAGTGAAGGATAATTTAATAAAATGTCAAATCATTACGAAAAGAGGGTGGTCCTTAGAGGCAATTGATGGATAGGGGGTGTAACACTTTGTTTTTTAATTTTGATCTCTTATCAAAAAAAATGGAACTTCATCAAATTATATTTAACATATGTAATGCAATTAAGTATAAGAAAGCATTGCTCTTTTTGATAAATTATGAAGAAGAAAAAATTGAAGTTTTGGAGAGTTATCATTGTGAACATCATTTTCGAGACAAGGCATTGAAAAAGTTCAATAAATTGTCAGATTTTCCGATAGATAAAGAAAAGGATATGACTATACTTACTCAAAAAAATTGTTGCATAGAAGGTATGATCAATGAAATATTTCTGCCGGTTTTCCTGGGGAATGATCATAATGAAAGGATAATTAATGTCTTATATTTAGGTACTAATGAAAAAAATAAACAAAACCTTACAAGTGCTTTGAAAGAAGAAAAATCTCAATTATCAAGTCAATGTAATTTATATTATTTTCAAAATAAATTTCATTCTATACTAAATATATTATTTGGAATGTTTTCCAGAATCGCTGAAGAAAAAGAATCTTTTTATGAGTCGCATCCATATAATGTTGCTTATTTATGCAGTCTTATTAGCGAAGAACTGGGATTGCCATATGAAAAAGCTATGGTTCTTCGATATGTCGCTGTTTTGCATGATATTGGCAAAATATATTTAAAAGAAGAAATCCTTAATAAAAAGACGGCCTTAACCAACGAAGAAATCAAGCACATTCAAATGCATAGCATATATGGTTATAACCTTGTAACTGAAGTTAGTAAAATCATTGATAATAAATATGACTTGGCGAATATGGTGAAATGGCATCATGAAAATTTTGATGGAACCGGCTATCCGGATGGATTAAGTGGAGATGATATACCTCTTGAGAGTAGAATAATAAGAATTGCAGATTCTGTGGATGCAATGTTATCAAAAAGGGGATATAAAGAAGCGAAATCCTTAAGTGAAGCCATTAAGGATATTAAACAAAATACAGGAACTTTGTATGATCCTGAGGTGGCCAAAGCAGCAATCAACATATTAACCAAGGAAGTAGGTAAACACCCTCAGATTATGCCATATTTTGGCAATGCATGTTACTTGAATATCATTTTAAAAGATGACGTCGTTAATTTTCATGGCACTATCCAGAAGTTGGCTTCAGGGTATGTTTTTAAATCCTATAAACACCATATTGAGCAGATTGCTCCAATTCAAGATATATTGTTAATAGAAGTATATATTGAAAGTGATAATTCTATCTATGAGTATGAAACTAAATTAGATTATATAGACAAAAACTATGTATATTTTAGCTCATTGATACCTAGTGGAAGCAAGGTTACCTTTGGATTGAGATGGGACTTGAAAGGTGTAGGGGTTTTTGAATCTAAGGAAACCTTTAATATTGAAATAAAATATGTTTCAGGAAACTTTCTGGAATTTCATTCTCATAGTGAAACACTAGAATTGCCTAATAAGGTTAACAATGTAATAATAATATGGGAAGATGGAGATAAAATACTTATACCAGGCAGGATAGTAAAAACATATAAAACTACTAGAAGTGATTATTATTACTTTCAATATACAGGCATTAAGGAAAGTGTTAGAGACACAATTTATAAAAAATTATTCGAAAAGCAAAAAAATCTGAGACAAGGAATTACAAAGTCCGTAATTTAAAATAGAATTTACTTTATATGAATTGACCGTGGGTGGTTTTAACCATCCACTTTTTTGTTGGTCGTAACTTTTAAGATTGTTGTTGTAATCTTTAATTTATTTTGGGAGAACCTAAGATTCAAAAGAAGGAGGTTGTTTGTTAAATGATAAAAGACAGAATAATACTTGGTTCAATAGTTGGATTATTGGCTAATGTAGTTAAGTTAACAGTAAACTATCTATCCTTCCTACTTGGCTTCACACCTGTTGTCTTTTGGCAGCTTGTTGCAACACGATTTCTTCAAAAACAAGATTTATATAAACCGTCAGCTTATCTAATTGGCGCAGTAGCCGATATAACTGTAACCATGACATTAGGTGTGGTATTTGTTTACTTTATTTATATTTTTGGGAGAAAATATTTGTTAATCAAAAGTGTCGGCTTTGCACTATTAGTCTGGGTTGGTCTTTTTGGAACTCTGCTGGGCCAATCCATAGAGGATAAATTACCACAACAACCTCAAGGCATCATAGTTACTATTGCAGCCCATTTTGCTTTCGGAATAGGATTAGCTGCTTTTACCCGGCTGCTTGATAGAAATTTTGATGAACCCTCATCAGAAAATCAAGGAAAAAGATGGATCCCCTGGGAGCCTGCTAAAAAGCCGGCTGTAAAAACCTATCGTTTAAAAATACCTAAGACTGGTTTTTTGAAACCCAAAAAAATAGGCAATAGGAAAAAAACTTAGCAGCAAGTTCTCTGTGCAGTTTATTATATAATAATCAACCTCCTTGGCAATAATATGTTTAATGCGGAGGTGATTTTTTGGGAAAAAAGGATAAGTATAGCAAAAAGGATAAAAGAATGGAAGCTGTTTTAAAACAAATGAAAATGGAAATAGCAGAGGAATTGGGCTTAATTGAGAAAGTAAAAAAGGTAGGGTGGGGTGGTTTAAGCGCTGCAGAAACTGGTAAGGTAGGAGGTCTAATGAATCAGAGGCTAAAACATATTTCCAACGGGCATCCGCAAAGAGATCAATTTACTGAGGGAAAAATAGGATCGGGATATATGTCAACTATTGAAGGCCAACCGCATTTAGAAGATTTTGTTGAAAAAACCTAGTTTAGATTTAAACAAAGACAGAACTTACGGGGTTCTGTCTTTAATTTTCAATATAGTTGCTTGCTTCTAAATCCAAAAAAAGCTTTCGTGATAGTATTATTGTTTTAACATGGAGAACAAATTTTTTTCCATCTATACTTATTATTCTGTCCTCAATTATGCCAGGAATTAACATGTAATCAATACCATCAACATCTTTGCCTTTAAGTGAAGAAAGAAGTTCCTCAACTGTTTTAGTTATCTGCAGCGAGTAGTTTTCCCTGGTATATGAGGTTAAACTGTCGTCAGTAAAAGTAATGCTGGGTTCAATTGCTGTTACAATTAATTTTTGCTTTTTTAGACTTTCTTTTAATTCTTGATTTTCGCTTTCAAAGGTTTTGAGGCTTTGATATATATTGTCCCTCTCAATGGACAGGCGATCTACCTGGGATCCTATAAAAAAATTTGTCAGCGCCGAACCTACAATTAATCCCAAAATAAAAATTGATAAAAGTCTAAAATGGTTTAAATTCCTTATAAAAATAAACCTGATCATTTTCCGCCTACCACAGCAATTATTAATGAATAACCTATCTGGGCGCCAAAAAACGCAGCAACAAAATAGAGAAGCTGTTTTGCCACAACAGTAAAATGGCCCTCAAATAGGCCAGTCTGCAAAATCTCTATTGTAGTAAATGTACCGCCGATACCTGCAGCTATAGCCCATATCTTTATGTCATTTGCTATCTTCAGCATGGTCTTTATAGGAGGATTACCGGTAAGTATAGATGCTATCGGTCCGATAAGGGCTGCCCCAATTACTACTCCTAAAGATGTACAGAAAACAAGAAGGAATTTTTCTCCAAAGGTATTCACGAAAATCACTCTCCTAATGAAAATATATTAGCATGGTTCTAGTTATATGCTGTACAGGGTATACAGGCTTGACTTTTTTTATGGAAAATGTATTTTAAGAAGAAGGAATTGTCATGTCGAGAAAGAAAGATTTAATAGTTGTCTTGCGTTAGCATATTATAAAAGGGAGGTATAGCATGTCATTTGTCCACCTGCATTGTCATACAGAATACAGTCTTTTAGATGGAAGCGCTCGTGTAAAAAAAATTGTTGAAAAAGCTAAAGAACTAGAGATGCCTGCCCTGGCAATGACAGATCATGGGACAATGTATGGAATTGTAGAATTTTACAAACAGTGCATAAATAATGGTATTAAACCTATTATTGGCTGTGAAGTATATGTTGCCCCTAGAAAAAGAGATCAGCGTGAACCCGGCCTTGATGATTATCAGTACCACCTTGTGCTGCTAGCCGAGAATCAAGAGGGTTATCAGAATTTATTGGCATTGGTTTCAGACGCTTTTCTTAGCGGTTTTTATTATAAACCCAGGGTAGACAAAGAACTACTAAAAGAACACTCTAAAGGGTTAATAGCCTTAAGCGGGTGTATTGTGGGAGAGGTTCCCTCATTGCTGTTAAAAGGAAATATAGAAAAAGCCTATGATTTGGCTAAAGAATACATAGATATCTTTGGAAAGGATAATTTTTACCTGGAAATACAAGACCATGGCATGCAAGAACAGAAATTAGTCCTAAAAGAACTGGTGAAAATGGCAGTAGACCTTGATATTCCTTTGGTGGCCACTAATGATGTTCATTATGTTGCAAAGACTGATGCAAGGGTTCATGATATTTTGCTCTGTATTCAAACCGGTAAAATCCTTGATGATGAAAAAAGGCTTCGATTTCCCAGCAATGAATTTTATTTAAAATCTTATGAAGAAATGCAAAAGCTGTTTGGTGAGTTTCCTGAAGCTTTGAGCAATACCTTGGAAATTGCAGAAAGATGTAATGTAGAGTTTTCCTTTGGACAGCTTCATTTGCCGGATTATCCAATACCTGGAGACTATGATGCTGCCTCATACCTTAAAAAGCTTTGTTATGAAGGAATTACAGGCAGGTACAGGGAATTAACCAGAGAAATTTATGAAAGATTAGATTATGAACTATCAATCATTAACGAAATGGGTTTTCCAGGGTATTTCCTTATAGTCTGGGATGTGGTTAATTATGCGAGAAGCCAGGGTATTTTGGTTGGCCCAGGCAGGGGTTCAGCAGCTGGTAGTCTCGTGGCGTATGCCTTGGGAATAACCAATATGGACCCATTGGCATATGACTTGTTGTTTGAAAGATTTCTAAATCCCGAAAGAATTACCATGCCAGATATAGATATAGACTTTTGCTTTGAACGAAGGGGAGAAGTTATCGAATATTTGTCCCAAAAATATGGACAGGACCATGTAGCTCAAATAATCACTTTTGGAACAATGGCAGCAAAAGGAGCGGTGCGAGATGTTGGCAGGGTTTTGAATATTCCTTTGCCTGAGGTAGATAAAATAGCCAAGTTAATACCTAACGAACTTGGCATCACCATAGAAAAAGCCCTGGAAACTGCAGCTGATTTGAAGAAGTTGTATGATCAAGAACCAGTAGTGCAAGATTTGTTAAACATTGCCAAGGAAGTAGAAGGGTTGCCACGGCATGCTTCCACCCATGCTGCAGGAGTAGTTATTTCTCAAAATAAAATGATTAAATATCTTCCAGTGCAGAAGACATCTGAAGGGTCTGTAACAACCCAGTTCCCCATGAACATTATCGAAGAAATAGGCCTTCTTAAGATGGATATTTTAGGGTTGAGAACCCTTACTGTAATTGGTCAAGTAGTCGAGCTGGTAAAGGAGAATAGGGGACTTGATTTAAATATAGATGAGATCTCCTTAAAGGATGAAAATACCTTTGCCATGCTGGGCAGGGGAGATACCAGGGGGATTTTTCAACTGGAATCTGAAGGCATGCGCGCCATTATTAGGAATTTAAAGCCCGAGAAATTTGAGGATATTATTGCTCTGGTAGCGCTGTATAGACCTGGACCTCTTGGGAGCGGAATGGTGGAAGATTTTATTCGCAGGCGACATGGTGAAGTTGCTATCAAGTATCTACACCCTAAATTAGAACCCATTTTGAAGGACACATATGGAGTAATTTTATATCAGGAACAGGTTATGAGAATAGCCAGTGATCTGGCAGGTTTTACCCTCGGACAAGCTGACTTGCTCAGGAGAGCTATGGGCAAGAAAAAACCAGAAATAATAGCCAAACAGAAGCAGGTTTTTATAGAAGGTTGTGCTAAAAACAGGATCTCAGCAAAAATTGCAGAAGAAATATTTGATTTAATGGCCTATTTTGCAGGCTATGGTTTCAATAAGTCTCATTCTGCAGCCTATGCTTTAGTCGCTTATCAAACTGCTTATTTAAAGGCAAACTACCCAACAGAATTTATGGCTGCATTACTCTCTAGTGTTATGGGGAATATTGATAAAAATACTTATTATATTGAAGAATGTAGACGGATGGGAATAGAAGTATTGCCCCCTGATGTAAATGAAAGTTTTGTGGATTTCAGTGTTAAAGATGACAAAATACGCTTTGGTCTTGCCGCAATAAAAAATGTAGGAGAAAACTCAATAAAAGGAATAATAAAGGCAAGGGAAGAAAAAGGTCATTTTAAGACCCTGGTGGATTTCTGTCAAAAAGTAGATATGGCATTTCTTAATAAAAGGGTAATGGAGAGCTTGATTAGAAGCGGGGCTTTTAATTCATTGGGTAAGTTCAGGTCACAGCTGCTGGCTATTATGGATAAATGTATGGAAATAGGTCAGCGTAAGCAGGAAGATTTAAGAAGCGGCCAATTATCACTATTTGATATGGGTGAATCTGATACTTTATTAGAGGTTCAGGTGCCGGATATAGAAGAGTTTTCTCATAAAGATTTGCTTGCCATGGAAAAAGATACTTTGGGATTATACCTCAGTGGTCATCCCATTAATGAATACCTTCATATTCTAAGAACAATTGTGTCTTATAGTATTGATGAATTAGACAACACCATGGACCGACTAGATGTGGTATTAGGTGGTGTGATCGTGCATATAAAAAGAACAATCACAAAAAAAGGGGATGCCATGGCATATGTTACATTAGAAGACAACACAGGCTCTATAGAATGTTTAGTTTTCCCCTCTGCCATGACCAATTGTGTGGAATTTTTACAGGAAGACAGGGTGGTACAAGTTGAGGGCAGAATAAGTTGCCAGGATGAACAGTTAAAATGTGTGGTTAAATCAATGAAACCTATTAATAAAGACAGGGGGAAAAAAGTTTATATTAAGCTCAATGGATCATGCCAAATAACCCACTTGGACAACTTGAGGAATATTCTCACGAATTATGCAGGAGAGGTTCCTGTATGTTTAGAAATAGGGAATTTTGAAAAAAAGATATTAGTTGATAGGCAGTTTTGGGTAAATAATTGTGAAGACTTAGTTGTTAAATTAAACTCTTTAGCTGTGGTGGATGAAGTGATGATTAATTAAAGTATCAACTTGATAAAAATAGACGGAGGAAGTAAAATGCGAAAAGCTATTTATCCCGGAACCTTTGATCCGGTTACATATGGTCATTTAGATGTAATACAACGAGCTAATAAACTCTTTGACAGAATTGTCATTGGAGTTGCCGAGCATACTCCTAAGAATACATTATTTACTTTAGAGGAACGCTTGAAAATGGTGCAGGATGAAATAGCCGGTTTCCAAAATATTGAGGCTAAGCCCTTCTCTGGACTTTTGGTAAATTTTGCGAAAAATGAAGGAGCATGTTCTATTATCAGGGGTATAAGGGCGGTATCTGATTTTGAATATGAATTCCAGTTATCTCTTATGAATAAAAAACTATCACCAGAATTGGAAACTGTGTTTCTTATGACTTCAAGCGATTATTTGTTTTTAAGTTCAAACATTATTAAACAAGTAGCCTCTTTAAAGGGTTGTATTGAAGGGTTAGCTCCCAAAAGTGTTGTAAAGGCATTGTACAAAAAGTACAAAATAACTATGGATTAGATGTCTATAATGATTTAAAAGAGGTGATGTATAAAGTGGAAAAAATTAGCAGCGAGATCCAGCAGAAGTATATTGTAATCAAAGCTTTGGAAAATGGAGTAACAATAATTGGTTTAACCAGGGGTAAGGATACTAAGTTTCATCATAGTGAAAAACTTGATAAAGGCGAAGTAATGATAGCCCAGTTTACTGAACATACTTCAGCAATGAAAATAAGAGGCAAGGCAGAAATTTTCACCGAGCACGGCAGCGTTCAATCTGGGGCCTAATGTATAAGACTTGGGGAGGGATACCTTTTGTGGACTGTTGTTTATATTGCTCCGAATAAGCAGAGAGCCGAAAAATTAAAAGAAGCTTTGACTAGAGAAGGCCTTTTGGTAAATTTGAGAGGGTTGGGTAATGACCCAGATAACATGTCCAGGGCTGTTGAGTTGTTGGTGCCAGAATCTGAAGCAGAGGAAGCTCATGAAATTATTAATAATATTTTGGCTACGTAAATATGAGGTGGTAAAGTGAAGACTATTGGTGTTTTGACTAGCGGCGGCGATGCACCTGGAATGAATGCTGCCATAAGAGCTGTTGTTCGTAAAGCTATCCATCATGATCTAGAAGTTGTTGGAGTAATGAGGGGATATAGCGGACTGATAAAAGGAGAATATATCCATATGTATCTGGGTTCTGTAGGCGACATCATACACCGTGGAGGAACCATGCTGCATACTGCCAGGTGCGAAGAATTTTTATATCCTGAGGGTAGGGATAAAGCTGTAAAAGCAATGGAAAAGGCAGGAATTGATGGTTTAGTGGTTATAGGTGGAGACGGTTCTTACAGAGGGGCCTATGAATTAGCCAAGCTAGGAGTTCCAACCATTGGCGTTCCCGGGACCATAGACAATGATATTCCTTTGACTGACTATACCATAGGTTTTGATACTGCTGTTAACACAGTTGTAGATGCCATTAATAGACTACGAGATACTGCCACTTCTCATGAAAGGATTTTTCTTATTGAAGTCATGGGCAGAAACTGTGGTGAGATAGCTTTAATGGCAGGTATTGCAGGAGGTGCTGAATCTATTTTAATCCCTGAGGTACCCAGTGATTTAGAATCTGTTGCTGATAAGATCATGCGTGGAATAAAAAGGGGCAAGGTGCATAGTATTATCCTGGTTGCAGAAGGAGCAGGTAGTGTTATTGATATTAGTAAAGAATTGACAGCCCGTACACAGATGGAAACAAGATATACAATCTTGGGACATATTCAGCGGGGTGGCACACCTACAGCCTTTGACAGAATGCTGGCAAGCAGGCTGGCAGCTGAAGCAGTCCAACTCCTATTGGATGGTGAAAGTGGTAAAATGGTTGGAATTAGGAATAATAGAATTGAAAACCATGACATAGATTATGCTTTGCAGCAGAAAAAACCTGTTAATTTAGAGTTAGTCAATTTAGCTGGGATATTATCCATATAAGGCAGTAAAGGAGGTTAGATTGAGATGAGGCATACCAAGATTGTATGTACAATAGGCCCCGCCAGTGAAGATATCAATATTTTAAAAAATATGATTGAAGCAGGAATGAGTGTAGCCCGGTTGAACTTTTCTCATGGATCTCATGAAGAACATGCCAGGAGAATTGAAATGGTAAGATTGGCTGCAGGTCAGGTGAGCGGTGAGGTAGCAATAATGCTTGATACCAAAGGTCCGGAAATAAGGACAGGTTTGATTGAAGGTGATAAGGTTTACTTATCGGCCGGCAGTATCCTGGCCATCACTGCAGAAGATGTGATGGGAACGCAAAATAGAATATCCATATCATATAAAGGACTTGTTCATGATATAAAGCCAGGGGACAAGATATTATTGGATGATGGATTGATAGAGCTCGAAGTTTTGAGGGTAGAAAACAGTGATATTGTTTGCCGTGTGTTAAATGGTGGAGAAATATCTAATAGAAAAGGGGTTAATGTTCCAGGAGTCCATGTTAATTTACCTGCCATAACTGAAAAGGATGTTAAAGACATAATCTTTGGTATAGAACAGGGTGTGGACTTTATTGCTGCTTCTTTTGTACGAACGGCTGCCGATGTTTTGGAAATTAGAAGAATATTGGAAATGTATAATGCTGACATACATATTATTTCTAAAATAGAAAACCAGGCAGGGGTTCAAAACATTGATGAAATTATTCAGGTATCTGACGGCATTATGGTAGCCCGTGGTGATTTAGGGGTAGAAATACCATCTGAAGAAGTTCCCCTGGTACAAAAAACTTTAATAGAAAAGTGCAATAGGTTGGGTAAACCTGTTATTACAGCCACACAGATGTTGGACTCAATGATACGAAATCCCAGGCCTACCAGGGCTGAAGCAAGTGATGTGGCTAATGCAATTTTTGATGGCACTGATGCTGTCATGTTGTCTGGGGAAACTGCCGCCGGTAAATACCCTGTTGAATCTGTAAAGACCATGGCCAAAATTGCAGAGAGAACTGAAACTGCCTTAAAATACGAAGAAATTTTAGGAAAAAAGGGTATCCTTCCCCAGCGAACTGTGACTGATGCAATTAGCTATGCAACGTCCAATATAGCCTTAGATCTTGATGCTTCTGCTATAATTACTCCAACTGCGTCCGGTTTCACTGCAAGAATGGTTTCAAAATACAGGCCAAAGTCTAAAATTATTGCCGCTACACCTAATCCTAAAGCAGCAAAGAAACTGTGTCTGGTTTGGGCTGTTCATCCCATATGTGTCAAGGAAACTGAAGGAACTGACGAGATGATATCAGAGGCAGTACAGAAGTCATTAGAACATGGCAAGATATCCCTAGGAGATTTGGTAGTTATTACAGCTGGTGTTCCAGCAGGTATACCGGGGACAACTAATTTGCTTAAAGTACATATAGTTGGCGAAGTTGCGGCCAGAGGTGTTGGTATTGGCGGCAAGGTCGTTACTGGGAAAATCATTAAGGTAAAAAATGCCAGGGAGGCTGTAGCCAGTATTTCTCAGGGAGATGTTTTAGTCACATACAGTACTAATAAAGATTATATACCCGCTATGGAAAAGGCAGCAGCCATTATTACTGAAGAAGGAGGCCTTACATCCCACGCGGCGGTAGTAGGCTTGAGCCTTGATGTGCCAGTGATTGTTGGAGTTGAAAATGCAATGGATGTTTTGAGCAATAATTCAATTGTTACAGTAGATTCATCCCAGGGGATTATCTATAGAGGTGTAACAAAGGCATTATGATACACTAAGTATATTGTATATTTGTTAAAAATCCCAAAATACCCATAGAACAAAAGCAAGCATTTAATTATAATATGTATGAACTTTAAAATCCAAGACTTTTTGAGTAGGACTAGGAGGTATATAGGGTGCTAAAACAACGTGTTCGCATTACCGATACAACACTAAGAGATGGGCATCAATCATTGCTGGCAACCAGGATGAAAATAGAACATATGCTCCCAATTGCTGACAAAATTGATAAAGTTGGCTTTCATTCACTGGAAGTATGGGGCGGCGCTACTTTTGATACTTGCATGCGGTTTCTAAATGAAGATCCATGGGAGAGGCTTAGAACATTAAGGTCTGTCTTTAAAAACACAAAGCTGCAGATGCTGCTTAGAGGACAAAACCTTGTAGGATACAAACATTATCCCGATGATGTGGTTGAGCTTTTTGTAAAGAAAGCCGCTGAAAATGGGATTGATATATTCCGTATTTTTGACGCTTTAAATGACCCTAGAAATATGCACAAGGCTATTTCTGTTGCTAAAGAAGTTAATGCACATGTTCAGGCCACCATCTCCTATACAATCAGTCCCTTTCACAATGTAGAGCACTTTGTAGAGCTGGGCAGGGAACTTCGTGATATGGGTGCAGATAGTCTATGTATCAAGGATATGGCTGGATTAATTACACCTGCAGGAGCATATGAGTTGGTAAGAGAACTTAAGGAACATGTTAAACTTCCTGTGCAGCTGCACTGCCACTATACCAGCGGAATGGCTTCCATGGCATATCTCAAGGCAGTTGAAGCTGGGGTAGATGTTATAGACTGTGCTATATCAAGCATGTCAATGGGTACTTCGCAACCTCCTATTGAGACTATGGTTGCAGCTTTAAAAGATACTGAATATGATACAGGCTTGGACTTGAATGTCTTATCTGAGATAGCAGATTATTTTAAAGAAGTAAGGAAGAACTATAAGGAATTTGATTTAGCTGGAAATGCAGTTGATACCAATGTACTCAGATACCAAATACCTGGAGGAATGCTTTCAAACTTCTATTCTCAGCTTGCCCAGCAGAACGCTTTAGACAAACTGAAGGATGTTCTGGAAGAAGTACCAAAGGTAAGGGAGGATTTAGGATATCCACCGCTGGTAACCCCTTCCAGCCAAATAGTTGGGTCTCAAGCGGTGTTGAATGTGTTGGCTGGTGAAAGATATAAGATGGTTATCTCCGAAGTAAAAGCCTATGTAAAAGGAGAATACGGCAGACCACCCGCGCAAGTTAATGAAGAGGTAAGAAAAAAAATTATCGGGGATGAAAAGCCTATTGACTGCAGACCGGCAGACATGCTGCATCCCGGTTTGGAGCAAGCAAAGAAGGAGATTGCGCCTTATCTTGAAAAAGAGGAAGATATCCTGTCCTATGCAATATTTCCTAATGTTGCGAAGCAATTTTTGGAGGAACGGCTGGCTGGTAAAGTGAAAGTTGATTTTAATATTGCCATGGAAGGGCCGCGAACGGGTAGTAGCGCGTATCATCCGGTTTAAAGGTAAGGGGACACACCTCCCTTGTCGCGTAAACTCTTGGTTTGGAGGAATGTCCCCAACGTATAAAGGGGACACATAGATTAGATTTAGCCTCGCTGCTGCGAGGCTAATAATTTATTTTATTTGGAGATTAATATGCATGAATTATTAGAAAGGTTACACCCTAGTTTCGAAAAAGCTTTTAAGGATAAGGTTAGCATTAATGAGTTGACTTACTTTTCTCTTCAGCTTAACGGAAAATCAGCCCTGGTTATTACAAACAGGTATTTATATCTGATAAGAAAAGGGCTTCTATCGGTAAAATGTTTGCAATATACCCTTGAAGAAGTAGAGCAATTGCAAATAAAAGATAAGAAGTTCTTAATTTTCATGAAAAATAATTCTGCTATCACCCTGGAAAGTTTAGATAGTAGAAAACTATCAATACTTGCACTGTTAGTAAAACAGTATCAGGATATTAGAAGTTCTAAAACTCGGCAAGAGATTTAGTTAGGTATTGTTTGATTACAATTTGATTGTTTTCTATGGTGGCAATCTCAGGTTTAAATATTGTTTTATTATTATACCCATTTTCCGGTTTACGAGCTATCACATCACTGATACGAATCTGAAGGGGATCCAATAATGAGGCTATTATAAAACAGTCTCTGCCGCCTTCTGCTCCTGCGTGTAATGTACCTCTAGCAGACCCGAAAACTATAATATTTCCAGTGGCAGTTATCTCAACTCCTGGATTAATATCTCCAATTAGAATAACATTACCCTTGTAGAATTGCTTTTCACCACTGCGGATATGTCTGTTGATGAAGGAATTTTCTTGGTCCAGTTCATCTTGTTTCAGACCCTTTATAGCAAATGTCAGGCATTTGGAATCACCCTCTGTCTCATATGGTACCAGGCCATAATCTGTACAGATAAGGCTCAGGGTTTTTTGCTGCTCCTCGCTAAAGGCATTGATGGAATTGTGGAATCTATATTTTGCTCCAGCAAAGAAACCTTTGGCGGATTCCAGATGTTTTTTTAGGGCAGACCTGACCTCTGCGAACTCCTCCTCTGTTGATAAATATATTACTAAAGATTGGGGAGTACCTTTAATTGTGACCACGCTCTTGGGCATACTGCAAGCCACCTGCCTTTTGTGTTATTTAATAGTATTATTAGCGAGTGTATAGGTTATGGAGAATAGGACCTCCCATTAATCTCAGCCTATACATTTCATGCATATAGTTGTTATTTTCGATTGTTTTTTACATTATCCTTCTCAAAACCCTTTTTATAGTGTTAAGAATTTGTTTTAAATGTGGGGTTATGGCAGGGCTAAGTCTCTTGTAAACAGGTTGGAAACTATCCGCTTCTATTAAAAAGAAGAGTATTTTTTTTGGGAACAGGGTAGGGTACAGAAATTTACCCAGGTTAATAATTTCTTTCCAATTTAGGGTATGACCGGATGGAGATGGTTCATGGGTCAAATTTAAAAACTCCTCCATTCCTAGTTTGTATATTGTTCCAGGCTTGTTGCCGCTTAGGACTGCATCGATAATAACCACATTCTGATTTCCCAGCAGGTCCCACAATAGGTTAAAGCCTTTTGTTCCTGCGCAGCTTAATTCCCAATCAGGCAGGTCTTCTTTAGCAAGTTCCTGGACAATATATAAGCCTATCCAGTCATCCCCCATTAATTCATTACCGCAACCAATAATTAGGTTCATGATTTCTCAGGAGCTTCCCCTTTCTTTTTCAAATAACCTGTAAACATGGCCTGCAGCTTGGCAGGGTCTTCTGTAAAGACAAGATAAATGTGGATTAACACTGTTATAAAAAAGTAAGCAAACAGGAGAAAATGAACAAGTCTTACCATTTGTAGGCTGCCGAATAAAAACGAAACTACTGGTTTTGTTTGGATGGGAAACATTAAAATTACACCTGTAATGGTCTGCAAAATAACCAATACTGCCCAACTTAAAAAAACAAGTTTTTGTCCAATATTATATTTGGGAAAAACAGGAGGTTTTGTCTCTGTTAAAAAGCTGAAATATTTTAAGAAGGCAGGTGCCGTTTTAAATTCATTAATTGTTGGGATTTCCTGACGCCATGACCCTGTTATTAGGGAATAGTATACTCTGAAGACTATCAGGTAAAAAAAAGCAAAGCCTGAGGTCTGGTGATAAAAGCTGACTGTTGTCTCAGGCCATCCAAAAACACTGCCAATTCTAAATACCTTCAGAAAACTTGTAAATATGACTATTAGCGCTGTTCCAAAGAAAAGCCAGTGAAATATTCTGATGGCAAGGGGTTGTTCCATGACCTTTTGCATTTTATTCACCCTTTCTAAACAATATAAGCTGAGATCTCCTTATCAGCTGTAATTGTATGGATGGCGCAAGACAAACATGGATCAAAGGCCCTTACTATCCTACCCACCTCAATTGGATTGTCAATATCCTCTAGTTGAGTCCCCACCAGTGCATCTTCAATAGGCCCCCTAACCCCATGGTCATCTTTTGGCGAACAGTTCCAGGCAGAAGGTGTTACTATCTGGTAATGGCTGATTTTACCGTTTCGAACTTTAAGCCAGTGCCCCAATGCGCCACGCATTGCCTCGGTTAATCCCATCCCCTCATAATTTCTAGGCAGACTGATAGGATTGTAGATTGCTTTACCTGGTTCTAGTTGGTCCACCCATTCACTCATAAGATCGCTTACTATTTTTGCTTCTAAAACCCGCGCATGTATCCTGTCCATGGTGGATATGCCCCTTTGATACTTTTTGCTAATCCACATACGTGCTAAAGGACCGGTTTCCATGGGCATATCGTTATATCGTGGAGCTTTTATCCAAGTATAAGCCCCTTCCTTTGCATAATTTGGCCGGGTTATACCATTGACAGGAGGGAGGCTGTCTTCTTGAGTATAATAGGAGTGTTTTGCATATTCTCTGATTTTTTTCTCATCAAAATCCATAGGTTCTTTGCTTCCATTAAAAATTAAGCCATCTGTAAAATGTAGTTCCTTTTCATTTTCAGGTTTGGGGAACATGCCGTAGGTTAAGAGATGGCCGTAATTTTTCCCTATTTCATAGTAATCGCTATAATAATTGCTTAAGACTTCCAGATCGTAGAGCATTTGATTGTAAATAAACTGGCGAATATCAGACAACATTGAAGTAAATATTTTCAGGATACCTGATGTGGGTTCAACTGTTGCCCCACCGGGGACAACACCTTGATTGTGAGGAGCTCTGCCTCCAAATAATACAACCATTTCATGGGCCTTTCTATGGCGGTCCATGCTTTCTATGTAATGTTTCATGAGCTCTTCATTGAGCTTGTCAGGGAGGCGATATCCCTTTTCATAACGTGGAATAAAAGGAGGCATGTCCGGACCTTTAACATAGTCTAACAGGGACAAGATATAAAAATGTCTCAGGTGGTTCTGCAAAATGTCCGAGCCATATAAAAGGTTGCGGATTAAAATGGCATTTTTTGGCAGTTGGTGGTCTACTGCGCGCTCTATTGCGGTAGTCGCCGCAAGGGCATGAGCCACAGAGCAGATGCCGCAGGTTCTTGAAGTTAAATATGCCGCATCCATGGGGTCTCTTTTTTCCATGATCTCTTCAAGGCCACGATAAAATATGCCGCTGCTCAGCGCTTCAACTATAATATTGTTTTCTACATGCAATTCTAATTTCCAGTGACCATTAATCCTGGTTATAGGACTGATTACTATTCTTTTCATTCTTTAAGCTTTCCTTTCTTACGCACCTTTGATGTTAAAAAAGAAAAAAGACTCCTGGACTTTTGTGTTTCTAACTTGAGTACCTGGTTATCAAGCTTTTGCTGGAATTGATTAAGTTTGCTCACAGTTTGCTGCAAGTCATCTATTAGTTTTTGACTTTCAGGTTCAAATACCTTGTCTTCACCTAAATGGCTGGTTTGAGTGCCTTGAACAAGGTTTTTCTGCACCCGCCCTTTTGCAATACTGTAAAGGAGGTGACCTCCTATTCCAGCAAGGGTTGCTCCACCGGCCAGCATGGCAAAGGTTTGAACATTGACAGCAGTGCCCGGAACATTAATATTGGGCAGGTGGGCAAAGAAGGGGGACATCTGATCTGGAAATCCTGGGTCAACGCAGCCGATACAGGGTGTATTAGCACCCACCGGCCAGTTGTTATGGGCGCTGCTCCACAGTCTTGTAGGGCAGTCTGCAAAGGTTACCGGTCCCTTGCAGCCAATTTGATAGGTGCACCCGCTGTCCCCTGGATGTTCTGCAAAATGCCCCTGATTAAAGTCGTGACGTCTAGGACAGTTGTCATGAATTAGCGAACCGTAAAAAGCTGTGGGGCGGTTATCGGCATCTAATTCAGGCATACCATATAAAAGCAAGTGAGTTAGGGTGCCTACTATCCAATCTGGGTGGACGGGGCACCCTGGTGTGTTTATTACCTGTTCGCTAACAACCTGGTGGACAGCCCTGGAATCACTGGGGTTAGGACTTGCTGCGAAGGGACCTCCAAAGGATGCACAGGTTCCTGCAGCGATTATGTATTTAGCCTTGGAAGCAAAATGTTTAACAGCTTCCAGCTGGGTAATGGGTGTTCCATCCGGCCAGAATCCAATAACTCCATAGAGTCCTTTAGCTTTAGTAGCCACAGTTCCTTCTACAATTAAAATGTATTCACCTGGATATTTTTCCGGTACTTCATATAATGCATTCAGAGCTAACTTTCCTTCTGCAGCCATCTGGGCGTTGCTGTACCTTAAATCTATCATTTCTTTTATTATTTTTTCGTGGTCCGGGTCTAAAGTGTTTAAAAATGAAAGAAAATTACCTGTACACGTATGTAGTTCAAGCCAAATTGCCGGAGGTCTTTCTCCCAGGTATGCTGCTGCTTCTGTGATATGGGGCAGAAGATATTTGCTCAAACTGGCTGTAGCCATACCTGCGGTGCATATTTTAAGAAATTGACGTCTGGTAAGCATTTTTGCCTCCAAAGTAAAATCTATTTACCTCATTTGCCTATTTTATATAGTTTTAGATAAAGGGTTTAAAAATATTAATAAAGCTCCTTAATTTTAATTGCATATCTTACGGAATACCCCCAAATAATAGGGCAGGAATTATCAGGTTTTATATAGAACCATTTCAAGACACGAAAAATCAATAATTATTTTTATAGGCTCAAAAAAAGAAATGAAAGAGGCGAAAAAGATATGCAGGATAAAAGACCAGAGCCCCTTCAAAGGCCTGTTAGAAAGAGAAGTTCTACCAGCATTATCATAACATTATTAATAGTTCTTGTTTGGGCAGGATTAATGTATGGAGGCTATATGTTTATTGAATATAAGATGGATGAAAACAGAAAACAAATTACTAGGGATTTGGATCGTTCCATTAAAGAGGTAATGGAGACAAATGCTCTGAACATAATGCTATTGGAAGAAAAAGTGGCAGCGCTGTCAAATGAAATGGCAGATCTGGCAATTCTCCTTCAAGAAACGGATGAAAGCCTGACCATGCAAAACTATTTTAGAGAGGCCATTAATGAGAAAATGGAGGAACTTACCATCCAGCTTGAGAGGTTAGAAGAAAGTTTGGAAATGCTCAAGGAGTCAAAACTATGAGAAGACTTGCTTTATTTCTATTAACAACCTTAGCGCCTTTTCTGGGCATTGCTATTGGTTTTGCTTTTATGGAAGATTTAGAGATTTCCCTGAATACTAAAGCCCTGGCTGTGGAAACTCAACCTTTATCACAATCCTTTGAAACCATACAAAGAGATATGAAATCTATTAAGGCAGGTATGGGTATACTGCAGTTATCCTTAGAAGAGCAGGAGAAGCAGTACAAGGAACAGCAAAGGCTATTGCAGGAACTTATAGCTAAAAGCCAAGAGCAGAAGGAATTGACAGAGGAAGTATATGAAAAATTAATAGTCAGCAGGCTGGGTGAACTGCTGTACACTTGGGAAAATGACAGAACAAATATAATGGTGTTTTTTATACAAGGTGCAGGCTATAAAGGGTATGCGGCTAAAGTAAAAATATTTGATCCAACATCCATTAAAGTTGTACTGGCCAATGATACTTTTGGGGAGGCAGAAACTACTTTAGATGCTGCAAGGAGAAACAATGCTGTTTTGGCGGTTAATGGCGGGGGATTCTACTTTACATCATCTGGTGGAAGCAGACAGGTTGTGCCTCTGGGTAACACAGTAATTGCAGGCAATCTAGTTAATGAATTTATACCTAGTTACGAGGACATATATTTTGCAGGTCTAGATAAAGATGGATTACTGGTCGGGGATTTGGTTGAGGATGAGAAAGAGTTGTGGGATTTAAACCCAATGTACGGTGTTAGTTTCGTGCCTATTCTAATCAAAGATCGAATGCCCCTTGATATCCCAAGCAAGTGGAAAAAAGAGAGGCACCCCAGAACAATTATCGGTCAATATGCTAATGGGGATCTGCTGTTTTTAGTTATAGACGGTAGAAGGCAAGGTTGGAGCAATGGCATAACTTTGGAGCAGGCTCAAGTTAAGCTGATGCAGTTAGGGGTCGTGGAAGCCTATAATCTTGATGGCGGGGGTTCGAGTACTATTGCATATGATGGAGAGATTTTGAATAAACCATCTGACGGGTACCCAAGGCCTGTTGCAACAAATATAGTTGTTTTACCATAATAAAAGTAAATCAATAATATAAAAACAGAGGACTAACCTGCTAAATCCTCTGTTTTTATATTGTTTGTTTAGAATTTTTCTAAGCTTCTCTAATTTATCTTGGATTGTAGTCTGCACAGCAGTCAGCGAAGGTACTGGTATTTTTCCCTTGGGCTACACACCAGTGTTTGTAGGCTACATACCAGGTGCACTTATCACAAATACATTTTGTCATTGTTTACGCCCCCCTTCAAGTTTGTTATACTGCAAGACTATCACGATATTTTCTAGTTAGATGATTTTAATTGTTTATGTAATTTGCTTTACTGTGTTCTTTGATTATATTTTATTCCTGAATAAATATAAAATCAATGCCGAATTTTACTGAAAGCAATTCAAATATATTTTTGTAATAATAAGATATATTTATAAATGATGGCTATCTTCTATGCTCAATGTGCTATTACGAATGGCAATAAATATAATATATTTCTATTATATATAGAATCAGGCGTGTTAATTACTTCAAAATAAAAATAAGATTTGTTTGTTTAAATATTATTAATATTAAAAATGCAAATAAAAAAGCCTCCCGCAGCAGCCAGGGGTTATAATAGTATTGTAAAAGTATTCATAATGATGAATAAAAATGCATATTGTCAAGCTGAAATCCTAACTGTCCATCTACTTTTTATTTAAATACCGCAGGTACAAATCTTGTCTTCGGGAGTCTAAATAAAAACTGTGACGCATGGATTCCCCCTGCTTTTGGCGGATTGTATTGATAATTTTATCATCTAAATTAGCATACAGGATACTTTCTTTGCCATTAAAATCTTCAGCTACTATATTGCCTCGAGGGTCAATAACTAAACACCCCCCGCAGAAGGTTTGTTCGGATCCATTGTTTCCTATCAGGTTGCAGGCTGCCACAAATACCGCATTATCATAGGCCCTAGCAGTGAGGTATTTCATCCAAATTTTTTTTCTATCCCCCACAATGGTTGGGGAAGCATGGGGGGCAAATATTATTTCAGCTCCCTGCAGGGACATAATAGTTGTTACCTCAGGAAAATGCAAATCCCAGCATATTTGAACACCTATAGTTGATGTGTCAGTTGTGAAAACCGGCAGATCTTCACCCTGGGCAAAAAAGGGTTTTTCGCTACTACCTAGATGAGTTTTCCTATAGACACCCAGATCTTTCTTAGGCCTGGCAATTAAATGAGTAATGTATGGGTTTTGACATCTTGCCTTTTCGGCTATTCCAACGAGTATAACAATATTGTGTAGATCAGCTAATTGCATAAAATATTGTCCAATATCAGACACTTCTTGGGCGATATGGCCAAAGGAAGCTTTTTTATATCCGTGAGCAGCTAGTTCAGGAAAACAAATAATCTGTGTTTCATTTTCAGCAGCCTCTTCAACAAACATCTTGATTTTTTCTAAGTTTTCTTTTTGGCGCCCTAAAATTGCCTGCATTTGTACTAAAGCTATTTTTGTTTTTTGCATCTTATATTCTCCTGGCTCACTAATGAAATTATCATGGTAAGATAATATATTATTTTAGCAAGAATGACAAACCCTTTATGGCAGTTTTAAGCCCAGGTCTTTTGGGTAATACTAATATAGTATTATTGTAAAAAATGGAGGGTTTAAATGAAGTTCAATAGGCTGCCAGATCATATTGGGGTTATTCCAGATGGCAATCGCAGGTGGGCCCAGAATTGCGGTATGCCAAAGGAAGCAGGATATGAAAAGGGGTTAGGGCCAGGGTTTGAATTATACAAGTTGTGTTTGGAACTAGGAATCAAGGAAATGACCTTTTATGGTTTTACCCAGGATAACACCAAGCGTCCTGCCGTACAGACAAAAGCATTCCAAAAAGCCTGTGTAGATGCAGTCAAAATGCTCTGTCATAAAGATGCTTCATTGCTGGTTTTGGGAAATACAGATTCCCCTCTTTTTCCGCCGGAGCTTCTTGAGTATACTCAAAAAAGAACTACTTTCGGAAGCGGCAAAATTAAGGTTAATTTCTTGGTAAACTACAGCTGGTGGTGGGATATAAGCAGTGCCTTGGGAGGTTGTGATGGGCTATCAAATCCCAGGGAAATTCTCCCAGATAAAATTGCATCCAGGGATGTATCCAGGATAGACCTGGTAGTAAGATGGGGTGGAAGGAGAAGATTAAGCGGGTTTTTGCCTATACAAAGTGTATATGCTGATTTTTATGTAATAGATGACTTATGGCCGGATTTTAAACCGGAACACTTCTATGAGGCCCTGCAATGGTACGACGGACAGGATATTACTCTAGGAGGATAAGTTAATGTAATGGGATAAAAGGAATCAATTAATATGGTTCCTTTTGTAATTTGCACGTGTCTTACTAGTAGTTGTGATATAATAATAGCATGTGGATACATAGTAGCTAATAACACAATTTAAAATTAGGAGATGTTCAGCATGGGCACAATAGAAGTTATTTTATTTTTTTTGGGAAGTTTTTCGGGATTTCTAGCAGGTCTGCTGGGAATTGGCGGCGCAATAGTGCTTATTCCCCTGCTAATGTATATTCCTCCCTTAGTTGGCGTTACCTTTTCTTTCCACACTATTACCGGTTTATCAATGACCCAGGTGTTTTTTTCTGCGCTTACAGGAGCAATTACCCATTTTAAAGGCGGAAATCTACGGAAAAACTTGATAATCGTTGTTGGTGGAGCTATGTTGGCGGGCAGCTTAATAGGATCAGTGGCATCTAAGTTTATGGATGGAAGAGCGCTGCAAATAGTATTTGCCTCGGTTCTTGCCATCTCAATTTATATGTTAATAAAACCTAAATCAGATACGGATGTATCTGCAGGCAAAACAATGGCAGCAGCTGGAAATGGTGCAGCTTGCGAAGTGGGGCATGATCATAATGAGCAGCCAGAGTACATGATCTCTATTAACGAAAAGATTCTAGGTGCATCTTTGGGAGGTGCAGCCGGCGTATTATCAGGCATGGCAGGAGTTGGAGGAGCAGCCATGTTGATACCGGCCTTATCCTATTTTTTGAGGATACCCATTAAAATATGTATTGGGACTTCTCTGGGAATAATACTTGCAGGTGGAACAGCAGGGTTTATAGGCAAAGCAGCTACCGGGCAGGTGCCTTTTGTGCCCGCGCTGTTTTTAGTTATAGGCGCTATAGCAGGTGCGAGAATAGGCAGCAAGGTAAGCATGAAATTAAAAAGCCAGCAGTTGAGAAAAATCCTGGCAGTTGTACTTATCATTACTTTAATACGAATTGTAATAACAATTGTAACCACTGTCTGAGCTGCTTTGTGCTTAAATATTAGTATAGACAATGTATAGAAGAGGCTGATATCGGGATTGGCCAAACAACAAGCCTATAGATTTAAAGTCTGCATCTTTCTGTTTGGAACCGAATGTAGGTTTCGTCGCTTTCATTCTGCCAAATTGAAAGGTGTCTTCGTGTTGAAGTGAAGTATTATGGAATATTACTTTCTTGATTAACCTGTGAAGAATCCCGGAAATCAAAGGAGAAGAAATCTTAGAAGGAATCTGTCTATAAAGGCTAGAATTATTATACTAATCAGCTTGACGGCAGGTGGGTTTATGTTTCTTGTAGATCTTGGGTTGATGACATATAATGAAGCTTGGAATATACAATTAAAAATAAATGAAGCTGTAAGGCAGAACAAGTTGCCAGATGTTTTGCTCCTTGTGGAACACCCGCCGGTATTAACAGTAGGCAGAGATGGGAAGGAAAATAATTTGCTTTTTCCCCCGGAGTATTTTAGCAATCTAAGTGTAGAAGTATTTAATGTTGATAGGGGAGGAGATGTAACCTACCATGGTCCGGGCCAGTTGGTAGGTTACCCTATACTGGATTTGAAAGCAAGAGGGAAGGACTTGCTGCAGTACATTCGCACACTTGAAAAGTCTGTAATAAACCTCTTGGCCCAATATGATATTCAGGCAGGAACTATCCCGGGTCTTACAGGTGTATGGGCAGGTAATGAAAAAATCTGTGCAATAGGAGTGGGAGCCAGGGCCTGGGTCACAAAGCATGGATTTGCTTTAAATGTCAATACCAACTTGGAACATTTCTCCTGGATTGTCCCTTGTGGTTTAAGAAATAAGGGGGTAACCAGCATGGAAAAACTTTTAGGACATTATCTGGACTTTTCAGAGGTCAAGAACAGATATGCAGAGGTTTTTGCGGAAACTTTTAGAGTCAGTCCGGAAAACATACATCCCTGCAAATTGAAAGACCTGCTTGAGCAGGTTAATGAGAAAAGTGATGACTAAGGTGTTGAGTAGATGAACAGTAAATCACGGACACTCTTGTTCATGTGTTTTTTTATCTTCCTAATGTCAGTTGGAGAGGGGATGACTGCGCCTGCGATTCCTTTATATGGTGATGTGTTAGGGGCATCATATATTCAATTGGGCTTTTTGATGACCGGCTACTCCATTGCCTATACAATTATGACCTTAGTATCGGGAAGGTTTTCCGACAGCCTGGGACGCAAGCGCATTTTGCTTTTCAGCATTGCCCTTTCCATATTAGCTTCAGCAGGCTACTATTTTTCAAGCACTCCCATTGCCCTGCTTTTATTCAGAACCATGGAAGGTATGAGCAGGGGTATTTTATGGCCTGTTGCAGAAGCAGTAATAGCTGACAACAGCACCTTTGAAGATAGAGAAAGAGTCATGGGGCGTTTTTCTGCTGCATATGGGTTGGGGGTAACTTTTGGAACATTTATAGGCGGTTATGTTATGGAATACGTCGGCCTGACAGCAGTTTTCCCGGTTTATCCGCTTCTAGCGATGCTAGTTATGTTTGCTGTACTTTACGGGGTAAGTGAGGCTGCTCACAGCGAAGGGCATCATGGATTAGGAGTGTTTAGCCTAGACATTGCCAAGTCAGAGGTTAAAAAAATCTGGGCAGTATGCTATATAGGTTTTGCATACAGCGGTTTTCTCTATTCTTTATGGGGTTTATTGTCCAAGGTTGCTAACAGTTTTGGAGTATCTCCAAAGGGGATAGGTTTAATTTTTGCTTTATTTTGGGGAACCAGGGTTGTTTCTTTCTTAATATGTGGAGGGCTTGCTGATTTAATTGGCCGCAAGAGAGTCTTTGTAGCAGGGGTAATGTTTTGCGTTTTATCTACAGGTACTTTTTTAGCAGCAGATAGCCTGGAGCTCTTTTTTACTGCTGCCCTTCTTGGGGGAATTGGGACCGGTATTATATTCCCCCTCAGCCTTGCCTATGTTGCAGATTACTCTTCTCCATCCAACAGGGGATTTGGTATGGGCTTTTTGGAGTTTATTATGGGAATTGGTATGATTACACAGACAGCAATATCGGGTATAATAGGAGACCTTGGTGGCGTACAATTAACTTATGTTTTTACTTTTCTGGTTCTTTTAGGCGCTGTCCCAATTTCCATGTGTTTTATACGTGAACCCCAAAGAGATCACAATACTTTAAGCTGTTGATAGGAGATAAAATCAGTATGGAGTTGATCTAAATCAAGTATGTGGTTTAACAACTACTTGTTATAAAAATGGTAAGTTCTTTTAAAAAATTGATAATGTCGATAAAAATAATAAATTAGGGTTGAGTTTATAGATTAAAGATGGTAAAATAAAAATGAAATTTGATAATGTTTTCACAAGTACATAAAAGAGTATGATGGGTACGGGAGAGTCCCCCCAGGGGCACCGAAGGAGCAAGTTTTGGGTTGCCAATTCAAAATGAAACTCTCAGGTTTAGGGACCGTGTCTTGACTCAACTCTGGAAAGTCGTAATCTGACGCCGAAGGAGCAA
This sequence comes from Bacillota bacterium, assembly GCA_040756735.1. GTDB lineage: Bacteria > Bacillota > DSM-16504 > Desulfitibacterales > Desulfitibacteraceae > JBFLYC01. The sequence goes on along the minus strand of JBFLYC010000021.1, from coordinate 3,924 downwards.
AACAGGTTATTAATGTTAATCTCTCAGGCTTGAAGACAGAGACAGGCAGCAAAATGTCTATTTCTGTCTTTTTTTATTGGGGACATTGCTATGTCCCCTTACAAATATTTAACTATGTACAAATTATCACAAGGATGATGAGTGTGAAAGTACTAATTATCACAAATAATCCCATGGTTCATGAGAAATTTCCAGACGCCTGCTTTTTAGATGGCTCATTAAAAGATGTCTTGATAAAAACCAGGGATTATATTCACAAAGGGTATGTTCTGTTAAGTCATCCAATGGCTGGAAGCATTAAACCAAATGAGACTCCTTACCGGACTGTTGTGTTAAATGATAAGCCTGCTGTTCAAGATATGTCCTTAGACTTTAAGTCTCTGGAAATCATTGAGAATGCCATTATGACAGTTGACAAATTTCTTCCACTTAATAAATATAAAAGACCTGAAGTTTTGAAGGATTTTCAACTGGTTGACTTATCTCTGCTGGTTTGTGCCTTGGATAGTTTGCAGATGTTTTAAAGAAAATAAAACTAATAGAGCAAAAATTAATGCTAGGAGGATGAGAAATGAGCAAAGAAGTCTGGGATTTGCTAGTTGTAGGAGGAGGACCTGCAGGTCTTACAGCTGGTATTTATGGAGCACGGTCAAGGCTAAAAACTATGATTGTAGAAAAGGGCCGGCCTGGCGGGCAGGCTGCAACTACAGAGGAGATGGAGAACTATCCTGGCTTTGGCAGGGGTGCCAAAGGACCGGACATTATGAAGGCCATGAAGGAACATGCCGAAGATTTTGGCGTTGTAATTAAAAAGGAACAAATTGTAGATCTTGATTTAACTGGTGAGCTTAAAAAAGTAATTACAAAAAAAGGTGATGAATATTTCGCAAGGGCAGTTGTTTTAGCTCCAGGAGCACATCCTCGTTCCCTTGGCATTAAAGGTGAGAGGGCTCTGGTAGGGAAGGGCGTATCCTATTGTGCCACATGTGATGCTGATTTTTATGAAGAATTAGAGGTTGTTGTTGTAGGTAACGGAGATGCGGCTATAGAGGAAGCTATCTACCTGACCAAATTTGCTGAAAAAGTCACTATCATTGTCATTCACGATGAGGGTATTTTAGATGCCAATAAAGCCAGTCAAGAAAAAGCCTTTGCAAATCACAAGATCAATTTTGTCTGGAATTCTGTCCTTGATGAAATCAAAGGTGATGGCATGGTGGAATCCGTGGTTATCAAGAATCTGAAAACAGGTGAATTGACCGAGATGGAAACAAATGGGGTTTTCTTCTTTGTAGGGTATACTCCCAATACGGACTTTCTCAAGGATAAAGTTGCACTTAATGACCATGGATACATAATTGTTAATGAAAAAATGGAGACTTCCGTACCTGGTGTATATGGAGCAGGAGATGCATGCGAGAAGTACCTCAGGCAGGTTGTTACAGCAGCTGCTGATGGGGCAATAGCTGCTTTTGCTGCTGACAAATACCTGGCAGAAGAAGAAGGTTTCAGGGAGCAGGTTTTAGAAGCAGACGAACCGGTTCTGGTTGCTTTCTGGAGTCCACAGAATGAAAAAAGTATAGAATTTGTTTCTAATTTAGAGCAAAATCTTGATGAAATAGGACATGTAAAACTTGTAAAAATAGATGTATATAGAAATCAATTGGTGGCCAATCGCTATGAAGTCAAGGAGATTCCAGCCTTGTTAATTATAAATAAAGGACAACTGGTAGGTAGGTTGCCCGGAGAGTTTAATGTAAAAACTATTAAAGAAGCGGTGGCTGCAGGCAGCAACTAACTGCCTTTAAAATACATCATTAAAAATAACAGCTTATGTGGAGGTGAGAAAATGCTTGTTCTGGACAAAGATAATTTTGAAGCCGAAGTTCTAAGCGCCAAAGGTTCAGTAGTCGTAGACTTTTGGAGTCCAAAGTGTGAGCCCTGTATGGAGTTAATGCCCGAAATAGTGGCTCTATCGGAAAAATACGGCAGCCAGGTAAAGTTTGGAAAGGTTGATGTTTCACAGAATCGTCGTTTGGCTATCAGTCAGAAGGTATTAGGTCTACCAACAATTGTTTTGTACAAAGATGGGGAAAAAGTTGCCGAACTGACAAAGGACTTTGTTGTTGATGATGTTGAGGGGAAAATTAAGGAGTTGTTGTAAGAATACTTGAGGAGGTGAATAATTGTGCGTTTAGAAATAGGGAATATTTTTATTAAAGACGTGCAGTTTGGTCAGAAAACGGAAGTAAAAGATGGTGTCCTATACGTTAACAAAGAGGAACTTGTAAAAGTTGCAGGAGATGACGAGAGAATAGCATCTATAGAGCTTGAACTGGCTAAACCAGGTGAAGAAGTTAGAATTGTGCCTGTTAAAGATGTAATTGAGCCGCGAGTAAAGGTATCCGGCAGCGGAGGAATGTTCCCCGGTTTTATTTCAGGTGTTGATACTGTTGGTGAAGGCCGTACGCATGTCCTTAAAGGTACTGCTTTAGTGACATGCGGCAAAATAGTTGGTTTTCAAGAAGGCATCATAGATATGTCAGGCCCTGGAGCAGACTACACACCCTTTTCTTCAACATTAAATATAGTACTTGTCTGTAATCCAGTTGAAGGCCTGCACCAGCATGAACACGAGGCAGCTGTCAGATTGGCAGGGCTTAGGGCTGCGGCCTATCTGGGGGAAGCCGGAAAAGGCGTAGATCCTGATGAAGTAAAAGTATTTGAAACCCTGCCTTTAAATGAACAGTCGGCACAATATCCACAGCTTCCTAAAGTTGCCTATGTATATATGCTGCAGAGCCAGGGACTGCTCCATGATACTTATGTTTATGGCGTAGATGCAAAGAAAATCATTCCCACCATCATTTACCCAACTGAAGTATTGGATGGGGCTATTGTTAGTGGAAACTGTGTATCAGCATGCGACAAGAATCCAACTTATGTTCATCAAAACAGTCCTATCATTCATGACCTGTATGAGCGTCATGGTAAAGACTACAATTTTATAGGTGTAGTGATCACCAATGAAAACGTTACTCTAGCCGATAAGGAACGCTCTTCAAGCTATACGGCAAAACTGGTGGAATTTCTCGGAGCTGACGCAGCAATAGTTTCAGAAGAAGGTTTTGGAAACCCTGATGCGGATCTGGTCATGAACTGCAACAAATTAGAAAAGAAAGGCATCAAGACTGTTTTAGTAACTGATGAATATGCTGGCAGGGATGGCGCTTCCCAGTCTCTTGCAGACTCAACACCCCTGGGAGATGCAGTTGTTACTGCAGGTAATGCTAATGAAACTATAAAACTGCCGCCCATGAAAAAAGTGATAGGTTACCTGGAACCTGTTGATGTAATTGCAGGTGGATTTGATGGAAGTCTCAAAGAGGACGGCAGTATTATAGTTGAGATACAGGCGATTATTGGCTCAACAAACGAATTAGGTTTTGGCAAATTATCTGCTAAGGGTTATTAATATTTTAAAAAAATCTTTACTAAAATTAATTCAAAAAAGGAGGATGTCCAATGCTTAAGGGCAAGAAGGTAGTTGTTCTAGGTGATAGAGACGGCATCCCAGGACCGGCTATTGATGAATGTGTCAAGAGCGCCGGTGGGGAAATTGTCTTTTCTACCACAGAGTGTTTTGTTTGAACTGCAGCTGGTGCAATGGACCTGGAAAACCAGGCAAGGATCAAGGATTTTGCTGAAAAATACGGTAAAGATGATTTGGTAGTAGTTTTAGGCGGAGCAGAAGCAGAAGCTTCAGGTTTAGCTGCCGAAACTGTATCAAATGGTGATCCTACCTTTGCAGGTCCGTTAGCTGGAGTCCAGTTAGGGCTCAAAGCATATCACATTTTTGAAGATGAAATTAAAAATGAAGTTGACCCAGGAGTTTATGACGAACATATTAGTATGATGGAAATG
>JBFLYC010000020.1:0-64325 GCA_040756735.1 Bacillota bacterium | reverse complement strand
GTTGGGGACATTCCTCTGTTCAAGAGACAAGAAGCGTGAAGCAAGAGGCATGAGTAAATCTTGCTTCCTGCATCTTGCATCATGCAACCTGCAAGACGGTGTGTCCCCTGACCTACGTTGGGGACATTCCTCTGTTCAAGAGACAAGAAGCGTGAAGCAAGAGGCATGAGTAAATCTTGCTTCCTGCATCTTGCATCATGCAACCTGCAAGGTGGTGTGTCCCCTGACCTTATTACCCCGAAGTTAGGATATACTTTTTTACCCCCTTTTTATCGAGCTCCAAAATAGCTCCTAGAAGATTGCCTTGTTCATATGAACTGCCGGGATTGACCACAAGGGTTTTACCCAAGCGGTTGATGCCTTTTCCCTCGTGTATATGACCAACCAGGGCCAGGAGAGGCTGATATTTTTTAATTACTTTTCGCACAGCGTGGCTCCCCACCGGAATTAGTGAACGACCAGCGTATTTTGGCCTTAAATTCTCATCAAGTTCAGGCGCTTCATCCAAACCTGAGCCGTAGGGAGGCGCATGAAGATTGAAAATACATCTTGTCATGTCTTGCACCTCCCCGGCCATCTTTTCAATGCGTTCCTCCAATTCCTCTTCACTGCATTCCCTGTGGGTATTCCACGGCGTATAGTTGCACCAACCTGTGCTGATCATATTGTAGTGGCCGTCAAGATCTATGATTTTTCCTTCTGCCAGGGTTATATATTTTGACTTGGCAAACACTGCATCCAACTCAAACATATCATCATTTCCAGGGCAAATAAAACACTGAATACCCCACTTTGACAACCTTTCTTCAGCATACTGCACCCAACGTTCAGCCGCCATAACCACCCTTTCTACAAACAATTCCTCAACTAATTCAGGATTACTGTTCAGTTCAAGAAACCTGTCTTCAGTCATAACTATCGGGTAGTAGCCCCTGTCTGCTATGGTTTTTTCCATTTGCTCCTTTTGAACCTCATTAAGATACATATCTTCTTCTAAAAAGGAGACCTTGTAATTTCCTTTGCTGTCTTTAATAAAGGGAACAAGGGCCTTGCCTGTCATGTCTCCGCCTAAAACTATTATATCTGCCTTGTAAAACTTCCCCGCATTGATGAATTTTTTCCAACAAACTTCCGAACCATGAATGTCAGTTGTAAAAAAGATGGTAGTCATTGCGTGAACCTCCTTTTAAGGTTGTTACTCCAGTGGAATACTCTTATGAATTGTGTCTAAATCTATTCCCTGCTTTTTACGGAACCATTTAGAACCAAAATAAATAGCAATGGAAATCAGGTACAAGACAGCAATGTAAAGGTAAGATACAGGTTCGTTAACTCCATATACAGCGTCCGTCATCCAGTAGTAGAAGAGGAAGAGCAAAAAGGCTGCAAAGATTACACCTGTAACCGTGATTAATGGCAGGCCAAATACCTTAAGCCTGGCAATGGATGAAGAGTTGTATAATTCAGGCTCCTTATAGGGCAAAATTATCGCAGCAATGGTAGTGCCGAGATAAGTGACAGCAATAACCAAAGTAGCGTTAAGGGCATAAGTAGCGAGGTTTTCCGTGTAATGCATACCAGCGCTTACTAATACTGACGGAATTGCCATTACAAGGAGGGCATTAACCGGAGCTCTAAAACGAGTTGATACCTGCGCCACCCACTCGGGAAGTATCCTGTCAAAGGCTGCTGCAAAGATGACCCTTGTTGAAGACAAGAACACAGTTCCACACCATCCAAAGAACCAAGCGCTCATAGTTATTAACAACCAAAGCTGCAGGGCCGGACTGTCTGTTAAGAAGCTGACTAAAAGCGCTGGATAGGGAAAGACACTTAATTCTGAGGTGCCTTCATAGAAAGTAAAGTTGGCTGCATGGTAAAAATCCCAGCCAATAACTTTAGCCATTGCACCCAGTACAATAACTGCTAAAACAGTAGTAGCTATCAAACCTGAAGCCATGCTCCAGAAATTCTTCTTGAAGTCAGAAGCTCCTCTAACTTCACCATACAAAGTAGCGCCCCAGTTCGGCCACAAGTTAAAGAAGACAACCATAGGTATTAATGCCAAACTGGCGACGATTGCAGCATTACCCATGGGTACAGCGCTGTAACCACCTTCAGAGGCAGCCAATAGAATGCTTTGGTATGTGTCACCGCCTCCTGCGCCAAAGAAAGCACTGGCATAGTGATTAAAGCCGCTGATGAAATCTGCTTTGCTGCTGGCAAGGAGCATGACCAAGAAGGTGGCCATGCCAGCCATTCCAATAAAGAAACACACTTTTTGAATCCTTGCATACCAGCTCATTCCAAGGCTTACATATATGAAGGCAAGTACAATAACCACAAGTGAGCTAAAAAACAGTCCGTTTGTTGACACAAACCACATGGCTCCGTTCATTAACCCCTGGTTATTGGTCCAGCCTCCTAGAATACCAAGTATGGGAGTAAACACATTGTAAGCAAGCATTGTACCGTAAAGAGGCACCCAATGCCAGAGAATCCAACCCCAGCCTGTAACCGACAATACAAAGCCGATCCCGCCGCCCAGGATACGGCTCTGCCAAACATAATCGCCTCCAGCTCTGGGCATTACAGCTACAAGAAGTGCATAAACAAATACTTCAAAGATAATAAAGATACCACTTATGATAATAGCCGTTATTAAGTTGCCTTCGGGTATATATGGAGCAAAAGAAAAGATAAAGAAACCCAGGGTCACCAGATTGATTGAGAAGAACGCGTAAATAAATCCGTCAAAAACCGACCATGACCTTACTAACCCGCTTGCCTTTCTTACAAACATACTAGGTTGCGCCATATTCAACCTTCCTTTCTTTGACTTTTCTAAATACCTATAAACACTTGAACTATGCCTAAAAACACAAACAACACTACAGACTCCACTATCCCCCCTCAATAATCAGTATTCGTCATTCCTATCCGCTGATTACGCTAAATTTACACTATTTTGAATTTTACAAGTTGTATATAATATTTTATTCATTTAAATCAAAATCCCCTTTGTGCAATAGTGATAAATATCTCCCGTATTTCATGCATTTTGCACAAAGCCAATTAGTTCTTGAGGTGAGGAGAATGACTCAAAAAAAAGAAAAATAAATAAATATTTACTGTAAAAGGAGTAGAAGATGCTTGGTACAGTGCCACTTTCAAATTATATAATATTTTTGTTTAACACCTTTTTTTATATCGGCCTAATATCGCTGGCAACAGGCTTTATGACATTTTTCACAATCATTAGTCCTAACTAGTTGGAAAGTCTTCTTGCTATGGAAGCCAACAAAAAGGGAAAGCTGTCAGCTTGATCAATGTCTATGTTGATAATATCCTGGATCTTTTGCAGCCTGTAGTTTAATGAATTGCGATGAATATGCAGCTTTTCTGCAGTTTTAATACGGGAATAATTACTCTGAATATAGGTCTCCAAAGTCTGCACTAATTCCCCGCCTTTTTCCTTATCGTAGTCAAGAAGCTTTCCGTAAATTTTTTCATAAAGGTTTACGGCGCTAGTGTTTGTAAACAATCTTTTAACCAGGTGATATGCTTCCAGGTCAGAATAGGTTGCTGTAAAACGCGAGTGAAATAATTTCTTTCCAAGATCAAGGGTCTCCCAGGCTTCAAGATAACTTGTGCTAATCTTTTCTATCTCATCATAAATATTGCCCATGGCCAAACAGATGGGCGCTTCTTTCATACGTTCAGCAATGAGATTTTTTATTCTTTCCATACATTTCTTGCAATGTTCAATTTTTTTACCCTTGTCCCATTGAGGTACAAGCCTCAGGAGAACTACTATGCTGCCAAGGGCTTCAGTCACAATGCTTCCAGGGTTTTCCAGTTCAAGTCCCATTTTCACTAAACGCATGAGCTTTTCCTCAAGATGCTCCTTGCTGATTTCAGCTCCACTTTGCAGGAGCCTTTTATAGTAGCCACTGTCTTTATTCATTTCTATCAGCATTACTCCATATTGGCCTTCAAGTTCCAGCCCTAAACGTTTTGCCTGGGCAAATATATTTTCTCTTGATTTAATATTTCCAAGAAGCAGTTCATTGAAGAAGTCTAATTTTAGCTTCTGCTCGGTATCTTTAATAGCCTTTTCCTTTAATATTTCAAGGGCAATAGCTGTAGAAGCAGCCTCCAAAGCTATGGTTTTTGCTCCAATTAATTCTTCCAACAACCCAGGGACTATGATGATCCCATAAAAATTGTCCCCAGCAACCACTGGAAACATGAGATCCATAGTACTGCTATTTTTAGATGACCTGTGATAGAATGCCCCTTTTTCCTTTGATATCCTGTCTAAAACTTCTTTTGGATAATGATCAAATAAATCTAAATAACCATAATGCTTGGTCAGGCTATGCATTAAAGACAGGTTATAGGCGCCCTCCTTTGGCATGGCGTAGTCAAGGAACATAAAATTGGCATCTGCCAGTAATACAGGGTGTTTTATAAGAGCAGAAAGAGAAGATATTATTTCAGACTGGCCTTTTCCTCTTAACACAAGGTTAGTCATCTGGCGGTGAATCTCCTGAGCATATTCTAGAGCTTCAACCTGCTTGTCCAAAACAGCGCTCATAACAGGTACTATGACGTCAATATAAGAGGAATCAGGCATTTGCAGCAAGGGCAGCTGCCTTAGTTCGGCCCTTTGTATCAGCCTTTCATCTATGGCGGAAATATAACGATCAGGAGAAAAAATAATTAAACCCGCTCCGCCACAAGCGACAATATCATCGATCATTTTTAGCTGGGCTTCTATATTATCCTTTAAAGCATAAAAGGTTGTGGACAGCAAAGAATCCGGACGAAACCAAATTGCAGCATCCGGAACATCAATTATGTCCACAAACCTAACAACCCTGTCCAGGTTATTTGCACCAGCCAGTACTTTGGCATCAACTAGACTGCCAATTCTTAAAGCTTCCCTGACAGTTAAAGACATTCTCCTTTGCCTCCCATTTTCAATGTTGCTAGAACAGTTTTAACTCTAAGATACTTGATTAAACTAAAAAAAACAATCTTAATTATCTTATCAATCTGACAATTCTTAATAAAATACCTGGGTCAGCTGTTATAAAATTCCTCTCACTCATACCCTTAGGAAGCATCAAGCTGAAATAGGGTGTTTAAGAAAAAAATCAAAGGGTTCTGTATTTTTTTACAAAACCCTTCATAATCTATCAGTTTTGGCCACCCGGTTGCTGGTTTTGTTTAAGCAGACTCAAGTACTGACTAATAACCTCATAAAGGTCTCCCCTGGGAAGTTCCGTTGAAGAACTTGCTCCAAAAACTGCATTAGTGAATAACTCTTCCAAATCTTCCTTTCCAACTAGACCTGTTAAATGCGGATTGAATTTTAGGAAATGGGCAAAGATCTCCCCCACATTCTCTGAAGTAACCGTTGTGTTTTCCTTAGCTGTAACAAAATACATTTTCTTTGCTAAATCTGGTCTTCCTTGTAAATTAAGGGTGCGAAGAGTACCGTTGAACAACAAGTTTAAAAAGGTTTGACTGTTCAAGGGTTCATCCAATCTGTAATTGTTCTTGTATCCGCCTACAATTATGCCTAACTCTCTAAGTTCCCTCATAGCAGGATATTGAGGGTGTTCCATAATTTTGGGCGGTTTAGTCCTTGGCGGACCAACAAAGGCTCCCTGGCTCTCCAATATCTGCCTGATAAAAATAATGGCTTCTTGGTTCTGGGCTATTTCATGAAAGCTTGTTTGTGCAGCCAAGGAATAGGCAGCAGCAACACCTGCTGCTTGCGCTCCTACCATCCCAACAGGCACAATTCTTGCGCTTCCGTGGGCAAGAGAATCATAGCTTGCTGAGCGGCCTACTACCAGCAAATTGATTACATTTGGCGGTACCAGGCTTCTAAAGGGCACTGCGTATTTTGTTGGTTCTCCAATGGCAAGCCCTGGAAAATGTTTATCCACGGCTTGGATATCCACAGGGTACCCCCCATAACCAATTCTATCCCAATGATCCCTATGCTCCAAAACATCATCCAGACTTAAACGATATAAGCCAAGCATATGCCGGCTTTGACGGACATAGAGTTCAGGTGCAAAAGCGCTCACCTCTGCCTTTTGGAAACCAGGCAAGTTTTCGCGGGCATAGCTGACAAAGTTGTATGCTTCCTTCATGGCAATCTCTCTGCCTTCAGCCCTCGATTGTGGATCATCAAACCTAACTCCATAAATCAATAATCCATTTATCAGAACCTGTCCATCTTTCTGCCTGGCCATATTAAATCCCCGAAAGCTTATTCTGTCGCTCTCAGGGGTATACTTTCTAATATGGTCATCATAACCCCAGGCCGCTGTGAATGTGGCCTTTGAACTAATGCGTTTATCAACAAACAGAGTTTCCCACATTACTCTAGGCCAATTAACGCCTTTAACGGTAAATACCAGAGTTGATGCCTGGAATTTTCCTGGCAGTCCTATATCTTCAAAACCTTCAGTGAAGGGAACTTCTGCTAGAAAAGCAAGGTCAGCATCCTGGGAAGCATCAATAAAGATTTTGGCATATATCTCTTCCTGGGTATCCCTGTTTTCCACCACCAGCGACACAACTCTGCCGTCTTTTACCCTCGGCTCAACCATCGTCCGATTTAGCTGGACAGTGAGCAGTTTCTCTTTTGCCAGCATTTCCTCAAAAACCTGCTGGCCCCTGTCAACATCAAAAACCATGCCGCCAACTTTTTTATAGAACTCCTCAAAAATACCCCTGGTTACCAGGTCATGATATTCATCATAATTAAGGTCAATAAAATTTAGCTGACCAAGAGTAAACAACCCTCCAACCTTATCCCTATGGTCTATCAATAGGGTATGCAGACCATTGCGCGCTGCCGCAAGAGCTGCAGTTATACCTTCCGGATCAGTTCCCCAAACAACAACATCATAGGGGTACTGTTCGCTGCCATCAGCCTTGCGCTGGTCTGGAGAGGCTAACCCTTTTTGCTCCCAGACTTTTATAGCTTCTGCATAACCTTTTGGCATTACATAATGCTTGGATTTCCATATATACAGCGCTGTACCAGCGCCCAGGGTAAATACAATCAAAATCAGAATTAAAAATATTTTTCTTCTAAAGTTACCCACAGATCTCCCACCTTGAAAGTATTTAACTGCAAAGTCTCGCAAACCCTTCACTAATTCAATATTCTACTTTACTTAGGTGGAAAAATAAATGGAAATTAGTTGATTAATATAATCTATTTAAAACTTCATCGTCCATGGTAAAACCGTGCTCCGGCGCTGGAAATTCACCCGCATCTATTTCTTTACACCAGGTATTTACACATCATTGTTTTGCTTAAAATCATTAATAATTTGCCTGCTTTTCCGAGACAGGATAATATCAAAAGCCGCCTGCGGGCGGCTTAATCTATAAAAGCTGTTCTTGATACATCAGGCATTGTAATGTCATTTCTTATAGCCGATTACTGTAATATATACTATAGTTTCAGCTTTGCCTAGATTAAGAATATCATTCATTTCCCCATCATAGAATGCCCCGATGTTACACGTTCCCAATCCGCAGCTTTCTGCTGCTAAGATTGTATTTTGAGCAATGTGTCCCGCTTCCAAGTAAATATATCTATATGCTCTATCACCGTATTTGATTTGGCTCTTCATGGGATTAGCAACATATGAAAAGGCACATGGAGCCTCTTCCAGCATTTCTTGTCCCAAAGCAGCCCTGGTCAGTTGATGTCCATAGCTTCCCAACCGGATAGCTTTAAGCCCGTGTTCTAATGCTTCATAACGATAAATACCTGGTTCTAACCCTATAATATTGTTGGCGGCCACATATAATTCAATGGGATATAAAGCGCCGGCAGAGGGCGCTGTTCTAAGGCCATGGCCAAACTGCCCCATTTTCACTCCCTGACTGGCCCAGAGGAGTTGAGCTAGGGTTTTTAGATCCAAAGCCTGATTTGCATAGCTGCGAAGGGATCGCCGCTGGTTAAGAAGCTTAAACAAGGGCTGCCCACCGCTTATATCAGGTTCATCAAGTTTAATGATCTCCTGGCCAGGCATATAATCTCTCCTAACTGCGGTCCAAATTACTGAGTATCATGACAATCCATAGTCTGTGAATTAAGAAACAAGCTTTTGATTCGCGAATTTTGTTTTTTCCAGTAATGCTTGAAATATAGACCGCCTTTGATAAATGGTTTGTTGTCCATGTTTTTATTAATTACTTGATTTAGCAGCTTATGCTCTTCTTTGAAAGCATATTTCATGGTCTCTATTTTTTCCTCATCAGTGACAGCTTCCTTTGCCCTTGTCTCAAGGTCCAGTTCAAGGCTATTTTTTTTGTCTAGAAACTCATCCATATTACTTATCCTGTTTTCTAGAAACATCCTGTTCACCATTTCTCGCTTTCCCCAAAAACCAGTATTCCCATCTAATAAGCTGTTATCCCCTTGGGTAAACCAGATTGGCTTAAATATGGACACGCAAGGAAGTGAACTTCCGGTAGCCAGTATCTTTATGCTGCCCTTGAACAATTCAACTATGAAGCTGCCTGTAGTCTGACTGGAAATCAAGCCCCCGGCATGCATACAAATACTTTTCATGCTGCCTGTCGCAAATTCCCTGCCGCAGCAGTCTTCATGATGCTGTCTTAAGATGTCCTTCATATCCTGCAGCGCTAGTTTCCCCAGGCGGCTTTTCAGACTATTTTCCACAATTTTTCTGCGATAGTCCCCACAGCTAAAATGAGCAAAAAGGGCTTTTTCATAGGACTTCTTAAAATCGAAATCTCCGGCGCTCCTTGCCCAACCTTTTTTCACGGCATTTTGTATCAGGTTTTCCGATGCCCTGTCAAAGTCCCGTTCTATTGACAAGGAATTGGATATGCCCCTGACATCATGAACTTCTTTAACCACCCATTGCCGCCCGGCTGTTTCCATTACAAAGGCAGTGTTATTGTCTGCAATTAAAAATGCGTTGTCATACTTTAAATTCTCCGTAAACCCGCATTTACCGCCCTGACCGTACTTTTCCAGTAAATAGATTATCAGGTCTAAAGCTGCACCGGCATTTTGGCACCTTTCAAGGGCTATTCGTAAGATGTCCATGCCTAGCAAAGCGGGAGGCCCTTGCTTCTCCTTGGTAAATACAGCCTCATTGCCAATTGTGAGGCCATATTCATTGACCCCCATCTCCGCACCCCATATCCAGGACGGCTTAAACAGAATAACATCAAAGGTTTCTACCACCTGAGGCACTTCTATATATGTGCACTTTAACATGGTACCGCAGGTGTGTTTCTTTCTGGGCACCCTTAAAATAACATGGGGTTCGTTTGGCTCCCTGTCGCTGTTTTTAGCAAATAATACCTCTCCATTGGCTGTTGCACCTGCCAGGGCAACAAAGGTATCACACATTTTTCCACACTCACCCTTTCACCGCAATTAAACTAAAATGAATCAGTGAATCAGGGTGAATCAGGGGACGGTTCTCCGATTCATTTTTTTGAATCAGGGGACGGTTCTCCGATTCATTTTTTTGAATCGAAGAACCGTCCCCCGATTCAGATTCACCCCGATTCAGGAGAAGTGTCCCCGAATCGTTGCCGTCCCCCGATTCAACCCGATTCAGGAGAACTGTCTCCGATTCAGCTGTCCCCCGATACTTAAAGGATGTCTGCTGCAAGCTGAGCCAGCGGTGAGCGCTCTCCCTTTTCTAAAGTAACATGCCCAGCTAGAGTATTATCCTTAAACTTCTCGACAATATAGGTTAAGCCATTGTTGCTAAAATCCAGGTAGGGGTGATCTATCTGCTCGGGGTCACCCACCAGCACAATTTTGCTCCCTTCGCCAACCCTTGAAACAATTGTTTTAACTTCATGTTTAGTTAGGTTTTGCGCTTCATCAATAATAATAAACTGCTTTGGCAGGGTTCTGCCGCGAATAAAGGTCAGCGCCTCCACCTGCACCCTTTTTAACCCGGCCATGATATCTTCAATCCTTCCTTCCTTATGTGTTCCAAAAATGAACTCCATGTTATCAAAAATAGGCTGCATCCAGGGTCTTAGTTTTTCTTCTTTATCCCCTGGCAAAAAGCCAATTTCCCTGCCCATGGGAATAATTGGCCTGGCCACCAGCAGTTTTTTAAACAAACCAAGCTCTTCTGTCTTATACAGACCTACAGCCAAGGCAAGCAGAGTTTTTCCGGTTCCAGCCCTGCCGGTTAAAGTAACAAGGGGAATGTTGTCATTCAATAATAGTTGATAGGCCATTTTTTGCTGGGTATTCCTTGCGTGGATACCCCAGACATCTTTATCTGCCAGATAGAGATGTTCTAACACATGTTTTTCGGGATTGTAGTAAGCAAGGGCGGATTTTGAGGAGCCATACATATCTTTAATAATCAAAAATTCATGAGGATATATCTCCATTTTATTAAAGGGCTCAATATCAATGCCGAGTCCTTTCTGGGCATAAAACGTATCAATTAAAGCGGGCTCTGCATTAACCACTCTATACCCTGTGAAAAGATCTTGGCTTTTAATAACCTTATCTGAAAGGTATTCCTGGGCAGGAACGCCAATAGCATCGGCTTTTACTCTCATCAAAGCATCATTGCTAACTAAAATCACCTTCTGGGGGTATTGCTTCTTCCCTTCCTCCTTAAGCAGATTAAGGGCAACAGTAAGAATTCTGTTATCGTTTGATGCCTCGTGGAAATGCTCTTGCAACACCTGAGAATACTTGTGATTGAGCTCGATTCTTAAGGTTCCTCCACCTTCTAACTCAACCCCGGTATTAAGCTGCCCCAACTTTCGCATTTTATCCAGAGCCCTGGACACCTGACGAGCATTTCTTCCCAAGTCATCCCCTAATCTCTTTTTGTTATCAATCTCTTCCAAAACCACTGCAGGTATAACAAGGTCATTGTCTTCAAAAGCAAAGAGTGAATTGGGATCTTGCAGTAAAACACTGGTATCTAACACAAATACTTTTTTCATGTCATACCCCTCCAACTATTTATTACCTATAACCTATAACCAATTTCCAATCTTTTAAAACCTGCCCCCTTCATCTACTTCAATATCATGTAGTAAAGGGCTTTTTGTTATATTCGACAAATTGCAGACACAATCCTACAAATAACCTGATACGGGTGATAAAAATTTTTGGTATATTTTAGATTTTAGATTTAGGCAAAGTAATTTTTGGGATAAAATAGAAGTAAGCAGATTAATATTTTTTTGGAGGAATCCTATGTATTCGTTAGAAAAATTAGTGGAAAGCCTTGAAAATAAAAAAATATTAAAAACTCCTGCTATTAAAGAAGCTTTCTTAAAAGTGGACAGAAGTAAGTTTATTCTTCCTGAGTATATGGACAGAGCTTATGAAGACCGCCCCCTGCCTGTTGGAGAGAACCAAACCATTTCTCAACCTCTAACCGTCGCTTTTATGTTGGAACTATTACAACCCCAGAAGGATAACAAGGTATTAGATGTGGGTTCGGGTTCTGGCTGGACAACAGCCTTGCTTGCAGAAATTGTTGGAAAGCAAGGCAAAGTATTTGCCATTGAAAGGATTAAAGGACTGAAAGAATATGGAGAAAATAACTTGAAAAACCTGGCATACACCAATGTGCATTTTCGAGAAGGAAATGGGGCAAAAGGCTGGCCTGAGCATGCACCCTTTGATAGAATCTTGGTCAATGCTGCAGCACCCACCATTCCTCCCCTTTTAAAACACCAGTTAAAACCAGGAGGCAAACTGGTTATACCTTTAAGTGACCTGTATGGGCATATAGTGCTGCTGCACAAACATGCAGAAGATAAATACGAGAAGGAACTATTCCCTGGATTTGCCTTTGTACCATTTATTGACGATGAAAACGAGCTTTAAGCTGGTTTATAGGTACAGCAAGACCAATGTTTTCCACCTGCTCACTGTTGGCCTGCTGTTTTAAAGTGCCAAAAACCACGGCCACAACCGTGCCCTCTTCATTAAAAACCGGACTGCCGCTGCTTCCGGAATAGATAGGCCCTTTAATCATTATGACCGGGTCCTCCCAGCCCTGCAGCCTGATCTGGCCAACTACCTCTCCTTCTTTCACAACCTGGGGAAACCCCAGGGGGTTTCCTATCACTATGACTTTATCCCCTGTTTTCATGTTATTCTCATTTTCCAAAGCTAGAACAGGAAGATTATCCCCGGCAATATCCAGCAAGGCAAGATCTACCTCCGGAAAATGTATAGCTTCTTTTACACCATGAATTGTACCATCTGCAAAACCGACAAAAACAAGCCTAGCATCCCGGACCACGTGATAATTGGTTACAATCAACCCTTGAGAATCAATATTAAAACCTGTTCCCTGCCTGTTAAGGGCCTTTACTGTAACTACAGCCTCTCTGAGTTCATGTACCTGTGATATTTTGGCTAATTCTCTTGATTTTGCCAAAAAATCAAGGGGTGGAAGAGTAAACACCTTCAGATAACCACCAAGAACAATTAACAAAAACGCCAAGGCTGTTAAAAAGCCAATCAACCTAACAACTATTGGCTTCTTTGCCTTGGCGCTTTCCACTTCATCATCAAATAAATCCATGTCTTGATTAAGTTCATCTATCAAATCCAAGTCCAACTGCTCTTTATGCTTGGGGGTTAACTGGACTTTCCAATACTCTGAATTCTTGTCCATGATTGCCCCTCCTAACCCCAGTAAGAATTGGCAGGTTTGGCCTTAAGAAGCCTGCCCTTTTTCCCGCCTGTCATCTATCATTTTAGCACAGTGTTCAATTATGTCACTTCTTTTTACAATACCAATAAATACCCCGTTATCATCCACAACCGGCACAAAATTCTGTGTTGCAGCAAGTCTCAACAACCCATCAATTTTAGCATTAATACTTACAGGTTTATTTTGCATATGTCTAGGCACTTCGGCTAAAGGAATTTTGTGAGTGTTTTCAAAGCTTAATCCAGGAGTGTTTTTTATCTTCCACAGGAGGTCACCCTCAGTAATGGTTCCCACATATTTCCCTTTATCATCAATAATAGGAATAGCAGAATACCTGTGGTGCTCCATTTTTTCCAAAGCTTGCCTCATAGTGGAGCGGTAAGACAAAAACACAACCTCTTGCTTGGGTGTAAGAAAAAATGGAATTATCATTTAGCCTAACTCCCTTCCAATTTGGATTTCTCTCTTATAGGCTATTTATATCTTCTTTTTTTGTGACAAATTTTCCTGCATAAAATTACATTTATTAAAAGTATACATAATCTTATATACAAAATTAAGGACCATTAAATAATGTGCATACCTAAAGAATATGATCTTTGTAAAAAAAGTCAAAAGTATACTAGTATATAAAAGGAATCCCCTGTACACTCATCTAATTTTTTAATAAATCAATGAATTTGCTGCAGATTTAACGAAATACTAATATGTGTTTATAATATAAGTACAAAACTTGCGACAAGGGGGGGACAGCATGCAGCAATTCGGCCGTACGAACACAAAATCTTTAAGTTTTCATGACCTAATGAAATTTAGGGTCACCGAAATACTTATTGTATCCACATCATATGACGGTTTTGTCCTTGAAGAAGACGGCCGTTTGTCGGAAAGGATTTATAATGAGTATTATGATTTACTTATTTATTTTGTGCCGAGGATTCACAGAGTTTCATGTGCACAGGAAGCCTTCGAGGCGCTTCGGAAAAGGACATACCATCTTGTCATAACAATGTCCCGCATCAGTGACATGAGCCCCTTGGAGTTTGGGAAAAAAGTCAAAGACCTGTACCCTGAATTATCTGTGGTTATGCTGTCTTATGAAAGATTGACTCCGGAAATGATTAACCAGGTAAGGGAAAATAAAGCCATTGACAGGGTTTTTCACTGGTCCGGAGACAGCAAAATTTTGGTGGCTATAATTAAGTATGTAGAAGACCGCAAGAACGTGGAAGATGATTGCGGGCAGGGAGTCCAGGTGATCCTTGTTGTAGAGGATTCACCTGTTTACTACTCACAATTTCTCTCCATCATATATACTGAGATTATGAAACAGACGAGGTATTTAGTGTCACATGCTGTAAACAGCACTCATAGACTCCTTCGGGTCAGGGCCAGGCCTAAAATACTGCTTGCTGAAACCTATGAAGAAGCCATGGCCATTATTGAGAAATATCGACACAACCTGCTCGGCGTTATTTCAGACGTTCGTTTCCCGCAGGATGGCAAAGTAAACCCGTACGCAGGTATTGAACTGATCCAAAAAGTTAACGAAATAACCCCTGACCTGCCATTGCTGCTGCAATCAGAAGAAAAGGAAAATGCTGAAAAAGCGAAACAAATTAATGTGAATTATCTGGACAAGAACTCACCTAACCTGCTATTTGAGCTCAGGACATTTATTCTAGAAAACTATGGTTTTGGCAATTTTATTTTTAAATATCCAGACGGAAGAGTAATTACTGAAGCCACGGATATAACTGAATTAGAAAAAATCATTCCCAATCTTCCCGATGAAAGCCTTTACTATCATGCGCTCAATAACCATTTTTCCAGATGGTTCAGGGCCCGTGCAGAATTTGAAACTGCAGAAGAACTGAGGCGGGTTGATGTGAAAACCCTTTCCAGTGTTTCTGAGCTCAGAGAGCTGCTTCTTAACAAACTTAAGGATTATTTTAAGAGATATAGGTCCGGTATAATCCTTGATTTTGGCCTTTCAAAAATGGATATGGAAAACACTTTTATTAAGCTTGGTAGTGGTTCTCTGGGGGGGAAAGCCAGGGGAATTGCGTTTTTTAATCACCTGCTTGCAGAATCAAAATTGGTGGATAAATATCCGGGAATCAACATAAAGACACCCCTTACTTTTGTGGTCTGCAGTGAAATCTTTGAAGAGTTTATGGAAAACAACAAGCTGTATGATTTTACGGCTAGTTCAAGCAGTGAAGAGGCTATAGCCCAAAAATTCCTGGAAGCTGAACTTCCAGACAGAATCAGCAGGAATTTATATACTCTCATCCAATATGCCAACTATCCTCTGGCAATTCGATCGTCAAGCATTCTTGAAGACTCACAGCTGTTACCTTTTGCGGGGATTTATAAAACATACCTTTTACCTAACAATCATCCCGATACAGCTGTCAGATTCAAGCAAATTTCTGATGCAGTCAAGCTTGTTTACGCTTCGGTTTTTTACAATTCCCCCAGACAGTATGCCAAAAATGCAGATATTCGTATTGAAGAGGAAAGAATGGCTGTTATAATTCAGGAATTGATTGGTGAACAGTATGGAGACTACTACTATCCAGTCGTATCAGGGGTGGCTCAATCATATAATTTCTATCCATACTCTCATATGAAGCCAGAAGACGGTATAGTCAGCCTAGCCCTGGGATTTGGAAAGATAATTGTTGAGGGTGGACAGGTATACCGCTTTTCACCTGCTTATCCCAAGATGAATCCACCTTATGCAAATCCGGGTGATTTCTTGAAAAAGTCCCAATCTACATTTTATGCATTAAATCTGTATAACTCATCTAATATTGAGCTTGGCTTTGATGATGGTCGCAATTATGAAAAGCTTTCTCTCTCTAAAGCTGAAGAAGACCATACGTTAAAATATGTGGGGAGCACCTATTCTCCAGAGAATGATTGTATCTTTGATAATATTAATATCAAGGGCCCCAAGCTGATAACCTTTTCTCCCATTCTCAAACACGGACTGCTGCCCTTGACGAAAATAATCAAAGATTTAACCGACTTGGGGAAACAGGCTTTTGGTTCTGAAGTTGAAATCGAATTTGCAGTAAATATTCCTAAAGACAACACCAAACCGAAGGAATTTTACTTCTTGCAGATTAGACCAATGGTAGTAGGGAAAGAACCTGTTCAGGTGAAAATAGAATCCGACAATTATCAGGAAATATTATGCACCAGTCTGCACACAATAGGCAACGGCATCTATCAGGACATTCATGACATAATTTTTGTGGATCCGAACCTTTTTGAACTGAAAAATACCATGCAAATAGCTGTCGAAATCGGAAAGCTAAATAGACAATTATTTGAAGAAGATCGCAAATGCATTCTCATTGGGTTTGGAAGATTGGGAACGACAGACCGCTGGCTCGGGATCCCCCTGGCATGGTCTCAAATGTCCCAGGCTCGGGTAGTAATTGAAGCCGATAGGATGGATCTTCAAGCTGAACCATCACTGGGCAGTCATTTTTATCATAACTTGATATCTCTTAATATGGGATATCTTCATGTCAAATACGAAAGCGATGTTACAGAAAGAATAGATTGGGCATGGCTCCTTGATAAGCCGGTATTAAAACAGACCAAATATGTGAAATTAATTCGAAGTAAAGAGCCCTTTCTGGTTAAAATTGATGGCAGAAGCTCTACAGGTATCGTCTATAAAGCAAAAGTATAGTTTATAACCCTATTACCGAATTAAAAAAAATTCTTGAAATAATAAAGTATACAATATACACAATACCACAAAAAATAGTATAATGTTCTTGAAATCACAAATGGCAAAATCTAATAAAATAAATTTAATAAAAATAAAATTAAAAAATGAAGGGGGAAGATTATTTTGAAACTTTTAGGTAAAGTTATGGAACAGGTTATTAAGCGGAATCCAAATGAACCTGAATTCCACCAGGCAGTGAGAGAAGTTTTAGAATCCCTTGATATTGTTGCTGAAAAACATCCTGAATGGATGCAGGCAGGTATCTTTGAAAGAATTGTTGAACCTGAAAGGCAAATAATGTTCAGAGTACCCTGGGTTGATGATAATGGAGTTGTTCATGTTAACAGAGGTTTCAGGGTTGAGTTTAACAGCGCTATTGGTCCTTATAAGGGAGGCCTTCGTTTCCATCCATCTGTAAATAATAGCATCATTAAATTCCTTGGATTTGAACAGATTTTCAAAAACTCCTTAACCGGACTGCCAATCGGTGGAGGTAAAGGGGGAAGTGATTTTGACCCAAAAGGCAAATCTGACGGTGAAATAATGAGATTCTGCCAGAGCTTTATGACCGAACTTTTTAGACATATTGGTGAAAACACAGATGTTCCTGCAGGTGACATTGGTGTGGGCGGACGTGAAATAGGATATATGTTTGGAATGTACAAGAAACTCTGCAATAACTTTACCGGTGTTTTTACCGGCAAAGGGTTAACGTGGGGCGGAAGCCTTGTTAGAACAGAAGCTACTGGTTATGGTCTTTGTTACTTCATGGAAGAAGCCTTAAATTCAAAAGGCAAATCGTTCAAAGGGTCATCAGTTGTCATCTCCGGCTGCGGAAATGTGGCAACTCATGCTGCAGAAAAAGCTCAAGAACTTGGAGCAAGAGTTATTGCGATGAGTGAAGAATACGGATACATACACGATCCGGAAGGAATTAATCTTGATACTATCAGAAGAATTAAAAATGTGGAAAGAAAGGAAATTAGTGCTTATACTGAGTATCACCCCAAAGCTCAATTCCATGAATGTTGTTCTGGAATCTGGTCGGTAAAATGTGATATTGCTTTGCCTTGTGCAATTGAAAATGAAATAGATGAAAAATCTGCTGAAACACTTGTTGCTAATGGCTGCTATGCAGTTGGAGAAGGTGCAAATATGCCTTGTACCCCCGAAGCTATTGAAGTGTTCTTTAAAAACAAAGTTATTTTCGGCCCGTCAAAAGCTGCAAATGCAGGTGGTGTAGCTACTTCAGCTCTGGAAATGAGCCAAAACAGCATGAGATATTCATGGACCTTTGAAGAAGTGGATGCAAAGTTAAAGCAAATCATGTCCAATATTTACAAAAATGTTAGCCAGGTAGCTCGTGAATATGGCTACGAAAATAACCTGGTTATTGGCGCCAATATTGCAGGGTTCCTAAAAGTTGCCAATGCCATGTACGCCCAGGGTATTGCCTGGTGATTTTATCAAAAGTACAGCCCTTTGCACGTTCTACAAGGTGTAAAGGGCAATTTTCATTTAACCAGATTTTATTCCCGCCAGCTTGATTACCTCAAGAGCTGCTGCCTCATCGGTAATCAAAGTGTTGAGATACTTTCCTCGTAAAGCTCCTAAAATTCCCGGAGCATGGTCTTTGCCTCCGGCAACGGCTATGGCATACTTTTTCAGCTGGAGCTTGTCCAGCTCAATGCCAATGGTGCGGTCATTTAAATCCTGGTCAACAATTTCTCCATTGGCAAGAAAATACCGTGAACATATATCCCCCACTGCTCCCTTTTCTTGCAGAGTAATCATCTCTTCTTGGGTAAAGTATCCGGCCTGCACCAAAACTGAATCAGGCACAGGAATGCCAATAGGATAAATAGCCACATCTGCTTTTATTCCCAGTTCCAGTATTTCATTAATCTTGGCATCTGACATTAGAATCTCCTTTACTTGGAGGTTGTCAACTATGCTTGGCGCCGGTAAAAAACAGGGTGTAGCTTTTAACTTGTGAGCGAAGGTAATCACCGGGTGATAAGTATCTACTTTGCCGGAGATACGCCCCACTCCTCCCTTTAACTGGACGATAGTGATATCCTTCGTCTCCCGTTCTTTCAAATACTTGGCAACATAACTGAGGGTTGAACCCCATGGAATACCAATAATCTGGCCATTTTCCACTATTTGATCTAAAAAATTAGCCGTCACCCTGGCCAGATTCTTTTTGACCAAATTGCTATCGGTAGTTGACATTGGAACAACTATTACCTGTTTCAGACCAAAGTGATGACACAAAATATTTTCCAGCCTGGAGTAAGTTTCCAGGGGACTGTTAATTCTAATTTCCACTATTCCTTCTTCCCGGGCCAGGTTCAACAACCTGGAAACCTGAGGCCGCGAAATATTTAGTTTTTTGGCTATTTGTTGCTGGTTTTCATCGCACTCATAGTATAAACGTGCTGCCTGAACAGCCATCTGAATTTTATCTGAAGAAACTTTTGTCATTTTACTTTCACCCTCTTATACTGGTTTAGCTTTAGCTCTTTCGCCCGTTTTTGTCCACATACCCTTGCACCAGCTTTGGCTTTTCAGCTGGCTCAGGACCTATCTCATAAGCGCTTAACAACATTTGCTGGACTGCGGCAATTTTTTCATTGCCTTGAGCATCATTAGCATGGAGAACAGCCAATTCTGCTCCAGCTTCAACCCTGTCTCCCACCTTTTTCTCCAGTGTTATACCTACTGCCAGGTCAATAGCTGAATCCTTTGTCTCACGACCAGCTCCCAGCATCATAGCCCCTATGCCTATTGACTCTGCCTTGATGCGCTGAATGTATCCGGCTTTGGATGATAATATTGAAATTTTATTAGCGGCCTGTGGCAGGAGGGTCATATCATCCACAACCCGCTCATCTCCTTGCTGAGATTTGATCAATTCTCTCAGCTTGGCCAAGGCTGCTCCACTGGCAATCACCTTTTCCAGCTTATCCCTGGCGGCCGTGACACTGTCAGCCGCCTTGGCCAGATATAGCATCTGCGCTCCCAAGACTATGCAAAGCTCCTTAAGATCTGCCGGGCCTTCTCCCCGCAGTGTTAAAATGGCTTCTTCTATTTCCAGCGAATTGCCAACAGCTTTCCCTAAAGGCTGATCCATATTGGTGATGACTGCCACCGTCTCCCGGCCTGCATCCTGACCAATTTCCACCATAATTTCTGCCAAGGCAAAGGCCTCCTCCAGATCTTTGAGGAAAGCGCCGTCACCTGTCTTCACGTCAAGAACCAGGGCATCTGCACCGGCAGCCAATTTTTTGCTCATAATACTGCTGGCAATAAGCGGCAGGCTGTCTACAGTGGCGGTAACATCCCGCAGGGCATATAGCTTTTTATCTGCCGGCACCAGGTTTCCAGTCTGACCAACTACAGCAACGCCAACCGTCTTAACTGCCGCTATCATTTCATCAATTGACAAACTTGTTTTGAACCCTGGGATAGCCTCAAACTTATCAATGGTACCTCCGGTGTGACCCAGCCCTCGCCCTGACATCTTGGCCACCGGGACTCCTGCTGCTGCAACCAGAGGAGCCAGAACCAAGGTAGTGGTATCCCCTACCCCTCCTGTACTATGCTTATCAACCTTAATACCTGGAATTTCTTTTAAAGACACCTGATCTCCTGATTCCACCATGGCCAGGGTTAATTGCAGGGTTTCTTCCCTGGTTAATCCCTGAAAATAAACAGCCATGTTAAAAGCGGCAATTTGATAGTCGGGAATAATGCCTTTAACATATCCTGACACCAAAAACTTGATTTCTTCCCGACTTAGTTCATACCCGTTCCTCTTCTTTAATATTAAATCATATACTCTCAAGCAGGCACCTCCTTTTATAGGCTATAATCTTTCTACATAATACACGACGATAATAAAATTTACTGACTATGCACTTAGCTCAGGATTCTACCATGAATGTCAGAATACAGAATTCGGAAGCCAGAATTCAGAATAAATTCAGTACCTTTACTTACTCCTGTATTCTGACTTCTGTATTCCTTTTAGTATTATACATGTATTTGATGACAGTTTGTAATGGGTATTCTTTAACAGCAATGCAGATCTAATCAATTAATTTCAATACTTACCGTTTACCTTTGTCGTATGGTTCCCCAAGGGCCCTGGGCGCCTGGGTAGATTTCGAGAAAATCACCAATGCAATTAGAGTAAAGATATAAGGAAAGGTTTTCAGGATAATGCCAGGAATCACTGCCAAGGCTGGAATAACTTGAGATACATTAGCAACAGTACTGGCAAATCCGAAAAACAGTGTTGCACCAAGTATACCAAGGGGCTTCCACTGTCCAAATATTAATGCAGCAAGAGCAAGAAATCCAAGACCCGCTGCAGTCCCATTAAATTCACCGGAATATGTAACAATAACGATGGCTCCTCCAAGTCCTGCAAATGCTCCAGATATCATAACAGCGATATAACGCATTAAATAAACATTTATGCCCGCAGAATCAGCTGCATGTGGATGTTCACCACAGGCCCTCAAGCGCAGCCCAAAGGGTCTCCTATACAAGATAAACCAGGAAATAATGAGAATTCCTACAACAACCCATGTTGTGGGATAACTCATTGTAAAAAACAATTTGCCCAGGATTGGAATATCAGATAATACCGGGATATTCTGCCTGCCAAGTCCGTGAACTATCTGAATATTGCCACTGCCGGTAATGTTTCTGGCCAAATAGGTGGTCAGAGCCCCGGCAATCATGTTAATTGCAATCCCGCTAATAACTTGATTGGCATTAAGAGTGATACAGGCAAAAGCATGCAACAGAGAAAAAACAGCTCCAGCAATAAATGCGGCTAACAGACCTATCCATATAGCAGTACCAGGAAAAGACATCTCTAATTGGGAAATCACCAGCGCCCCGGTAAACATGCCTATTACCATAAGACCTTCAAGGCCTATATTGACAACACCGCTTCGTTCACTATGCAAACCTCCAAGGGCTGTAATCAGCAAGGGAATGGTATAAGCAATGGCATATGGGAAAATCACCAAGATAATGGAAAGCATGCTACTTTGCACCTCCCAACTTTTTCTTCAGCTTCTCCCAGTATCTCTGAATCAGTATACTTGTAGCTGAGAAATAAATTATAGTTGCAATAATTGTATCAGCTATCTCAGGAGGTATATTAGTCATAGCATTCATAAAACCCTTTCCAGTGTGAAGCAGGCCGAAAAAAACGGCTGCCCCTAAAACGCCTCCAGGTGAATTAGCGCCTAACAGGGCCACTGCAATCCCGTCAAAACCATGGGATGGCAAAACCCCTATTTGCATATTGGAAGCATATCCAACATAAAAAGTGGCGCCACCAAGACCTGCCAAAGCACCGGCAATGGTCATTGCAAGAATAACACTCCTATTAACATTTATACCTGCAGTTTCAGCCGCGTGTCTATTAAACCCAACAGCCTTTAATTCATAACCCAAGGTTGTCCTATTTAGAATGAATGCAATAATAATAACAAATATAATAGCCAAGAATATACCTAGATTAATATAAGATCCGTTAAATAAATCAGTCAACCAGGGAACCTTTAATGATGCTTCATAGGGAATTCTTCTGGATTCCGTCTCCATAAAATCGCCTTTAAAGTATCTCGGCACTACATAATAAACTGTCCAATAAGCTATCCAATTCATCATAATAGTGGAAACAACTTCGTGAACATTAAATTTAGCTTTCAACCAACCGGACAAAGAAGCCCATAATCCTCCACCAATCATTGCAGCAACAAGCATGACAGTAAGCAGTAAGGGTTTAGGCCATGCAAAGGTGAGTCCGATAGCAATGGCACAAAGACCACCAATTAACATTTGACCAGCAGCGCCAATATTAAATAGACCGGTCCTAAAAGCAAATGCCACGGAAAGCCCTGTAAAAATTAGAGGTGTGGCAGTAGCCAGGGTGTTGCCTATACGTTCAAGGCTCATTAGTCCACCACGGAATAAATATATAAAACCTTCAATGGGATTATTCTTTGCAACCAGCATAAGAATTCCTCCCGCCAATAATCCCAATACTACAGCCACCAGGGCCAATACATATTCATTATTAATCTTTAGGTTCAAGGGTAACACCTCTCTTTACGCCAGCCATCATTAACCCGATTTCATTTTCATTGGTTTCATCAGCATTAACAATTCCAATTAATTCTCCATTGTTTATGCATGCAATGCGGTCAGATATGTCAAGTATCTCATCCAATTCTAAGGATACCAAGAGTACGGCTTTCCCTTTATTCCTTTGTTCCACCAGCCTTTTATGAATATATTCTATTGCTCCTACATCCAGCCCCCTTGTAGGTTGGACCGCAATCAACAGATCTGGATCTCGATCAATTTCGCGTCCGACTATAGCCTTTTGCTGGTTTCCACCAGAAAGGGATCGAGCAGATGCTGCAATACCTTGACCGGCACGAACATCAAATTCCCCTACTACTTTTTCTGCATGTTGGTGGATTCTGTCCCAATCTAAAAGCCCGTTTTTTGAAAATGGTTCCTGATAATAAATTAAGAGAATCAAATTTTCCTCAATTGTATAGTCCAAAATTAAACCATGCTTATGCCTATCTTCAGGTATATGAGCCATACCTTCCTTAATTCTATCCCGTATGGATAGATTTGTAATATTCAGGTCCTTAAAAAATATGGCGCCGGTCTCGGCCTTTTTTAGTCCTATCAGGGTTTCCACAAGCTCTTCCTGCCCATTACCATCAACACCGGCAATACCAACTATCTCCCCACGGCGTACCTCTAAAGAGAAATTCTTTAATCCTAAAACTCCCTGGTGGTTACGTACAGACAGCTTTTCCAGGCTCAAAATAGTCTCCCCGGGAGCTCTTTTTTCTTTTTCTGTTTTAAAAGAAACCTTACGTCCAACCATCATTTCTGCTAATCTTTCTTGAGAGGTAGCTGCTACACTAACTGTATCGATCAACTTACCCCTGCGAATGACTGTGCAACGATCTGCAATTGCCTTAATCTCCTTTAACTTATGGGTGATTAAAATAATTGACTTGCCTTCTGCAATTAGGTCCTTCATTATTTTCATGAGTTCTTTTACTTCCTGGGGAGTCAAAACCGCCGTGGGCTCATCAAATATGAGAATATCCGCATTGCGATAAAGCATTTTAATGATTTCTACACGCTGCTGCATCCCCACTGAAATTTCAGATATTTTAGCATGGGGGTTTACATTGAGTTTATATTGTTCCGAAAGCTGCTGTATACGGTTAGCAGCAGAACGAACATCGACTACTAGTCCTTTTGTTGTTTCAAAACCCAAAATGATATTTTCAGTAACGGTAAAATTGTGTACAAGCTTAAAGTGCTGGTGTACCATTCCAATTCCAAGGTCATTGGCAATGTTGGGATTAGCAATGTGAACTTTCTTTCCTCTAAGGAGGATAACACCACTATCCGGTTGATACAAGCCAAAAAGCACACTCATCAAAGTAGACTTGCCTGCACCATTTTCACCCAGCAATGCATGAATTTCTCCCTTTTTTAATTGGAGGGTTATATCATCACAGGCAATTACGCCGGGAAATTCTTTGCGAATTTTTTGCATTTCTACAACATACTCCATTAGGTCCTCTCCCTAGTCTTTTGAAAATTAAAATAACAAAGCAAAGCAACTAAAAGAAAGGGGCGGATTAACCGTCCCTTTCTTTTAGTGTAATTAATCCCTGCTACTTAATCAAGTCTCCTTGAACATCTGATACTTTAAGGCTGCCTGATTTTAATTGTGCAAAAACTTCTGCAACCTTGCTTTCAACATCTTTGCTAAGATTTGGGTTTTCAGCAGGTATACCTATACCGTCATTTTGCGCACTAAAAGTAAGGATTTCTCCCCCGGGGAATTTGCCTTCCTTTTCAGCTTTAATCATATCATAAGCAGCCTGGTCGATACATTTCATTGCTGAAGTAAGAATAATTGATTTGTTGCCCTCATAAATACCTTCTGCATACTGGTCAACGTCAACACCGACAATCCAAACTTCACTACCAGCCTTGGCTCTTGTTTTTGCCTCATTAATAGCGCCTACACCCACTCCACCGGCAGCTGTAAATACAACTTTTACTCCTTTATCATACATCTGTGCAGCCAACTGCTGACCTGCAGCTACATTATCAAAACTTCCTTGATACACAACATTTTCTGCCTTAATAGACATATTTGTGCCAAAGTTATCATTTGCATACTGGATGCCCTGTTGGAAACCCCAGTTGAATTTCTGAACTGCAGGTATTTCCATTCCGCCAATGAAGCCGGCTTCTCCATCCTTCAGTTGCAATGCGGTTGCAACACCGGCCAAGAATCCTGATTCATGCTCGGCAAAAAAGATTGAAACTGTGTTTTCTTTAACAACCGGATTCCAATCTCCGGCATGGGGATAACCATCAAGCAAAACAAATTTGGCATCTGGATATTTATCCTGAGCTTGAAAAATTGCTGTCTCAAACTTAAATCCAGGACAAACAATCAATTTAAAACCAGCATCGTATAAGTTGCCTATTTCTTTTATGTAATCTGCTTCCGTTGTACCTGCAGGTTTTAAATATCTTTTCTCTAAACCAAAGTCTGAAGTAGCTTTAAGTACACCTTCCCATGTACCCTGGTTAAAGGACTTATCGTCAATGGTTCCTGCGTCTGTAACCATGCCAACCTTCAATACTGGTTGTTGATCTGCAGGTTTGGACCCGGCACCTCCACAGCCAGCAACAACTATCATTATTACCAACAACAGCGCCAAAATAGGCCTTATCCGTTTACCGAACATAATCCAATTCCTCCTCATATTTAAATAGCATCTCGGCAAAGGCCGAGAGTGATGGCACAAGGCTTTACTCGAACCATCATAATTAACACCCCAGAAATCGACGTGAAAGAATGTCAAGACTGTGTTTTCTGAGTCCGGGTGGGGTTAATCCATTTGCTTGTTAGTGAAGGTAAAAGGTAACAGATCACTAACGGTTTTACTGAAAAAGTTCCCTGCAGCATCACCTATTATTACCTGTATATCCTGGCCAAACTCGGCAAGCACCTGACGGCATGCACCACAGGGGGAGACATACTGCTTTGAATCTGCAACCACTGCTATCGCTTTGAATCTGGTATGCCCCTCGCTGACAGCTTTAAAGACAGCAGTCCTCTCGGCACAGTTGGTCAAACCATAGGAAGCGTTCTCCACATTGCATCCGGTGAAAATTTCCCCCGATTCAGTCAGTAGAGCTGCTCCCACCCGAAACTTGGAATAGGGGACATAAGCTTTTTCCTTTGCTTTTAACGCTAACTCAATTAACTTTTCTTCCAGATTTTCCATTATTTCAACCCCTTTATCCTCCACACCTAAAACCACTACCTTATTCACCCATTTTTTGCTAAAACTATTGTTGAAGTTCTCCAAAATATTTGCCAGCAGTTTGAGTTACTTTTCACCTCCTGCCCAAAAAAATATGTTGATTTAATAAATATGTTGTTCCAGTTAATATGCAGCTTCTATTCCATTCCCATTGATAATGGCTACCCCCGAGCTGGTGCCGATTCTGGTAGCTCCAGCTTCCAGCATAGCCAATAACTCATTCAGGGACCTGACCCCTCCTGATGCTTTAACACCTATTTCGGAGCCAACTACATCTCTTATCAGCCGAA
Source organism: Bacillota bacterium (assembly GCA_040756735.1). Lineage (GTDB taxonomy): Bacteria > Bacillota > DSM-16504 > Desulfitibacterales > Desulfitibacteraceae > JBFLYC01. The sequence continues at coordinate 38,113 of JBFLYC010000020.1, read as the reverse complement.
CGTCTTCTTCCGTTGCTCCTTTGGCGTTAAATCCGGTAGATGTTTTAACAAAATGAGCGCCGGCTCTCATGGCCAATTGGCAGGCCAGCACCTTTTCGTCATCTGTTAACAGGCCCGTTTCTATAATAACTTTAACAATCTTACCCTGGGCCGCCTTGACTACTGCTTCAATATCATTGTGAACATACACCTCATTCCTGTCCTTCAGCGCACCGATATTGATAACCATGTCTATCTCCTCAGCTCCGGCTGCAATCGCTTCTCTTGTCTCAAATGCTTTTACTGCTGTAATAGTAGCTCCCAGGGGAAAGCCGATGACAGTACATATCTTAACTCCACTGCCCTTTAATTGCTGGTACGCAGTATTTATATTACAAGGGTTGACGCATACTGAAGCAAATCCATACTCCTGGGCTTCCTCACAAAGTTTGATAATCTGCCTCCTGGTCACCTCCGGTTTTAGTAAGGTATGATCAATATATTGAGCAATATCTTTAGTTTGCATTCGACATCTCCTTTGTCAACCGATCACTAAATCGTTGAAATGAAATTTTGTTCAGAAATAGGATTATTTGTTCGTCTAACTTTTAATTCTTCATGGGAAGCAAAAATTCCTGCCTAATAAATATAAAAAATGTTATAAATTGGTGATAATATTTTGAACCAACGTGATAAATTTTTCTTTTACCAAAGCTGCTGTTTCCATAACCTCCTGGTGGTCGAGTTTTTTGTCTAACACCCCAGCTGCCATATTGGTAATGCAGGAAATGCCGATTACTTTTATTCCACAATGATTGGCCACAATTACTTCAGGAACTGTTGACATGCCCACAGCATCTACTCCAATAGTTCGCAGATACCTTATTTCCGCAGGCGTTTCATAACTCGGCCCTGTCACTGCTGCATAAACACCTTCCTGCAAGGCAATATTACCAGCATCAGCTATTTGCTTTACCTTTTCCCGCAACTGCTTGTCATATGCATCTGACATATCGGGAAACCTGGGCCCTAATTCTGGTATATTTTCCCCGATCAAAGGATTGCTGCCGAGCAAATTGATATGATCAGAGATTAACATCAAGTCACCTGGCTTAAAATTAAGATTAATACCACCGGCAGCATTGGTAACAATTAATGTTTTTACCCCCAGCAGCTTCATCACACGTATAGGATAAGTCACCTGAGCTAAACTATAACCTTCGTAAAAGTGAAATCTGCCCTGCATGGCAACTACACTTTTATTGCTTATAGTACCGAAAACCAACTGTCCCTGATGCCCCTCTACAGTTGATACCGGGAAATTGGGAATTTCGGCATATGATACTGCTTGCTTTTTAGTAATCTTTTCGGCCAGTATGCCAAGACCCGAGCCCAAAACAAGGCCGATTTCCGGCTTTTCAACGGTATTTTGTCTTAAATAGCCTACAGTTTCATTCAACAAATCTGCCAACGCCATCTAATCCCTCCTTTTGCATTAAATACAAAGCATGAACAAATGTCCAACATCTTGGTATTTTGTTCATATACATATTCGTCGTTTTATTTAAAATTCCTCCTTGATTAACAATTTTTTTTCTCAATTACTGTCAGTCACCATAAAAAATGAGGAAGCCTCTGATCAGAACAGCTTCCCCTCATTGCTGTTGGGTCAATCTGGCTGAAGTTAGCTGCCGAGACTTCCAGCCAACTTTTCAGTTCTTTCGCATTTACTTTAACAACCTCTAGAATATTGGAATACAAAATTAATAAGCTGTACTACTTTGTTTTCCATTACCCTGGCAAAAAAGGTGTTTAACCTGGCTACTGTCTCGCCCACAAAGTTATTAATAATTAGGTTGCTCCTTCAGCTTTCATCTCCGGAATAAATTTTTTTGCAGTCTCAACTATTCCCTTGGTATACACCCTTCCCTCTATGCGGATTTTATCCCAGATCATAATTTGTGGTGGAACAAAGCCAATAATCCCTATTTTAATGGAATTTCCATCTACTTCCCGCTCCAGTATTACATAAGGGGTAAAATAGTTGTCCTCAGTTCCTGCCTGGTAAACATTAGCATTTACCAGGGGAAACTGCGCTCCCTCATATGCCCTTTTTAAAAAATCTAACCCGTAATTAAACTCATGGTTGCCCACACAGACGGCATCATAACCCATCATGTTCATTGACCCGATAACTGCATGCAAATCACCTTTTTGTATGGGCTTTACCAGTGCTTCTAAGTCACCGAGAATACTTCCTTGAATAACATCGCCCGCATCAACCAGAATTGTATTGGGATATTTCCCCCTGACCTGTTGAACCAAAGTAGCTACTTTCGCCAGACCGATGCCTTCGTCGACGCTGTCTTTCATGTAATCATAATGCATTACGTGGGCATGAATATCTGTAGTTGACATAATTACCAGTTCATGAGTACTCTTTATGTAGAATTTTCTAAATGTATTAAATCCTAATTGACATTCTCTGTTTTTCGATTATGGTTATGTCAAAAATCACTAGCTAAAGGATATTATGGGTACAATGTCAAACACTTTGATTCTAGCCTATACAGGGGCTTCCATGCATCATTTATTGGTTTTAACCGCCTCTAATATACCATTATCTCGTATTATGAATGTAAAATCTATTTCCATAGAAGTCATTAGGATATTGTCTGGAAGCATTGGATTCATCTATCCTATTCCCCTCACGGCTCTAGCAGCAGGTATTCTTTATAAAAATCCTCTTGTGAATAATAAAGAAAAATCACAGAAACCTACTTCTCATAAAAATAGGAAGACTGTTGATATAGAGTAGTATTCATTAAATAATGTATTCAAGTACATATTTTTTGAAGTGTCTAAAATCACTTATTATGTCCTTCAAAAGAAAGTATAATTCTTCTTTGTTCATAAGTCTTAGATAATCATATTTTAAGGTAAATATATATTTTTTTCTTTTATTTATGTTACTAACAAGCCACGGTGGGATTACTTTATTTATTTCAAGGGATTTTATAATATCTTTACTGTGTATATTCGAAAAACGGCAATGCTCACATATCAGTTTGCTTGCCTCTAAAATATTATGATATCCCAGAAGAATAAATCGTTCAGCACCACCATAGTATATTGGATTATTCATGAAATCTTCCTTGCTATAGGTGGAAACCATTGAAAGAATCTCTGTATATTCCTCTAATTCATCTAATTTTCTCTTGATTTTTTCCATAATAAGAATCATCCCTTCCTGTTACCTTGTCGCCTTTACTTTACCAGGCTTATTGTTTTTTATGATAAACTCCTTTGCCAGCCAGGAAGCAGCTAAGGCTGTTAATGGGACAGTTAAAACAATTCCTATACTACCTGCTAACCCCTGAATAAATTCTATAGCGAAAAGATCAAGATTTATAAATTGTACATAGGGCATCCTATATGCCATAACAATGATTAGCATATTTAGTAAACCTCCGGTAAATGCTAAAATCAAGGTATTAGTCATGGTGCCTATAATATCTTGTCCTACATTCATTGCGGATTTAAACAGGGCCTTCCTGGAGAGGTTCTTTTTAACACCATGAATCTCAAATACAGATGAAGTAATTGACATGGCCACATCCATGATTGCGCCTAAAGAAGCTATCAATATTGCTGCAAACATAAGTCCTCCAACCTGCATACCCGTATCATCAGCTATGTAAATTAGCTGTTCTGCCTTATCCATTGTCATCCCAGATAATTGTGCAATTCTACCTGCCCAGTAAGAAATACTTCCTGCGATAGTAACTCCTAGAACCGTTCCTGTAGAAGCAGCCAGTGTCTTTTTGCTCCATCCGGTTGCCATATAAAAGGTTACAATTGTAGATAAGGAAGCAGTAATAATGGCAATTAAAATTGGGTTATAACCCTTCAAAATCCAGGGTATTAAAAAGAAAATAATCATAATTCCTGTGAAGATTAAAGAAAAGATGGATTTTAAACCTTTAATCCTGCCGACAGCAAGTAATACTATAAAGAAAAGGCCAACAAGAAAATATATTGTTTTACTTCTTGAATGACTATAAACCATGATGCTTTCTATAACACCATCATGGCTATATATGCTGACTACAATTTCCATATTTTCTCTTGTATGAACATTATATGTTCTTCCTAACGAATTTTTTAGAGTATGTATCTCCCCTTTAAACTCTCCGGTTAGTATTTTCACTTGGATATCTTGATGCCCAAGATACATATTTGGTATTGTTCTATCTTTATTTAGAGTCTCTGAGAAGACCTTTAATACTAGTGCTTTTTCAAAGTTAAGATCCTTTCTTCTCAGGTCTATTCCTCTAAATAGTATACCTGAAGAATAAATAATAATTATGGTAACAAGAACTATACTGGTAGTTATTATTATATTTGCCTTGTTTTTCATATTTACCCTCCACGTTGTTTAAAAAGAACAGTTTGAAAGCTCTCCAATCAATACTGAAGAGCTTTCATTTATCTTGTTTTATATTTATATTACTTTATTTTTTTAGAGATTCAACAATAATTTTTACTGCTTCTGCTCTAGTTGCATTTCCTTGCGGCCTGAAGGTGTTGTCCAGATAACCATCTACTATACCATTTGTCGCAGCTATATAAACTGCATCCCTGGCCCAGCTTGAAATTTTTTCATCATCTATAAATCTCTTTTCATATTTTACAGTAGTTAATTCTGCTGCACGGGAAATAATTAAAACCACTTGCTCTCTGGTGATAAAGTCTTCTGCCCCAAAGGTATTATCATTATAGCCATTAATAATCCCATGGGCATGGGCTGTTGCAATATAATCCCTGGCCCAATGTCCCTCGGTATCTTTAAATGTTTTTTCGCCTTTAGCCTGAAGATTGAAGGCCCCAACAACAATCTTGACAAATTCTGCCCTTGTTATATTGTTATTTGGCCTAAAGGTACCGTCACTGTAGCCATCAATAGCTCCCAAAGCTACTAATTCCTTAATATATCCCTCAGCCCAATGTCCGGCAATATCTGTTAAATGAACCTTTATTTCTTCAACTGGTTCCTCTTCGTCAACAATAGGTTTAGAAGATTTACTACTGCTACTGGGAGCAGAACCAGTAGTAACTTCCACTGCGGGGGATAGATCAGAATGATATCCTTCCTTCACAGCCCTTACTTGATACTGGTAAGTAGTATTATATCCTGCTATATCCACATATTCAGTATCCTCTATTGGAATGATCTTTACTGCTCCGGAGTTACTTACTTTACGAATCAATTCATAAGCTGCTCCATGTACGACATCCCAGCTTAATGTTACTCTATTACGATTACTTACAGATGCTTCTATAGATGCAGGTACGTCTACTATTTCTGCCAATGCTATAGCGCTTAGATCCGTTTCAAATTCTACTTCATAACCTTCTACTTCATCACCGATAACATTTGCTATTCTAAATTCCCAAACATCTCCTTTTCTGTGGAAGGCTCCAACCCGATCTGAAGGAATGTCAATTGGCTTGGGTAACTTCAAGAATACCTTTCTTTCATTTAAGCCATCCACCGACAGATTCATTACTAGACTATTATTGGTTAATACGACGTTAGAAATACTAAGCAAACCACTTCCAGTAGGTACAGTAATTACAATAGACAATTCTACTCTAGTCTCACCTTCACCAAAGGCATACATGATTTCTACATTGGTGTCTTCCACTATATCCCCTAATTCAACAGTAACCCTTCCCTCTTTATCATAATCTTCCTCAGCTAATTGTATTTCAACCATTGGGACAACTAATACACTTACTGATTTTGGAGCAGTGATTCCATCAATAAATACCTCTAGCCGATGCTCCCCTTTAGTAGATATAGTTACTGGTATTACTCCACTGCCTAAGTTAAATGTTACAATATCATTTACCAAGGTTTCTTCATTATGTTTAATTATTACATTTACCTTACCATCAAGAAGGTTTCCATGGGTATCCATTGCTTCTCTGATGCTTATTCTAAATGGTGTATTTACAGAAGGTTTACTAATAGTAGTTATATTGAACTGTGATCTGTCCCCTGCTTCAATGGTATAGGGTTGTGCAGCCCATGGTGTTCCATCACCATAGGCTACTGCAACTATCACTCTTTGTTCTTCTTCTGTTGCAGCTACCGGAGTAAAGGTGAAGGTTACGGTTACATCTTCGTCGTAGTAGAAATGTTCTAGCTTTAATTCTTTTGCCTCTCCATCATTTATGCTTATTGTTGCCGTAAAGTCTTTTTCATCTGGTGCTTCTGCCGGTGCTGTATTCAATGTTATTGTTATTTGTCCATTGGTTGCTTCTACGCTTTTAATCTCTACTTTCTCCGGTGGTTCTTGCTGTACAGCTTTCAAATCAGATGGATATCTCACCCTGATTCTAGGACCAACGGAACCGTGGGATGCCACACCGGTTACTGACACATTATCTCCTATTTTAAATCTTTCAATTCCAAGGTTTAGATAACCATCAATTTGAACGAAAGCACTGCCGCTTCCATCATTAATTCTGAAGTTACCGTCAACCGGGTCGTAATCAGTTATTACTCCTTGAGTGGTTATAAGCATTCCCGCAACCTCTGGTGACATGGCATCTTTGGTGGATACCTTCAAGGGTTCTATCTTTTCTACCGGACCTACATAAATTACTTCGTAATCATAGTTCTCATAAGCTAATTCCAGTTCTCCTTCGAAGTACGTTACCTTACCGGTAGCTATAATTTCTGTTCCCAGGGGCAGGTTATCCTTCGTTTGCGAACCATATACTGCTACCCCTGAAGTTTCATCCTGAATGTATACTACATCAAAAAAATGATTGGTAGGTGCTGTGATAGTACCTCTAACAGTTACAACATCTCCCACATTTGCATTAGCCCTGATATCAGCAATTGACCGTATTCTATCGTATCCTGCCAGCCAGTCAATTGCCTGTAAAGTCAATGCAGTGTTTGAAACATTATTTCCTATTTCAAAATCTGAATAGAAGTGTCTTCCGGCTGCAATTATTCTACCATTTCCAACCTTCTCTTTGGCAATAACAGGAATTGTGCCGCCATTTAATTCTCCTATCAAATTGTAAATATATGCATTAGGTCCTGGGTTAGCCGTATATGAAGTATCGTTTGCCAATAGCAGTATTTCCAGCTCTGTTGCCGGATCATTTACTAGTGGCCCACCCTCTGCATTTATCAAAGAACATCCACTGAATATTCGTATGGCCTCCATGTTGGCATTTAATCCACTTTCAGTTGGTGGCAGATTATCCATTACTATGGACCAAACCATTCCACCCGTATATTTGCCAGAATCTTCCGGTTCGTATATATTATCGTCATTGAAGCGGATGCTACTTCCCAGCTTTTCCATGAGACTGTTCAATAATGTGCTATCCTGATTAAAATTGGACTTGGCTGCCAGCATGATGGAACCACCTGCTTTAACCCAATCAGCTATAGCATCTTCTTCATTAGTTGTAAATTTATTGGCTGCATTCAATGGAATATTGATAATTAAAATATCTACACTTTCTAGAAGCTCTGGCGTAAATTTTTGTGTGTTTATTGTAGCTTCATATCCGTACAATCTTAACATTTCAATTATTTTAACAACTGTACCCGGTACATCTGCATTGTTATGAGCCCCATCAAACAGTATCTTTTTGCCTATTGGTTTAACAACCTTTACATTCATGGATATCTCTGTGACAGTGGTTACTCCTTCTATATCTGTTAATACTGCAAATACCCGCTGCTCACCGTATCCTTCAGGCAGCCATTTTGCGCTTAATACAGCGCTGGCGCCTGGATTGAGTCTGCCTTCCAGGTCTACTGTATCTATCAAGTTGTTTTCATTTATAGTGTTGGCATAGAATTTCACCTGAATTCCTTCTATACCTCTAACCCCCATGTTACTTACAGTAGCTTCAATATTTGTTTCAAAGCCCGGCAAAGTGGGATTAGGGTCAACGTTAATGGCTGTAAGCTTTATATCATTTTCACCGGCAGTGGTAAATATTGGTGATGAATGACCCCATGCCCCGTTACTGTGGATTACTTTTACCACAAACCATTGGGCTCCTCCAGTTGCTTCCACTGCCAGGTTCCATGCTGCACTGTTTGCCCCGCCAACTACTTTTTCTTCTAATATATACCCACCATTTGTGATCAATTGAAGCTTCTCAATAGGTACCTTTGAATCCTCAGCAAGGATCTCAAGGTTTATTTTTTCACCTATCTCAACATCTAGAACACTACCCATCCAATAACCGTTGCCTTTAAAAGTCAGCTGCAGGGTTCTTGTTTCAGTTGAGTAGGATCTTCTTGCATTCATTGCGTTGATAAGGGAATCTACATCCAAGGCCTCTGCTAAAACCACTGTTAATGTATCCGGATCTCCCCAGTTTTTCGCATGGTTATCTTGAGCATTTAGTGCCCCTAATCTCCATCCATTATCCAGGGATCTCCAATAGTGCCCTTCAGCTCTGGAATAGCTATATGGCGGCGCTCCATTGGCAACTTCAATTCCATTAATATATCTATCCAGTTTTGGTACATAAGCCAGGTTATTAAAAGAATCATCCGGCCAATTGGGGTGGTTGAATGCATTATATACATTAGCCCCAGGTCTGCTGGACACATCCACAATCCAATCATAATATTGGCTAATGGATACTATTTGTTTTTTAGCTTCAACATAGGTATCACTATTAGTTGTATTCATGTGCCCCCATGTACTGGAGGTCATTTCAAAGCCCCTTACCCCTAGAAAAGTGCCAAGGTTTTCTCGATTAAATGCTTCTGCCTCTAATCTTGTCTTCATCCATTCGGAAGGCTCATCAGTAAACGGATTAAATTTTTCTACGTATTCATTGGCAGCTGCTTCATATTCAAAACCATAGCCGCCCCCTTCTTCTACACCATCCAGCCAGTTAGAGTGATCAGTGATAAATAGAAAGTCCAATTTATTATTCTTGGCATGGTTGAAGGCCGCTGTCGGAGTCCCAGCGCCATCTGAGTACCCGGTATGGGAGTGGGGAATACCATAGTAGAAGTTATAGGTTGGATTTTCCTTTTCAACTCTAAAGAACCAGTTAAATATTTTCACCCTTTCCTCTACATCTGGAACAACAATTGCTACATCATGCTCACCATAGTCCAGGTCTTCAGTAATCTGATAAGTGATGATCCCTGTTTCAATATCCAATGTGTATTCTTTACTCTCTCCATTAAGTAGCAATCTAACATTTTCATAATCAATGTCTGCTTCAGTTTTTTCCAGTCTTGCTGAAATCAATGGTCTTCTATCGTATGTAGAGACAAAATTGCCTGGTTTAATATCCAAGACCAAAGGTTCTCTAGGATCCTGTTGTCCAGGAGGAACTTCGAATTTTAAATCCGTGCCATCTACCAGCTTAAGCTGGGGTCTATTGTAGTAAGCGGCAATTCCCGTGGCGGAATACCAGTCACCAATTTTTGTTTCAACATGATTATAGTTTGATGCCCTTAACGTGAATATATATACTTCAACATCCCCTTGTCGAGCTGTAAATCCATTATTGTCTTTTGCAATAACCTTAAAAGGCTCAGTGGTTACCCTCATACCTTCAATATCAAAGCCAACATGATATTTGCCATATGTTGTTATACCAGTATTGGGATCATATTTATCTACTCTTCTTATTGCCGGCTTGCCATAATAGTCTTTCTCCTGTCCTGTTACCAGCACCATTCTGCCAACTGCATCAGGATTATTGCCCGGATTAAATTTCTCTCTATATTCTGCAGGTAAGGCAACTGATAATACCTTTGTTGGATCAGTAGGATCTGCAATTTGCATAGCATATACACCATTTGGCAAGACGTCTGTAATTACACCCCTTACTGTAATTGTTTTTTCGTTTCCTGCGTAATTATCCAGAGCTTGACTTACAGTAACACGGCCCTGTGTTTGAACAAGCTGCTGCAGGGTTACTTCTAAGGGCTCAGGTACAGGATTATCACTGCTTAGTATATCTATGTCATCTAATGAGTTTGGAACAATTTGCAACTCACCGTTATATTGTGAAACTTTTCCTCTAGCCTTGATTAGATCACCAGGTTTTACTTTATTCTTGATATTAGAAATAAAAACCTGCAATCCTGCCAATTCATCTTGAATATAAGCTTCATTTGTGTGGGTAACTAACGTTACAACACCTTGTACTTCTGCCTCAGTATTCACTGGAAGCTTTTTAACGTCCAGAATAGATAATACTCCCTCTTGCTTTACTGTGTAAACAAAGGTGCGGATTTCACTATCTTCCAAACCTTCCTTTACTGCCTTAGCCTTAATTATTGTTGCTATATTTATTATAATAGGTTCAGTATATTCAGTCTGAGGCTCGCCCTCGCCTATTGTATAGTAAATTGTTGCTCCTTCTGTAACTGTCGATAAAGTAACTGCTGTACCTGCATCAACTGCTCCAGCTTCCGGTGTGGCTGTTACCGGAGCTGCTTTTGACTCATCAACAAGCTCTTCTAAGTCTGATGCTCTGCGGATCATTAATTGAAAATCAGCATTATACTGACCCAATGGAGCAGTGACAGTAAGTTCTTGACCTACATTGAAAAATGTTTTGTCAACAGTATTCTCAACCCTTAAAAAGATTTGATTTTCTGCTGAATCTTTAGCAACAACATTATAATTAGGTGTTTGGGCGCCGATTGAAACAACCTCTAAACCTTCTACCTTTAACAGCTGTCCTTGCAGGTTAGAGGTGATTTCATCTATCGTCACAAGCTTTGCCTCAGGTACACCTACACCTTCTTCTACGGTTTTTAAATCAATTTTATTGGCAACATTTACTTGAACAAGTCCGGCGTAACTTCCAATTGTTCCAATTGCCTGGATTTTGTCGCCTTCACTCAAGCCTGTGCTTAAGGCTGCAGAGCCTAATCTAATCACTATGCCGGCAGTCTCGTCCTGAATATATACATTTTGTCCACTGCCTAAGATAGCTGTAATGATACCCTCCACTCTAACTTCAGTTGAAGCTGATAGGGATCTGGCTTCTGCTATGGTTATCAGCTCTGGTTTTTCCATGACAGAAATAACATGAAACCCTGTTTCCGGGCTTCTTGCCACCCTTTCATCCTGGTCCTCAACTACTATATAATATTCAATATTTTCTGTTACTTCATCACCAGGTATTATGGCACTGGAGGTTGTGCTAATAGGAGTAAAATCGTTATCACTTACAGGTTTATAGTATACATGACCTGTCACGGTACCTATAGCATTATTTACTGAAAAGTCTATGTTAATATCGTCTCCTGCCCATGCAGTTGTTACCGGGTTATGGGTGAGAGTAAGGTTTGGTGGTGGTGTTTCACCGTTACCAGTGTAGCTGGTCCATCTAATGTTATCGATGGTAATTTGTGCACTTAAAGGATTCGTGTGCCTTAATTCTAATTTAAAATCACCGCTAACATTAATATCTGTTACTACAAATTGCTGAACAGGGAATGTCTCAGGATCATATTGTGCAAGGGTGAATGTATCCACAATTATATCATTGATTAATAACTGCACTGTACGTTCTGCTGTACCTGTAAAGGCCTTCTTTAAGTCAACAGAAAAACTTCCTATACCCCCTGGAATAGACTCAGCATAGATTTTACCATTTTCAGATGCATTTCTAATCATTAAGCCTTTTCCATCAATAGAATAATTATCTAAATTACCTCTTGCAGCAATATAGTCCCATCTGATTCCATAATTACCTTCAAAGTGCCCAGTGGTATAGCTTGTTCCAGTATTTCCACAATTATCAAAGGTTTCAACAAACCATTGTGGTGTTTCCTCTGCATACATAAATCCAATGTCAGAAAAAGTAAATAGACTACTAAAAAGCATTGTAAGTATCAATAAAACACTTAATCCTTTATGTATTTTACCTTGCATAATCTTTCCTCCCTTTTTTCCTTTAGTTAGAATAATAACAATCTAACTTAACCTTTTTAACTACACCCGGTTATTAAACGTGTACTCTCTTCACCTCTCTTTAAAATTAAATTTTTGTTTACCGTTAATAAAGCAACACACTTGACTGAAGGTTTAGCTTGCTATCATCTATTTTGTAACGCTGCAAATGCATTTATTGAACATTTGTTCATTGTATATAACTTTTGTTCGCAATATTAATTCTACAAAATTTGGATTTATCCTGCTTGGAAAACATAAAATTTTAAAATTTTACCCCTCATCAGGAGCTAGACACTCATTCTTTCGGCCATCTTATTTTCACAGGTGTGCCACTCCCATGCTACGTCAATGCCTAATATGTCCTCCCTGTTAATTTTTTGTCTATATCATGTTATAAAAAAGTAAATATAGGGTAAAAGGCATATTAAACCAATATTAATTTTTGTAATGTTCAATTTCCAGGCTGCTATTGCTGATGGCTGCTACCTTTTGGATGAGATAACAAATCATAAACCTCATAAAAGTTGCCAGCGCCATGTATGCAAAAAATATTGCCCTGAGTATTTTAAGAAAATCAAAACCCTTTGCATGTCCTATGAGGTGCAAAGGGCTATTATCCTTAAATAAAAATCCCCCATGGAATAGAATACACAATGGAGGATGCAGAGTTTATTTGTGAAGGGCATTAATGACATTCTAAAATGCAAAATATATAATTACTAACAGTCCTAACAATATCCTGTAATATCCAAAAGGTTTGAAACTGTTTCGAGAAATATACTTCATGAATCCTGCTATAACTAATAGAGCTACAATAAACGAGACTATAAATCCAACAGACAATGTCTGGATTTGCATAAGATTTAAGCTAAACCCTGATTTCAACAAAGAATATGAAGAGGCGGCAATCATTGTTGGGATAGCCAGGAAAAAGGAAAATTCTGCTGCTACTACACGGGAGCATCCAAAAATCATTGCGCCTATTATAGTAGCTGCCGATCTGGATGTGCCTGGTATCATGGCCAGACACTGTACAATTCCAATTAAAAATGCGGTCTTATAATCCAATTTCTCAATGGAAGAAATGATATTTGATTTATTTTGTTTTTCAATTATTATTAAAAATATTCCGCCGATAACTAATGCAATGGATACCGTAAAAGGATTAAACAGCAGTTCCTCAATCTTGCTTCCAAATAAAGCGCCCAAAAACAACGCCGGAAGAACACCAACAATAGTCTTTTTCCAAATGGTCCATGTCAAAGCCTTTTCCGAGATAGTTTTGTTCCTGCCAAAGGGAATGAGTTTGCGCCGAAAATAAATTATTACAGAGAGTATGGCTCCTACTTGAATGACAACATTGAATGTAGTAGCAAATTGACCTTCAAATTCTACAAACTTACTTACAATAATCAAGTGACCAGTTGATGAAACCGGTATAAATTCAGTTAAGCCTTCTACTATGCCTAATATCACTGCAATTAATATGTCATTCATTAAATAGCTCCTTTAATTTTATAATACCTATAATTATAAATGTTCATGGCTAAATAACAACAGCCTCCCTCAAAGAGGTTATTGCAATACAGTGATTTTTGGGTAGTGCCGCCACCGTGTTAAGGCGACTGCCACCGGAAGAGTGGACCAGGTTGCCGCTATTATGAAATAGCAGAACATCTCCCGGGCCAAAAATTACCTTTTTTTGCCCATGGTGGCCCCAATAAATGCAGTTAACGGAATCGCGCTTATTAGGCCTATACTTCCGGCCATAGCCCTAATTATTTCAGATGCTATCAAATCTAAATTAACTATCTCTCTGGGTGTCATTTTAAAGGCTGTAAACAAAAGCATCAGATGTATCGCCCCTCCAGCAATTAATCCTGCAACAAAAACTCCTCCGATGGCACCTAATAGGGAATATATACAAAAATGATTATCATTCCAGTAATGCCTAAGGTGATGATTGTTTTTGCTCCCTTTAAGCCGCCTAAAGCTATAAGTAAAAAGAAAGGCTTTTCCATCTTCTTTTCATAGTATTCTGTTAACTCTTCTTTATAGGTCTTGTCTCCTCCATATGCCTGGTAGGCAAACAGACTATTTATTAATATTGAAATTAGAACTACAGATATTAACAATTTATTGAGTTTCACCTGACACGCCTCATTTTCTGTATATTATTAATATGGACTAGCTAAAACGCTTTGTTCCAAGGAACAAAGCGTTTTAGCAAATATATATCAGTTTCTTTAATGGACAGGAATTTCAATTTTTTGTCCTGGGAAAATCAAGTGTGGATTCTTAATTCCATTGTATTCTGCCAGTTTTTGATAAGTGGTATTAAACATTTTGGCAATTCTTGAAAGAACATCACCACTTTTTACTACATAAATGATTACTTCTGGCTCTTTAACTTCTTCAATAACCGCTTGAACAACTTCAGCAACTTGAGATTTCTCAATTATGTATGTTACCGGTTCCGGAGTTAATATTTTTGCTTCCTTTACTGCTTCCACCAACATATCCCTTACAGGAATATATGTTTCTACAACATTTTTAGCATTCGTGAAGTCATAGTTGTCTCCACCAGTGAAAATAAAGTCTGGTACAACTACCGTATAGTATTGATCCATTACTAATGGTGTGCCGTCTTCCAATGTTATTGAAACAATTCGATTGCCAAATTCCGCTTCTGCATCGAATACAACTATAAGCCCTGCAAATTGACCATCTGTAACATTTGGATTCATGATACCGTGGTCAATTGCTTTTTTAAGGTCTGCACCTGAGAGTTCCATTGTCACCAGACCATTATCAAAGGGCATTATCTCATATAAGTCACCCATGGTGATCTTGCCTTCAGCCATTGTGCGTCTTAAACCGCCACCATTTTGAATAGCCACTTGGACGCCTGTTTTCTTTTTCATTACTTCTGCAGCCCATTTGCCTAACAATGATACATTTGGCTGAGTTCTGTCATGGGTAAAATCTGCAGTTGCTGTACCCAGTTGTTCCTCGAGAATGGGCTTTAGTTCTTCATTAAATGTTTCAAATTGTTCTGCAGCCTCTGGATTGGGTATCATATCACTTTTTCTCATGGATATATCATCAAGAGAAGGTATAATTTCTATTACTTTACCTTCTTCATTTAACATAATTGATAATTTGCCAAACATTCTTCCATAGGCACCTGCCTGCACAATTGCTACACCATTTACAGTTCCGGCAACACTTCTATGACTATGTCCGGATACAATGGCATCTAATCCGGGAACATTATTTGCCAGCTTAACAACATTACCGGTAATCTCTTTAGTATCCCTGTTCTGATCTGAATCTATATGAGTTAAAGCAATAATAACATCGGGTATTCCTGCTTGTGCATTTCCATCTTTTAGATATTCAACCCATTTTATTGTTTCTTCAACAGGATCAGTAAACTCTACTCCTTCAACGTACTCCCTCTTTGTCAAAACAGCAGTATCAGGATGGGCAAGCCCAATAAAAGCAACCTTGATACCACCCTTTTCAATAATTAGATAAGGTTTAGCCCAGGTTACCGGTTCACCAGTGGCTTTGTCATATATATTGGCAGCTAAGAACTCAAAGCCACCATCCCTAGCCCACTGTTCGATCAAGTGAACTCCCCAATCAAATTCATGGTTTCCAACAGCTGAAGCAGTTACTCCCATAGCCTTCATCATTGCTGAAACAGGTGCACCATAGGTCAAGTTTGATAATGCACTACCCTGGTAGTTATCTCCGCCAGCTACAATTATGGTATTAGGGTTTGCTGCATAAGCTTCTCTAGCTGCAGTTACAAGCTTAGCCATACCAGCATTTCTACCTTCTCTGGGATCTTCTGCCAAGCTGCCATGGAAGTCATTAAATGTGACAATATCAACTTGATTCAACTGAGTTGCTTCTGTCGAATTCTCTTTTACCATTGTTATATTATTAACAATAGTAGTAGTTTCGGTGGCAGCGAAACCGCTTATTGGCACAAAAATACCAATAATTAGCGCTATCACCATGAGCAGACATCCTAGTTTTTTAACTGTTTTCATTAGATACCCTCCAATCTCATTTTTAATACTAAACTGTCTTGGTAAATTTTAGGTTATAGAAAAGTTAAGGTTGCTATAAGTTTTTGAACATTTGTTCATGAGTTGTAATGTTTGCTCAAATATTTAATGTTTTTATTCTTCAAAAATTGCATTAATCCTTCCTAAAAAATATATAATTTGGAATTTTTTAAAACAAAAAAGACCTCCCTCTTGGGTAGATCTTTTATTATCATTAGTATGGGTAATACTGCTATTCTGGGTTATTGATATTAAACATGATGGAAATATTGCACTATCCCTGAAGCTTTTTCTGAGCTCTTAACTAAAATAATGATATAAATAATCCAGCCTGCCTCTTAAAACAAAATATTTACCGGAAAATTTCATAACTTCCCTAATCTTCGCCTTATATTTAGGGGCATAACACGGGGTATCACATTTTTTGCAGGCAGGTTTTGGATCTTTTCTGCATTGCTGTCTTTTTTTTATGGCATACAAAGCTAGTTCCATGCAATCATTACACAGTTTTACATTGGTCCCCTCCAAAATCTCCTTTGGCTCTTGGCTATGGTTTTCTTTACAAAACACCCTAATGAAATCCACTAAAATTTTGATATCTTTATCAACTATTGCATGCTGTTCATGTTGCATTTCTCAAACCTCCTTTTCACCATATACCATTCTACATTTTACCATCGCCTATTTCTATGATAATTGTCACTTTAACAATAAATAAATTAACAAAGTGTTTATGTTTTAGGCTGATTTGACCAATACTAATACTACAGCGATAGGTTACTCGTTTCGTTACATCGCTAAGCCATGGGGGACGGTTCCATCGTCTTCCCTTCAGACCTTCGCTGCGCTACGGTGACGCTCGAACCGTCCCGATGGCTCCGCTAATAGCTAAATTTCGCTGTAGTACTAATCAGGAAAATAATATCTTCTTGGAGGAATAAGAGATGGCAAAGGATTACCGTATAGACGGCCGGGTCAGCTATCATGATTCGGTCCAGGAAATGTATGAAAAAAGACTAAAACCTGACGGGATGAGCACAGCTTTTGATAGAATGGATCCCCAGGATAAAATTCGCTGTAACTTCTGTACCGAGGGAGTAAGCTGCCAGCTGTGCAGCAACGGGCCTTGCAGGATTTCCCACAAGAGCGGAGCTGAACTGGGTGTGTGCGGCATCAGTCCGGATGCCATGGCCATGCGCGATATGCTCCTAAGAAATGTGATGGGAACAGCCACTTATTCACACCATGCTTTCATGGCTTTCAGCACCTTAAAAGCTACGGCTCAAGGCAAAACGCCTTATGGAATCACTGATAAGAATAAACTCTATGACATGGCAGGTAAACTAAATATTGACGCATCGGGTTCCCAAGAACAGGTGGCTGAAAGACTTGCTGATTATTTCATAGCCGAGCTTTCCAAGGATTATCAAGAGCCCAGCAAGCTAATCCAAATCTTTGCACCCAAAAAGAGGCAAAAAATCTGGCAGGATCTGGCTATCTACCCGGCAGGGGTACTCCATGAAATTAAAGACGCAACTGCCAGCTGCTTGACTAATGTGGACGGGGACTACATATCTCTGGCCCGCAAGGCTTTACGTTTAGGAATTGCCTGTATTTACGGGGCCCAATTACCCTTGGAAATGGTGCAGGATATTCTTTTTGGAACGCCTACCCCCCACGAGGTAAATATGGATTTGGGCATTATGGACCCTGACTATGTTAATATAGTCTTTAACGGCCATGAACCCTGGGTAGGCATCGCCACGTTATACGAAGCTAAAAAATACCAGTGGCAGGAAAAGGCCAAACAAGCCGGAGCTAAAGGAATAAGAATCATTGGCTCTATAGAAACAGGGCAGGAAATACTGCAGCGTTTCCCCATGGATGACGTCTTTGTAGGTCACACAGGAAACTGGCTTTCCATTGAGCCCTTGCTGGCAACTGGAACTGTGGATGTATTTGCCATGGATGAAAACTGCTCCCCACCAAATCTTCATCCTTACGGAGAAAAATATAAGGTTACCCTGGTTTCAATAAACGACCTTGTAAGAATCCCTAAAGTTGAAAAGAACCTCGATTACAAACCACCTGAAGCAGTATCCATTGCACATAAGCTCTTGGAATGGGCAATAGCGAACTATCCAATAAGAAGGCAGCATGTAAAACCATATGTACCTCAAAAAACCACCAAAGCCATAGCCGGTTTCTCAACTGAAGCTATACTTGGTGCCCTTGGCGGTAACCTAGACCCGTTCCTGGACGTGATTAAAGCAGGTAAAATCAAAGGTGTGGTAGCTATAGTAAACTGCACCACTTTAAAAAACGGACCTCAAGATTGGACCACTGTTAACTTGGCTAAAGAGTTGGTTAAAAGAGATATCTTAATAGTTGCAGGTGGCTGCGGGAACCATGGCCTAGAAGTAGCAGGCATGGCCAATAAAGACGCCTTGCAGTATGCCGGTCCGGGACTGAAAGAAATCTGCGGCAGCCTGGGAATTCCTCCTGTATTAAGCTTTGGAACCTGCACGGACACCGGCAGAATCTCCATGCTGGTGACTGCTGTAGCCGATGCTTTAGGTGTTGACACAGCAGACCTGCCTGTAGCTGTCAGCGCTCCTGAATGGCTTGAGCAAAAAGCTACCATTGATGCACTTTTTGCCCTGGCCTATGGCCTTTACACTCATTTATCGCCTGTCCCGCCTGTCGCCGGCGGTCCGGAGCTTACCAAGCTTTTGACCCAGGATATCGAGGGCTTAACCGGCGGCAAGGTAGCGGTTGGGGACGATCCAGTGGAAGCCGCCAACGGTATCGAAGAACATATTAACAAAAAACGTGCCAAGTTAGGAATCAATTAGAGGTGGGAACTGGATATAAGAGGTGGAAGAACGCCAGGACGAAAAAAGAAACACTATTGGCTGCTCATCAAGCAAAATAAGCAGCCCATGGTGTTTTGTGGTGTTTTCTTGAAATAGTTTCTTTCATCCAGCCTGATGCAGCGTCAATTCACTGCATCCCCTGAAACAACGGGGATGCAAAAGCCAAAGGTACTGCCCTCTCCTACTGTACTGCGTGCCCATACTTCTCCTCCATGAGCCTCAACAATGCTCTTAACTATGGCTAAGCCTAGGCCTGTACCGCCTTTGGAGCGGTTGCGCGATTTGTCAGCTTTGTAAAATCTCTCCCAGACCATGTCTAATTCCTCTCCTGGAATACCCTGGCCGGTATCAACCACTTCCACGCATACTTTATGGTTATCCTTGAGGAAGGCCTTAATAATAATACTTCCCTTCTCAGTGTGGTTTAGGGCATTTTCCAGCAGATTAATCATTACCTGCTGGATCCTGTCATAGTCACCATTGACTTTATGGAGATCATCCGGTATCTCAAATTGAAATTCCAGGTTTGCCTTATCCACTTTAGGTTTGTATTTTTCAACTAGCGAAATTAATAGGTTGCGAATATTTACAGGCTGCTTGACTAAAGAGAAGTGACCTGTTTGCAGCCGGGACAAATCAAAAAATTCGTTAACCATTCTTTTTAATCTTAAGCTTTCCATGGTAATAATTTTTAGATATTTCTCCCGTTCTTCCTGACTGGCAGCAACACCATCAAGGAGCGCTTCTGAATAACCCTGTATTAAACTAAGGGGAGTTCTAAGTTCATGAGATACATTAGCTATAAAGTCCCGGCGCATCTGCTCGAGATGTCTCTCTTTGGTAACGTCCTGCAGGACGCCAACAACTCCAATGATCTCATCATGGCCATCAGAAAATAGCAGTGATAACCTCACAGAAATAACCTTTCCGGAAAACTCAATGTCGCCCTGATAAGGCGCTTTTGTATCTTTTACATTTTGCAATAACCGCCTAAACTCATCATTGACAAAACCATCAGGGTCTTTTTCAAGAAGTTTTTGTGCAGGTGGGTTAATTAATACAATTTCACCATCTGCATCAAAGGTAATTACTCCATCTGACATACTTGCCAGGACATTGGCAAGCTTGTCCTTTTCATGAGACAGCTCGCTTATTTTAAGTTTAAGCTGTTCAGACAGGTGGTTAAGACTGTTGCCCAAGAGTCCTACTTCATCTGTACTGGTAACATAGACTTTGTTTTCAAAGTTGCCTTTTGCCATTTCAGCAGCTACATTTTTCATCTGAACCAGAGGTCTTGATAAAGTCCTCGACAAGAAAAAACTAAATACACTTGCCAGTACTATAGCAGCAACTGCTGCGTAAAATATCAGCAGCTGCATATGATTAATTGTACCTGTAATGGGCGCCACTGGCCTAAAGAGCATGACAACTTTATTAACTTCACCATCACTAAATGCTGGTACAGCTGCTGAAAGCATCGGGTCATTAAAGTGGTGATGATATCCCCTTTTTGTGACTGTCTGGCCGGCAAAAACCCTTTCCAATTCATCGGGTTTAAACAAGGACCCTATGGGAAGTCCCATCATGGGATCACAGGCCTCCACAAAACCCTGCCTATCCACAACAACTATATGGGCATCAATGAAATGGCTCAGAAGGTTAAGATCTCTAACCAGAGTTTCCGTTTCATTTTTAGCATTAATTACTTCAACCAAGCGCTGCCCGCTAGTCATCAATTCAGAAGATATTTGTGAATAGTAAAAGTTTTCAAGAAGACGAGAAAGGCCTAAACTAAGAAACAGCAAGATTATGATGATAAGCAGCACAAGGGAAAACCATAGTTTCCCAATGATGCTTCGTTTGATCATTCTGTCACCTCAAATTTATATCCTACTCCCCAAACAGTATTAATATAATCAGGTCCGTCATCCCGACCGAGCTTTTCTCGAAGCTTTTTAACATGAGTGTCTACAGTCCTTAGATCACCAAAATAATCATATCCCCAGATGTTTTCCAGGATCTGCTCCCTGGTGTATACACGCCCCGGATTACCGGCTAAATAATATAAAAGGTTGAACTCCTTTGGCGTGAGGGCGATCTCTTTGCCATCAACCATTACTTTTCTAGCTGTCGGGTCAACCAGCAGCCTGGGATAATGAAGTGCTTCTCCCTGGCCCATATTACCACTTATTCTTTTTAGGATAACCTTGACCCTATGGACTAACTCCCTGGGGCTAAAAGGTTTGACCACATAATCATCACAACCCAGTTCAAATCCTAAAACTCTTTCATATTCCTCACCCCGGGCTGTGAGCATAATAATGGGCTTGTCGCTGAAGCCTCTTATTTCTTTTACCAGGGCAAAACCATCTATCTTGGGCATCATGACATCAATTATAAACAGGTCATAAGACTTTTGCTCAGTTTTTTGCAAAGCCTGCTCAGAGTCTTTAGCGGTATCCACATAAAAACCGTCCTTTTTTAAATATATTGCCACTAATTCCCTGATACCTTCTTCATCATCCACAACCAGGATTCTTGGCATGGTCATCTGTATCACCTCTTATCCCGTTATATTTACTTTCAAAAACATAATATACCATGATTATATAAAAAATGTGTTTTAATTGTGACCAAATTGTGAAGTTATTGACTATAGATTTCATATAAAGTTCAAAATTTAATCTTATTATTTACAAAAATCTAGTATAAATTTAGGTTGTCTAACATTTACACATATTATAAAGCAGCAAAGGAGGATTTTTGTGAAAAGATTACTGACGGTTGGAATCATTGCAGTATCCCTTTTCTATTTTGCGGGAGTTGCAGGGGCGGGAAACGTGGTTTCTTTCATGGCCACTGAAAAAGGCGGACAAGCTGTTGCCCAGTGCGCGAAGGCAATGGGCGGTCTAGGCAGCTGCGTCAGCCAAGGTATAGGCAACGGCGTCAGCGGCGGCGCCTGCCACTAAGTTATAAAAGACCTCACCTGAATGGTGAGATAATAGTTTTTGACTCAAGGTTATTCTACCCTTCTCTTTGCCCCTTTGTTCATGAAAACAAAGGGGCTTTTTCTTGTTAGGTTAAGAATTCTGATAATAAAATTTCATTTCTCCTGCAAAAACTAACCACCTTTTTCTTTTGGCCTGTTAGCAACTTATCATCAAAAATGTACTTTAACATCCTAAATTCATTAGGCTTTTCCTTAATATATTCAAGTAAATTTAATACCGAGTTCAAATCTTTTTTTTTGTTTTAATCCTGTTCTTTTATCAGAAATAACCATTTTATGTAAAAGGTAAGCTTGGGGTAATGGCACCTGCACAGCTAGCTCGTAATCATTAACAGCAACCGTAATTGAATTATTTATAAGCATTTCCATATGACGTAAACCCTCAGCCCGAATACCCAAAGATTTTATTAAATATGGTTCAGTTTGCCCCCTACCCTTTTCACTTACAAGAAACTCTAATTCTAATATATTATCCTTATAAAACTTAGCTACTCCAGTTAAATAATCAACATCCATTTCATAACCATTGTCCGCTAATATCTTGCTAATATTAATTGACTCAGAAGGTCGATTAATGTTTTTTATCAAAAAGTCAATATCTAGAGTTTTAAGATTAGCATTATAATCTTTATAATAGGCAAACTCATAAATATACTCTGCCCAGCTTCCAATCAATAACAAATGTTGCAGTAGATTTATATCTTTAAAAAGCTTTAATGTTTCCCAAAAAACTTTTCTTGTCTGTTCCACATATATTCTCCTTAATCAAATTTTAATACGAAGGGCTTTTTGTATAAACTTAATTTCTTTTTTAATGTCCTCAATCATTTTCTCGTACTTTTTTCTTTCTTTAACCTTGGCTGCTAATCCAGGTAAATCATTATTAGGAATATATTGACTGTTTACTTTTCTTCCTTCACGGTATTGTAAATAAGCATATTGCCTTCCATTAATTTTTTTAAAAGCAATATTGCCCTTAGGTAATCCTTCTACTTTTCTTTCATATAATTGCAATATTCGATTTTGACGTTCAAATTCTTCTTGTAGTACTCCACGGATAACTAACATGATATTATAATGACACCTCACATAACCATATTATAACACACATTGCTATAATAGCATACTATTTGTAGTTAAATATATAATGTATGTACAAGACAAAAAAGAAGCAATTGAATATTAACCTTGGCTTTTTGCTCCTTAGTGTAAATCTGTTCATTTTTTTGCAGTATGTATTATTGGAAAATACCGGCTCCACTATTCCCATTCTGAATGTCCACTCCATTCTTTGGCTGCATTGGAACCGATCTTACAGCCATCTGTGGCAAACATGTCTCCGCCAATCTACTCAAGTTCTGAGCAAACCATGAGTATATTCCTGAATATAGGCATAATTTCTTCTTTCATGGTGGATATAAATGATGCTATGGTTGTAAAATGTAGCTCTGAATTGGCACTTAGCGCTTTAAAGATTATGTTTGTTTTACAGGCATCTGCAATGATCTCGACGATACGGTACCTTTTGAGTAAGCAAAGATAATAATTTTTAACATAATTCCAGGATTTCATGCTGGGGCTCCTGTTATATCGTTCTTATATTTCTTTTTCAAATACTGAAAGGTCAACCCGATTATCTATTAGATAGTTCAAGGTATGTTCAACTGGGAAGGATTTGTTGTGAAAAATCAATGGGGTAGTAAAATTGCCTGTTCGTATGAATGGATTTTATATTTTGCCATTAACTTATGCCCCTTTTCTGTTTGTCACTTTTCCCATTATTATACTATTTATTGTGGCTTTGGGGGGCTTTTTCTACAGGCTCGTTGGACGAAGTGCCGATAACCTATTTGATATTTACTAATTCGTCCAAACCCTCTTCAAGATAATCAAAATATGAATTCCTCAAAAGGTTATTAAATATCCTTTCACTCATATGAACCAATGGTATCACATATATGATCCGATTTTTGTATAAAATACTAAAATGGTGGCCATGAGCAGATGTGACTTTCATATTATTTAGTTGGACGTCTTTCTTAACCAATCTTGGATTAAATTTTTCTTTGAAATGCTCCCAAGTACGAGAACTAAAAGAAAAGATTATCTTTATCTTTGATAATTGATCTAGTTCTCTCTCAACAAAACGAGAACAATTAGTAAAATGCTCCAGCGTTATATCTTTTGTTACAGACCTACACTTAACTGCATCAAAGAAATAAAAGTCCGATAAATACCCACCTGAGTATCTGTAATTTGCCAGTTCATCATATGAAATTAACCCTTTTTGTTTCAAAAGGATAAAAAACGGCTTAAAAAAGTGCCCTGAATTTGAGACCCATTCCCTAAGATATTTCACCTGGACTTGAATCTGTTCTTCAAAAGTAATAGCATTTTGAAGTTCAGATTTTTCTTTTTTACTTGGGAATGCGGGATTCTGCATTAATATCCCAATCTCTGGGCTTGGATTGTTGTAATAAAAAGTCTTTTCAAACGCTGCTATGTCAGAACATAAATTGCATTCAAAAACCTCTCTAATTAGTTCTTTCATTAGCCTAATTGGCTCCCTTTGGAAATTTACATTTTCCGCAAAACTTCAATCCTCTTTTTAATGGGCGGATGGGTGCTGAACACGGAATCAACATTAAGGTTCTTGGAGAGGGGATTAATGATAAATAGTCCAGCAGTGGCTTCATTAGCAAACCCTTCTCGTTCCACCCTATCAGGATTACTATAATTAGCAAGTTTTTCAAGGGCAGAAGCAAGACCGAGCGGATAACCTATAGTTCTGGCTGCAGTAGCATCAGCCAGATACTCCCTGCTTCTCGACATGGCCATTTGGATCAGTTTTGCTATTAAAGGTGCCAGGACAATGGTAATTATGCCTACTATCATTACTATGGGATTGCCTTTGCTGCCTCCCCTGCCGCGTCCGCCTCCTCTGGCTCCTCCATAAAAGAAAGCCCGGCGCAGTATGGCTGAAACATAAACAAGGGTACCTGCTAAAACAATCACAATAGTGGAAAACAGGATGTCATAGTTTTTAATATGGGCCATCTCATGAGCAATTACACCTTCCAGCTCTTCCCTGTTCATGAGTTTTAACAGTCCTCTGGTCACAGCAACAGCAGAATTCTGAGGATTTCTACCTGTTGCAAAGGCATTTGGCACATCGGATTCAATGACATAAGCCTTGGGAGTAGGCACTCCTGAGGCTATGGCAACCCCCTCAATGGTATGATAGAGGAAAGGTTCCCTTTCCCTTGATACGGGCCTGGCATTGGCCATTTTTAGCAGCATCTGGTCACTGTAATAGTAAGTAAAAAAACTTCCTACCACAGAAATTAAAAAAGCTATCGTTGCCACTATATAAGCTGATTCCGGCGACAAGGAATAGCTTACAGCATAGACAACGGCTATTATCAGCAGGATAAAAACAAAGAGGAACAAAAATGTATTCCTTTTATTCCTGTTTATTTGTTGATATATTTGCATGGTTCTATACCTTCCATAGCCTTAGAATTAATACCATTAGAATTTAGACTATCATCAAAATTTAACCTTTACAGCCTTCCTGGCATCTGGATTATCAACCTCAAAGAACTCTTCCTGCCTGAAGTTGAACATACCGGCAAATATATTGGCAGGAAATTTTTGAATGGCAGTATTGTAGTCCATCACAGAATTATTATAGCGCTGCCTGGCATAGCTGATTTTGTTCTCTGTGCCTGCGAGTTCTTCCTGCAGCATCAGAAAATTTTGGGAAGCCTTAAGCTGTGGGTAGTTTTCCGAAACTGCAAAGAGGGTTTTTAAAGCTCCAGACAGCATGTTTTCTGCCTGGGCAGCCTCTTTAACAGAATTAGCATTCATAAAAGCCGTGCGTGCCTTAGTTACACTTTCTAAAACATCCTTCTCATGTGCCATATACCCTTTTACGGTTTCCACCAGGTTAGGTATAAGGTCATACCTGCGCTGGAGTTGGGTTTCGATGGAGGCCCATGCATTTTTAACAGCATTCCTGAGAGTAATTAAACGGTTGTAAGTAAAAATAGCAAACAAAACCAAAACACCAATGATACCCAGCATGATTTTTAATTCCACAATCCTTAACTCCCTTCTTTAACTTAATAGCTTGATAAATCTATAATCAAGCCAGCTCAGGTCACATATCTTGTCCTTTTTTATACCTCCAGATTATTGTATACCGGAAATGCCCCCAAAGTAAACAGAATCTCAAAAGGAAGTCTGAATAATTAATAGAATATATTTAATCAAGAGTTAACCAGTATAAAAGTCGATCCCAACTTAATCATGTAGTCATATATTTAATGATAAAAATGATAAAGAGGTGAAAAACATGTTGGTAGAAGATGTTATGAGGGTAAATCTAATTACATTAAAACCTGAAGACAGTGTTCTTGATGCTCTCCAAAAAGCCAAGGAAAACCGCATACGGCATTTGCCGGTGGTAGAAGGTGACCGGCTTGCGGGTATTGTTTCAGACAGGGATTTAAGAGATGCCAAACCATCCATTTTTGTGCCTGAAGACCTTGACCTCCTTAAAGCAAAAAAAGTAAAGGACATAATGAAAGCTAACATTATCACTGCTCACCCTTTAGACTCTGTTGATGAAGCTGCCCGTATCCTTTATGAGCATAAGATTGGCTGTCTGCCGGTTATCAAAGATGAAAAACTGGTGGGAATTGTAACGGAAACCGACCTGCTGCGTTCTCTTGTGGAGCTGATGGGAGCAACAAACCCAGGATCTTTAATAACAATTGAATTTGTTGACCGCCCGGGCATATTGGCTGATGTCTCAGGAATAATCAAAAACTACGGAATTAATATTAATAGTGTATTTCTCAGGAAATCCAAGAAAAAGCCAGGACACACCCTGCTATCCATGCGCATTGCTACAATCATGCCGGAACACATTGTCAGCGAGATTAAAAAAGCAGGTTTTACCGTTACCTGGCCCATGGATGGAGGCATTTAAAATGGCCGGCAAAGGAGTTTATATTTATTCCCATGAATTTCTTGATTACAAATTTTCACAGCAGCATCCTTTTAACCCTTTGAGGTTAAAACTAACCACTGAACTGCTTGAGGCCGCAGGGCTACTTCAACCGGAAGATATTGTGCAGCCTAATTATGCTGCCCTTGACCAGCTGGAACTGGTCCATGACCCACTCTATATAGAGATGGTCCAGGCAGCAGGCTTGACAGGAACAGCTTCAGGCAAAGCTCTCAGCTACGGTTTAGGAACAGGGGATAACCCGATTTTCCGGGGTATGCATCATGCTGCAAGTCTGGTTGTCGGTGCAACCATTAAAGCTGCTGAACTGGTAATGGAAAATAAAGTCCAACATGCCCTCAATATTGGTGGAGGTCTTCACCATGCCCAATTTGACAAGGCTTCCGGTTTTTGTATTTACAACGATGCGGCAGCGGCCATAGCCTGGGCGCTCCAAAAATACAAAGCCCGCATTATGTACATCGATACAGACGCACACCATGGTGACGGGGTTCAGTGGCTGTTTTACAACAACCCGGAAGTACTTACTGTGTCCATCCATGAAAGCGGAACATACCTTTTTCCCGGTACCGGCAGCATTGACGAGCTGGGTATTGACAGGGGAGCAGGTTATAGTATTAACCTTCCTTTGGAACCTTATACCCACGACACGTCTTATATTGAATGTCTAGAAGACTTGCTGGTTTCAATTACTAAAAGGTTTAAACCTGATCTAATAATCAGCCAAAACGGATGTGACAATCACTTTTTAGATCCATTGGCTCATTTATCACTAACAACCAGGGCTTTGAGGGAAATTCCACAATTAACCCACAACCTTGCCCATGAATATTGTGAAGGACGCTGGGTAGCAGTTGGAGGGGGAGGTTATGATATCTGGCGTGTTGTTCCAAGAGCATGGGCCATGGTTTGGGCAGAGGTCGCAAATCGTCCTTTACCTATTGATATGCCAAGTACCTGGCTGCACAAGTGGCAAGAAGTAAGCCCTGTCAGGCTGCCAGAAAAAATGGATGATGACCCAGGCGATTATCCACTGAATCCGAAACATAAAGACATATCCGAAAAGAACAAGCTAAGTCTTTTACGCCTGAAAAAAAACCTTATTATATAATCTGGTCATATCGATTATATAATATTTTTTTATAATTCATGTTGAGGAACTATTCCCCTATACGTATAATAAAGGTAGAAGGAATTTCAGATTTCCGGTGTAAAAAAATGCTATGAGGGGGTGAGCAGTATGTTGCAAATGGTTAACGGTTGTGGTCAAAGAGCAAGTCAGGGTAAAACAGCGCTACAGGAAAAACCTTCAGATTTTGAATGGGATATTGCCCAAACTGGAGCCGGTACTGTAATCATCCAGGGTCCTGTCCCCTGGGAAATGCTCATTAATATGAATATGGACGATGGGTTGAAAACCTTCAGACCCCCTTATAAACAAAAGAAAGCCCTTGAAGATATAGCCTCTCTTCCAACAGGGAAGGTTTTTGTGGCGCTCTGGCAGGATACTATTGTAGCATATATGACAATTCACCCACCGGATGAATTCCAGAGATGGAGTCATAAAAGCCTGCCCCAGCTCCTGGAGTTAGGCAGCATTGAAGTAAGCCCCCAGTGGCGTAAATACAAGCTCGCCTCTAAAATTCTACATCTGGCATTTTCCGGAGGACGCTTTGAAGATAATATTATCATTACCAACGAATTCGTCTGGCACTGGGATTTAAAAACAACTGGGCTAACGGTATGGCAGTACCGGAGTCTAATGGAGAAATTGTTCAATGCTGTAGGTTTTGTTACATGTGCCACAGATGATCCTGACATTATGTCCCATGCAGCCAACATATTCTCTGTAAAAATTGGGCAAAACGTCAGCAGCGAAGCAGTAAACAAATTTCAGGAGTTATGTATTTTAGGAGAATAAAAAAGTGAGAAACGACTAAAAAGCTTAAACCCTTGATTATTTCAAAATCAGGGGTTTTTCTTTATGTCATCCAAATATCCTGCAAAACTGACCTGTCAGCAGGCATTACCCGCCTTTAGCCTCATTTTGCTTTATTTAATAAGCTATTGCCTATATTATAAAAGGAAAACTATTTCACAACTAAACCTATTGATGGAAGGAGACTCATTAAATGAACGCATCGGAAAAAACTCTGGAGGCTCTCTTGAAGGAAGAGAGAATATTTAAACCTTCATCAGATTTTACTGCCCAGGCTCATGTACAAGATAATGAGATTTACAGCGAAGCAGCTGGAGATTACCTGGCTTTTTGGGCAAAACAAGCCGGGGAATTAGACTGGTTTAAAAAGTGGGATACAATTTTAGACTGGAAACCCCCTTTTGCAGAATGGTTTGCAGGTGGAAAACTCAATGCAGCCCATAACTGTGTGGACCGGCATCTAAATAATTCCCGAAAGACCAAACCTGCTATAATCTGGGAAGGAGAACCTGGGGACACAAGAACCCTGACCTATCATCAACTTGCGCATGAGGTTAACTCTTTTGCCAATGTCCTTAAAGACCTTGGCATTCAAAAAGGTGACAGGGTAACCATGTATATGCCCATGATACCCGAATTGCCCATTGCCATGCTGGCTTGTGCCAGAATAGGAGCTATCCACAGTGTTGTCTTCGGAGGCTTTAGCCCCAATGCCCTCCAGGATAGAATAAAGGACTGCCAGTCAAAACTAGTTATTACTGCAGACGGCGGTTATCGGCGGGGAGCCATCATTCCCTTAAAGCACAATGTAAATTCTGCTTTAGAAGGCACTTCCTCAGTAGAACACGTTGTAGTAGTCAACCGTATAGGTGACAAGGGTCTGGCCGCCATGCAGGATGGCAGAGACTTCTGGTGGCATCAGTTAATGGAAAATTCTAATCCCTGCTGCCCGCCCGAAGAAATGGATGCAGAAGATATGCTGTTTATTTTATATACGAGCGGAACAACGGGCAAACCCAAAGGGGTCGTCCATACTACGGGCGGCTATCTGACAGGGGTAGCAGCCACACATAAAATGGTTTTTGACCTCAAAGAAAATGATATCTACTGGTGTACGGCTGATATCGGCTGGATTACGGGACACAGCTACATTGTTTACGGTCCTTTAGCTAACGGCGCAACTGTGGTCATGTACGAGGGAAGTCCCGATTGGCCGCAAAAAGACCGTTTCTGGGAGATTATTGAAAAATATAAGGTCACCATCTTTTATACGGCCCCAACCGCCATTAGAGCTTTCATGAAATGGGGGCCCCAATGGCCAAAATCAAAAAACCTGTCATCTCTGAGGCTTTTAGGAACAGTTGGCGAACCCATCAACCCTGAAGCCTGGACCTGGTACTATGAACATATCGGAGGCAAAAAATGTCCCATAGTAGATACCTGGTGGCAAACTGAAACAGGTATGATTATGATTGCACCTTTGCCGGGCGTTACTTCTTTAAAACCAGGTTCAGCGACTGTTGCCTTTCCAGGGGTTAACGCACAGGTAGTAGATGCTGCAAATAATCCTGTTCCCAAAGGCTCAGGGGGCTTCCTTGTCCTTAAGTCACCTTGGCCGGCTATGCTGCGCAATATTTATGGTGATACTGAACGCTACGTTTTCCAGTACTGGAGCAGGTTCGAAAATACCTATTTTACAGGCGACGGCGCCCGCATTGATGAAGACGGTTATTTTTGGATCATGGGAAGGGTAGACGACGTAATCAACGTCTCCGGACATCGTATCGGTACTATGGAAGTAGAAAGCGCTCTGGTTGACCATCCTTCAGTTGCGGAAGCTGCTGTCATCGGCAGGTCACATGATCTTAAAGGTCAGGCCATTTCAGCCTTCGTGACCCTCAAAGAAGGATTTGCTGCAACCAATGAACTGGCAGCTGAACTGAAGCAGCATGTGGTTAAACAGATAGGTGCACTAGCTAGACCTGAGGATATCTTCTTTACTGTCGAACTGCCAAAGACAAGAAGCGGAAAGATCATGCGCCGCCTCTTAAGAGACATTGCAGAAAACAGAGAATTAGGCGATACTACTACCCTGGCGGACCAGGGCATAGTTGACCAGCTCATCAAAGCACAATCCACTTCCAATAGAGAAAGCGCCTCATAAAGCAGGCGCTTTCTCATTATCCTACTTAACCAGCTAATTGAATTATGCTAAGCTGCTTAGAACAAGATCATGGCTAAAGGCGCGGCAATAAGTATGGTGAGAATACATCTCTCCAGCCAGATAATGACCATTTCGGTAACGGAGATTTCGATATCGGTGGCCATGATGCAGGGAATAGATGCAGAAAAGAACAGCACTGAAGACACGCAGGCCACACCTACCACAAATTTTGTAGCCAAAGGAGCGTTTGTTGCCAGCAGAGCCGGCAGGAACATTTCGGCTATGCTCATGGAGATGGCTTTGGCCGCCAGAAAAGGTTCCGGAACTTGCAGCACTGCTGTAAAGGGATAGAAAATATAGCCTAACACATCAAATAACGGTGTATATTCCGCCAATGCCAGACCGATCAAACCCACAGCCATAATAGAAGGCAGAATGCTCATCGCCATGCGAAAACCTTCGGATAACGTACTCTGAACACTTTGTAAAAGGCCGGGTGCCTTGGCTGCGGCGGCTAACCCTTCTGCCCAGGCGTTTTGAAACAGGTTGCCCTGCAATGAGGGTTCCGGCTGTCCCACACCGTCAAAATAGGTATCTGACTTTTTACTCAAAGGCCAGATACGCACGGTTATAGCAGTTACAATAAAAGTGATCACCAGTGTTGACCAGAAGTAGAGATTCCACATCTCCATCAGGTTAAGAGTCCTGGCCACGATAATCATAAAGGTAGCCGAAACAGTGGAGAAACCGGTGGCAATAATAGACGCTTCCCTGACAGTATACTTGCCTTCACGGAAAACACGGTTGGTAATTACAAGACCCAGGGAATAGCTGCCTACAAAGGATGCAACAGCGTCAATGGCCGACCGGCCCGGTGTTTTAAAGACTGGCCGCATGATAGGTTTCATAATGACGCCCACAAATTCCAGCAAGCCATATCCGACTAAAAAGGCCAGAAATACTGCGCCAATAGGTACAATAAGTCCTACGGGAACAACCAGAGAGTTGAGCAGGAAGGGACCCATATTCTTGGCCAACATCCACTCTGGGCCAACGGCAAAGTAAACCATGAATGCAATAACAATACCCAACAGTTTTAGAATGGAAAAAATCATGGTTACCGTTGTTTTGTTCCAGGTTTTCTTGATAAAAGGATACAGGCCGCCCAGAACAATCACAATCAAGGCGTATATCCTGGCATAGGAAAGCAGGTTAGCCCTGATTTCTGAAACAATGTGGTCCAGCGGAATAGATGTTCTGGCATTAATAGTGATAGGAATAAAAAACATGAAAATACCAACTGCGCTAAAGAGAAGAAACTTAAGAATATTGGGTGTACTGAAGATGGTCTGCGGTTGT
Organism: Bacillota bacterium; assembly: GCA_040756735.1. Lineage (GTDB taxonomy): Bacteria > Bacillota > DSM-16504 > Desulfitibacterales > Desulfitibacteraceae > JBFLYC01. The sequence goes on along the minus strand of JBFLYC010000020.1, from coordinate 5,682 downwards.
TGATTGGTTTTTAATTCCATAGACGAACCTCCTTCTTTTTTTTTGAGAGAAAAGGTTTGCCCTATCCCCCATTCTATAAGTATTATAAAAGTTTTTCGTCAATAGAATGTCGATTTGAAAAATTTATGCGTTTAGCTGTACTCACTAAATAAAGACTTGACCGCATCCACCTCATAACAGTAGCTTATGTGTTTAAATATAGCCAGGCTTCCTGCACAATAGTGTTGAACCGGTTTATTGATCTTGTCTCTAAATACTTCTGCCAGTTCGTGGTCCAGGTCCATCAATGCCCTGATTTTGCCTTTCACCAACATAACCAGTCCTGACTCGTAAGGATTTTGCATTTTTGCAGCATAAATATCTGCAGTACAGAGATGTTGGCATGCCGCAGCATATTGACCCTGCTTGATCAGGAGTAAGGAAAGGTATGCTTCGGCAATGGAACGGCGCCATGCCAAATCAGATTCTTCGTAGTATTTTATCGCCTGAGTAAGATAAGACAATGCCCCTGCATCATCTCCCATGTCCATGGCTGCCTGTCCGGCACAGGTGTTAAAAAAACTATATGATTTATAGACCTTTGTATCCTTGCAGATACTTAGCGCCTGATGATAACATTGCAGCGCCTGGTCAAACTCCCGTGCGTACCTGCGGATTTCTCCCAGATAGTTGTAGCAGGCAGCTATATTCAGGGCATATTTTTCCATTGTCTTCTTATCTTTGCTAAAATAGAGAATGGACTGCCTAAAGAATCTTTCCGCATTCTGATGCTCTCCCGACATCATATGGCAGAGTCCGGTCAGCCGCAGCAATATGCCGCCGGTCTCAAAACGCGGGCTTTGCTCATTAATTTGCTGCGCATACTGAAGGAATTCGCTCATCTCCTTAACCCGGTGGGTTTGTATACAGTGATAAACAAGCTGCAAATATCCTTTCAGCAAAAAGTCACTGTTTTGTTGTTCCTCAGCCGCTCGGATTAAATCCTTGATCAACTGCACACCAGTTGTGTATTCTCCCTGACGGATCAAGTGGCGCCCTTTCATATACATGTAGGTCATCCTGTCTTGAATAATCCTGCCATCATCATCATCACAGTCAAGGCGCTGCAGTATGCTTTCCACTTCGGAGAAATATTTCTGCAATTGTTCTTCACTGATGGAGAAAGTCCGCTTAGGTTTACCGGGCACATCAATAATTTCAGGAAACAGCTCATGACAGTAGTCCAGGTAGATAGTGAGGTTTTTTAAGTGATATTGCAGCGCTGCAGCATTGTTTCCCGCATGTGTGAAATGGTGAATCAGTTTGGAATAATGAAGCATATCACGGTAATCATTTTTCAACCTGCGTTCCAAAACCTGCGCCACTTTCTCATGGAGAAGCCGTTTTTTAAATTCGGACTGGTGTACGTAAATATATTCCCTTAATTTCTGGTGAGTAAATTCAACACTGATTTTTTGGGGTTCAATAACTTCCCTGATTAACCCTTTACCTACCAGTTCACTGAGGATATCCATTAGGTCCAGCTCATCTTTTCCTGTGAGGTCAGACAAAATATCCACCTGAACACGATGAAAAAACATAGACAAGAGGTGCAGCAGCTTCATCCCTTCAACGGATACATCCAAAAATCTGCTTTGTAAAATATCAAGCATTTTGGAAGACATTTTGTCAAACTGACCATTGGCTTTGATACTGTTGAGACATTCCACAAGGAAGAAAGTATTGCCTTCTGTTTCATGGTATATTTTTTGGAACTCTTGTTCTTCCAGTTCTCTGTCTGGTAGAAGCAACCGGACAAAATCTCTTGCTTCGACCATGGAAAACCGTTCAAGGTGGATTTTTTCCAACCGGTCTTCCTTGACCAATGGTGTAAGCCACCCGTCAATCTTCGCTTCATACCCGTTTCTGCATGTGCCGACAAAAAAGATATTAATGTCAGGGGCAAGCAGTATACTTTTAAGCAGTTGACGGCTCATGTCATCCATCCACTGCATATCTTCAAAAACCAATATCAGCTTTTTTTCCCTGCTGATGGCAGCTACAATACCCAAAATGGCTTCCATGGCCGACTGGTATGTAAAGGCAATCTGGGTTTCTCTTTGCTCAATCGGCTTGGCCATCTGAATACGGGCAAAAGACGGAAAAAGCGTTGTCAGCCCACCTATCCAGACTGGTGGTAGATTGATGCTTTCCTTGATAATGACCTCCACCATGCGGGAAAAAATAGGATGCCAGGGTTTGAGCGGGTACTCTTCTTCAGCCTGGTAACAAAATGATTCCAACAAATAGTAGTCAACCGCAAGGTTTTTAAAAAAGAAATCCTTAAGCCTGGTCTTCCCGATTCCTGCTTCGCCAAGAATCATGACCGCAGTGGTTTTACTCCTCTTATGATGCAAGTTATAGCTATTTTGTAAGCTGGCCAGTTCCTCTCTCCGTCCAAAAAAGAATGCTTCCCTTTCCGTGTTGGTTGCTTTATTGATCTGGTTTCGTTCATTGATGATTTCTAAATGAAGTGCAGTGGTCAATTCCTCCGGTTGTATACCCAGTTCATCTTTTAAGGTTTGAGACAATTGCTGATAGAGCTCAATAGCTTTATTATACACACCTGCATCAGCGTAATGCCTCATCAGGATCCGATATGCCCTCTCATCAAACTCATCGGTTTCAATAATGCGAAGAGCCAGTTCATCTACCGGAAGACTATCGCCCTGCCTGGCTTCGATCTGTTCATAAAGCATCTTGATATACCGATCTTGATACTGGGCTCGCTTCTGCAGCATCCAGTTTTCAAAGTTCTCCCCGTCCTTCAAAAAGAACCCTTTAAGAAACGGGCCGGTATAAGCCTGCAGCCCTTTTTGCCCCTTGTTGTTAAATGTATTGATATCTATTTCCATGGCAATGTCGGCATTGAGCAGCACAACTGATTTTTTCGGTGACAGCAAAATATCTGGATGAACCACCTTTTTTACTTTATAAATTGCATTGCGGAGATTTTTTTTTGCTGTTTCTTCATCCAACTCGCTCCACAGCAAATTGACCAGTTCATCGCGGCTGGCCTGGCGGTTAATGAGCATGTAGTAAAATAATGCTTCCGCTTTACGGAATGGAAACAGTACTTTTACATTATTTTTGTATACAGTAGGGGTGTTAAATAATTTGACCTCAATCAGACTCATCCCCGACTGCCTCCTTAGAAACCTTTTCTTCACATATTCTTGATACCTGTGCCACATTCCTCTTAATCAGAACCTGTAAAATAAAAGAAATATTTAATTCTCTTGCAGCTGAACGAAAAGAATGAAAAAAGTGCACCTTCAAATGTTAGTTTTGTGTCTAACATATTGGGTGCACTTCATTTAGACCGGGCACTTTCCTAGCTGAGTGCAATTTGATTTCATTTATTGGCAAAGACTTTTTCTACCAGTTCCTCCACTAAACCCTCCCGGGGAAGGTAGGGTAGTGTAATATGATCAGTCCCCTGGTTCTCGCGGTTATATTCCATACTGGTTGTAATGGAGTTTTCATTGCGGGCCCAGGCTCTTCTGGCCACACCACCCATCACGTCCCAGGGCATGGCTGAATTGAGTATATTGTCAACCCGTCTGCTGCCGTCCAGTACCATACCGAACCCCCCGTTAATGGCCTTGCCGACTCCAACTCCGCCACCGTTATGGAGCGCCACCAGACTCATGCCACGTGCGGCATTGCCGGCAAAACACTGGGTAGCCATGTCAGCCATCACATTGCTGCCGTCTTTGATATTGGCTGTTTCCCTGAAAGGTGAATCAGCGCCGCTGGTGTCGTGATGATCACGACCTAACATAATCGGACCTACCTCACCGTTACGAACCATCTCGTTAAATCGCAAAGCAATCCTGGTTCGGCCCATGGCATCCTGATACAGGATTCTGGCCTGTGTCCCCACTACCAGTTTGTTTTTCTCCGCATCTCTGATCCAGACATAATTATCCCGATCCTGGGCCCTGCGGTTGGGGTCGATACACTCCATGGCAGCCCTGTCCGTCTTTCTCAGGTCTTCAGGTTTGCCGCTTAAACATACCCAGCGGAAGGGGCCGTACCCATAGTCAAACAGTTCTGGGCCCATGATGTCTTCCACATAGGAGGGGAAAATAAAGCCGTCTTTTTCATCTACACCGTTTTTTGAGACCTCCTTCACCCCGGCATCAAAGACAGCCTTCAAGAAAGCATTGCCGTAATCAAAGAAGTAGGCGCCCTGCTCCACCAGTGCCTGAACCAGCTTAAAATGCTTGCGCAGAGATTCATCCACCAGGGCATTGAATTTTACCCTGTCACTGCGCAGCATTTCTGTTCTTTCCTCAAAGGTAAGTCCCTGCGGGCAGTAACCGCCTTCATAGACCGCATGACAGGATGTCTGGTCGGAAAGAAGATCAATCTTTATATTTTTTTCCACTGCGTATTCCAGCAAATCCACAATGTTCCCATGATAAGCAATAGAAACAGCTTTTTCAGCTAAAGCATATTCTTTTGCCCACCTGAATACTTCCTCCAGGTTATCAGACATCAAATTGACCCAACCCTGGCCATGCCTCGTTTTAATCCGTGAGTAGTCCACCTCGGCAATAACGCCTACCCCATTGGCAATCTCAATGGCTTTGGCCTGTGCGCCGCTCATGCCTCCCAGGCCGGAACTAACAAAAATCATGCCTCTCAAATCCTGATCTCCGGAGATTCCCAGCTTCATGCGGCCTGCATTTAAAAGGGTGTTGAATGTGCCGTGGACAATTCCCTGAGGGCCTATATACATCCAGCCGCCGGCAGTCATCTGACCGTAGTTGGCCACACCCATTTGTTCCGCTATATTCCAATCTTTCACATTATCAAACATGCCAACCATCAGTGCATTGGTAATTATCACCCGGGGGCTGTCAGGCCTGGAGCGAAAGAGGCCCAAGGGGTGGCCGGACTCCACTACCAGTGTCTGGTGGTCTGTCATTACTTCCAGGTACTTTTTAATAAGGCGGTACTGCATCCAGTTCTGACAGACCTTGCCTGTCTCTCCGTAGGTAACCAACTCATAAGGATACAATGCAACATCAAAATCCAGATTGTTGTCTATCATCACCTGAAAAGCTTTTCCTTCAATACAGTTCCCCTTATACTTATCAATCGGTTTTCCCTTGATCTGTCCAGGCGGCCTGAAGCGATAACCGTAAATCCTCCCCCTGGTCAACAGTTCTTCCAGAAACTCCGGCGCAACAATATCGTGAAATTCTTCCGGTACATACCGCAGTGCGTTTTTAAGGGCAATTTCAGTTTGTTTTTGGTTTAAGGAAAACCCCCTATGGGGCGCCCGTCTGATTCCCGGCACGAATTCCGGCATTTCCGGCAACTGGTTATCCAGCTTAATTGTCATGGCAGCTTCTATGTCCATGTTCTTCAACATCGTTTTTACTTCTCCCTTCTCCTTGCTTATTCTTGCTCAAATTATAATTCTGATGCGTCTACAAAGCGTCAAGAAAAGTAATCGACTAATTAGCTAATTCTCAGAATAAGAATGGTGCTACCTTTTATATTAATCAATTATAAATTACAATTAAGTTAAAAAAGGAAAGTTTGGTGAAGATGAAATGAAATTAAATGATTTTAAATTAGAAGTATTTTTTGATAAACATGAATTTAGTGCTCCTTATTTACTTGCTC
>JBFLYC010000002.1:112482-205653 GCA_040756735.1 Bacillota bacterium | reverse complement strand
AGAAGGACTACAATGCTGTAAAAAACTGTTTACTATACCCAAAGATCAGCAATGGGCCGATGGAAGGCACCAACAATAAAATTAAAATGGTTCGAAGAAGGGGGTACGGGCGTGCCGGGATTGAACTACTCAATGCCCTTATGGTTCTTCCCTGGTATTACTATGATGCTGACGACAGCTATAAGCGGGCAAATGTATCCGCCGCTTAGAAGCCATCGCCCTGGCATATCGCTCGATGCGAAAGAGCCAAAAAATTTTTTTTTAATTCTTTCTTATCTACTGGTATAGCTAAGGGTTATAGTCATGCGTCAGCTCTGATGATCAAGTATCTATGATCTGTACCTCTTTCCCAAGGGACCGGGCAACTTTAGCCAAAAAGTCAAGGGATGGATTATACGTTCCGCTTTCCAGGCGGCTAATATTGGATTTCTGGGTCCCAACCCGAAGCGCCAATTCTTCCTGGGTAATATTTTGGCTGGTTCGCGCTTCAATGATTTGCGAAATCACATCATAGCGCGGTTTAAGCTTTTCATATTCCGTTTTAAATTCTTCATCTTTCATTAAAAGCTCTTTCACTTCGGAAAACTTTGCACCTGCTTTACCCATCTTCACACCTTCTTTCATAATCTTCTTTATAGCGCAATGCCCGTTCACGTCACTTTATAACCACTACAACAGCAAATCTCCTATTGCCTCATAGGACACAACTAAACTCAATATTTCTAGATGATAGAGTTTTATTGTATCTCTTAAAAACCAATTTCAGCAAAAATTCGGACAATCATATGGCAGACATCCGTAAAATTAATGTCCTTCGCATAGTCAAAATCTGTTTGGTATTTTCTCCAAAAGCCTTTCATTTGCTTACTTGCGGCGATGTTTTCCAACACTGTTTTGTAATTTGACATGAGAGAAATGCTTTTTCGTCTGGAAGCAGTTTCCACTAAAGCGCTTTTCAACACCGTTTTATCGCATTCATGGCCTCTGAGCTGATACAGGATGTAAATATCGTAAAAATCTCTTGGTCTTGTATTCGCAATTCCACGGGTTATTACAGTTTCCAGCTTTTCCGCAAGTACCGTTTCCATATTGTAGGCCATGATTTTGATCGTTCTGTCCTCAAAAAGAAGTTTAAAGGAGTATTCTATTGCTCTGGGGGTGATTTTGTCTTCAGTCGTAACATCCACGGAAAGCGGAACAGCCAGCGGAGGATAATTGGCCCTCAAAGACACTCTGATTCCCGGATAATCGTCGCCTTCCCGTATGTCGGACGTATTCAGCACTTCAAATTTGATATCATCCTCAATGGGAACGGAGCCTATTTCCTCAAAAATTCTCCTGACGGTATCATGCGTAACGTCAAAACCTTTGATTGTGGCATCCAAATCCATCGTGGCCCTTGTATCCAGTCCAACAATGGCAGAAATCAAAAAACCGCCTTTTAAGATCAGATTGGATTGATATTTGGATACGGAAATACGCTCCAGCAGCCGCTCCAGCATATAGTTCTGCATGACAAGCTGGGCGGAAATGTTTTTTTCGGCGGCTTTCTTTTTTATATATGCTTTCAGTTGCATCGGGTTGTTCGTTTTCATAGCAAAACCTCCATATAGTTCAATATTTTAGGCTTCACCCGCACTTTCTCGGCGTACTCAAAAAGCTGTGTGATATTCTTCCCCGGCATCTTTGCGTACTGCTTCATGGCCTGATTCACAATCTGGATATCACAAGTGTTATTGCCCTTGACAATATCGCAAAGCGTCCGTTCCATGTCGTACAGACGTATCGGATTGCCACAGGGCGAAACGCCATTGGTCAACCCAAGATCGTATAGATCCTTGACGGATTTTTTAATTTTTACATTTTCTTCTTTTAGAGAATGCACATGATACCCGTAGGGAAATGTCATGGTATATTTCATAGGTGTCCTGTCCGTCAGGCCATGAATATACAAAGCCGTTTCGTGAGAAAAAATGCCTCTGCTGTACTTGTACTGCAATATATACATTTCGTCTTCCCACATTTCCGGCTTGATATAAATCCCCCTGTCAACCTTGGTCAGGAGCTCCATGTCCAGCATTTTTTTCAGATAATGTCTTGGTATATTGGCCTCCGTAATCTGTGAAGCGGTAATTATTCCATTGTTCTGCGCAAGCATCTCTTGAATTTTTTCGATATTGTCCATCATGCCCGCCTCCTTCGCAGTACAATTACACTCTATATTATACCACGTTAGAGTGTAATTGTATACGCTGCAAAGGAAAGCCGGTTTAATTTTTTTATCTTTCGTGCACTGGATTTTTTGTAATGATCATTTTCAGGTAGTCGTTCATGTCTTTTTCTCGCTTGGGCGGCACATCGGAAACAACATAGGATGGAGAAAGGATGGTTTGAATGGCATTAGCCGCCAGCCGTCCCGGTGCGTCGTTGTCAAGGTGCAGGGCAATGACTTTTATATTAGGAAAGTCTTTCAGGTATTGCATTAAAGCGGCTGGCGGGGTGCTTTCATTAATATTCTTTTTCGGCCTGTAAATACCTGCAAGGGACAGGCAATTTTCCTGCCGCCACTCCCTGCCGGAAAGCAGCTCCACCGTTCCGTAGGATAAAAGGTCGATGGCGCTTTCAAACAGGTGCAGCTTGCAGCAGTCGCCTCTTGCCGGAATGGAGAAGGAGTAGCGCTTGTCGCTTCCATTCGCATCCCCCATATACCGTCTGCCGGAAGTTCCCCGGAGTGTCGCATATTTAGGAATGCCCTGCGGGTCAAAACCGATAAAGACCGCGTTGTGGTAATTCCGGCTTTCATACAGTCGCCCCGTGCGGATGCACCAATCAATGATTTCCCCGCTAATACCGCGGCCCTTAAGGTAAGCAATCACGCGTTTGTTGTTTTCGTTATTTAATCGATCAAATCCCATAGATAAAATACTGACTGTTTCACATTATCCCAGGAAATATCCTCAGTATAACTGTATTCCCTTCGATACTTTTCCCATGACTTTGACAAAGACTCGTTAGCAAAAATCTCTCATCCTTGAGTTGGCAATGCTCCGGGACAAGATCGTTTCCAGCTTTTCGGCAATTATTGTTTCAATATTATAGGCCAGGATATCAATACTTCTATTTTCCAGCAACAAATCAAAGGTGTAGACCATTTCCTTAGGCATGATGACATCACCGGCAGTGATATCAACTTTTAACGGAATGCGAGTATTATCCATCCGAGCTTCAAGCGATACCCTAACTCCAGTGTAATCTGCTTCGTCACGTATCGTTATTGCATCTTTCAGCACAATGCTCACACCGTCATCAATCGGCACTGACAGAATCGAATGAAAAATATCTTGAACCGTATCCAATGATAACGGATAGCTTTTTATGGTGGCATCCATATCTATGGTCGAACGGAGGTCAATACCTACTACCGCCGCAATAAGCATACCGCCTTTAAGCACAAAGTGATCTTTAAATTCTGACAGAGATATCCTTTCAAGCAGCCTCTCCAACATGTAGTTTCTTAATAAGATTTGAGCATTAATCCCTTTTTTCTTAGCCATGTTCCGAATTAGATCTTTGAGCTGTCTGGAATTTTTCATAATAGGATCTCCACATATTTTCTTAAAATGTTTTGAACTTCTAATTCTTGAGCATATCTCATTAGTAATGAAATGTTCTTTTCTTTGTTTCCCAAATAGCGCTTAATAGCTTCATTTAAAATTGCTACATCCATGTTGTTGCGATTTCTCACAATGTCACAAATCGTTCTCTCTCTGTTGTATATTTTGATCTGTCTTCCATAAACGGTTTTCGCTTCCGTAACACCCATCAGATAAAGGTCTTTTTTTACTGTATAAACCCTTACTCCTTCTTTTCTTAAATGAGAAGCGTTATATCCATAGGGGACTGTTACGGTCCATCGGATAGGATCCCGGTCTGTCAAATCATGCAAATACAAAGCAGTTTCATGTGAATAAATAATTCTTTGGTTTTTGGCCTGCAGTCTGTACATTTCATCATCAAAAGTGTCCGGTGTTAGATAAACTCCATTTGAAACTCTTTCAAGTATATTTTCTTTGACAAATAGTGCTACATATTGCCTTGGAATATTTTCTTCATCTGCATCCTTAGCCAATAACAAACCGTCTTTCTCATTAATTAATTCCTGCAGCCGATCTCTGTACTTCATGTTATCAACCCCTTTTTACATTTACGCTATAATTGTATATGATTTGAGCGTATTTGTAAAGGGATATTCTGGCAATATTTATTGATTAGATCTTCTTACTAAACCATTATATTAATTAAAACAAGATAAGACCCCTTTCGTCATATACCGACTTTACTCCTGCACCTTCATTCCGTATACACCGGTCCAGGGCCATGATCAAAGCTACCGCACCATCGATTTGCTCGGTGCTTTTTTCTTTGTCCGGTTTAATGTTGCCTGCCGGGATGTATAATTCTTCAGTTTATATATCTCATCTCCAGTATTAGCTGCTGGCTGACATCATTAAGCTGGTTAATAGTCCACAAAATTTCTTTTTTCAAATCGTGTAATCGCTCGATATCAGCCTTTATTTCCCGGTGTAAATCAACCATTTTTACCGTGGCGTTCTCCATGGGACTTGTTGTATGTTCAGCGCAAACTGCCCAGAATACCTGTTTCATGGATGCGGTCCACTCTTCCTCCAAAACCTCCGGTCCACAAAGGAGTCAACGTTTTAACTTCCAAAGCTTTCACCTTTTTTCTTCCATTTAACTGGCTTTGTTTACATGTTCCGGATGCTTTTCGTCCCGGTAAGCTTCTAAAAAATCATAAAATCCTGGAATGCCTCCCACATCTTCCGGGGGTGCTGTCTCCGCTCCAGCAAGCAGTGTGGGGTATCCAAAATAATAATCATCCACGATATCTTCCAGCTGGATGACAAACTGCCAACCGTCCCCGAAATCATAGCGGTATCGAATCTCCTTATACTTCTCGAGGTAATCATTAATCTTCAGCCCTGTGGGTTTACGCACTATCATTTTGAGTCTTTCCTGATGGGCCTTTTCAAACTCGGCATGCTCCGGAGGCATTGTCTTTAGTCTTTCTTCATATATTTTCCGATTCTTTTTGAAATGGAGATGCTCCTGGTAAGCTTCCTCATCGTTGGTTACCCTAATATTTTCTTCTTGCAGGTCAAACTCATAGAGATGATAATCCCCGGAAGGGTAGCCGCTTTGAAAGTTTGTAACCGTCTGGATTACATCGTGAAGCCGGTTAAAAGTGGCGCCTGCGGGCATGATGACTCGTCTCCAGATAAGGGGATCTGAGTGTTCAAGTTCTATTTTAATAATATATGCCTTCATGATTTTTTCTCCTTGCTTTCTTTTACTAGTGTCTGCAGTCGAAGAACCTCATTAATGAACCGTTCAAAATTTTCGGGCTGGATCACGCTTTTCACAGGAATGCTGGGGAATTTCCCTTCATCCACCATGTATGCCGGCAACTCTACTTCCGGCAATTCATTAAGCGATTCCCTGAAAGCATGCAGTTCACTATCAGAAATGATCCCTTTCATCACCCCAAAGTTTAAGGTAATCATACCAGTATCCCCTGAATTTGAAACCGCAAAAATATTAAATTTCTTCTTTTACCAAATCCACCGTATAACCAAAAGATGAGTATGATCTTCCTGCCCCCCACCGGATACCCGCGGCATTTTCCTGAGTAAATGCATACAGTTTTTGGATGGTTTGCACCGCCTCCGGTGTAAGATTGGTAAGTGATTTAAAAAAGCTTTCTTCATCCCACTGAATTTTATCTTGCGTAACTCCTCCTGTAGGTTTATGGGTAAATCCAAAGACTGTGGGCGCATAAATCTGAAGCTGGTCTTTTTGATATGATTGAATTTGGAGCACATAAATATCAAAATTGCTGAAGCTGTTAATAAAGGTCACGGTATCCTTCAAGGTTTCCGGAATGCTGTCGGAGACAATTACCAGCTTAACGATGCCTTTCCGCAAATTGTTTTCGATCTTATCATATAAATCCATAGGAAGTGCGCCCGATTCTTCCTCCTGGTCCGCCACCAGCAGATCCATAAGTGTTGCCGTTCGCTCCCCCACTTTGACACCCGTTGAAGCAAAATATTGGTTGGCCGACTGTACCACATCATGGGCACGCCATTTGCTGAGCTGGGCCACATATTCCAGCACCTGGCCCACCACCTCACGCCGAATCTGGGAGTTGCGAGCCAACTTTGTTTCAATTACCGTCAGTACACCATCACCATCGATGCACAAAACATCGATGTAGCCAGCCTTGGTGGCCACCTCTCGCCCAATGACTATGAAGGGCTCTGTTACCCCTAAATCTTCTAGGGCAATCACTTCCGGGAACCGCTGCTGACTTTATTCATCATTTTCTCTATACAGTCCTCATCCTCTAAAAATAAAACATGCCTACTCTCAAGTTCAGTTTTTTTGACTCCATAAAAAGAGCTGGCATCGGCAGCTGGTGTGCCGGACATGATAAAGGAAATTAAAACAATCTGTTTTTCCGTATAAGATGGCTGCAACCGGGCTTCCAATTCCTTTATTGTTTTGTAAAACTGGATTTTGGGATTATTAATGTTTTTCTCCAACATCATAATTCCCTTAGGATCTATAAATGTAATATACTGCTTGTCAGTCTCAGTAATCCACATGATATAATCGGGAAAAAAATTTCCCGCTTCAAAAAAACCCATGCCCACCTTACTTTTGTTCCGCAGTAAGTACATCCTTTTTTGAGTAAAAGCTGCCGGATTAGCATCGCAATATTCCTTTAACCTGTCAATAAAGAGCTTTTCATCGCTATTTAAGCTGACCGGCGTGACCTCAATGCGTATGCCCTTGTCAATGGAAATAAGAGGTGTATAAAGGTGGCTATGGAAGTCAAAATACCGGAAATTAAGATGTTTGTCCTGATATTTGTCCAGACGCCTGTTTTTTTCCAATACATCCCTGATTCCTTCAAATAGTTGTTCGAATTCATCGAACCTTTCTTTATTAAACAGGGTGATGCTATACTCAGCAATGAAATTCTTGTCATTAGGTTTTAAATCCCCGTAAACCAAATAGGGTGCTTCCCACTTAGCTTTATGATACTTGAAAAATCTGTCCAGGTAATTTTTCAGGAGCATGACGCAAATATCGTTGACCCTGGCAACTTTATCAAAGTTATCAATTTCCATTAATGCTTTTGGAATAAATAAAATATACCAACCTTTAGTTTTAAGGATTTCCGGCAATAATGACTTTTCAATGCCGATATTGTAATAACCCTTTTGATTTTTGTATTGTAAAAGTTCTCTATAAATCTTTTCTACATCTAAAAAAGCAATCTGCTTATTTTCCAATACTGCCTCGTCCTTTTGATAATCTACATCCTCACCTTTTGTCGAAGTGATACTCTGTACGGTAGCGTTATAATCAATTTTAATCTTATTCTTCACCAAATTATCCATCAATCCATCCTCTGGGACGGTAAGGATCAGGCGGCGAGATTGCTTTTTAAAATTGATGCCGTCTTTAACTTTAATGACTTTGAGTTTATCCTTTATCTCCGGAAAACGGCTGACCACAGGAAGCTTAAATTCTCTGATAGAGTCATTTAAGTCCATATCTTCTTTTTCAAGATACTCTTTAAACTGGGCCATATAATCAGCTTTTACACCAAAAATGGTCAGAGTTTCAATCTTTCTAATATTTTTAGGTACCGCTACAGGGTAGTCCAGTTTGGAACTGCGCTTGAGACAGTTTCCGTAACCTTTGAGCCTTACCCCCCTGCCAAAAAGCTGGATAGCCTGGGAGCCTTCGCCCTTGGCAAAATTAATCAGCCCCATGGTGGAAACCCGCCAGCTGTTCCACCCTTCCGTAAACTTTTTAGAACCAATAAGAATGTTTATCTTGGAATTTTTGTCGTTTATTTTTTTAAACAGGGACTCGTTCTCAAATTGATTATCATCAGTGACAATCCCGGTCTTTCCTTTTTCAATATTCTTAATCAGCTCGCTGTCGCCGCCGGCGCCAACATTGATAACCCCAAAAAACTCATTGTCGCTGCCGATCCGCAAGCCGATTTCTCCGCCCAACTGCTTTAAATTTACCAAGTGTAACCTGCCTGTGGAAGTTGCCTCAAAAACGATTTTTAACACATCGTCATAAACAGAGCCGGCATCTCGCTGAAACAGATTTTGCAGATAGGAAAAATCGCCGTAAAACAGCTCCTGCCCTCTTTCATCAAGGAGCCCGGTATTGTCATCCAGCAGCATTTTGGTCCGGCTTACGGCCTTTTCTTTGTTTGCCGTAAAGCCGTTAATAAAGGCCAGGACTTCCTGCACATCGGTTAATTCGTCCTTGCTGACAGTTTTATTCACACTGTTACCCACAAATACAAGCAATGGCTTTTCAATATTGAAGGGGACAAAGGCCCCTCTATCGCTCTGATAAATTTTCATTTGCTGATAAAAACTGAGCAAGCAACCCGTTAAATACAGCTCTTGCTGCTCCTTGGAAAGACTCTCTTTCAGGTTGTAAATGCGGTATTCCTTGCCATATCCGTCGTTATAGAAGTACTTATAAGAATAGTCAAAGATAATAGCCTTGCCGTACTGATGAGCAAGAGCCTCCGTCTCTGACTTTGTTTTTTCCTCCTTGATAGCCTGCTTAAAAGTCGCCGAATACTCAAAGGAAAACCCGTTTTCCGACAACCGGCTGCGAAAATCGTACCACACATTCCCGGAAAGCCCTTTGTGCCCTTCATCAACAAGGACAAGGTTGTTCTGCTCAAAACTGTCCACAGAAACAGTCTTCACCTTCCCCTGCTCTTCCAGCTTGTTAATGTCGATAACCAGCACTTCGTCTTTTTCCTGCAGGGTATCCTTTTCAAAGAGGCGGCAGCGGATGCCTGAAAGCTTCATTTCCTCAATGTGCTGGTGCGATAAACCTTCATTAGGCGTAAGAAGAATGATTTTATTTAGGGTCAAGCTTTTGTTATATTCCTGCGCCCTCTTAAAGTAATGTTGGAATTGCAGGATATTAGCATGCATGATTAACGTCTTGCCGCTACCCGTCGCGCACATAAAGGCCAGCTTGTTCAAGCTGTCCGCTGTATAATCTGAAATTGTTTCTCCATCGCTTCCAGAATTGAATTCATGCAGGAAATTATTTAAGTCGGCAACAAAGTTCTCCCTATCCAGGAAGTACCGATCGAGATACATCTCGGTAAAAAGAAGGGCAAGATATTGGAAATATTTGAGGGTAAGCCCACCCCGACCCTCGCCGATATGCTGGACATAACGGAAGATGTTTTCATCATATTCCTTCAGCTTGTCCTTATTTAAAAAGCCCAGCTTAACATACTTGCGTACTATAAATTCATGGAAATAGGAGGTGTTCTCTTCGTTATACCTTTCCAAATCGGCAGACCGCATATCTTCCGCCAGTTCCCTGAAATCTCTTTTGCCAAAGAGGAAAAGGAAGTATTTGTTGAGCACCAGGCAGTCATTGAGATTGATGGCTTTATTTGCTTTCTTGGTCCTTTTTGCCCCCATCATCACACCCCCTCGAACATTCTCTTCTTAAATTCAAGCTCGATTAAACGAACCTTCCACTGCTCTTTTTCGCTCTTGAGGTTTTCCAGATTGTTATCTCCATTAACATAGATAATGTCGAACTCTCTGTTCTTTGTTTCTGCGCGGTATTTCACAAAGAAAGCATCCAGAGCAGCGTTGTCGGCTGCCAGATCGTTGGTAAGATTGCGCCAGATAACAAGAGCTTTATCCCCATTAGGCATAATGCCTTCCACTGTTTTAAAGGTATATTTCCCTTCCTTGTCTTCTGTGAGCATTACTGCATTTTCATATTCACCCTTAGGATCAGGGACGGCATTAAAACGGGCAGCAGCTTTTTGTCTCGTAACAGCAAGGCCAAGGAGGTAATTAAAGGTTTCCACCAAATCAATGGTTGTTTCTTTTGTCTCGTTGTTCTCGGCAATTTTCATTTTATAGGCAAAAGGCTCCTTAAAGCGGTCAAGGTTTAAGAGGCTGCCCCTGCTTTCAATGTCCAGCATATAGGATACAAGGTACTCGTTAAAGAAGCTTGCGTCCATCCTTAATTGCCGCTCCTGTTCAGGCGTGCGGCTAAGCTCGATATTATTCAATGTATCCTCATAACTTTCCAGACGGATATATTTAAAAATCTGTGAGACACCGGTATTTCTGTTTTGTGGCTTGCCGTTCTTCCAGTCTTTAGCATAGACAACCTTTTTAATCCTCGGCTTGGTAACCGTGTTGAAATAATTGCCCATTTCCACAAGGATATATTTACGGTTGCCTCCGTCTTCGCGGTTGAGGTTTATTACTGCATGACCTGTTGTACCGGAGCCGGCGAAGTAATCGAGAATAAACCCATTCATTGAATCAGAGAGATTTACAAGGTGCTTAACCAATTCTGGTGGTTTAGGATAATCAAATGCTCTAAATCCAAAAAGGTTTTGTATAATTTTAGTTCCTTCTGCTGTTGTTGCTGTTTCGTCAGGCAAAATAGTCCCAAAAGGAATAGTCGTAATTTTCCCATCTCTAATTTTTCGATAGACTTGCCACTGACCATCATCATAAACAAAATCTAAATCACCGTTCTCAAGGAGTTCAAAAGCCTTTTTCTGGCCAACTCGCCATCTTCCATCTGTTCCATCATTTCTAACAGGAAATACTTCAATTCCATCATTTAATGGATTTGGTATCCCGAAATACATTTGTGGTCTATCTTCACGCCGGTCAGCTTGCCCCCATTGTCTTAATTGTTCTCGCTTGTATCCACCTTTTTCATCCTCGTATCGACCATTTTCTTTTACAGTCTCTTTTTGTTTAAACTCTGTTAATTCTGGCAAAAAAGCAAAACACGCAATATATTCATGCTGCTTTGACAGTGTCCTAATGGTTCCAGCTTGTCCAGCACGACCTTTCCAGATAAATGTCCCTATTGGCTGACTTCCAAATATCTGACGTCCCAATACATTTAGTCTGTCTGCTTCATTTTCATCAATTGATATAAAATATGGGGATGAATTATTTATTAAGCATGAGGATCTTAATATTCTTTCCGCCATCATCGTTAACCAACTCGAATGCTGATAGCTATCTTTATAAGCAAACCCATCGTTTCCAGTATTATACGGCGGGTCTATATAAACACACTTAATCTTTTCCCGATACTTCTCCTGTAATAAATTCAATGCCTGAAAATTCTCACTGTGAATTAAGAGGCCGTTTGTTTCCTCATCTAAATTGTCAATGCTTGCAATCAGCCTCTCCTTGAATTCTGTTGTAAAATGCTTTGTATCCAGCACAAGGTTTTTATTCTGTTTTAAAAAATCTACGGTCAGCGGATTGGAATAGGCCACTGTCATCAAGTCCCCGGCAATCTCATCGATGGCATACAGTTCCACCCATTCCTGCCGTTGTGCATCATTTGCAGCGATTTCGGGATAGAAAATCTCGTCAATTTTATCAAGGGTGATACACCAGTTTGTTTCAACCACAAACTTTTTCTTGAGCCACAGCTTTTTCTGAAAGTCCTCTATTTGCGCCAAAAAGTCAATAATGGTGCGGCCTACCTTTTTAATGGCCTTCACCTTGGCCAGGTAGACATTTACTTTCACTTCATTGTCGGTGTCCAGGTCGTCCAGGTGCATTATCTCGGCTTTTATGTAAAAATCCAGTTCCCTGCTCAAGAAACCGCGCAAATCTTTGTGAATAAAATAATCGAAGGTGTTCTTGGCAACATAGGTTTCCAGGTGCTTTTCCAGAATTGTGCGGGTCTTATTTTTATCTGTTGGGGCGAGGCTATTTATGGCCCAGACAAAGGGCTTTAAGTCGGCATTTTCTGAAATTGCGCCTTTAATTTTATCAACGGCGGATTTATTTAATTTAGTATTATCTTTCAGCTTGTTTACGCTATCCTGCTCACTTGCAGGAACACGATATTCAAATTTTATTGTAAGCTCATTACCCTCCGCTTCCAGGAAGTTTTCATCCAACAGGATGAATTCGCGCTTTTTGTCATCGCTTTCTTTGTTGTTATTTTGCTCGGTATTGGCGTCAACAAGCTTAAAATGAATCGTATACTTTTCTCCATGTACATCCACCTTAAAGGAATAATCCCTGAAGTTTTCGCTGGTTTTGATATAGTATTGGTCATGGTTGGCCCAGTAAAGTTTGACTTCTTCCCCCTCATAGGGAATAGCATAAACACCTTCTTTGTAGCGGCGTTTGCTGATGAAATCTCCCTCATCATAGTAACGGCTGAAAAAGTTATATAAAGCTGAATAAACATCACTTTCCAGCTTGGCAACTCCTGTGCCGGAGGATAGCTGCGCCTTATATTCGGCATATTCTTCTCTCAGCTTGCTGTCCTCTACCTTAACCCCTACGCTTTCACACTGCTTCTCAATTTCTTCCATACGCTTTCTTACCTGGCTGTTGTCGGCAGCATATTTTGATAATATGGAGTTAACCTCACCGGCAAGGGTGTTTTCAATGAAGTTATTGATCTCGTTTTTTCGGATATTCATGATCCGGTATATGCCAAAGTCAAGATCTGATTTCTCCAACTCAAACATGTCCCTTAAAAGTTTGGTAACCCGCTGCAGTTTTTCGCTCACTGGTTAACTCCTCCTGATCTAGTATTTCTCTTTATTATCTTGACTTCTTGTCCATTTTCTCTTTTAAGCCTAGCATCGGCTGGCTTTGGAGCATCTTTAGGAATTGCCCATGCCCAGCCAAGACGCTTGGCACCGTCGACTCTGTTTTGCTCGCAGAGAACCTGCACTCTTCTTTGGGAAATGCCCCATTTTGCAGCTGCTTCCTTTGCTGTTATATATTCCATTACATAACCCCCTTGCAGAAACATAGTTTTCCACATATTAACATATACGAAGAAACGAATAAAGGCAATACCAAAAAATATATAGCTTATAGTTTAATCCCATAAGATTAATACAGTCCCGCCCTCATATAGACTATACTTGCCACATTTCGGACAAGGATAATTTTCGAGATTGATTTTTTTCTCCTGTCAGCCATCAATCTCCGAGACAGCGTAATCAATTAGTTTTAACCCGGCCTTGCACTTTGGACATTTGTATTCCACTTCATAACTGCCGCCGTCATATTCTAAGCGGAGATAGAATCGCCCATGGAACTCCCCACATTTCGGACAACGGTATATTTCATGGCCATAACCATCTGCAATTTCTGCATTTTCTTCTTCCAGCAGTTTTTTAATATGTGCAAGGGTCTTTTTTGGCCGGATGAGGTTGGGGAGTAAAGCAAATTTAGAGTCAAAATCTCTAAGGTTGTAGGGGCTGTACATCATCCCAATCCCTATCCTGAAATTTTTTGTATAATCACACTCTTTACAACTAATTCCATAGCTGCTGCCCATTTTAAATCCCCTCTCCCCGTCTAATTCTAACCATATTTGTTTATAAATTGTTCAACCCACCCGGTTAAGGAATTCTCTTTATGATGATTGTCAATCAAAATATCATTGATTTCCTTTTGCATATGGTCGTTTTGCCAGCCGCAGTTGTCGCAAATATCAAAAGAAAGCCCGCCTCCAGGGTATATCTGCCGCAGCTGGGCACTTTACGTACTTCACCTTTCTCACCTGCTCTTTTCTTTTTACATATTTTATCATAAGGGCTTTGCTCTATCTATTGGTACCATTTTTATTTCTGCTAAAATGTTTGCACACCCCAAACCAAAAAATGCACACCCCTTCATAATTTTGCACCCGGGGTGTGCATACTTTTTGGCAGAAGGGTGTGCAAAGGGGAAAATTCGGCCTTTTTTTGCTGCATATTTTGCCCCTGAAAACACGAAAACCCCCTGAAATCAAGGGATTTTCATTGTATCAAAATTGTTGTTTACATTTGGTGGAGGCGAGGGGACATGTTGTTTCCGCAGGTTTCCCTGCAGCATGGACTATATCTTTACCCAAGCACCTCACAATTGTGTACTTGGGTACCTGGCGTGTTATGAAAAGCACTATTTTGCTTGACCCAATTAAGGTCAGGCTACTCTCCATCCAAGGCCTGCCGGTTAATCTAAAACCAGGTTATACCTTGAGTCTCTACAGGGCTTTTTACACCCCTCGGTATTGCCTTATGGCCTTTTTAATGTATGCCACTTAGGTTTCACCGATGTAAGCCAGGTTTGCACCTGAATGTTGCCATCCAGGGCGACCCTTATTGATCGAACCCCTGTCCGAAAGAGTACCCACAAGAGCTTCTACGAGTGTAGACTGTAGTTTGGAGTTTCGCCCCTCGCTGCGCCTACAGCCAGGCTCAGCGGTCAGCTATCTCGATTGATCTCCCCTTTGACTATCGAGAAGTCATCATCGGGCAGCCTGTTAATTTGACACCTGACACTTCCCCCACAGGCTTAGGAAAGGCAGATGAGCTGCTAATTAAGCAGCTAGAGCGTAATTTTCTTTGCCAGTTAATTGGCTTTCCACTGTTTAACGAGATCAAGTGGGATCTCGACTCGCTACTCCTGCTCATACATCCCCCGTCGAAACCAGTACGCCCCCATGTATAAGCATTATTCAGTTGTAGGAAATATATTATAGCACATTTCGGTCTCTTTTAAAAGACCGGACCAACAAATATCCATAATTTTACATTTAAGGCTGCTTGCTCTTGCTGCTCATGGGTTTATATTACCTTAACTATATCTTGATCTTGGCCTTGCAAGTCCTGCGCTTACATCCTCTGCTTTTCTTTCATGGCCTTGCTGATTTGCCGCTCCGCATCCTTTTTGGCGATGTCCTCGCGCTTGTCATAGAGTTTTTTGCCCTTGACCAGCGCCAGCTCAACCTTTACCTTGTTCTTTTCATTAAAATAGAGTTTTAACGGTACAAGGGTCAGCCCCTTTTCTCGGGTCTTGCCCCACAAGCGCATAATTTCTTTTTTATGCATGAGTAGTCTCCTGTCCCGAACCGGGTCATGGTTAAAATGGCTGGCCTTGTCATAAGGACTAACATGCATATGAGAGAGGATAAGCTCCCCATTTTGAATGTGGGCATAACTGTCTTTGAGGTTTACCCTGCCAAGCCTCATGGATTTAACTTCCGTACCCTGCAGTGCAATACCTGCTTCATGGGTTTCTTCAATAAAGTAATCATGCCTTGCTTTTCTATTGTCTGTAATAACCTTTCTGACAGCCATTTGTTTACACCCCACATCTGCAAAATCAAATATACTTAACCAACAGAGCATAGGCCGCCCAGGGCTAAAGTATTGGGCACATAACATTATATATGCCCAATGCACTTGTGTCAATTACGGAGCGATACATGATCACGTGCAGAGCGATATGCTGTGATACATGCTGTCCGATGCATGCAGAGCCATACATTGCGGAGTGATACATGTGCATGGTGATCCAAGTAAATTTCGGTACATTTGGAGCAATTATAGCATTCAGCAGGAAATTTTTCAGTTAACAGCTAATTAGATTCTGAACCAAACATACAACACAAAAGGGGTCTTACCAATGTTTTTTGACGTAATTATTCGCAACGGGCTTGTAATCGATGGCACAGGGTGCTGCAGGCCCATCCAAAAGGATATAGCCATTCTCAACGGGGTAATTAAAGCTGTGGACAGGCTGACCTCATTTAACGCTGCACATGTAATAGATGCTTCAGGCATGATGGTCTGCCCTGGCTTTATTGATGTGCACAGCCACAATGACCTTGTGCCGTTCATGGATAACAAGCTCCAATCAGTTAAGTTAAAGCAAGGAGTTACCACTGAACTGGCGGGACAATGCGGTATTGGCCCTGCCCCTTACCTTGAAGCTAGAAATAAGGATTGGAAGGAATACGCAAGGGGGGTCATAGGAGACCCTGGCATAGTATGGAACTGGGAGACCTTTAGGGACTACATCAATGATACCAGCAGGCAGGTACTGGCAAACAACTATGCTTTCCTTGTTACCCATGGCGCTGTTAGGGCAAAAGTAATGGGCCTGGAAAACAGGACCCCTGCGGTAGAGGAACTAAATACTATGGGGAAACTGGTTGAAGAGGCAATGGAGGCAGGCGCCTATGGCCTATCTCTTGGACTTCAGTATCTACCCGGTATTTTTAGTACAAGGGAAGAGATGAAAAAACTGTTTGCATCTGTAGGAAAGCATCAAGGAATTATCATGGTGCACTTGAGAAATCACAGTCATATGATGTTGGACTCCATGGAAGAAGTTATTAAGATTGCCCTGGAAACCGGCACCAGGCTTCATGTTTCACACATGCGTTCTTATAAGCGAGACGGTTGGGGTAAAAGACCGGAAGAGACCTTGCCCCTGCTCCATGCAGCCAACAAAAGAGGCTTGGAGATAACCTTTGACCAGCATTTTTATCTGGGTGGAAGCACTCTTCTTACTCAACTACTGCCTCCATGGGCCACCCAGGGAGGTACCGCAGCTATGGTAGAAAGACTGCAGAATAAGCAGACCTTGTCTAGAATTAAGGAAGAATTGGGGAACAAAGAATTAAAATATGCGGGTTGGGATGATTACGCCACAATTACAGGCTGGGAGAATATTATCATAACATCTGTAAACAGGGAGCAAAACAAAAGCTTACAAGGAAAAACCATTGCTGAAATAGCTTCCATGTGGGGTGTTCATCCGGTTGATGCTGCTGCCGGGCTGCTCGTTGAAGAGCAAGGAGGTGTTGGCATAGTCATGCTGGATATATTTTCTGAGCAGGATATAGAAGAACTTATGAGATCCCCTTACCAGATGGTAGGTTCGGACAGCATTCCAACCGGAGTGCCCCACCCCAGATTGTACGGGAATTTCCCCTTATATATAGGCAAGTATGTAAGGGACAAAAAAATCCTGCCCATTGAAGAAGCCATCCACAAGGCCACGCTGCTGCCGGCCAGGCTGCTCGGGCTAAAAGACAGGGGTATCCTGCAGGAAGGGAAAAAAGCTGATATTGCTGTCTTCGACTTGAACAAAATAATGGGTTTTGAAGATTATCTCAACCCAACAGCTTCCCCTAAAGGTATAAAATATGTGCTGGTAGATGGACAGGTAGCAGTTCAAGAGGGGACTTTTGTGGGGGGAAAACACGGGCAGGTTCTTTAGGGCAGGGAATATCCCTGCCCTGCTCTCATAAACATGCTTAATCTCGCATATCCTTGGTAATGCATTATTACTTGCGGCTGCCTGGTTTTTCAGCAAGGCTGCCTTCCTTGCATAAGGGGCATACCTCCGGCTTATATGTAGGTATATCAAGCTCAAGGAGGGACTTAAAAGGCACTCCAAAGTCAGCCTGTCCTCCACTGCGGTCTATAATCGAGGCAACTGCTGCCACTTCGCCACCTGCTTCCTTTACCAGCTCAATCACTTCCTTGGCAGAGCCTCCCGTGGTAACCACATCTTCTACTACCAGAACCTTCTGCCCGGCTTTAATTTCAAATCCTCTCCTCAAGGCCATTTTTCCATCCTGGCGTTCTGAAAAGATACCCTGTACATTTAAAGCCCTGGCCAATTCGTAGGCGACAACCACACCGCCAAGGGCCGGTCCCACTACAATGTCTATATCCATTCCAGAAAACTTCTCTGCCAGGTCCCTGCAGAGCTTCTCAGCCTCCCAGGGATAGCTTAAAACCAGGGCGCACTGCACATATCTGCTGCTGTGCAGCCCGGAACTCAGGATGAAGTGTCCTGTTTTTAATGAATTAGTCCTTTCAAGTATTTCAATGATTTCTTCCCTGGTAAGCATTTAAAACCCCTCCTCCATCTCTGCTAATACCTTCCTGGCTGCTTCAGCCGGATCAGGTGAACCCGTTATCGGCCTCCCAACAACCAAAAAGCTCGCTCCCTGGGCAATGGCATCTTTGGGCGTCAAGATTCTTTTCTGGTCCCCTGCTGCAGCCCACACAGGCCTTACCCCTGGGCATACTGTAAGAAATTCACTTCCACAAGCCTCACTGATAGCTCTTGCCTCTTTTGGGGAAGCCACCACACCGTCCAGACCTGCTTCCCTGGCTAATGTGGCCCTGGTAATTACCAGGTCATTTAAATCCTGAACAATCCCTAACTGCCTCAAGTCATGCTGGTCTAAGCTGGTAAGCACTGTGACACCAATAAGAAGCGGCCTGGTCTGTTCGCCTGAAACAACCTGCTCTACTGCTTCCCTGGCGCTTACCATCATCTGCAGGCCTCCCGGCACATGTACGTTAAACATAAATACTCCCATTTTGGCTGCTTCCCTGGCAGCTCCCGCCACGGTGTTGGGTATATCCATGAACTTCAGGTCAAGGAATACTTTTTTGCCCTTTTGCTGCAGGTAATCAACAACCTGGCCCCTTGACGCCAAAAAAAGCTCCAGTCCCACCTTGTAGATGTCTACCTCGGCTTCCAAACTATTGATCATTTCCACAGCCTTTTCCCTGGCATCAAAGTCCAGGGCAACAATGAGCTTATCTCTGGCTTTCATCTATCCATCTCCTTCCACGCCTTCCCTGTTAATTTTCCTACGTCATCTATATCATTGATTTTACAGTATTTTTCTATACCTTCCAATACTTCTAAAGCTACCATGGGATTTGGAAAGTTTGCAGTTCCGATGCATACTGCAGCAGCGCCTGCCAGCATAAACTCCACGGCATCCTGCCAACCGGCAATTCCCCCCATACCTACTACAGGGATTTTCACTGCCTGGCTGACCTGCCAGACCATTCTAACAGCCACAGGTTTCACTGCCGGACCTGACAGCCCGCCCATAATATTGCCGAGAACCGGCCTTTGAGTGCGTATATCAATGGCTAACCCCAGCAGAGTATTGATCACAGAAAGGGCATCAGCGCCTTCTTCCTCTGCAGCCTTGGCAACGGACACAATGTCTGTAACATTAGGACTCAACTTAACTATTAAGGGCAATCCTGTTACCCTGCGCACTTCTTTGACTACTTTGGAGGCCGTGTTTGGGCAGCTCCCGAAAGCCATTCCCCCTTCTTTAACATTAGGACAGGATATGTTAATTTCAAGAGCTGCAATACCTTCCTCGCCATCAAGCTTTTCTGCAACCCGGCAGTATTCTTCCACTGTGCTCCCGGAAATATTGGGAATAATGGCAGTATCCAGGTCTTTTATCTGCGGCAGGTAATCTCTAATAAAAACATCCACACCAGGATTCTCCAGGCCAATGGAGTTGAGAATTCCCGACGGGGTTTCCCACAATCTTGGCGGGGGATTGCCAATCCTTTTATGAAGGGTTATTCCCTTGGTAAATATAGCCCCTAGCTTGTCAGGGGCATAAAAGTCTTTATACTCCAGGCCAAAACCATAAGTTCCAGAGGCCACTGTGACTGGATTTTTCAAATATAAACTGCCTAAATTAACTGCCATGTTAACCATCACAGGCTCACCTCACTTGTCCAAAATACGGGTCCGTCTTTACAGACCTTGGGGTAAGCGCCTTCAGCTGTCGAAACACATGTGCAGCCCAGGCATGCCCCCACTCCACAGGCCATCCTGGCCTCCAGGGATACCTGGCAGGGAACCCCCATTTTGCCTGTCATCTCTGCAACAGCTCTCAGCATGGCCAGGGGACCGCATGCATATACAAGGGTATCGTTTCCCAGAATACTTGCTTCCAAATGGTCGGTGACTCTTCCTTTAAGACCCCTGCTGCCGTCTTCAGTTGCTTCAATGAGTTTTCCATAAGCTAAAAAGGCGCCTGCTCTGGCTAAACCTGCACCAGATGCAGCGCCTAACACAGAGACCACTTCTTTGCCTTCTTTGGCTAATTCCTGAGCTAGAGCAAGCAGGGGCGCAATACCCATTCCCCCGCCTACCAGTACGGCTTTTTTAGCCTTTTGCTCCAGGGCAAAACCTCTTCCAAGGGGTCCCATAATCGAAATATTATCACCAGCGCTTTTCATTCCCAAGAGCTCTGTTCCCTTTCCTACCACTAAATAATAAATTTCAATACTTCCTTGTTCCTTATTTATACGGTGAATGCTGATAGGTCTTCTCAACAATGGATCTGTTGAGAGAGCAGGGCCGCAAGCAATGTGGACAAACTGCCCGGGAAGGGCTCTGCCTGCCACCTGTGGACTGAATACTTCCATTAGAAACTGGCCATTCCCAAGGTAATACTGGTAAGATATCTTGCCTTCCTCAATATACATTTTTTTATACATTTTTTTAACCCCCGATGTAGTCCTGCAGGGACTTGACCCTGATCATTGATTCCATTACTTTAAGGATTGCCCGAACCGTATCCAGGGATGTTGTACAGGCTACCCCGTACTCCACAGCAGCCCTTCTAATCCTAAAGCCGTCCCTGGCAGGTTCCTTTCCCCTGGTTAGTGTATTGATTACCAGATCTGCCTTGCCCTGCCTGATAAAGTCTACAACATGAGGGCTTCCATCTTTTATCTTGTTTACCAGTATGGCTGCAACTCCTTCACCCTGCAGCATCTTGGCCGTTCCGGGAGTAGCGGCAATAGTATACCCAAGCATATGAAAACCCTTGAGTATTTCCAATGCTTCAGCTTTATCCTTGTCGGCAATGGTAGCCAGGATGGTACCCTGGGGCGGTATATCATAGCCCGCTGCCAGGAATGCTTTATACATGGCTTTAGTGGGATCCGTATCCAGACCTAAAACCTCGCCGGTGGACTTCATTTCAGGTCCAAGGGATGTTTCCACATCGGCAAGTTTGGCAAAGGAGAAAACCGGCATCTTCACAGCTGTGATTTTTTCCGGCGCCAGGTAAATATATCCCTTTTCCCCAGCAGGCTGATATCCCTGGTCTGCGAGGCTCTGACCAAGCATAATTCTGGTTGCAATCTTGACCAGGGGAGTATTAAGAACTTTAGATATAAAAGGTACTGTCCTGCTGGAGCGGGGGTTGGCCTCAAGGACATAGACTTCCAGGCCTTGAACAACAAACTGGATATTGAGCATGCCTTTTATCTGCATTCTACGGGCCAACCGGCTTGTATAGTCCAATATTTTTTCTATGACTTCCTGGGGCAGTGAGCGGGAAGGAAAAACAGCGCTGCTGTCCCCTGAGTGAATCCCTGCCTTTTCCACATGCTCCATGATTCCCGGGATTAACACGTCCCTGCCGTCGCTGACTGCATCCACTTCTACTTCTCTGCCCAGTATATACCTATCTACTAAAATGGGGTTTTGACGGGAGACCTTTACTGCCTGTGTAAGGTACTGCCTCAGTTCCCCCTGATTATAGACAATTTCCATTGCCCTCCCCCCCAATACATAGGAAGGACGAACCAACACCGGAAAACCAAGCTCTAGAGCAATCTCTTCCGCCCCTTTGACTGACATGGCTGTTCCGCCCTGGGGGTGAGGTATTTGCAGTTCCTGAAGGATGTGGTGAAATTTTTCTCTATCCTCAGCCAGGTCCATATCAGAGACACTTGTGCCCAATATGGTCACTCCAGCCTCAGCCAAAGGCTTGGCAAGATTTATGGCAGTTTGTCCTCCAAACTGTACAAGGACACCGGCGGGCTTTTCCTGCTCTATAACATTTAACACTTCTTCATCAGTTAACGGTTCAAAGAACAGCGTACTGCTGGTATCAAAATCAGTACTTACAGTTTCAGGATTATTATTTATCACCACAGCGCTGGCGCCGGCCTCCTGAAGAGCCCAGGCAGAATGCACTGAACAGTAATCAAACTCAATGCCCTGACCAATACGAATGGGACCTGAACCAATGACTATCACCTTATTTTCCTCGCTGACTTCTAGTTCGTTGGCTTCTCCATAAGTTGAATAATAATAAGGAGTTGCTGCCGGAAACTCTCCCGCACAGGTATCCACCATCCTAAAGGCAGCCTCAATGCCGTACTTCTTTCGCAAAGCACGCACTTCAAGGGTCGTCATCTGGCAGAACTCGGCAATCTGGGCATCACTAAAACCTAGTGTCTTTGCCATAAGGAGCGTTTCTCGATCAGAGCCTGCTGCTGCCAGTTTACTCTCCCACTGTACCAGGTTGGCAATTTTACTCAAAAAGAAGGGGTTAATGGATGTAGCCTTCTCAACTTCTCTTATGGAAATGCCTCTCCTAAAGGCTTCAGCTATAACCCAAAGCCTCCTGTCGTCGGCATATTTTAGCGCTTCGAACAGCTCCTCTTTGGTCAAGGTCTTGAGCTCAGACATGGACAGGGTCTGGGTATCAAGCTCCAGAGACCTTATTCCCTTTAACAGGGCTGACTCAAAGTTTCTGCCCAGCGCCATCACTTCCCCTGTAGCTTTCATTTGTGAACCCAGTTTGCGCTGGGCTGTTTCGAACTTGTCAAAGGGCCACCTGGGTATTTTTACTACAACATAATCCAGAGCAGGCTCAAAACAAGCAGAAGTACTGCCTGTCACGGAATTAGTTATTTCATCTAGGCTGTAACCGAGAGCCACCTTGGTGGCAACCCTGGCAATGGGATAACCTGTAGCCTTGGAAGCCAGGGCGCTTGAGCGGCTTAACCTGGGGTTTACCTCTATGACATAATATTCAAGCTTGTTGGGGTGCAGGGCATACTGGATATTGCACCCTCCCTCAATGCCTAAAGCCCTGATGATTCGTATGGAGGCAGAACGCAGGGTTTGGTGTTCCACATCAGAGAGGGTTTGGCTGGGGGCCACTACGATGCTGTCTCCTGTATGAATTCCTACAGGATCAATATTTTCCATGTTGCAGATGGTTATACAATTGTCTTTAGCATCCCTGATAACCTCATATTCAATTTCCTTCCACCCGGCAACAGATTGCTCAATTAAAAGCTGGTTAACAGGACTAAGCTTGAGTCCCTTAGAAGCAATAACTTCCAGTTCCTCAGACCTTGATGCTACTCCTCCCCCTGTACCTCCCAAAGTAAAAGCCGGCCGTACTATTACAGGATAGGTCAGCTTATCAGCAGTGGAGAGAGCATCTTCAATGGAATTTACTATGGCGCTTGCCGGTATGGGTTCTTGCAGTTCCTCCATGAGTTCTTTGAACAGCTTGCGATCCTCTGCTTTTTTAATGGCCCAAACCGGAGTGCCTAAAAGTCTTACATTATACTTATCCAAAACGCCTGCTTCCCAAAGCTTCTCAGCCATGTTTAATCCAACCTGACCGCCTAGAGTAGGCAGCAAGCCATCAGGTCTCTCAACCTTAATAACCTCTATGACAAAGTCCAGGGTCAATGGCTCCAGGTAAATCCGGTCAGCCATCTCAGCATCGGTCATGATAGTAGCTGGGTTACTGTTAATCAGGACAACTTTTATACCTTCTTCCTTTAAAGTCCTGCAGGCCTGGGTGCCGGCATAGTCAAACTCTGCAGCTTGACCTATGATGATGGGCCCTGAGCCAATCACCAATACTTTCTTGATTGCTGGATCTTTAGGCACAGTGTCCACCCCCCTGCAGTGACATGTTCCTCATAAAATCAATAAACAAGTTTGTGGTATCCCTGGGTCCAGGAGCCCCTTCCGGATGAAACTGCACTGAAAATAAAGGCAGGTGTTTATGCTTTATCCCCTCGATAGTACCATCATTTAGGTTTATGTGAGTGACAACCGTATCATGGGGCAGGCTTTCAGGTCTAATGCTAAAACCGTGGTTTTGGGAGGTAATATATACCCTGCCGGTTGCCAAATCCTTTACCGGCTGATTGCCCCCCCTGTGGCCGAATTTCATCTTGTAGGTATCGGCTCCCAGTGCCAGGGCCAATATCTGGTGGCCCATACAAATGCCCATCATGGGCAGGCAGCCTAAAAGACTGCGTACTGTTTCAGTGACTTGTGGAATACTCTTGGGGTCTCCAGGCCCATTAGAGATAAACAGGCCATCCGGCTCTACAGCCATAATATCCCCAGGGGTTGAATAGGCAGGTAAGACCACTACCGTGCAGCCCAATTTGCTCAAGGTGCGGATACTATTGCTTTTTACCCCCAGGTCTAAAACTGCAACAGTAGGCCAGCTTCCAGGCAAAATATACCTGTCAGCGGTGGAAACCTGTTCTGTGAGCTTCTGTTCACTAATTAGGGGAAGTTCTCTAGCCATTTGGACAAGTACGTCCACAGGGGTTTCAAGGGTACTGATGATACCGCGCATTGTACCATGAGTTCTCAGGTGTTTAGTCAAGGTTCGGGTATCTACCCCCTTGATGCCTACCAGGTCGTTTTCTTCTAAAAACTGGCTCAGGCGTTTGACCTTTGCTCCACCAGAAATATCTACAGCTTCTTCCTTGATTATTATCCCCCTGGCTGCTGCCCTGGCAGCTTCCTGGTAGCATGCAGAGATGCCATAGTTTCCTACCAATGGGTACGTTAAAGCAACTATCTGACCTGCAAAAGAAGGATCAGTAAATACTTCCTGGTAGCCGGTCATGGCAGTGCTGAAAACCACTTCTCCCCCTGTTTGTCCAGGTTTTCCACATGACTCACCGTGGAAAACAGTACCATCTTCTAAAACCAGAACTCCTTTCATGGAACACCCCTCCCCTAATGTTAAGTTTTAAACAAGCTGTCACATTTCCCTATTATTAATGCAACTCTTATTAAAATGGCAGCTTGGCTCCCATAAATATCAGCTTAGTTTCCCACAACCACCTTGCCCTGATAAATTGTCATCACCGGCCATCCTTTGAATTCTCTTCCGTGGAAAGGATTGTTTTTCCCCTTGGATGCAAAACTATTAACGTCTACCCTTTTGATTTGTTCAAGATCAAGAATTGTCAGATTGGCTGTTCTCCCAGGCTCCAGGCCCTGATAATCCAATCCCAGAACAGAAGCCGGACCAGTTGTATACCTGCTTATTAAGTCTATTAAAGGCATTTTCTTCTGGTGGTACAGCACATCAAGGGCAGCTGCCACGGATGTCTCAATACCGGATATACCAAAGGAAGCATAATCATATTCTACATTTTTATTCTCAACAGTATGGGGCGCATGGTCGGAAGCTATTGCATCTATGGTTCCGTCCAGAATTGCTTCAATTATCGCCTTTACATGTTCTTCTGAGCGCAGAGGAGGATTTACTTTTGTATTGGTGTTGTAACCAACTACCTCCGCATCAGTTAGCGCAAAATGATGGGGAGCTGCTTCTGCAGTCACTCTTATACCCTTTTTCTTGGCAGTCCTCACCAGCTCCACAGAACCTGCAGTGCTGATATGAGCAATGTGCAGCTTGGCGCCGGTATATTCAGCTAAAGCTATGTCCCTGGCAACCTGCACATCCTCGGCAAGGCAGGGTATCCCCTTTAAGCCCAAAATAGTGCTGTAATAACCCTCATGCATGGCTCCCCCGCCGGCTAAATTCTTGTCCTCGCAATGACTTATAATGGGCAGGTTAACCAGCAGGGAGTACTCCATGGCTCTTCTCATCACCTCAGGGTTGGCAACAGGATCGCCGTCATCGGACAAGGCCACGGCGCCCGCCTTCTTGAGAATGCCATATTCAGATATCTCTTCTCCCTTGCGCCCTTTAGTAATTGCTGCACAAGGCAGGACTTCAATTATCCCGTCGCTTAGAGCTTTGCATTTGATGTATTCCACGGCAGCTTCATTATCAATGGCAGGCTTGGTATTTGGCATTGCCACAACAGAGGTAAACCCGCCCCTGGCTGCCGCCATAGTACCTGTGGCAATGGTTTCTTTATCCTCATCACCCGGCTCCCTTAAATGAACATGTATGTCTATAAATCCTGGAGCAACTATTTTCCCCTGTAAATCAATGACCTTGGTATCTGGACCGGGCTGCAAATCCCTGGCTATGGTCCTGATCTTATTTTCAATAATCAGGATATCACTGAAGTACTCCTTTTTGGCTGCAGGGTCAACAATTTGGCAGTTTTTAAGCAGAAGCTGAGGCATCACTGACTCCCCCTCCCATGAGATATAATAAGGCCATTCTAACGGCTACACCATTGGTGACTTGCTCTTCTATCACAGACTGTACGCTGTCGGCAATATCTGAAGTAATTTCTATACCCCTGTTCATGGGACCAGGATGCATTACAAGAGCATTTGCTTTGGCGAGGCTTAATCTTTCTTTGTTAAGTCCATAAAACTGGGAGTATTCTCTGATGGATGGGAATAAACCTTTTTGCTGTCTTTCCAGCTGGACTCTCAACATCATAACCACATCAGCATCTTTTACTGCTTCATCCATATTGAGGACTATCTTGGCTCCGGCCTTCGTTAAATCTCTAGGAATTAATGTGGGGGGACCACACAAGACCACATCTGCTCCCATAGTGGTAAGACCCCAAAAGTTTGACCTGGCCACCCTGCTGTGAGCAATGTCTCCAACTATGGCCACCTTCAAACCTTCAATTTTGCCCAGATGCTGTTTCATAGTCAGCATGTCCAAAAGGGCCTGTGTCGGATGCTCATGATAACCATCCCCGGCATTGATTACCCTGGCCTTCATGGTCTTGGCCAGTAGGGCAGGGGCCCCTGCCGCGCTGTGGCGGATGATCACAATATCTGTGGCCATGGCATCCAAGGTTTTACCGGTATCTATAAGGGTTTCCCCTTTAACCACACTACTGGTAGCAACACTAAGACTAGATGTATCTGCACTCATAAATTTGCCGGCCAATTCAAAGGAAGTCCTGGTACGGGTGCTGGGTTCATAAAAAAGTGTTACCACAGTTCTGCCTCTTAAAGTTGGCACCTTTTTAATATCTCTATTCATTATTTCCTTTAAGGAATCTGCTGTTTGTAAGATAAGTTCTATCTCCTGTTTCGTGACATTTTGCAGTCCAAGCAAATCTTTTCTCTTAATTCCCACAAGTATGCCCCCTTTTTCTTTGTACTTATTATTCCATTTCTGCCACAAAAAAACTCCCTACTTAGGCGGTAAGGAGTTTTAACCTCGGGAAACTTGTTCGTGATGCTGTGCTTGCCTTTCCTTTTTAGCCTCACCGGACTAAATTAAAGGTACATCTTATTTTATTGTTGCTTTATATATAAGGTATCAAAAAAGCCCCTCACTGTGTACCAGCAAGCAGGCTTTGCTAACCAAACAAACCATCTTATCTAACCTTGCTAGCCTCACAGGACTAACTTAAAGCTATTTTTTTAAATTGTATTCCAAAGTTTAGTATAAGTCAAGTTAAGTTTTAACAGTTTGTATTAAAAACATAAAGTAAAATCATACCAACATACTCCATTAAGAAAATATATTAACTTGTCAGCTCAAAATCAATATTTCTTTCCTCAACGTTGACCTTGGCCACCAGCGCCTTAACACTGTCGCCTATTTTATAGCTTTTACCAGTATGCCTTCCGTGAAGAACGAAATGCTTCTCATCAAAGTGGTAGTAGTCGTCTGTCAGCGTGGATACGTGGACCAGGCCTTCAACTGAGTTATCCAATTCGACGTAAAATCCGAAATTGGTTACACCGCTGATAACCCCTGAAAATTCTTCGCCAAGATACTGCAGCATATATTCCACCATCTTGAGCTGAACTGATTCCCTTTCTGCTTCTTCGGCAACCTTTTCTCTTAATGATGACTGTTCCGCAGCCTTTTGAACAAATTTTTGCAGGCGTTTTTTCGCTTTTTCACTTAATCCACCCTTCACCAGCTGACCTCTGATAATCCTATGGATCACAAGGTCAGGATACCTGCGGATGGGGGATGTGAAGTGGGTATAATATTCCGATGCTAATCCGAAGTGTCCAATGCACTCAGGGGAATATAAGGCATGTTTCATGGACCTCAGCATAACCATATTTATGGATTTTTCTTCAGGCCTGCCTTTAACCTTTTCTACAACTTCCTGAAAACTTTTGGGACTTATCCTACCCTGCCCTTCTCTAATGTGATAGCCAAAAACATGTAAAAATTCATTTAAAGAGGATAGATTATCTGCGCTGGGCTCTTCATGTATCCTGTAAACGAAGGGGACATTAAGCCAGTACATATGCTGGGCAACTGTCTCATTGGCTGCAATCATAAACTCCTCAATTATTTTTTCTGCAGGCCCACGGTTAATCTTGATAATTTTCTCAGGTTTTCCCTGTCCATCAAGGATAACTTTACTTTCAGGGAAATCAAAGTCAATACTGCCCCTTTCGTGCCTTTTTTTCCTGAGAACCTCCGACAATTCCTTCATAGCAAAAAATGTATCAACAAATTCGAGGTGCCTGTCTGCAGCTTCTTTGTTTCCCATTAAGATTTCATTAACCGCCTCATAAGTCATCCTGTGGTCGATGTTGATAATTGATGGCGCTATTTCATAAGTCTTAACCTGCCCCCTTGGGGTAATTTCCATAAAGACCGACATGGCCAGCCTGTCAACATGGGGGTTTAAAGAGCAGATGTCATTACTTAATTCAGGAGGGAGCATGGGAATAACCCTGTCTACCAGGTATACGCTGGTCCCTCTCTCAAAGGCTTCTTTATCAAGGGCGCTGCCTTCTTTTACATAATAGCCTACATCTGCAATGTGCACTCCCAAAAGATAATTGCCATTCTCCTGGAGTTCAAGGGAAACAGCATCATCCAGGTCTTTTGCATCGGCCCCATCCATGGTCACCATGGGCAAATCCCGCAGGTCTGCTCTGCCGTCAGCTGCTTCCTCCAGGGGCATTTTTGCCGCACGCCTTGCTTCCTTCAGCACTTTTTCAGGAAACACTTCCGGCAGCTTATACTTTCTTACAATAGATAGAATATCAATACCCGGTGCATCCTTTTTCCCTAAAACCTCAATTATTTTACCCTCCGGGCTTCTCCTGGGTTCAGGCCAGCGGGTAATTTTCACCACAACTTTGTCTCCGTGTTCTGCTCCGTTAATATCGTCGGAGGAAACAAAAACATCATCGCTCAACCGTTTATCGTCAGGTATCACAAAACCAAAATTACGGTTTCTTTCAAAAGTTCCTACTATCTGCTCATTCTCTCGTTTAAGAATTCTAATGACTTCCCCTTCAGGTTTTCCCCCAACTTCTTTTGTTGGAAAAAGCCTGACAATCACCTTATCACGGTGCATGGCGCCATTCAAATCCTTGGCAGCAATAAATATATCACCGCCCGGATGAAAATCCGGAGCCTTCTCAGGCACCAAGAAACCAAAACCCTTGGAATGACCGTCAATTCTCCCTACAAAAAGTCCCATCCTTTCAGTTATTCCATACCTGTTCTTTCTTGTTAAAATAATTTCCCCTTCCTTTTCAAGGGCCTCAAGGATTTCCAAAAACTCCCCCACATCCTCCACATTAAACTGGGAAACCAGTTCCTGTGCAGTTAAAGGTTTATAAGTTCTAACCCGCATCAAATCTAAAATTTCTTCTCTAGTCAATAAAGTCTTTCCTCCCAATTGTTTATCAAGCCGGATTATTCCTGCTTAAAATTCAAAATAATTAGATCTAATTCACTGCTATTAGTATTTTAGTATTGCCTGTTGTTGTCTGCTTATAAACGTTCATTCGCAGACAGTGTCAATACTACCCCAAAAACAATACTATATTTTACCAAGATGTGTCAAGGACGCTAAAAAAAAGCCATTCACAAAAAGGAAAGAGATGTAGCTTTTACAGATACATCTCGAGTGAGGAGGAGGTTATGCATCATGCATTCGGTTTTATACTCTTGACAATTTGCCTTCCCATAAATACTCGCTGAGCTTTTGACTTTCTTCAAGGCTCATTGGCCTGGGATTTCTGACACGATAATATTTATTAACCAGCTGGTCTGCAAACCCGGGGACTTCCTCCTTACTGATTCCCGAATACTTTCGGAAACTTAGTTCCATTGATACGCTTGACTTTCGAGGGACACCTTTTTACCTTCACCCCCAAATATCAAGGTTAAAACGCAAAACTTTTTCCAGATAAATTACCATATTAATACTTTTATGGATGCAATCTACCTTGACTTTTTTGAATCGCCCCCACAATCGAGATGGATGGTATTAATTACCATTACTTCTTGTTTCGGGGTGATTTTTAATGTTAGGTTATTGGCGTCCTCACGCCGAATATCAAAAGTTTTTAATCAATAGTATCCTGCCGGTTTATCTTGCGGATAAAAGCAGGGTGGAGTATTATGCTAAGGCTCTTTCTAAACTGTATATCTTAGACCTTGATGTCCTAAAGCCTGTTTTGGAGCCTTATTACTCCTATACTGGCAAGCCTGCCAAGAACCAGCCGGAGATCTTTCGTTCTTTTGTCTTGATGTCTGAGCTAGGTGAACATAGTATTACTAAATGGGTTGAAAAACTTAAAGCTGATTCTCTTCTTTGTGCTATGATTGGCGTTTCTTCTTCAGATGTGCCTGATGTTGGTAATCATTACGACTTTTTAAACCGGTTGTGGTTGGAGAACCCCCAGGTTTCCAAAGCCAAAAAGGACCAAAATGATCGTTGTAGAATTAAATGGCGTTGCCCCCAAAAGGCACGGGCCAGGGGTAAAAAACGCCTGAACTTTTGGACTACTATCCATTCCATCAACATCCACCTTGATGCTAGGCTTAAAATGTCTAATTTCAATTTCGTTTCAATCCTTGAAGATTTAGTTCAAAGGGCTGCCTAGTTTTATATTAGTGGCCTGTTTGCATGTTTTTTAAAGCCTATTTTGCTAAGCTTATTTTGTTATGCTCTTTTTGAACGCACTCTTCTTGTTTACCATCAATCAACAACTGTCTCTTTGAATATCACCTCATTTTCCGCTAGCAAACTAGTTCGTCTAACTACTGGAAATTAGTTTCTGAGATTACTCATAAAAAACATGAAGATAAATTCTTTTTTAACTTTTCACTTCCCCATGAATATACAATGTAACGATAGGTTTTTCATTGTAGTTAAGCAATAAATATTTACAACATAAAATAGAATGTATTTATCTTTTAGGAATAATTTATACTAAAATACAATTTTACTTATTTTAGAAGTATTATTTGCTACTATGCGTTCATGAAGTAAAGCACATATTGAAATATCTAAACATCCCATACCAATAGGGCTAAAGGATTTAACTCCTGACCTTCATGAATAATGTATAGTCGAAGTTTGTTTTTACTAAAGTTAATATTGGCATAATAATAAGGAATTATGCTCCTGAACTAGTTTTCTGTCAATACAAGCTATTATCTACCGTTACGGGAGGTGAAAATAATGGAAAGTACATCTGTCATGGCTATCCTCATTGATAGTAGAACAGAGGCTGTGCCTAAAGTCCAAGACACTCTAACCAAGTATGGCTACATCATCAATATGCGCCTTGGCCTGCATCAGGCAGGGGACAAGTGCAGTGACAACGGTTTGATTATCCTTAATCTCTGTGGAAGCAAAGAAGAAGTAGAAGACCTGGAAAATGAGCTTAACCAGGTCCATAGAGTAAAGGTCAAGAAAATGGATCTAAAGTTTGATGATTAGAGACATTTGTTTACCTTGTGTTGGTTATAAAATAGTCAATCTGTGTAAAAAGTTCTTCTTTTTCAGGCCCCATGGTTATGATGTGACCTGAATGTGAGAGCCACTTAAGGATTTTCGGTGAAGAACCCAGGCGTTTATGTATAAAAAGTGCGCTGCTGGGCAGAGCTATCCAATCATCCTTGGAATGTGCCACCATTACCTTTGTGTTAACCTTGGGCAGCCCTTTAATGACCATACTTCTAAGCTTTAAAAGCTCATGCACACTATGAATACACTGAACATCATAAGCAACTCTCTGTGAGCTCTGCTTTGGCGCATCAGGTCTTTCTTCCTTGTTACGGTACTTCAGGAAATATTTCAAAAGCGGAGCGGCATAGGCCATACGATGGCCCAGGTATATAGGAACAGCCATGGGAACTACCCCTGAAATAGCCATACCGTTAATTGCTCCAAAAAGAGCCAGCAGACCGCCTAACGATAAACCCATTAAATAGATTTGCGAGCAGTGCATTTTGAGTTCAGTAAAAGTTCTCTCAATTTCATAATACCAGTCACGCCATGTATATTTCAAAAGGTCCTCTGGCTGAGTTCCATGGCCTGGCAGCAGCGGAGCAGCTACAGTATAACCCATACCATTCAAGAATTCCCCCAGGGGACGCATTTCTGAAGGACTGCTTGACAAACCATGGATAAGAAGGCATCCTATTTTATTGCCTTCCAGGTAAAATGGTTCAGCTCCCTTAATTGTCAAAGCACAATCACTCCTTTACATGTGCTCCATTTTTATATAATTATATGCCGGATGCATAACAAAGAGTATTGACTAAACAGCCAATACTCTCTTATCCTTTGGTGACATTCCTCAATTCAAGAGGCAAGAAACATGAAGCAAGAGGCATGAACAAATCCTGCTTCCTGTCTCATGCACCGTGTACCCTATTGAAGAGGTGTGTCCCCATTCATTTCATGGCCGCCATTATTCCTCCAATAGTGAAATCCTACAGGAACAGAGGGGCAAACACCAAAGAAACAATGGTCATTAATTTAATTAAAATATTGATAGAAGGACCTGAAGTATCCTTAAAGGGATCGCCAACAGTATCGCCAGTTACTGCTGCGGCATGGGCCGGTGAGCCTTTTCCGCCGTATTGACCGGTTTCAATGTATTTCTTGGCATTGTCCCAGGCGCCACCTGCATTGGCCATCATAATGGCCAACAAGAAACCTGAAACCAGGGCGCCGGCAAGCATTCCCCCTAAAGCTTCCTTGCCAAGTCCTGGGAATAGCCCAACAATGATTGGAGCAGCAACTGCAAGGATTCCAGGTATAACCATTTCTCTTAATGCTGCTTTGGTGCTGATGCTAACACAGTTAGCATAATCAGGCTTTGTGGTTCCTTCCATTACGCCGGGGATATCTCTGAACTGCCTGCGTACTTCTTCTATCATATCAAATGCTGCTCGTCCAACAGCCTGCATGGTTAATGCTGAGAACAGGAAGGGCAGCATACCGCCGATGAACAAGCCAGCAATAACATTTGGTGTGGTAATATCAATAACCGCAATTCCTGCAGCCTTGGTATAAGCCGAAAAGAGTGCCAGGGCAGTGAGGGCGGCTGAACCGATGGCAAAACCTTTACCTATTGCAGCAGTGGTATTCCCTACTGAATCCAACTTATCGGTAATCTTTCTAACACTGGGATCAAGATGAGACATTTCTGCAATACCGCCTGCATTATCAGCTATTGGCCCGTAAGCATCCACAGCAACAGTCATTCCTGTTGTGGAAAGCATTCCAACTGCTGCCAGGGCAATACCATATAAACCTGCATATTTGTAAGCTAAAAGAATAGCAACCACAATTACAAGGATGGGCAGCATGGTACTCATCATACCGGTGCTTATACCACGAATAATGTTTGTGGCAGTTCCTGTTTGTGAAGCTTTAGAGATCTCCTTGGTAGGATTAAAGTCGGCTGAGGTATAATACTCTGTTATTTTACCAATTAGCCCACCTGACAGAAGTCCTGCAACTGTTGCAATAAACACTCCTGTACTGATATCAGGGGATAGCAAACCTCTAGTCAGGAAGTAGGTAGCGGCAACAGCAAGGACATAGGCGACTACTGATCCTGTATTGAGGGCTCTCTGAGCATTAGCTCCCTCATTGGTTTTTACGAAAAAGGTTCCTATGATAGAAGCAACAATACCTGCACCGGCAATCATCAAAGGCAGTATTGTTCCATTTTCAATTCCTAACACGGCAGCAAGGGCTATAGCAGCAATAATTGAGCCCACATAGGACTCGAATAAGTCTGCACCCATTCCGGCTACGTCACCCACATTGTCTCCCACATTATCTGCAATAACTGCCGGGTTTCTTGGGTCGTCTTCAGGAATACCGGCTTCTACTTTACCAACAAGGTCAGCCCCAACATCGGCCGCCTTGGTGTAGATGCCCCCGCCAACCCTGGCGAATAAAGCTATAGAGCTGGCTCCCAATGCAAAGCCATTGACTACCTGAGGACTTTCAAAAATAATGTTAACAATACCCAAGCCTAGAAGACCCAGGCCAACAACAGACATGCCCATAACTGCACCGCCGGAAAATGCTACCCCCAAAGCGCTGTTTGCGCTGGTCTGAGCAGCATTTGCGGTTCTAACATTTGCTTTTGTAGCCACATTCATACCAATATAACCGGCTAATCCGGAACAAAAGGCGCCTGCAATAAAGGCTATGGCAGTGGCTGGCTGAAGGCTGTCAGCTCCAGGGGTTAAAAAACCTGCTACTAAAATTAAACCGGCTAAAATGGCCACAAAGATAATCAAAGTTGTATACTGCCTTCTTAGAAAAGCCATTGCACCCTCATGAATGGCATCTGCAATTTGCTGCATGGTGTCATTACCCGGATCAGCATTATTAATTCTCATGATGAGTATAAAGGCAAAAATTAAGGCTACTACTCCAAAGACTGGAGCTAAGTATTCAAGCGGAAACAAAGTAATACTCCTCCCTTAAACCTAATAAATTTTTTATTTTAAATTATGGATAACAATAGGGTTATTATTAAAAAAGCTATAGCAAAACCGGTAGAAAGTTTTGCAAGAAATTTATCCATGCCTTTCTTCTTTCCAAAAAAGCTTTCAGCGCCGCCTGCTATGGCGCCTGAAATACCGGCGCTTTTTCCTGACTGCAGCAAAACCGTGGCTATCAACCCCAGAGATACTATCACCTGCAGTCCAATTATTACAGTCCTCACAAAGGTCACCTCCCATTCCAACATCCTTTCAGCCAAACAAATACATTTTAGCATAACCATGGGTAAAAAACAATAAACAGAAAAACTGGAATGTATACAAAGTACTTTTGATATCATTATCTTTTTCTATGACTATTATTAGCTAGAAACAGTTGGGACATACAAAGGGGCCCAAAAGCAAACCTATGGGCCCCACTTTCTCACTTCTTTAAATTCTTCTTTAAATTATAGAACGCCTTTACACCTCGGAAATTAGCCATGTAACCCAGCTCCCCTTCAATCCTTAAGAGTTGGTTGTACTTGGCAACCCTGTCTGTTCTAGATGGCGCACCTGTTTTAATCTGCCCTGCATTGGTTGCCACAGCAATGTCAGCAATGGTGCTGTCCTCTGTTTCACCGGAACGATGTGAAATAACGCAGGTATAACCAGCCCTTTTAGCCATTTCTATGGTGTCTAAAGTTTCAGTTAAAGTTCCTATTTGATTAACCTTAACAAGGATGGAATTAGCCACACCTTTTTCAATACCTTGTGCCAACCTGTCCGTGTTTGTGACAAACAGGTCGTCTCCCACAATCTGAATCTTTTTACCCAATCTATCAGTCATGATCTTCCAGCCGTCCCAATCATCCTCAGCCAGGCCATCCTCAATGGAAATGATGGGATATTTATTTGCCAGGTACTCGTAAAAATCCACCAGCTCACTAGAAGTTAACACTTTTTCCTCACCGGCCAGGTTATACTTTCCATCTTTAAAGATTTCAGTAGCAGCAACATCTAATGCCAGGTAGACTTCTTCCCCTGCCTTGTAACCCGCCTTCTCAATGGCCTCCATGATCACCTGCAGGGCTTCTTCATTAGAGTTCAGGTTCGGAGCAAAGCCGCCCTCATCACCCACAGAAGTATTTAGTCCTTTGCCTTTAAGTACTTTCTTCAAGCTATGAAAAATCTCAGTTCCTATTCTCAAAGCATGGGCAAAGGACTCGGCGCCCAGGGGCATGACCATAAACTCCTGGATATCCACATTATTATCAGCATGCTTTCCGCCATTTAAGATATTTAACATGGGCACAGGCATATCCTTGGCATTTACTCCACCTATATATTGATATAAAGGCAGTCCAAGCTCCTCAGCTGCAGCCCTGGCTGCAGCAAGAGAAACCCCTAATATGGCATTGGCTCCAAGTTTAGCCTTGTTCGGAGTACCGTCAAGTTCCAGCAGCAGCCTGTCGATACCTATCTGGTCAAGGGCATCCATACCGATAATTTCAGGCGCAATCATACTGTTAACATTATCTACAGCTTTTAACACACCTTTACCCAGATACCTGTCAGCATCTTCATCCCTGAGCTCCACAGCTTCATAAGCGCCGGTAGAGGCTCCTGAAGGTACTGCAGCCCTTCCCATGATGCCGCTTTCTAAATAAACCTCAACTTCCACAGTGGGATTACCCCTGGAATCTAAAATCTCGCGTGCATATACATCAGAAATTATTGTCATTAAATTTGCCTCCTTTGGTTATTTTGGGGACATTCCTCCAAACTAAACTATCAAGCTTTGACCTGTCATCTCTTCTGGTTTTTCAATTTCCAACAATTCTAAAATAGTAGGCGCCAGGTCCCTTAAACTTCCGCCACTTATCAACTGTTTACCTTCCGGTAAACCTACAGCAATAAGGGGAACAAGATTCGAGGTGTGAGCAGTTTGGGGGCTTCCGCCCTCTTCAATCATTTCATCAGCGTTTCCATGGTCTGCAGTAATGAGAATAACTCCTTGTTTTTCCAACACTGCTTCCACAACCTTTCCTATACACTCATCAACCACCTCAAGGGCCTGCACTGCTGCCTCAAAAACACCTGTATGCCCTACCATGTCAGGATTCGCGTAGTTTACTATGATAACATCCTGCTGCCCTTCATTTATTTTCTCAATTAAAGTATCTGTAATCTCGTATGCTTTCATCTGCGGCTGCAGGTCATAAGTGGCTACCTTGGATGAGGGAATTAAAATTCTTGTCTCCCCGGGATTCTCCTTTTCCACACCGCCATTAAAGAAGAAGGTTACATGAGCATATTTTTCAGTTTCAGCTATTCTCAGCTGCTTTAGCCCCTCTGCCGCCAGTACATCTCCCAGGGTATTCTCCAGCTTTTCAGGAGGAAAAGCAACAGGCGCATGGATAGTTTCATCATATTCTGTCATGCATACATAATGAGGATGCAACCATCCACCAGGCCTTTCAAAGTGTTCAAACTTCTCATCAACAAAGGCCCTGGTTATCTGCCTTGCCCTGTCACCTCTGAAATTAAAGAAGATGATAGAATCACCTTTTTGCACCACACCTACTGGTTTACCGTCCTCATATATTACAGTAGGCAGGACAAACTCATCAGTAATGCCTGCTGCGTAGGAGTTTTCCACTGCTTCAACTGCAGAAGCAGCCTTTTCTCCATCTCCTGCCACCATTGCCCGATAACCTTTTTCTACTCTATCCCACCTTTTGTCCCTGTCCATGGGGTAATATCTACCTGATACGGTGGATATCTTACCAATATTTTTGCCTGCCAGTTTCGCTTCCAGCATTTTTATGTAAGTCACAGCGCTCTTGGGAGGAACATCTCTGCCGTCAAGAAAACAATGTAAAAATAATTTCTTGATGTTTTTTTGTTTTGCCATTTCTACAAGTGCAAAGATGTGATCCATATGGCTGTGTACGCCGCCGTCAGAAACAAGTCCCATAAGGTGTAAGGATTTGCCTTGGGGACCCATACAGTTTTCCAAAGCCCGCTGCAGCACAGGGTTTGCAAAAAAACTGCCGTCTTTGACAGCCTTGCTAATTCTGGTTAAATCTTGGTATACAATACGGCCTGCTCCAATATTTAAATGTCCCACTTCGCTATTGCCCATCTGGCCTTCCGGCAAACCTACTGCTTCACCTGAGGCTATAAGCAGGGTATTTGGATACTGTTTAAAATACTTGTCCATATTTGGTGTGTTTGCCTTGAGAATAGCATTACCATACTCCTTGGTGGAAATTCCCCAACCATCTAAAATACT
Source organism: Bacillota bacterium (assembly GCA_040756735.1). Classification (GTDB taxonomy): domain Bacteria; phylum Bacillota; class DSM-16504; order Desulfitibacterales; family Desulfitibacteraceae; genus JBFLYC01. Next base: position 167,903 of record JBFLYC010000002.1, on the reverse strand, counting down.
AAGAACAACTGGTCTAAATCTTGCCATAATCAATCACCCTGTCTTAACTTAAGAATTCAGAATTCAGGAGATAGAATTCAGAATAAATCCAAATGCCCTTAACTGTTTCCTGTGTTCTGACTCCTGTATTCCTCTTAAAAACTTATCTGTAATTAACTATCTTCAGGAAGCTGTCAACATTTAAACTTGCTCCTCCAACCAGAGCGCCGTCAATATCTTTTTGTTCCATTAGGCTGGTAATATTCTCTGGCTTCACACTACCTCCGTATTGAATCCTAATTTTTTCTGCGGTATCTGCTCCAAAGTCCTGCACAATAAACTCCCTGATTTTACTGATTACGTCCTGAGCATCCTCCGCTGAAGCTGTTTTGCCTGTGCCAATGGCCCAAATGGGTTCATAAGCAATAATCAATCCTGCCACCTGAGCAGATGTTAGGCCGCTTAAAGCTGCCCTGGTTTGTTTCTCAACGACTTCAAAGGTTTGCCCTGCTTCTCTTTGTTCCAAACTTTCCCCTATGCATAAAATTGGGATTATTCCATGGTCGACAGCAGCCAGTACTTTTTTATTCACAGTGTCATCCGTCTCAGCAAAATACTGCCTTCTTTCAGAGTGACCTATAATGCAGTGGGTTACACCCAGGTCTTTTAGCATAACCGGAGAAACCTCCCCGGTAAAAGCTCCGATATTTTCCCAGTGCATGTTTTGAGCTGCCACATTAATCAGACTTCCAGCACAAGCTACAACCGTGTCCTTTAAAGCCGTAAAAGATGGACAAACTATTACTTCCACTTCCTGCCTCTCAAGCAGTTTTGTCTTTAATTCATCTATAAACTGCAGGGTTTCCGGAACTGTCTTATACATCTTCCAATTCCCCGCTATGACAGGCTTTCGCATATAAACTACCTCCTTTTGCTTTCCTTGGAGTGATTCAGCGATTCAGGGGAAGCGATTCAGGGGACGGTTCTTCGATTCATTTTCACATTAGCGATTCAGGGAGCGATTCAGGGGACGGTTCTTCGATTCATTTTCACATTATTTTTTGAATCGAAGAACCGTCCCCCGATTCATTTTTTGAATCGAAGAACCGTCCCCCGATTCAGAACCGTCCCCCGATTCACCCTGTTTTACTTGTCTCTTAGGGCTGCCACCCCTGGAAGAATTTTGCCCTCTAAGAACTCCAGTGACGCTCCTCCACCAGTGGAAATGTGATAAATGTCTTCCGCAACTCCCACCTTTTCCACAGCGGCAACAGAATCCCCGCCACCTACAATGGTTTTACCCTGACACCCAGCCATTGCCTGGGCAACTCTTTCAGTCCCCCTGGCAAACTGGTCCACTTCAAAGACACCCATGGGTCCATTCCAGAGCACCATGGCAGATGCCTTGATGACTTCCGCAAATCTCCCCGCACTAACAGGGCCGATATCCAGGGCTTTCCACCCCTTTGGGACTTCTCCATCAATAACTTGTGTTTCAGCTTCCCCTGTCACATCCTTGGCAATTACCAGGTCATTTGGCAGCATCAGATTTACCCCTAATGCAAGAGCTTTATCTTCAATGGCTGAAGCCAGTTCCAGCTTATCTTCTTCCACCAGGCTATCACCCATGTTTAAACCCCTTGCCTTGAAAAAAGTATTGGCCATACCGCCGCCAATAATTAAGTTATCCACTTTGGCCAGCAGGTTCTCCAAGACAGCAATTTTGTCGGAAACCTTTGCTCCCCCTATGACCGCCGTAAAAGGTTTAGATGGATTATCCAGGGCTTCAGTCAAAACTGCTACTTCTTTCTCCAAAAGAAATCCAGCGACACCAGGAAGGTACCTGGTTACACCCACTGTGGAAGCATGAGCCCTGTGGGCTGCGCCAAAGGCATCATTGATAAAAACATCTCCTAGTGAAGCAAGTTCCCTGGCAAAGGCTTCATCATTTTTGGTTTCTCCTGGGTAAAAACGGGTATTTTCCAGCAGCAGCACTTCTCCAGCTTGTAATTCTGCAGCCATCTTCTTAGTATCTTCAGAAATACAGTCCTTGGCCTGTTTAACTTCTTTTCCAAGCAGCTCAGACAATTTATGGGCAACAGGCTCCATGCTGTATTTGGGATCATAGGTATCCTTGGGTCTTCCTAAATGGGACATGAGAATCACCTTGCAGCCCTGCTCCAGTAAATAATTTATTGTAGGCAGCGCTGCCCGGATCCGTGTATCATCTGTGACATTCCTAGCTGCATCCAGGGGCACATTAAAATCAACCCTTACCAGAACTCTCTTCCCCTTAAGATCAATATCTCTTACAGTAGCTTTTTTCACTATATTACACTCCTTACCTTATATTGGGGACATTGACCTCTCACCTCCGCTTGAGGTGTGTCCCCTGACCTTTATCTGCTAGTAAGCGACAGAGAAGGTGACGGAGAACCGTCCCCTTGACACCCTGAGAAGGTGACGGAGAACCGTCCCCTTGACACCAGAAGGTGACGGAGAACCGTCCCCTTGACACCAGAGAAGGTGACGGAGAACCGTCCCCTTGACACCCCCCTTGACACCCAGGTGTGTCCCCTGACCTTAATGACCTTATAAAGGTGACCTTTAAAGATCCCCCCAAGTTATTTCATCATATATTTTGCCAGGTCCACTACCCTGGTTGAATAACCCCACTCGTTATCATACCAGGCCAGGACTTTAACTTGCGTACCCTCCATAACCATTGTAGATAAACCATCAACTATGGAAGATAGACTGCTCCCGTTATAATCTCTGGAAACCAGGGGCAGCATGTTAAATCCCAATATGCCCTTTAAAGCGCCCTGTGCAGCTTCTTCCAAGGCCTTGTTCACTTCTTCCACATTGGTTGATTTCTCGACTTCAACCACTAAATCAACCACAGATACATTGGCAACAGGAACCCTCATGGCAAAACCATTCAGTTTGCCCTTTAACTTAGGCAAAACTAATCCCACAGCCTTGGCAGCGCCTGTAGTGGTAGGTATGATTGAAAGCCCGCAGGCCCTTGCACGCCTTAAATCCTTATGCGCCTGGTCCAAGTTCCTCTGGTCATTGGTATAAGCATGTACTGTAGTCATCATACCATACTTAATACCGAATTGATCATCTAACACCTTGGCTACAGGAGCCAAACAGTTGGTGGTACAAGAAGCATTAGAAACAATATTGTGTTTGCCGGCATCATAGACACCTTCGTTGACACCAATTACAATGGTAACATCCTCATTTTTGGCTGGAGCAGAAATGATAACCTTTTTAGCTCCCCCTTCTATATGGGCTTTAGCCTTTAAGGCGTCAGTGAATACCCCGGTAGATTCCACAACCACATCAACATCTAAAGCTCCCCAGGGAATTTTGGCAGGATCCTTTTCTGCATAAACCTTTACCGGCTTACCGTTTACTAAAAACTCATCTTCTTTAACCTCTATTTCTGCATCCCAAGTTCCATGCACAGAATCATACTTTATCAAATGAGCATTGGTTTCTGAATTTGTTAGATCATTTACAGCTACAACCTCAACATCAGGATAATTCTGCGCTATCCTATGCACAAGCCTGCCGATACGGCCATATCCATTAATACCTATTTTTACTGTCACAAAGTGTACCTCCTTTTAAAGTATATTATTTGGAAAATCCTCTTACTCCATACTAGTAGAAATCAACTCGTCAATCCTTTCCAAGCCCTTTTGAATGTTTTCCATGGAATTTGCATAAGAAAAGCGCAAGTTTCCAGGAGAGCCAAAAGAGGAACCAGGAACTGCAACCACATAAACCTTTTCTAGAAGCAGTTTGGCAAAAACACTGTCGTCTGTAATTTTTACCCCAGCTATGGTCTTACCCAAAAGGCCGCTGATTTCCGGGAAGATATAAAAAGCTCCTTTGGGAACCTGGCAGGTTATGCCCGGTATCTCACTGATTTTCTGGGCCATGAATTTCCTGCGCTTGTCAAACTCCCTTACCATGGCATTTACCGCTGTTTGGTCGCCTACCAAAGCCTCATAACTTGCCTTTTGGGATATGCTTGAAGGAGCTGAAGTTGCATGACTTTGGAAAGCATCCATGGCCTTGGCTATTTCAAGTTCGGCAGCAGCATAGCCAATTCTCCAGCCTGTCATGGCAAAGGCTTTGGAAACACCATTTAAAGTAACTGTCAGTTTTTTAATATCTTCATTAAATGAAGCTATACTTACATGTTTTTCTCCATCATAGATTAGTTTTTCGTAAATCTCATCAGAAATAACATAGATTTGATGATTAACACATATTTCTGCTATTTTTCTCAATTCGTCTTCAGTATATACTGCACCGGCGGGATTGCTGGGACTGTTTAAAATCAAGATCTTGGTCCTGGGTGTAATATACTCTTCCAACTGCTCCGGAGTTATCTTATAGTTGGTTTCACCGGTGGTTGGTATGATAACCGGCACACCATCAGCGATTTTTACCAGTTCGGGATAAGTAACCCAATAAGGAGCCGGAACAAGAACCTCATCCCCCACATCGCACAGGGCCATGATTGCATTAAACAAACTATGCTTGGCCCCTGACGAGACAATTACCTGGTTGGGGGAATACTCAAGTCCATTTTCCTTATACAATTTTTCACAAATGGCATCACGCAGTTCTTTTATACCCGGGTTAGCCGTATACCTGGTAAAGTTATTTTTAATTGCATTTATACCTGCTTCTTTAATATTCTCAGGTGTATTAAAGTCCGGCTCACCTGCTCCAAACTCAATGACCTCCAGACCTTGCTGCTTCATGTTTTTCGCTATAGCGATTAACTCCAGGGTGGGAGAAGGTTCAATGATTTTTACCCTTTTTGCCAACGTCATACGGTAAAACCTCCTAATTATTTATTTACTTAAAAGCCCGGGGTTTATGCCCCGGGCAACATAACTAATGTTGATTTTTTTCGCAAACCTGGTTGCCCACAGTGCAGGAAGTCTTACAAGCAGACTGACAGGATACCTGGCACTGTCCACAGCCGCCGGTTTCCCGTGTCTTTTGCAGCTCGGATTTAAGTATTACCTTAATATGTTTTAATTCTTTAGTCATTTTATTCCCCTCCTAAACAAAATAATTATAGCATATTAGTAAAATTAGGTAAAGATTCTAAGAAACCATTTTGCTTAAATACCAGCGCCCCTTTCTGGAATCTGAACCTGCAATGGTAAGCAAATGCTTCATGGTTTGTTTCATAGCTCAATTACGACCTCCCTATTCTTAGGCTTTGCAGTATTTTTAATATATCTCCAAAACTTCTGAACTCATGGACTTCTTTACCTGCTGCAAGGCAATGCTTGTACAATGTACTTTTTGCAAATACAAAATCAGCTTTTTTGCTTGGGCAAAAATCTGAATAACCATCCCCAATGTAGATGCTTTTTGTGCCGGTGTTCTGGAGGTGTTCCATTAATTGGGATTTACAGACACCACAGATTCCACAGCTAGAGTGGTATGGGGTCTCTATATCAAGGTCAGGATTAAAAATCATGCGATTAGCATAATAAGGTATGTTTAAACCTTCTCTTGCTAAAAGATATTTGATATAAAAATCATATCCATCACTCAAAATATATAGGGGAAACTGATTTTTTTCACAATATGAGACCAGATCTTTAAAAGTTGGATCTATTGTTATCGGGTCTATGATTTTATTAAGTGCTTCAATATCTTTTCTTTTAAAAAGCTTGAAAGTTTGCCTGGCACATTCAACTGTGGACAGCTCTTTATTTTCCCACTTTTTATTAATCTCTTCCCATCCTTCTCCCGCTAAATTTGTTACCATGGCATGACATGCGTCCATGTTAGTCACAGTACCGTCAAAATCTACAAAGAATACATAGTTTACTTTTTCCATAAGCCGATTAACTCCTTAGAAACTGTGTATGTATCTTCTTTGTTGTAAATGAACCCGGCAGCTTGCCCTTTGGTTTCTCAACCGCATAGTTAGTTATGGCTTGTACAAGGGGAGTTCTTTCCTTGACAGATTTTAGACTCTCAAACAACTCTTGCATTTTGGTGGCCTCCTATAAAGTTTTGATAACAATTTGCTTATAACAATAATAAAGCCTCCCATTGCAGGGGGGCTTATTTTCTGAAAAATGAAGGGCTGCCAATATACCATTGAGGGTTAATAATCACAATTATTTCTCAGCCTTGCGGCACCCCTGCTGGTATTAAATTGTTTTCATGTGTTTCTTAGATAAATCTGCTAATATCTTTTTCTTTTGCTTGAAGAGTGGACACCCAGTTCTCCCCTATATTTTGCCACAGTCCTCCTGGAAATTTTTATGCCATGGGACTTCAGCATATTGGTCAATTCCTGGTCAGTTAAGGGATTATTTAAATCTTCAGTCTTTAAGTAATCTGCCAGCATCTTTTTGATGCTCTCAGAGGAAACTCCGTTTCCAGTATAATTATCTACTCCGCTTGCGAAGAAAAACTTTAAGGGGAATACTCCCTGGGGAGTCTGCATGTATTTATTGGCAGTAGCCCTGCTGACAGTAGATTCGTGAACATTGAGCTGATCTGCTACCTGTTTAAGATTAAGGGGTTTCAAGTGTTTTATACCCTTATCAAAAAAACTCTTCTGGAAATTAATGATACAATTTACCACCCTGTAAAGAGTTAATCTTCTTTGTTCAATACTTTTAATTACCCAAACAGCAGAATTAAGTTTACCCTCAATAAACTTTTTAGTACTCTCATCTATTGTGTCAGCAGTCATCAACCGCCTGTAGATGGGATTAATCCCAAGTCTAGGGATAGCCAGATCATTTACCAACACCACATACTCACCCTCAACCCTCTCAACAATAACATCAGGTACAATATAGGTCGTATCCTCACCTTGAGAAAACCACCTGCCAGGTTTGGGATCTAAAGTCTTTATGAAGTCTACCATGCCCTGGACTTCTTCTATGGAAACCCCCAGTTCCCTGGCAATTTTCTGTAAGCGTCCCTCAGCCAGGTCTTCCAAGTAAGAAGTTACCATGCTTTTTAACAGGTGATTGCTGTCTAAACCTTTGTGTTTTAATTGCAGGAGCAAACATTCGGACAGGTTACGGGCTGCAATACCTGGAGGGTCAAAAGATTGAACAACCTGGAGAGCCCTTTCAACCAACGACAGCTCAACCTTGCAATGATCACATATTTCCTTCAAGGATATGCATAAATAGCCATTTTTATCTAAATTTCCTATAATGAACCTTGCCAATTTCTTTTCCTTGGGAGAGCAGTAGGAAATTTCTAATTGTGTAGTTAAATATTCATCCAGGGTTGGCGCTTTGGTCATCATATTATCATAGTTAATCTCTTTATATTCTTCCTTTGGGGACCTGATGTAACCAAGGTCACTGCCGTCGAGAAAGTATTCCTGCCAATCCATATCAAATTTATCTGTTTCTTCCTTTGCCTGAGCAGCAGAATGCTCATCTGCAACCTCTTCATTCATTTCTAAGGTCGGATTTTCCAGGATCTGTTCCTCAACGAATTCAGCAAGCTCAAGGGAAGACAACTGCAAAATTGCAATGGCCTGACGAAGCTCCGGGGTCATTATTAATTTTTGGGTTTGTTGTAAGTTGAGCTCAAAGCCCATTTGCATAAAACCCACTCCTTAATTAAGACATTTTAGCAGTTTCCATTCTGGCATTTTCTCTATGTCTTGTTATATATATTCTAGGTCAAGTCCTTTTTTCCTTCCTCAACTCCATGGTTATATTTATGCTATAAAAAATGATTAATTCTTGTAGGACAACAAGAATTAATCTGGTTATTATTGTATTAAGGAAAGGGGACACACCTCCCTTGCCGCGTAAACGCTTGGATCCAAGGTAAGGGGACACACCTCCCTTGCCGCGTAAACGCTTGGATCCAAGGTAAGGGGACACACCTCCTTCGGAGGAATGTCCCCAATGTATGAATGTCCCCAACGTAAGAAAGGGGACACACCTCCCTTGCCGCGTAAACGCTTGGATCTGGAGGAATGTCCCCAATGTATGAATGTCCTCAAATTGCTTCCTTCCAGGTTTTATACAGGAGGACAATGGACAAAAAAACCGCCAAAAACATGGCAAAACCAAACTGATTTTTAAAAAATAGATAAGGGTGGAAACCTAATGCATAATCTACATAATCACCCCATGCTAACCACAGGGTAACTGCAAGGGACTGACCAAGGGTATGCCTGTGATGCTGCCAGTACAACCACCCCTGGGCAGCCATGCCCAGATGAGAGAACCAAAGCATCACATCTCCCCACCAGGTATAACCTCCAAAAATCCAGGAATGAGTTATCAGCCCTACAGCCCATAAACCATACTTTATCACCAGCACATAGGCTAATAAATGCATAAATGTATTGTGCTTACCCCATAGTGTAAGAAGTATCGCCATGGCAAAGAGCGTGGTAGAAAGGGGGCTGTCTGTAACAAAAAGCCACCATCTGGCAGGTGTGGCCATGAGTTGGGATTTATACCAGTAGTATCCATAAATAGAACCGGCAATGTTAATGGCAAGAAGAGCAATTAAAAACCATCTATTAAAAAGTATACTATCCAGCAGCTTGTAAAAATACTTAATCATCTTTATCATCATTTTCCTCTGCCTGTTCCAAGGATGATACCTGGAGGTCTTTAATCTTTTTTATTGGCACACCCGCTACAAAGGTGTAAGGTTCCACATCTTTATCAACTAAAGAACCCGCGCCAATTACTGCCCCATCCCCAATGGTAACTCCCGGAAGAATGGTTGCATTTGCGCCAATCATAACCCTGCTGCCAATAACAACCCTGCCTAATCTGTATTCATCAATTAAAAATTCATGGCATAAAATCGTACTGTTATACCCAAGGATTGTGTTTTCACCAATGGATATATACTGGGGGAAAAAGATATCCACCATACACATGAGGCCGGGGGATACATTTTTGCCCACCTTCATCCCTAAAATCCGGTACAAAATACATTTTAGTTCTAATGATGGAGAATATCTGGTTATCTGAATAAGGATAAAATTAAAAACAACCCTTAAGGGATTAATAATTTTCGTCCAATGCCTTAAGGAATTTTTTTCTGAAACAGGAAATATTTGCATATCTCTTTTGGGCAATAAAACCACCTCAAACCGCTTCTTTAGGATTTACGGGCAATTCTACAGTTACAACGGTTCCCCAATCAACCTTACTCTCTATGCTAATTCTTCCGCAATGGCTCTCAACAATTCTATAGCAGATACTTAAACCAATGCCTGTCCCATCGGTCTTCGTAGTTACAAAAGGAATCCACAAATTCTCTAACATTGACTCTTCTATCCCAATGCCTGTATCCTTCACCTTGATTGCTACCTTATCTTTTAGCACCAAATAGTCAAGATAAAGAATTTTAACAGGAGAATCCTCCATGGCATAGATTGCGTTATTCACAAGGTTTAGTATAACCTGCTTAATTTGATTGTGATCCCAGTATACGACAGGAGCGCTTTCTTCGTTAGAAATAACCTCACTGTAGAACATAATATTTTTTAATAAACACTGGCCTTCCATCAGTTTATAGATTTCGTTTGCAGTTTGAGATACCGTCCTCCAAATAAAAACAGGTTCTGCCGGCCTGGCAAAGGCAAGAAAATCTTTAATCATGGAATTAGCCCTGTCAACTTCTTGAATGAGTATGCCTAGATTAGCTTTGGTTGAATCTTCTTCCACCCTTGCCTGAATAAGCTGCGCAAAACCCCTGATACTGGCCAAAGGATTTCGTATCTCATGGGCCAAACCTGCTGCCAACTCTCCAACAGTAGTCATCTTATCCGCATGAATCAATTGCCTTTCCCTTGCCCTCATCTCTGTCACATCATTAATTAAGAAGGTAATACTTCTAACTTTGCCAAAGATATCCTTGTCTATTCCCACTGAAACCAACAGTTCTCTGATTTTCTCGTTGCAGGCAGCCTTAATCTCTTTATTGTAAACCTCTTCTGGATTTTTTACCATTTCCACCACGAACTTACTAAACTCACATGTACAGGGAAGTTCTACAGCTAACTTAGGCAAAAAATGCAACTCTTTGAAACTGAAATGCCCCAGGGCTGCCTGATTATGATAAATCAAAAAGCCGTCTTTGCTGTAAACTAAAATAGGCATATTCAGTGAATTGGTGACAAAGGCATATTTCTGCTGTAAAGAATGCACCAGGATACTCTGGGTCAAATCTTTTATCAAAAAAACCTTACCCATATATTGCTTCTCCTGGTCAATGAGAGCATAATGACTTATCAAGAGGTCTTTCTCATCATATGTTAAAAAGATTTCTTTTTCCTGATTGTCCCCTGCAGAAGAAAAGATGTCCTGGAAAACCTTTAAGTCGGGTTTCAGCAAGGTCAGTTCGTGAACCTTTTTACCAACTATATCTGCATTAAGAATGCCTAGAATAATCTCAGCCATATGGTTGAAAACTTGTACAACACCTTGATTATCCAGATAAACAACGCCATGATCATGATTTTCCAGAATAAAACTGTGTTTTTGCACTATATCAAATAAGTTTCTGCGGGCTTCCAGCTCATTGTCTGCAAAAGAGCTGGTCAACCAGGTTATAAGCAGGACTACTCCGTATAGTAAAAGACTATTACCAAGGTCATAATCCAGTTTCATGCTGTAATATACAATCACTTCTATTAAAAAGACTGCACTGATAGCATAGAAGGACATGGCTAAACCAGCAAGTTGACCGTATTTCATGATCAAAATAAATGTTGGGATAAATAATAGGAGTTTTACAATAGCAGAATTAGTTAGGTAAAATAGAAAAAAGACAAGAGCAAAATAGGATGTCAGGATCAATAACTCCACAATTGGCATTTTCCCTGTCTGTGCCGGCCGCACCTTTCCTATCAAGAAAAAGGATATCAAAATAAGCACAGCAATTAAGAACTGAACACTAAAGGTTTCCAGAGTATTTTGGAATGGTTTTACAGACATAGTCTGCAGCAGCCAGCCCATTACTATCAGGTGATAAGTAACCTGAAATAAAAACAAGTTTCTATAGGATTTCTTTAACCTTTGTTCTTCGAAATATTTCCACTGCATAGATCCTTCTCCAATGTCTTATCCTGTTTTTTTCTCCTGTAGTGTAAGATTATACTGCCGGTAATAAACATCAGCATCACATGAAACAAACCTAAACCTATCAAGACCCATGTGTTAGTTGGTACAGTATAAAAACTGTCGCTAAAACCAGGAATAAAAAGTTCTATGATTTTCATCTGGACGGTAAAGGAAACCACCTCATAAAACACAAGGAAAAAGAAAGCTGGAAGAACAGAAGTAATTACTTTAAGCAAATCTTCCCTTGTTACATACACGATAAGGATAGTGGCAAAAACTATTAATAATATAGTATGAACCCCAAAAGCTACAGGCAATAAACGGATTAGGTACACAGCAACCGCTTCTGCAATTCCTAGAAGCATAATCTTTCTCCAAGATATGGGTACCCTTAGCAGCACAAAAATTAAAAACATTAACGCTATAGACTCTGGTATTCCCTGGAAAAAAATTACTAATACTGATATTTTATTCATGCATTTTCTCCATTTCTAGCTTCTTTTTAGTACTACAGCGAAATTTACCGCGAAATTTAGCAATTAGCGGAGCCATGGGGACGGTTCGAGCGTCACCATAGCGTAGCGAAGGTCCGAAGGGAAGACGATGGAACCGTCCCCATGGCGTATTCCCATGGCGTATTAAGAAATAAGTAACCTTTCGCTGTAGTATTAGGTATTAAAATATATGGAAAATACTTTCGACATAGTAAGCAACAATCCTGCCAGGCAGCTTTAGACAATTATTCTTTTCCATTTTCCTTGTTTGAAACGCCAAAAGGCTAAGACAGCCATTACAAACCACTGAAATACAGTAACCCACCAGACTGCGGTTAACCCCATATGAAAAACATGCAATACTGCAAAAAATAATGGTATGCGTATTACCCAGTTGCCCAAAAGGGAGAGGCACATGGGAAATCGCGTGTCACCTGCGCCTCGTAGAGCTCCAGCCAGTACTAGTTCCACTGCAATGGAAGTCTGGGCAAAGGCAGCAATTTTTATGACTGAAGCAGCTATAGGTATAATGCTCAGATCATTGGTAAACACCTTAACCAAAGGCGTGCTCAGCAGAAAAAATCCCAATGCAGCAGCAGTCATGGTTCCTGCCGCCAGGTAAAGTGTCTTAAGGGCCAGCCTCTCAGCTCTCTCTGGTTTCAATGCGCCAAGGCTCTGCCCGACCAGAGCTCCTGCAGCTATACCAAAGCCAAATCCAGGCATAAAGGAAATGGATTCCACCGAATGGGCCACCTGATGAGCTGCATAGGAAACCGACCCCAGGCCAACAATCAGGTAAATACTCACCAAATTGCTGCTGGCACGAACTAGTTCTTCAGCCCCTGCAGGGATGCTAAGTTTCATGATTCTTGCAAATGTTTCCCTGCGCAGCGGAAAAATGTCATTAATCTTTATTTTAATAGGTATCCTTCCGCTGAAAAGAACAAAAACAATTATTATACAGGAGATGGTATAACTGATAGCAGTCGCCATAGCAGCCCCAGGCACACCCAGGGCTGGAAAACCTAGTTTTCCAAAAATTAAAACGTAATCCAAAATTATATTGATTGTATTACCTACCAGGGCTACCTTTAAAGGTATTTGAGTAAAACCGGCGCTGCGGCAAACCGCTTCCCCAACCAATAGTACCAGGAAAAACACAGTTGAGATGGATAGTATCCTTAAATACTTTACACCCAGCGTCTTGACCAATTGATTAGGAGCAAACAAATCATAGATGTTTGGTGCAAAGGTCCAGCTCAGTGCCAAAATAATTGCACCAATAATAATAGTAATAGCGATTACCTGACCGGCAATCCTACCCGCCTCCTCATAGTTTTCAGCGCCCACAGCTCTTGCTACAATAGCTCCTGCCCCTATGCCAACAGAGGCAAATAAAAATATCATTGTCCAAAGATACTGGCTCCCCAGGCTAACCGCAGTAAGCGAATCTGCCCCAAGCCTGCCAACCATGGCAATGTCCACCAGTCCTACCATCATATGCAAAATCATTTCAGCAATGGCAGGTAGGGCTAGTTTCATGATAAACCGAATATCACGCATGTCTCTCTCCCATTTCTAAAAAAATAACTATGGCAGCAGCCATAGACTTAGATTTCTTGCAGCAATTTAAACCTTTTTTGCAGCAATCTTGTCGGCTATCCTTTGCAGCCTTCTCATCCTGTGGTTTACCCCTGATTTACTGATGGGGGGCGTAATCATCTCTCCTAGTTCCTTTAAGCTCAAATCAGGATGGACCAGGCGCTGTTTAGCTATTGCTTCTAACCCGGGCGGCAGCTTGTTAAGCCCCATGTTGCGATCAATGAACTGTATTATTTCCACCTGTTTTAGCGCTGCATCCACAGTTTTATTGAGATTTGCCGTTTCACAGTTTACTATCCTGTTCACCCTGTTGCGTACTTCCTTATGCACCCTCACTCCCTCAAAGGTCAAGAGAGCAGAATGGGCTCCGATGATGTTTAAAAAATCAACTATCTGTTCACTCTCTTTAAGATAGATTAAATGGTTGCCTCTTTTTTTTACAGTCTTGGGGCTTAAACTGAAATTTCTCATCAGTTCGCAAATTATCTGACAAAACATCTCATCCTTGACCATGATTTCTAAGTGATAAGTTTTTTGCTCCGGGCTGCTTACAGAACCGCTTCCCAAAAAAGCCCCTCTTAAATAGGCCCTATGACAGCACTTGCGCTGCAAAATCTGAGGGCTCCATTGGATTTCATAACCCCTGGGAGTGAAAACAACTCCTAACTGCTCAAAAGCCTTCTTTGTTTCCTTCTGCGGTAGAAGTCTCACTATATATAAATTATTTTTATTTAAACGCGGCCTGCGCCGCACAGTAACTTCCTTTTTGAGATTAAAAAGGTTTTGGGTCAGCCTGAAAGCTTTTCTGGCTATAGCCGGGTTTTCAGTCTCAAAAGCTAAGGACATGTGATAATCACTGTCTATGTGTATATTGCCCGACATTTTAATAAGACCTATAAACTCCGCCAGCTGACAGCATTTATTCTCATTCTCAGTCCTGGCCAATTCATTTTTAACTTTTTGGGTAAAAGACATACCTTGGAACACCCCTAGCCGACCAAGTCTTTGTAGCGCTCACCAAGAATCAAATCAAGAATCTTTATTCTCTCTGTAGCCGGAATATCCTTTAAAATTTCCCGCATAATTATTTTCGATAGTTTCTCTGAATCGTGCCTGACCAGGTTAGTGGTATTTATTAAATCAGCCCTGATCAGCTTTTTCCCCAACTCCTTGAAGCCCTTGTCATCCAATATCACCGGATGGGCTCCTTTTTCTTGATAAGTCTTAATAAGATTTTTGGGTATCCTTCCGGTATTCACAAAAATCTTGTCAATACACAGCATGGGGACATGGTCTTTTATTGCTTTCAAATGTTCGGACACTGTATAAAAATCAGTTTCACCAGGCTGGGTCATAACATTGCATACATAATAAACTGGGGCTTTTGCCTTATTAATAGCTTGGGCAATACCTTTAATGAGCAGATTAGGGAGAACGCTGGTATATAGACTTCCAGGGCCCAAGATTATCGCATCGGCTTCATTGATAGCCTGGATAGCTTCTTTTACCGGTTCACAGCCTTCAGGAACTACGGAAATTCTCTTTATTTTTTTATTTGATTTGACAATATCCGTTTCTCCATGGACAATGGCGCCATCTGTCATCTCAGCTTTTAGTGTTACATTATTCAGGGTCACCGGCAATACCAAACCCCTAACAGCCAGCACCTTGCTTAATTCCTGTATGGACCTGTTAATATCTCCTGTAATTTCGGACATGGCGGCTATCAACAGGTTGCCCAGGTTCCGTCCTGCAAGACCTTCCCCCTGGGTAAAACGGTAATTCAACATCTCTTCAAGAAGGCTTTCCTTATCAGCCAGGGCAATTATGTTATTGCGCAGGTCACCGGGAGGTTGAATGCCCAATTCTCCCCTTAGCCGGCCGGAACATCCTCCATCATCAGTGACAGTTACTATGGCTGTGATATTGCTTGTATAGTTTTTCAGGCCTCTGAGTAAAACAGCCAGGCCGGTCCCGCCGCCCAGGGTAACTATCCTGGGCCCTCTTTTTAACTGACGCTTTTGGTAGATTACCTCCACCAGTTTTGTTTCATTGTTTGGAACTATCACGTTAACAATGGAGTTAATGCCTTTCTTCAGTGAAAAAGCCATGAGCAGCAAGCCGCTGGCTACAAAGAATACACCCACTATAATCACTGATGTATAAGAAAGGTACTGTTCTTCCAGAAAAGAAGCCACAAAAAATAAAAAAGTCCACCACCTGGCTTCAAAAATAAGGGCTAAACCCCAGGACCCTATAAAAATTCCTATTAATGCCAGAAAAAGCCATCTCTTAACTTTGAGGCCGGGATACAACCATTTAATATACGAATTATAGTGTTTCATCTTCCTTCAGCCCCTCTATCAACATCCCTATGTTTAACCAGGACCTTGCACCTGGTATGGTCCAAGCACCAGGCAAGTCTATTGGCAATGACAACAGACCGATGCCTGCCGCCTGTGCATCCCACGGCAATCACCAGGTGATTCTTCCCCTCTTTAATATATTGGGGAATAAGAAAACGCAGGAGTTCACAGTATTGGGCGATAAACTGCTGGGCTGTTTGATTGCCCAGCACATAACTCTCAACTTGCGGATCATGGCCTGAAAGAGGTTTTAATCCCATGTCGTAATAAGGATTGGGAATAAATCTCACATCAACTACCAGGTCAGCGTCCATGGGTATACCGTATTTAAACCCAAAGGACATTACTGAAACAGGAAGTTTATCCAGGGCCGCACCGAAGACATGGCTGATCTGCCCCTTGAGCTGGCTAGTAGACAAATCTGATGTATCAATAACTATCTCAGCCCGACTTTTAAGGTGGGATAACATTTTGCGCTCCTTGATAATGCCTTCAATAACACCGTCAGCGCGGGCTAAAGGGTGTCCCCTCCTGGTTTCTTTAAATCTGCGTACAAGGGCATCGTCCGAAGCATCCAGGAATAAAATCTTGTAGTTAAGTCCTTTCTCGTCGAGATAAGCAAAAGCATTATCCAGGCCGTGAAAGAGTTTGCCGCCCCTGATATCAATAACCAGGGCAATCTTTTCAATGTGGTCGCCGCCCTTTTTGACTTCCTCTAAAAGATTGGGAATTAACAGCGGCGGCAAATTATCCACACAAAAGAAACCTAAATCCTCCAGGCAGCGAATAGCCTGCGTTTTACCCGCTCCTGAAAGCCCTGTTACAAAAATTAATTGTAAGTCATTTGTACTAGCGCTGGCATTATGCATCGTCTTCACCCCATGATAAGTGAATGGTTATTATTCTCCCGAGTAGTCCCAGTGAACCATAATTTAGTGAATTACATTTCTAATCCGGTCCATCTCAATACCGGCCTTTTGGGCCAGTTCAAAACCCCTTTGCAGTTCCCCAACGGAATGAGTAAAGTGAGAATCACTGTTAATAATAAACTCAGGTCCTTGTTTTGCTGCTTCTTGTAATTCAGGTACTGTCTGGAAAAGATGTCCGCAGTTAATCTCATAAGCAGCGCCGGTTTTGGCGCATGCGGCAGCTATTTCAGCCACATCCACAGGCAAACCCAAACCCGGGTGGCTTATACAGAATGGCCGGTGCTTAAAACATGCTTCCTTGAGAGTTTTGGTATTGCTGTTAACAACACTTTGTGCGCCAGCCTTGAGATACTTATTTACCTGGTTTTTCAGGACAAGATTCCATCCATCTTTTAAAGAAATGGGCCATACATAGGGATGCAGTCCAATTATCAAAACATCCAGTCCTTTGTAAATATCAGCCGGAATGTCAATTTCCCCTTGAGAACCAACTATATTTGCCTCCACGCCGCTTAATACCTTAAAATCATCTAATTCTTCATTGAAATCCTGCACCTTTTGGACAATCTCCAAAAGCTTTTTGGGACTTGCAATGCCAACACCAATATTGCTGGGGCCGTGGTCGGTAACAGCCATTTCCTTCATGCCTTTGCTGCGGGCGGCCCTAGCCATATCGGCAATACTTGCCCTACCGTCACTGTAGGTTGAATGGGTATGGTAGTCCCCTGTAAACTTCATATGTTCAGTTCTTCCCTTCCTTGGGTTTGTAATTGTTTTTTCTTTTCTTCCGGTCTTCGCCTTCTGAGGTAGGCATGAATTTCTTCCACAGACCGGTTAATTACCTGTTCTTCCTTAATTCCTGCTTTTGCGATAAGCCCCAGAGCAGCGGAAAAATCCCCCACCTGCCCGGCCCAGTGAGCATCACTTCCCACTGCTACCTTAATTCCCGCCTCGGCAATTTTTTCAGCTATTTTTAAACAGTTGCCATAACTGCCAGCACGGGATAGGCCCAGGGAACTATTGTTTATTTCCAGCAAAATCCCATATTCCTTGGCAGCTAAAACTATTTCAGCAGGGTCAACCATAAACTCAGGATTGCCTGGATGCACAATGACATCAACCAGGGGATTTTGCATGGCCTTTATCATAGCCCTGGTATTTTCTTTAATATTACCACCTGGATAACAGTAAGTGTGAAAACCTGCCAGGACAATATCAAGCATGGGATAGTAGATGTCCGGAAGATCTATGCTTCCCTCCAGATCTATAATATTAGCTTCTATACCCTTTAATAATTCAATACCCATATATTTATTTGGCAGGACTCTCATGGTCCCGAAATAATACAAATGAGGTCCGCCGGGCATATGCGGACCATGGTCTGTTACCGCCATCAGCTTAAGACCCTTTTTTGCAGCCTCTGCTAGATTTTCAGCTATGGTGCTGTACGCATGGCCGCTGGAAATAGTATGAGTGTGTAAATCTGCAACTAAGTTCATAAAATCACCTACGTTGGGGACATTCATACGTTGGGGACATTCATACGTTGGGGACATTCCTCTGAAAGAGGTGTGTCCCCTTACCTTGGAACCAAGAGTTTACGCGACAAGGGAGGTGTGTCCCCTTACTTACGTTGGGGACATTCCTCCAAGCCAAGAGTTTACGCGACAAGGGAAGTGTGTCCCCTTACTTACGTTGGGGACATTCCTCTGAAAGAGGTGTGTCCCCTTACCTTAACACTAGTTTTTCAATAGCCTCTGCAACACCGTCATCATCATTGGTCTTTGTGACATAATCCACATGCATTCTCACATGTTCCTCAGCATTGGCCATGGCAACAGCAAATCCTGCATACCTAAACATTTCTATATCATTTTCATTGTCGCCTATAGCCAGGATATGCTTTCTGTCTATGGAAAGTCTATTGGCAACGGCTTGCAAGCCTTTACCCTTGGTGGCTTCTACATTTAGAATCTCCAAAAAATAAGGCTGGGATCTGGTAATATACAACTGCCTGCCAGTTAGTTCCTGCCTGATCAACTGCAGCACATCCTCCTCGCCCATGGCCAACAGCTTGATGGGCGGTTCCGTAAGAAATTCCAACAGATCATGCACTTCATTTAAAGGAACCTTTACCCTGCTGGCATATTTTTTTGCCCACAAGTTTTGGTCCTCTATATACAACTTATCCTGGTAATAAACATTGAGCTGGCAATCATAGTTCCTGCAGATCTTGATAACATCTTTAGCATCCTCTAAGGGAAGATTTCTCTCATAGAGAATTTCACCGTCCATGGAATTTTTTACCAAAGCTCCATTATAGGTAATCAGAGGAACGTTAATTCCCAACTCCTGTGCATAAGGAAAAGCAGATGCAAACATTCTGCCTGTGCAAAGGGTCACCTTGACTCCTCTTTTGCCGGCCTCTTTGATGGTAGCTGCAGCCCTAGGTGAAATCTCCAGGTCATTATTTAATAGGGTCCCATCCAAATCAATTGCTACTAATTTAAACTGGTTCATATGTTGCCTCCCTCATTAACTCTTATATCTTTCTCTAAAACCAGCCGACTTTCCTTCTAAATCAGTTTGCAAAAATGACAAATCCACCCTTTTCTTAATGAAACCTGCCCTATATTATTATATAATAAGCTTATAATAAAAGTATAATAAAAGTATGTTCTTGGTGGCACGGTGTCGGTGTCAAGGGGGGTGTCAAGGGGGTGTCAAGGGGACGGTTCTCTGTCACCAGGGGTGTCAAGGGGACGGTTCTCTGTCACGGGTGTCAAGGGGACGGTTCTCTGTCACCATCCTCAACGGTGTCAAGGGGACGGTTCTCTGTCACCATCCTCAATGGTGTCAAGGGTGGTGTCAAGGGTGGTGTCAAGGGGACGGTTCTCTGTCACCATCCTCTAACCTCTGTCACATAATAAAAGACAATGAGGTGTCAAGGGGACGGTTCTCTGTCACCATCCTCTAACCTCGGTGTCAAGGGGACGGTTCTCTGTCACCATCCTCTAACCTCGGTCACATAATAAAAGACAATGGGGCATAATTCCTTTTCATATTCCGCAAAGACAAAATCTCTCTAATATTTATTAAGGAGGAATAAAAAAGTGTACCATAATAATCTTTTAAAAGAAGCTTTAAAAGAATTAGGCATGTCATTCACGGAAGAAAATGGTGAATATCGTTTTGCAGCCCCCTTGGCAATTACCATTGCCACGCCGCAAACGCAGTTTTCATTTGCAACCCGCAAGCTTGACATGGATAAGGATGACAATTATCTCTATATGACCTTTGACCATGAACTCACCTTTCGTACAGCAGCGCCCTTTGTAACTTTCACATCCCACAAAGACTACCTGCTTATACGCTTAAGTCATACCAAGTTCTAAGGCAAATCGGCAGTTTCCGTTTCCTGCCCTCTGTATTCTGTATTCTGTATTCTGACTTCTGATTTCTGATTTACTCTATCTACAAAAATAATCATATACCTGCTCAGCAGCCTTTTTGTTCATGCCTTCCACTTCCTCTAAGTCCTTTATAGCAGCTGCCCTGATTTCTTCTATAGAACCGAAACGCATCAGCAGGGCTTTTTTCCTTTTAGGACCGATACCAGGTATCTCATCCAGGAGAGACCTTAAACTGTCTTTCCCCCTGATACTTCTATGATAAGCCAGGGCAAAGCGGTGCGCCTCATCCCTGATTCTCTGAACCAGGTATAAGGCCTCAGAAGTCCTTGGAAGAATAATGGGGTCTTCTTTGCCTTCGCCAAAAAGGAGTTCCTCCTTTTTGGCCAGTCCGTAGGCAGGAATATGGGCCAAGTCCAACACCCTCATGACTTCCCTGCAGGCACTGAGCTGCCCCTTGCCTCCATCAATCAATACCAGGTCAGGCAGACTTGCTGCATTTGCACCATGCTTAAACCTGCGGTACAGCACCTCCTGGAGGGCAGCATAATCATTTGGGCCGTCAACAGTCTTGATTTTAAATTTCCTGTACTGCTCAGGTACAGGCCGTCCCTTCTCGAAGACTACCATGGACCCCACAGCGCTTGAACCTTGAATGTTTGACACGTCATAGCATTCGATTCTTAAGGGTATATTTTGCAAATCCAAATAATCTTTTAACAGCAGCAGGGCCTCTTCGTCACTCATCTTTTTTCTTTGCCTGGAAAGCTGGGCTTCCTCAAGGAGCAGCAGGGCATTTTTTGCCACCATTTCCACAAGCTTTAGCTTGCTGCCAATTTGGGGAGTTGCCAGGGATACCTTGCTTCCCCTTTTCTCCTTGAGCCACAGTTCGATGATTTCTTTATCCTCTACAGGTTCCTGAAGGAGAATCTTGCGTGGAATATCAGCAACCCTGCTGTAATACTGCTTGACAAAAGCAGTCACTATTTCTGTGCGGGAAAGATTATCCGTTCCATCAATAAAATAGTGTTCTCTGCCAACTACCTTGCCATTTCTAATGAAAAACACCTGTACACAGGCTTCATCAACTCCCCTGGCAAAGGCAATCACATCCTGATCTTCTTCGACAGGATTTTCTATTTTTTGCTTTTCCAGAACCTTCTCCACAGCCATAATTTGATCCCTTAGTTCACCGGCTCTCTCAAATTCTAGATTTTCTGAGGCTTCTCTCATCTTTCTTTGCAAGGTTTCCAAGACTTTCTCCTGCTTGCCTTCCAAAAACATGATTGTCTGCTCAACCATAGTTCTATAGTCGTTAGGAGAAATATTTCCTGTACAAGGAGCCAAACACCTCTTGATATGATGGTTAAGGCATGGTCGATCCTGAGGTTTAATAGATTTGCAGGTACGAACAGGGAAAAGACGTCTTAAAAGCTTCACAGTTTCATGCATGGAGCCAACATTAGTAAAAGGACCATAGTATTTCCCCCCGTCTTTTTGGATGCGGCGGGTGGTTACAATCCTTGGATATTCTTCATCCAGGGTAATTTTAATATATGGGTAGGTCTTGTCATCTTTTAAAAAAACATTGTATTTGGGACGATGATTTTTGATCAGATTGCATTCTAAGATCAAAGCCTCTACTTCATTATCAGTTACTATATAATCCAAGTCTTTTACATGCAGCATGAGTGCAGCTGCCTTGGGAGAATTCTGGTTGGAACGGAAATAGCTGCGCACCCTATTTCTAAGGGAGGCAGCTTTACCCACATAGATAACCTTCCCCTCATCGGATAACATCATATATACACCCGGTTTATCCGGTAATCGCTTCAACCTGTCTTCCAGGGTCACCCTTTTCCACCCCCAGTACTCTCTTCAGAAACTGCCCGGTATATGATCCGGGTATTCCGGCAACCTCTTCTGGAGTACCCATAGCAATTACCTTACCGCCCCCTTGTCCTCCTTCAGGCCCCAAATCAATAATATAATCGGCGGTTTTAATCACATCGAGGTTATGCTCGATGACCAAAACAGTATCGCCATTATCTGTAAGTTTTTGCAGTACCCTTAATAATTTGTCAATGTCTGCGATATGCAGACCAGTGGTGGGTTCATCCAAAATATAAAGAGTCTTTCCATTACTGCGCCTGCTCAATTCAGTGGCAAGCTTAACCCGCTGCGCCTCCCCGCCTGAAAGGGTAGTGGCCGGCTGACCCAGGCGAATATAACCCAGGCCTACATCCTGCATGGTCTTCAACTTGCGAAATATTTTAGGCAGGTTGGCAAAAAACTCTGCAGCTTCATCCACAGTCATCTCAAGGACATCGGAAATATTTTTCCCTTTAAATCTTATTTCCAGGGTTTCCCTGTTATACCTTTTACCCTTGCAGACTTCGCAGGGTACATACACATCCGGCAAGAAGTGCATTTCAATTTTTATGATGCCGTCTCCCTTGCAGGCTTCACATCTGCCGCCCTTTACATTAAAGCTGAATCTACCAGGTTTGTACCCCCTGGCCCTGGCATCCTGGGTCTGAGAATACAACTCTCTGATTGCGTCAAAAACCCCCGTATAGGTGGCGGGATTGGAGCGAGGCGTTCTGCCAATAGGCGATTGGTCAATGTCAATTACTTTATCAAGGTGTTCAATACCCCTGATTTCCCTGTGCTTGCCCGGCTTTTCCTTGGCGTTGTGCAGTGTGCTAACCAGCTTTTTATAGAGAATCTCATTAATTAAGGTGCTTTTACCGCTGCCAGACACCCCTGTTATACAGGTAAAAACGCCCAAGAGTATCTCTACATCAATATTTTTCAGGTTGTGCTCCTGGGCCCCTTTAATTACAAGTCTTTTACCATTGCCAGGACGCCTTGCCAGGGGCAGGGGTATCTTCTTTTCACCCTTTAAATACTGTCCCGTAATGGACTCCCGGCAGTTCATAATATCCCGCAGGCATCCGGCGGCTACAACCCTTCCACCGTGGGCTCCTGCACCAGGACCAATATCTAAAATGTAATCAGCAGTACGGATTGTCTCTTCATCATGCTCAACAACAATCAAGGTATTGCCTAGATCCCGCAGGTGTCTTAAAGTATTAAGCAGTCTTTCGTTGTCCCTTTGATGCAGACCGATGCTAGGCTCATCAAGAATATAAAGCACGCCAACCAGACTTGAACCAATCTGAGTTGCAAGTCTAATTCTTTGAGCTTCACCTCCCGATAAAGTTCCGGCAGCCCTGTCCAGGGTCAAATAGTCCAAACCCACATTCACCATAAAAGACAGTCTTTCTCTTATCTCTTTAATCACTTGATGGGCTATCAACCTTTCCCTGTCTGTGAAGCTAACCTCTTGCAAAAACCGCAGGGATTCAGCCACAGACATCCGGGTAAACTCATAAATATTTTTACCACCTATAAGCACCCAGAGTGATTCATGTCTGAGACGTGAGCCGCCGCAATCTGGACAGGGACTTGTGCTCATGAATTCTTCAATCTCAGCACGAACCCAATCTGATTGCGATTCCTTGTATCTTCTTTCTAAATTAGGTATAACCCCTTCAAAACTGGCCACGTAAGTCTTGCGGGTACCGAAACGGTTTTTATACCTGAACTTAAGTTTTACACCCCTGCTTCCATATAAAATAATTTTGAGATGTTCCTGGGATAATTCCTCTACAGGTGTTTCAACACTAAAACCATAGTTCTCAGCCAGACCTTCCAGCATTTGTGGATAATAATTGCTGGTTGATTTGCTCCAGGGTACAATTGCCCCCTCTGCGATGGATTTGGTCTTATCAGGAATTACTAGATCAGGATCGACCTCATTTTTAAAACCTAATCCACTGCAGGATTGGCAAGCGCCATAGGGGCTATTGAAGGAAAAAGTCCTGGGGTTAACCTCCTCCAGACTTATACCGCAGTCCATACAGGCAAACTGTTCCGAAAAGGTTAGTTCCTCTTTTCCAACTACATCGATCTTTACTATTCCTTCTGAAAGTTTTAATGAAGTTTCCAGGGATTCTGCAAGCCTTGCCTCTATTCCCTCTTTAATTACAATTCTATCCACTACAATCTCAATGGTATGTTTTTTATTCTTCTCTAATTTAATTTCTTCATCCAATTGGTGGACAGTACCATTAACTCTCACCCGGGCAAATCCATTTTTTCTGACCTCATCGAGTATCTTTTGATGTTCACCCTTTCGGCCTCTGACCAGGGGGGCTAAGACCTGAATCTTGGTTTTCTCAGGGAGCAGCATCAATTGGTCAACCATCTGGGTTACCGTTTGCTGGGCTATGGGCTTATGGCATTTTGGGCAGTGCACCTTACCCACCCGCGCATACAAAAGCCTGAGGTAATCATATATTTCTGTAACAGTTCCCACCGTACTGCGAGGATTTCGGCTGGTAGTCTTCTGATCTATGGAAATAGCAGGAGATAATCCTTCTATATAATCCACATCAGGTTTGTCCATTTGGCCTAAAAACTGTCTGGCATAGGCTGACAATGATTCCACATACCTTCTTTGCCCTTCCGCATAGATGGTATCAAAGGCTAAAGAAGACTTGCCTGACCCGCTTAAACCTGTGACCACTACAAGTTTATCTCTGGGGATTTCCACGTCTATATTTTTTAAGTTATGAACCCTTGCTCCCTTGATAATCAGTTTATCCTTTGCCAATTTGCTGCACCGCCAATTTCTTCAAAATTTAACCATCTTCGGGGAATTGAGGACTTTCATCCCTAATAGTAATAATTATCATTTATCACTACATTATATCATTACTTTATCAGCTAAGCAATTGAGCTCTCCCGCCTGTACCCCAACATCCCACACTTAAAGCACACTAAAAGTTTATAAGACCATATTCTTACTTGCTTTTGGATATTTCCATTATAAAACATTTATAAAAGGTTGGGAACAATTGTTCGAAATATTTTTTAAAATTTATTCCAACTTTATTGCAACTTGTGTACCAGGAAATCTTTGCATTTT
The DNA here is from genome assembly GCA_040756735.1 of Bacillota bacterium. Classification (GTDB taxonomy): domain Bacteria; phylum Bacillota; class DSM-16504; order Desulfitibacterales; family Desulfitibacteraceae; genus JBFLYC01. Next base: position 142,995 of record JBFLYC010000002.1, on the reverse strand, counting down.
TTTTGGTTAATTAATCCAAAATATGCAGGATTTTATCGAAAGATGACGAAAATTAAAAGAATAAATAATTTTAAATACACTCTAGGGCAGAACCATTGAAAGATGGCGACGCAAAGCTATGGGTCTAAGGCTCCAACATGCTATGACTGCCAGGCTGCTAAATTAGTTTAAAGGCCTGTTCCACTAAGCATGGATACAGGCTATATTTATTGATAAACAAAAGAAAGAAGGGATAAATTACCATGTCAATTAAAGCAAAACTAATTATTTCTTGTTTTTTCATTGTAATAATATTTTTTGGTGGGTCTTATTTTAATCACCAGCAGTTAGGAAACATAGATGCAAACCTAAAAGAACTTGATCAAAATAATACCCTAGCCAGATACGCAAACCAATTGGCCCTGTATAACAGGGATTTATATAACTGCTTTACTGAGTTATATGTCTTCAATGATCTTGAAGCAGTTAACAGGTTTCACAATTCCCAAATGGATTTTCTTTCAACTTTAAATTCCATTAAATCCAGACTTAGTGAAGAAGAACGCCACCAGCTGGAAATATTCGAAAATCTTAACAAAACATTAGTCGATTTATTTGAGAACCATCTGGTTCCCGCCCACACCATGGAAGATGCCTTTACCATGCGTTATGCCATAAATTCTGCCAGATCTGTGATAAGTGATTTAAACAAGAGGGTGCAAAATTTTACTATTGAGAAAAATGGAGAATACACCAAGAGCAACCTGGCCATCAAAGAAACCATGAAGGAAACTACTCAGACTTCTATTTGGGTCCTGGGGTTAATTATAGTTGTTAGTGGTATCATCTCCATAGTACTATATACTTCCATTACAAGACCACTAAAAAAATTGATAGTCATAAGCAAAAAAATTGCTGAAGGCGACTTAACCTCACAACTCTCTGAAATAAAGGGCAAGGGAGAAGTTGCTGAATTCATCAGGGCCTTTAATGAAATGCAGTCAAACCTCAAAGGACTTCTTGCACAAATCATGTCAATATCAGAACAATTAGGGTTTAACAGCAGCCAACTAGCCTCAAATGCAGAACAGACAAGCCAATCAGCTCAACAGGTTGCTGCAACCATTGAACAGCTGTCCGCAGGAGCCCAAAGCCAGCAAAAATACGTATATGACGCTGTCAGTTTTGTAGAAAATACCGCTGCAAATATTGAACTTGTCAATCAAAAAGCCTTGCAAATGACCCAGAGTGCAGAAGGCGTTCTAGGTAAATCCAGGGTAGGCAAACAGGTTATGGAGGAAATGGTTTCACAGATTGAAGCCATCAATATCAAAGTAAACCAATCCGCCTCTACTGTGAGCAGCCTGAAAAGCCATTCTATGCAGATAGGAAAATTTGTCCAAATGATTACCGAAATTGCTGAACAGACAAACCTCCTGGCATTAAACGCTGCCATAGAAGCTGCCAGGGCAGGAGATCAAGGCCGCGGCTTTGCCGTAGTTGCCGAGGAAGTACGTAAGCTGGCTGAACAGTCGGGGAATGCAGCCATGGAAATAACCCGTCTGGTTAGCCAAATTCAAAAAGAAACAGATGAAGCAGTAGATTCCATGCATCAAAGTACCACAGAGGTTAAAAGCGGAACCCAGAAAGCTGCTATTACAGGCCAGCATTTTAGTGAGATTTTTAATGAAGTAAATAAACTGGTAGACAACATTAAAGATATTGAAAATACCGCTGCCAAAATCAATAATGACAGCATCCAGATGGTGGAAGCTGTGAACAGTATTTCTACCACAACTGAAGAGGCCTCGGCTGCCCTCGAGGAGGTATCCGCCACCACTCAAGAACAGACTGCCGGCATCGAAGAGGTAACTCATGCCGCGGCCGAACTGGCAGACCTGGCTAAAAAACTTAAAGAATCTACAAAAAAATTCACACTGGAAATCAGTGATACACAGGATATTTCAACAAACAATTCGATGGATGATTCAGGGGATGATTCTCCGAATCATTCTCATTCAATTTAAAGCTAAGCTTACTATTCCAAGAAGACCTGGTGAAAACCCAGGTCTTCTTCCATTTCCACATTTCCATACTCCTTAAGTCCTAAACCAATAGAAACGCCAACCCTGATAGTACTCTTCCTCACAGCAGCAAAACAGGTTTCGTACACTTTCGCACTGCATAATTAGATACATAATCTTAAATAAAATCTTAAATAATATCAATAAGGCATCTAAAAGGTTAAATAAGATAAGATATGCAATAATAAAAACCATAAGAATAAGCAATAATCAAAAATAACTAGGGGAATTAACATGACAATATTTCTGATTACCTTTGTAATTTTAATACTGATCTTTAGTTCTAGTTTATGGCTGTGGCTTACCAGAGACAGGGCGCCAGTGTTTAAAAGAATGCTTAAAGATAGTTTTCAAGAAGGGACAAATCGAGCTGACATGGTCATAGATAATAATGCAACTAAAGAATCTATTACTGAAGATGCAAACGAAACTGGGGAAAAACAAAATTAGGAGAACAACGCAGTTCCCCTTTATAACTTTTTATATCTTTTTTATATCTTTGTATTTTTCACTATTCACCTAAGCTCCCCGGCCAATTATATACCTTAGTGGGTCAACTTCATTTCTAAGTATAGAAAGCTCCTTTTCTGTCGGGGGTTCTGTAACTTTTAACTCATCTGCCCACAACAGCTCAAATCCTGTATTTTTCTCAACCTGCTCCCTAGTTATACCAGGGTGAATACTCTCCACCTTCATCCTGCAGGTTTCTTTATCATAACCCATAACACAAAGGTCCGTTATTACTTTATAAGGACCGGTACCAGGCGGAAGTCCGGCTCTTTCCCGAGCGCCTGGCCCTGATAAGTAACCTGGGGTCGTAACAAAATCGCATTTCTCCACAAACCTTTTAGGGTTCTGCACTGTCATAACCATGGTACGCCAGCATAGAGAAGCCAAGTCATTGGCGCCACCGCTGCCAGGCATGCGAACCTTAGGACGATCATGATCAGTACCAATCATGGTGGAGTTAAGATTACCATACATATCAATTTGTGCACCGCCCAAAAAGGTGTAATCAACCATACCCTGCTGGCATGTTTCCATAATTTCCGGCATACTGCTTGCAATCAACCCTTTATAAAAAGTTCTCGAATCACCCACGGAAATAGGCATGGTGGGCATCTGCGCTCCAACTCCGCCTGCTTCAAAAAAGATAAGCAGGTTAGGAGCAAAGGTCTTTTGAGCCAACATTGCCGCAGCACATGGCGCTCCTGTTCCTACCACAACTGTGCTGTTATCTTCTAGGTTTCGTGAGGCAACAACAATCATCAATTCCATGGAATTATACGACATCCTTTTAGACCCCCCTTTACTCAGCGCTTCCAGTATTATTACTGTTAATTAGTAATTCCAGATTACGCAGTTTCTTGATTTTTTCCATGCCGCCGCATAACTGTAAATATTCATAGAAATTACTGGTTCCATGTATATATTTGTTAAGGAAATCCAATAACCCTTCCTCAGTCTTTTCAGCTTCAAGCCAATCACGCAGATGCTCTTCATCAGAAAAATACTCATAAGGCATGTTGCATGGATAAGCGCCGTAGGGTACTTCAATAACAGCATCTACATAATAATAAGGGATTATTGTGCGTTCAGGCTGTCTTCTGATATCATCATTTGATATTATTCGCTCAGTGGTAATAATGAGTCTCTTAGCGGCACGAGCCATATCCTGGTCAGATACTGTAATCCCATCAATCTGGCAGTTCCCGTAGACATCTGCACGATGAACATGGATTATGCCCACATCCGGGTATAATGCAGGCAGTGCAGCCAATTTAATGTTAGTATATGGACACTCGATCTCCTTAAAAGCGCTGTACTTTGCAGTGTCTGTTCCCATCATAATACGTCCGGGCATAAAAGGAATACCCATTGCTGCAGCTTTATATCGCCAGGCAAGGGCTGCATTTGACCATTCCACTGCCTTGACCTTCCCGCTTTCAAAAGCCCGCCTGGAAGCTGAGGATAATCCCCTGGCTTCGAGGCCAACCACATATGCCACATCGCACCGGTCAAAACAATCCCCAGCTGCTAAAACCTGGCAATCATGGGTGGCAGTATGACCTGATAAGCCAAGATGTTTTTTACGCTGCCTTACTATTTCGTGCAAGACGGCGGTGGGAACACGATTGGTCCCAAAACCGCCAACTGCCAGATAATCGCCGTCACTAATTAACTCTGCAACTGCTTCCTTAATTGTAGTCACTTTGCTAACCATTTTCCTGGACTTATTCCGGAAAAACTCCCTGGCTTTATCAACATCGGGGTCCATGAACAAAGTCCCAGAATTCGCTGCTTCATTATTCATCATTATTCACTTCCTTAACCAAGAGAATTATTTTTTCGTGATAAAAATTGGACTAAGGGAGACAATATTAACAGCAATTTATTAACAGTAAAAACATAGTACCATCCCTGCAATCAACAAAATGGAGGTAATTAAACTATGCAAAATAAAAATGTCATTGCGGTAGACTCAGATTTAAAAACCTTACAGGACGATCTAACTGCTAATGGGTACAGTGTTGTAGAACTAAATGATAAAAATGTCAACACTGCTGCCGCCATAATTGTCAGCGGAATGGAAGAAAACCTCATGTCCATCCAAGACATCCAAACTAAAGTCCCTGTAATAAATGCTCATGGTAAAACCAACGAAGAAATTATGAAAGATATTGAAAATCGCATGAAAAAGATACACTAGCAGTGAATCAGTGAATCAGGGGACGGTTCCTCGAATCAGAATCATCATTTTTGAATCAGTTGAATCAGGGGACGGTTCCTCGAATCAGAATCATCATTTTTGAATCAGGGGACGGTTCCTCGAATCAGAATCATCATTTTGATTCGGAGAACCGTCACCCGAATCACCCGAATCACCCGAATCACCCCGAATCACCCTGAATTAGTTTAGGGTTCCATGATGGAACATTTGTTTTCACAATCAGCGCATTTTTGTTTAAGGCTGGGTACCGGTGGTTCACCTTTAATGTTTTTAATTAATGCCATAACATCATTGATACTTTCTACTTCACCCTCCACAGCTAAGACAATAGACCCCTCGGAGCCGCCTACACCACCGGCGCTTATACAGTATGTATCCACATCAAAAAGGATTTCTAAAGCCTCTATTTCTGTAATGGGCAAACCATAGCTCACAGGCATCAATCCTACACGCATACCGATACTCTTTTCAAAGGTTTGGATACCGGCAACATTTGCGGCCAGGATTACATCGGGAATCATTTTTTCAAGGCCTACAGGCAGTATAAGATGACAGCCCCTGGCAACTACTATGGGTAAAGCTTTACCGATTGTACCTGCTACTGGGTTAGCCAGTAAAACACCAACATTGCCCTTATCGTCTATGGCGTTGCCACCCTTAATAAAGACATCCCCCGCCTGCATTTTCTCCACAGCTTCCATCCAGTTCATGGTGCTCTTTTGACCCTTCTCCAATACAACAGGTGCAACCCGCTCACCAGCAGGGGTCATACATTGCCTGCCCCTTGTAATTATTCCTGCCGTATAACGAGCCTTGTTTTCCACTTTTTCCCCGGTCAGTTCTTCCAGCACAAAGGCATTTGTGGTTCCCCCAGCTACAATGACCATTCCACCGGCAAGGGCTTCCTGTACCTGAGGCAGCTTGGCAACAGCCTTGGCTAACAGCCTTTTTGACTCGGAAGATGTTAAAGTAAATACTGCTTTCATAAAATTATCCCTCCATTTAACTAATTTGTTCCTTTAATTCAAAGATAATGTCCCTTAACTGCGCTGCCCTTTCAAATTCTAGCTTTGCTGCAGCCTCCTTCATTTCTTTCTCCAATTGACCTATTAAATCCTTCAATTCATGTTTATTCATTTGCTTAATTTTGTTTTTAGATATATAGGGGGTCTTTTCTTCGGCTACCCTGGAGACCTCCAAGATTTTGCGAACCTGTTTTCGTACTGTTTCCGGAGTAATATTATGTTTCCTGTTATATTCCATCTGTATCTTTCTGCGCCGCTCTGTTTCATCCATGGCTCTTTGCATGGAGCCGGTAACTTTATCTGCATACATGATAACCTGGCCATCCACATTTCTTGCGGCCCGGCCAATGGTTTGAATCAGCGAACGTTCCGAACGCAAAAAACCTTCCTTATCTGCATCCAGAATTGCCACCAGGGAAACCTCTGGCAGGTCCAGACCTTCTCTTAAAAGATTTATTCCTACCAGCACATCAAATTCACCCAGGCGTAAATCCCTGATTATTTCCATTCTCTCAATGGCGTCTATATCCGAATGCATGTACCTTACCTTTATGCCCAGCTCTTTGAAGTAATCAGTTAGGTCTTCGGCCATTCTTTTAGTAAGAGTAGTCACCAGCACCCTCTGGTCTTTCTTGATCCTCTTTAGTATCTCCTTGTGGAGGTCATCAATCTGCCCCTTGGTGGGTCTTACTGAAAGGACAGGGTCCACTAAACCTGTGGGCCGGATAATCTGCTCTACAACCTGCTTTGTCTTCTGCAATTCATAAGGCCCTGGTGTGGCAGACACATAAACAACCTGGTTAATCCTCGCCTCAAACTCTGCAAACCTTAAAGGCCTGTTATCCAAGGCGGAAGGGAGTCGGAATCCATGTTCCACAAGAGTGCTTTTGCGTGAATAATCACCTTCATACATCCCGCCAATTTGTGGAACACTTACATGGGACTCATCAATAACCAGCAAAAAATCCTTTGGAAAATAGTCAATTAAGGTAAAGGGAGGTTCACCTGGATTTTTCCCAATTAAATGACGAGAGTAATTTTCTATACCTGAACAAAAACCCATTTCCTGAAGCATCTCCAGGTCATACCTGGTACGCTGTTCAAGGCGTTGAGCTTCCAAAAGCTTATCCTGTTTTCTGAGTTCTTTCAACCTTTCTTCCAATTCTTTCTCAATGCTGATGACAGCTTTCTTAAGGCTGTCCCCTTCTGTTACGTAGTGGCTCGCAGGAAAAATGGAAATATGGCTCCTTTGCGAAAGAATTTCCCCGGTAACTGTATCAATTTCCAAAAGCCTCTCAATTTCATCGCCAAACATCTCCACCCTTACCGCTTTATCAGTAAAAGAAGCAGGAAATATCTCAATAACATCTCCTCTCACCCTGAAAGACGCCCTGTGGAAGTCATAATCATTTCTTTCATACTGGATGTCCACCAGCTTGCGCAAAATCTTATCTCTGTCACATTCCATGCCCTCTCGTAGTGAAAGAACAAGATTTTTATAGTCAATGGGAGAGCCTAAACCATAAATGCAGGATACACTGGCTACTATAATCACATCCTGCCTTTCAAACAAGGCGCTGGTAGCGGAGTGCCTCATTTTATCTATTTCATCATTGAGCGAACTATCCTTCTCAATATAAGTGTCCGTGTGAGGTATATATGCTTCAGGTTGGTAATAGTCATAATAGCTGACAAAATACTCAACACTATTTTCCGGAAAAAACTCCTTAAACTCGCTGCACAGCTGGGCAGCAAGAATCTTGTTGTGAGCCATTACCAGCGTGGGTTTTTGGACTTGCTCAATAACCTTTGCTATGGTATAGGTTTTGCCTGTACCCGTGGCCCCAAGCAAAATCTGGTGCTTAATACCCCTTTGAATGCCTTCTGCAAGTGCTTCAATTGCCTGGGGCTGATCACCCTTGGGAATATAAGGAGATATAACCTTAAAAGGTTTCATGATATGCACCACCTCTAATCACATTATAATCAATCCAAAAATTTTGTGAAACAAAAAACACCTGCCCAGGCAGGTTTTAGTAGTAATATTCAAATCTAACTTCTCACCTTCTGGTGGAGATGTGCTTCTCACCTTCTGGTGGAGATGTGCCCCCTCCTTTAACTATGATAACGAAACAACAGAGGTGACAGAGAACCGTCCCCCTGACACCCAGAGGTGACAGAGAACCGTCCCCCTGACACCCTGATAACGAAACAACAGAGGTGACAGAGAACCGTCCCCCTGACACCCTAGAGGTGACAGAGAACCGTCCCCCTGACACCCGAGAACCGTCCCCCTGACACCTCGAGGTGACAGAGAACCGTCCCCCTGACACCTCCCCCTGACACCTCCCTCCCCTAACTTATACATTGTTATTGAAATTATTCTGCTTGTGCAATTCCTCCTGTATACTGTTTTCCAGTTTTTCCTCCCGCTTCTTATGCTCTTCATGATCAGTGGCTTTTGTATATAATTCCATCAGCTTATTGAAATAGCCTTTGGCTTCCTGGAAAGTCCGGACAGCCTGGTCTTGTGTAAGTTCAAATTCTTCTTCCAAACGTCTGGCTTCCTGGTTAACATTTTCTGCTAGTTTAGGCTCAACACACTCCAACATGTCAATGACAATATCGCCTATCCTCACCGGTTCAATTTTATGAGGTATGGTACCATGTACAACACAGACTTTCAACTGCGGTATAACTACCATGTCAATTTTTTTTGGATCTAACGCACAATGGTAAATATCAACATCATAGTTTTTCTCTATAGCCTCTTCAACCACTTTTTTAAGAAGTGTGGCTTTTCCGGTACCTGGCTGCCCTTTTAAAATAAATCTTTTCTTACAACCCGAAGTAATTTCATCAATAAAGTTGACAGGCCCCTGATAATTAATGCTGCTGGCAAATAAATGACGTATCTTCGGCGGCGAGGTTGCAAATATTTCCTCAATCACTCTTTGGGCCTTTTCATTAGCCTTTTTAACATCAAGTCCTTTTGTGTAAAGGTTTTCCCAATGGTCATGGATTTCCCTGGCTGTATTTAAATACTTGTGACCCTTTTCCATGGCTTCATATGACTTATTGGTATTTCCAATAAATTCTTCTCTATGGTCTTCAAGAAAGATTTTGTCCCAGCATTCTTCCAGGTTGATTATTTCTTCAACCACACCCGGATATCTTGACTCATACCTGTGGGGGAAAGATATATCTACTACTGCCATTTTCAAGGGAACAATTATCAATCCATCTATTTTTTCATGGTCAAGACCACACATTATATATTCAACATAAACCCCCTGCTGATACAGGCAGCCTGCAATCCGCTGCATTAAAACGGCCTTGGCCGGAGCAGATCCTCCCTTTAAAATATAGATCTTTTTGAGTCCTTCCAAAACTGATTCTAAATAAGAAATATATCCATCAGCAGTACTGGCATCAGCAAAAAAACGTAAGTTTCTTTCTCCTTTATTTTCAACCAAGCATACACTCCCCCTTCATCGGTTGCCCACATCACTCCAATACAATGCGAGGCTTTATGCTAGCTGTCCTTTTTAGGAAAAGCCTTACGCCACCACCTTACTAGAATTCCCTTAGCCGATAATGTTACCAGGGGACTATCAGTTCTTTCAGGAACTGGAATAATTCCAAAGGGTTCATCAGGCTTAACCCAAAGAAACTCACGATATATTTTATTATCATTATTTTTAACATATTCTATTTCGACATTATTATATATGCTGTGGAGCAGTGCCCCAAGGTGATACTTGTTATCCACCCGAATACCATTTACAGCTAAGATGATATCTCCACTGCGAATACCCATTGCCATTGCAGGTGAACTCCTGAGTACATCAAGGACCATCACCCCCACATTAGGAGGAGTGTATAGAGATTTACCACGCATTTGACTTTTTTTACCAAGGTAAATAGTAAGTTCATGACCCAAGGCTCCAAACAAAGCCGGCAGTATTGCCAGGTAAAGATAATGGGAAGCAATAACTGACAGTAAAAAAAGAATAATGCTGTAAACAAAGAGCAGGGCAGCAGAATGATAACTTTTGCGCTGTGGTGTTGTTGTAATGGCTATGTCTCCATAACCCAAAGCTGCCATGACAGGCAGCATAGCATAAAAACTGCTCCCTGGATCAATTGGTTTAAAAGCTTTTATGACTGGCCACCAATCAGGCATTTGCACTGTAGCCCCCACCGGCGACCCGGCTACAACCATGAGGGCAACAATGGGAATAGGCCAAAATTTTTGCAGGCTAAAGGCTCCCACTGTTTCGCCATTAGCATTTTGGGTGTAAACCGGCATTGCACCTAAATGACCGCTGACCAAGATCAAAAAACTTTCCACAAGGTGCAAGATGGCTACTAAGGCCATTAACTGCGGCACCTCAATTTGCGGCCAGCCAAAGAGCAAATAACTAATAGAAACTATGCTGCCGGCATATGAAAAACACAAAAACCTCGGGCTTATAAGAAGCAGAACTATGGCCACTCCCCACAGGTAACCGATCCCAATACTAGTTATAGTAACACCTGCCAGAATCATCAAAAAGGCTCCAATGACTCCTCCTAGCAAGCCATATGCAGATGCTATTAAAACATGCTGCCAGATAGGTTCGTCCTTCACCCCAAACATCTTTGCCTTGGCAGCAGACATACGACTGTACTGCATACCTATTAACAAGACAATGATCCAAAAAAAGGGTGATAACATCAAGTAACCAAAAGATCTAAACACAAAAGGTATCAGGTCAATAATGAAAGCCATCTTGTCACCAACTTATTCATTTCCTTATTTTACTTGATTGTTTTTACTGGATTTTCTGTCTTAATAATTCTATGGCCTTTTGAAGCTGTGGATCATCTTTAGGGTTAGGCGCTTCTATCAAGGCATTCATAAGTTCCTCTGGGGTCACTATTACTTCTACATCAGGCTCAATTCCCTTTTCATTGATATCCTGTTTATTGGGTGTAAGATATTTTGCTGTAGTCAGTTTCAGGGCCGCTTTTTCACCTATGGGGAAAATAGTCTGCACCAACCCCTTGCCAAATGTTTTTTCACCCACTAGAATGCCTACCCCTGTATCCTGAATAGCTCCTGCTACAATCTCTGAAGCGCTGGCGCTGCCTGAATTAACCAGCACCACCATGGGCACGTTAATGGGAGGCCCTGCAGCTTTGAAGGAATTAGACCCATATTTGCTGACAATATGCACCACCGGCCCTTCCGGAATGAAGAAATCAGCAACTTCTACAGCAGCATTCAGGTTTCCTCCCGGATTGTTTCTTAAATCCAGGACAAGTCCCTTATACCCTTCACCTTTAAGCTCCATCAGAAACCTGGACAACTCGCTTGCCGTATTTTCATTAAACATGGTCAATGAAATGTAAGCTATATCAGGAGCTTCAGTAATGATGGAGCCATCCACTGAAGGAATGGTAATAACCTCCCTGGTGATCTTAATCTCCTTTTCACCCCTGTTTTCTCTAAAGGTGATGATTACTACATCCGTTCCAGGTTCACCCTGCATTAATGATGCAGCCATTTCTAAGTCCATTTCGTCAGTACTTTGCCCATTGATTTTTGTTATCAAATCACCGGAAACAATACCTTCCCTGTGAGCAGGAGTACCTCTAAAAGGAGATACCACAACAAGCTTCCCGTCCTTATCCTTGGTTATCAAAAGGCCAACTCCTCCATAAGTTCCCCTCATGCGTTCCTGTAAGTTTTCATAAGTGGCTTCGTCCAGATAAACTGAGTAAGGGTCTTCAAGGGCGTTAATCATTCCTTCCATTGCCCCCAAAATTAGTTCGTCATTGCTGATGGGCTCCAGAGCCTGAGCCTTGATCAAGGTATACGTTTTAATTAATCGGCCCAGATTATCATAATTGGTAAAAAGCAGATAGCTTAAACCTGATGTTACAAGAAGTGAAACAATTATGACAAGAACTAACAACCCATAAGCTATTTTTTTAAACATATCTACCACCGCCCTCATTAACCTGTATGCTTTGCACAGTAAATATTCAAGCTCTGTTTTTCATAATAGTATATTCTATGACTTTTTACATTATTATTTACGCTATCTTTGTTATTTACCCTTCATTTAATTATACATAAAAAAGCAATGGTTAAAACCACCGCTTTTTATGTATCACACTAATCTCTTTAAATTACTTCTCATTTTTGACTTCTTATTGCTAATCTCTCACTTCCAGCTTTTACTTCAAATAAGGCCAGGGGTTAATAGGGTCGCCTTCTTTGCGGACTTCAAAGTGGATATGAGGACCTGTACTTAAACCGCTTGTACCAACTTTACCAACCTCTTCTCCCCTGCCCACAATCTGACCTTCCTTAACGGTTATCTTAGACAAATGTGGATACATGGATGAAATGCCACCGCCATGGTCTAAAACAACTGTCCAGCCATAACCGCCAAACCAACCAGCATATATGACCTCGCCCACTTCTCCTGCCACGGCTTTACTTCCGTTTGGTGCAGCAATGTCTATTCCTGTATGCATGCTCCTGGTTTTAAGTATAGGGTGTACCCTCATCCCATAATCAGAGGTTATCCTGGTGTAACCTGGTGTCGGCCAGGCAAACTTTCCTGTAGGGGCTAAAAGGCCGCTCCTGTTTCTGCTAAGCTGAATTTCCCTTATCCTTGAAGCTAGTTTAACTGAATCAGCTTCTAACTCAGCTAGAGCCCTCTCAATAACAGATTTTTCCTGATTAACCTGAGCAAGGAAAGCTTGCTGCTCTTTTCTTTGCTCTTCCAGCTGGGCCTTCTTGGCTTCACTTTGCTTCTTAAGCAGAGCAACATTATCTCTTCTTTTTTCCAATTCTTCTTTCTTTTCTTCAGCTTTTAGACGCTGGCGGTCAATCTCTTCAACCATTGCCATATCCTGCTGGGCAATCTTCTTGAGCAGTTCGAAGCGAACAAGGAAGTCAGTTAAACTGGTAGACTCGGTCAACACTTCAAATAAACTTACATCACCATTCTGGTAAATTCGTTTGAGGCGTTGCTTGAAGAGTTCTACTCGTTCCTGCAGATCACTTTCGATCTGATGTAGTTCTTCCTCAGCTTCAGTCACACGCTTTTCAGCATTTTTTAAATTTGTGTTAAGGGTTGCCAGTTCGCGCTCAACTCTGGAAATCTGGTTTTCCAGATATCGCACTTGCTCCGACAAACTGGAAAACTGCTGCTGCTTTTGCTGCAGGGCCCTTTGTCCATCCTGCATCTTCCTCTCTAATTCATTCTGCTGTTTCTTCAGGTTTTCTAATTCGTCAGCAGATGCAATACTCAATGAAAAAGCCATAATCAGCAGAGCTAAAACTAGTGCTATTCCTTTTTTCAATGTCTCACCCCTTTCTCTTTAAGGTTATATATTTAGGGAACTTCCCGTCCCCTTTTTTACGTTGGGGACATTCCTCAATTCAGGAAGCAAGAAACATGAAGCAAGAGGCATGAACAAATCCTGCTTCCTGTCTCATGCATCGTGCATCCTGTTGAATAGGTGTGTCCCCTGACCTTAAAACCGCAAATATCTCCCCAGGGATATGAAGCTGGCCAGTCCTCCTAATAAAGCGCCTGCTACCACCAGCATCCCTGAAATCTGCATGAGAAGTTCCTTGTCCTGAATTAGCGGGACAAAGCTTATAGCTGGAGCCAAATGCTGTATCAGCACATTATATCCGAAATACAGGAACGTTGCTGCAATAAATGAACCAATAGTACCTAAAAACATTCCCTCTATCAAAAACGGCCAACGAACAAACCAATTTGTTGCGCCTAAATATTTCATGATAGAAATTTCATTGGACCTGGCATACACTGTCAATCGAACTGTGTTACCTATCAGAAAGACCGATGCTGCTGCCAGCAGACCAACTGCCCCTAGCCCAACCATCCTTATCCAATACAACAAAGATAATACTTTATCCAAATAATCCTGTCCATAATCCACCTTTTCTACAGGGGGCAGATTAGCAATTCTTTGGGCGATGGCTCTAACTAGTTCAGGATTGTTTACCTTGACTACATAAAAATCCGGAAGGGGATTTTCACCGCCAAGAGTCCAAAGGAGGTCATAGCCGGAACCAAACTCCTTGTTGAGCATAGCCAGTCCTTCTTCCTTGGAAACATGTCTTACCTGGGTAATCTGACTCAGATTGCGCAGATAGGTCCCAACATTTTGTACGGTTTCTTCATCAGCGTCATCTTGGAGCCAAACAATAATCTCCAGTGTTGACTCAACATGCCCAGAAATCAGGTTGATATTCATCATACCTAAAACAAATACTCCGAAAATAAGCAGCGCTATCGCTGTAGTAAGGACAGAGGCAGTTCCCATCCATCCATGACGAAATATTGACTTGCCTGCTTGTTTAAAAAAGTACAAGATTGTACGTGGTTTCATGAATTGTAGCTCCCTTCTTTTTCATCCCGAGCCAAGCTGCCGTTATGAAGAGCTACAACTCTTTTATGCATGGTATCCACAATATCTCTATCATGGGTAGCTATTAGAACAGTAGTTCCTTTATAATTGATCTCTTCTAAGAGCTTCATGATTTCCATAGAAGTCTTGGGATCAAGGTTGCCTGTGGGTTCATCAGCTACCAACAGAGGAGGATTATTAATAATAGCACGGGCTATGGCAGTCCTCTGCTGTTCCCCCCCTGACAGCTGCCTGGGGAAGTTTTTTGCCCGGTGCATGATTCCTACTTGTTCCAAGACAATAGGTACCAGCTTCAAAATGTCCCTTTTGCGATACTGAAGAACTTCCAAGGCAAAGGCTACATTTTCAAAAACTGTTCTATCAGGAAGCAGCCTGAAATCCTGAAAAACAACTCCCATTGTCCTGCGTATACCAGGCAGTTCCCTGCGTTTAGCCCTAACTAAATTACGTCCTGCCAGAAATATCTGGCCTTTTGTAGGTAGTTCTTCACGAAATAAGAGACTGAGTAATGTGGACTTACCGGCTCCACTGGGTCCAACTAAAAAAACAAACTCACCTTTTTCCACCTTAAGATTTATATTATTAAGAGCGGTGGTGCCATTATCATAGACCTTGGTGACATTGCAAAACTGAATCAAAGATACCACTCCCTAGTTCATTCCCTATAATATATATACGCAATGATGTACAAAAACTCGAGGTTTTTACGGAATATATGTGATTATATTTGTCTTTATCCAACTTTGACCCTGCTTTTAGCCTATTTCGACATTAAACCTTGAATTCCTCCAAGAAAATCAAGGTTTCTAAAGCTTTCTAAAATTTGGCATAAAAAAATAGACTTCGTTACGATGTTAAGAAGTCTATCCTTGTTATGATTCCCATGAATATGTGAATCATGTGAATCAGGGTGTGAAGGGTGAATCAGGGGACGGTTCTCCGATTCAAAATTCACTCCGTCATTTTCAATCAAATCAGGCAACGATTTTGTTCTTTCTCAAATGAATCAGGGAACCGTCCCTCGAATCACTCGAATCATGCCGTCCTTCTGAATCAGGGGACGGTTCTCCGATTCAAAATTCACTCCGTCATTTTCAATCAAATCAGGCAACGATTTTGTTCTTTCTCAAATGAATCAGGGAACCGTCCCTCGAATCACTTTCTCAAATGAATCAGGGAACCGTCCCTCGAATCAGGAACCGTCCCTCGAATCACTCGAATCATGCCGTCCTTCTGAATCAGGGGACGGTTCTCCGATTCAAAATTCACTCCGTCATTTTCAATCATGAATCAGGGGACGGTTCCATGAATCAGGGGACGGTTCTCCGATTCAAAATTCACTCCGTCATTTTCAATCAAATCAGGCAACGATTTTGTTCTTTCTCAAATGAATCAGGGAACCGTCCCTCGAATCACTTTCTCAAATGAATCAGGGAACCGTCCCTCGAATCACTTTCTCAAATGAATCAGGGAACCGTCCCTCGAATCACTCGAATCATGCCGTCCTTCGAATCACTAACGACTGACCACTATATTATGTTCTATGTTTACATGGATGTTTTCTGTCCATGGCTCTAATCACAGCTGCAGCTATATCCCCTGCGGTGAGGCCGTATTTTTTCAAAAGTTCATCAGGCTTGCCGGATTCTCCAAAGGTATCTTTGAGACCAACTCTCTCTAATGGAACCGGGCATCTCTCGCCTAAGACTTCCGCCACCGCACTGCCCAATCCCCCGATAAGAACATGTTCCTCTGCAGTAACTATGCATCCATTTTCAGCTGCTTCCTCAATAGCTTGTACATCCAAGGGCTTAACTGTTGACATGTTGTAGACCGAAACCTTGATACCCTCTTCAGCCAAAAGTTCCGCTGCCTCTATGGCTTTACTTACCATTAAGCCAATGGCAATAATGGATGCGTCCCTGCCTTCCTTAAGCCTGCTTGCCCTGCCCCACTGGAATTTATAACTTTCATCATAAATTACCGGTACCGCCAGCCTGCCTAATCGGATATAGACAGGACCATCATAATGATAAGCTGCTTCAACAATTTGCTCAGTCTCTACAGCATCTGCCGGAACTAGGACGGACATATTAGGGATAGCCCTCATGCATGCCACATCTTCATTGGCCTGGTGGGAAGCTCCATCCTCCCCTACTGTAATACCTGCATGAGTAACGGCAATCTTCACATTTAAACGTGGATAACAAACCGAATTGCGAATTTGCTCAAACCCCCTGCCGGAGGCAAACATGGCAAAGGTACTGGCAAAAGGCACCTTACCCCCCAGGGATAAACCTGCAGCAGCACAAATCAAGTTCTGCTCGGCTATACCCACATTAAAAAATCTATTAGGATAAGCCTCTTTAAAAAGGGCGGTTTTGGTGGATTTAGATAGGTCGGCATCTAAAACTACCAAGTTGTCAAATTTTTTCCCCAGCTCAACTAATGTTTTGCCATAGGCATCTCTGGTAGCAATCTTTTGCATTTATATAACCTCCTTTTTTGCCTTAAAGCAGGCTGCGCAGTTCGGTTAAGGCCTTCTCGGTTTCTTCCATACTGCTGGCTTTTCCATGCCAGTCAGCAATATTTTCCATGAAAGAAACTCCCCTGCCTTTGACAGTCCTTGCCACTATGATGGTGGGCTGCCCCTGGTGCATTGCTGCTGCTTCCAGCGCCTGGTCAATTTGCTCCAGATCGTGCCCATCAATCTCCAGGACATTCCATCCAAAGGCCCTCCACTTGTCTGCTATGGGTTCAGGATTCATTACTTCTTCTATCCTGCCGTCAATCTGCAAACCATTGTGGTCTAAAATAACTGTGAAGTTGTCCAGTTTATAATGGGCAGCCAGCATGGCTGCTTCCCAGACAAGCCCTTCCTGGACTTCGCCGTCACCAACCAGGGCATAAACCCTGTAACGAGCATTGTCCATTTTCCCAGCCAGGGCTATTCCTCCGGCAACTGCCATCCCCTGTCCCAAAGAACCTGTGGACATCTCCACACCAGGTAAGGCTTTCATATCAGGATGACCCTGCAGATCACTGTTTAATTTCCTGAGAGTTGCCAGCTTGTCCTTTGAGAAGAACCCTTTTTCTGCCAGGGTGGCATATAAAAGAGGTGCTGCGTGCCCCTTGGATAAAACAAACCTATCCCTGCCGGGATCCATGGGGTTTGTGGGATCAATCCTGAGCCGCTTGAAATAAAGCACAGTCAAGATATCGGCTCCCGACAAGGACCCGCCCGGATGGCCGGAACCGGCCTGCCCAATCATCTTGACTATCTCCTGCCTGATAGTGTTTGCAACTTTGGCTAAATCTTGTTTTTCTTGAAGCTCCATACATTTACCTCCACTGACTAATGTTATATTTTTAGGCTTTGTCAGCCAAATCTTTAAAGCCTTCACCCAACGCTTCATGTACATGGGTAATAATCACAAAGGCTTTATTATCCATTCTATGTACTATGGTCTTTAGGCGCGTTACTTCGGCCCGGCTGATAACTACAAGCAGTACATCCTTCTCCTGCCTGGTATAGGCACCCATTCCTTTAAGGATAGTAGCGCCCCTGTTTAGATGTTCAAAGATACCCCTGGTTATTTCCTCAGGATTATTTGTAACTATTAAAGCAGCCCTGGCATAGTGAAACCCTTCCTGGACAATATCAATTAGTTTGGTAGTAGCAATCAAGCCGATTAAAGCAAATAATGCCAGTTCCACATTAAAAAAGATGGCAGCCATTGTAATGACAAAAGCATCAATGATCAAAAGCCCCTGACCGGAACTAATGCCTGTAAACTTCCTCAAAAGCTGAGCTCCCAAGTCGGTGCCACCTGTAGTACCACCAAATTTAAATACTATACCGATACCCACGCCTGCAAGAACCCCTCCATAAAGGGCGGCAAGAAGAGGGTCCCTAGTTAAGGGAGTAACTGCAGGCTCTAAAAGGTCAATTACTACAGAAAGGGTGATAGTCCCAAACAAGGTTTTTAACCCGAACCTTACCCCTAATTCCTTTACGCTGAAAAGAAAAAGGGGGATATTGATGGCGAGCATGGTCATACCCACAGGAAATCCAAGTACATGAAACACCACCGTTGCCAGACCACTTACTCCCCCGGCTGCAATTTTATTGGGAACCATGAACAAAACTAAAGACAGGGCAGTAATTATAACTCCAATTAAAATACCGAAATAGTCAATTATGGTTTGCTTATTGATAAAAGAGGGCACTTAAAACCTCTCCTCTAATTATTTGCTCTGGTTATTATCCTACTTATTATTATCCTACTTATTATATCCATTTGGCCCAAAAATTGCACTAAAAACCTATGGAACAAATCCTGCCTTTCCTTAAATACCATTAAATGGTATAATTAAAGCCATCAAAGGGGGCACAACTGCCATGAACAACAACCTACCAAAACTAGAACAGATTTGTGAAAAATACAATATAGCTCTATTATATATTTATGGTTCCCAGGTTGAAGCAGGGATTAAGTTGTTAGAAGGTAAAAAAGTTGCTATTACAGATCCTTTGACAGATGTAGATATTGGAATTGTATTTGATAAAGCACTCCCAGGACCAAGGGAAAGATATATTCTCTACAGTTCAATTTATAATGAACTGTCAGACTTGTTTACTCCATTTCCATTGGACCTTGTTTTTATCCAGGAGAATCATTCTGTATTTCAAGGTGAGGTAATTTGCGGAAAATGCCTCTATTATTCAAATATAGATTTCAAGGATAACTATGAGGAAAATATACTTCGCAGGGCTGCGGACTTTAAACCTTTTTTAGAAATGTATTATGACGAATTGTTGGAGGAGATAGAAAGTGCCCATTAACAAGCTCTTAATTAAACAAAGATTATCCCTAATTTAGTAAAGACCTTTCTAAAAATCTGACAAAAATGGCCGGCTACCGCAACAGGTTAGTACACCTGTATCATCAAGTTAACGAAGAAGAACTATACCTGATAATTACACATGAATTAAATGATATTAATAAATTCATGAAGGATATTCTGGAGTATATCTCAAGGAGTGACGAAAGTGTATAAGCTTAAATATAAAATTTGGCTTGACAAAGACGGCAAGGTCTTCGGCGAAGGCCCCTGCTTTCTCCTTAAAGGTATAGAAAAACATGGTTCCCTAACCAGTGCGGCAAGGGAACTCAAGATGTCTTACAGTCAAGCCTATAACCTTATCAAAAATATTGAAGAAAAACTTGGTTTTACGTTAATAACCAGCCAGACAGGGGGGCCTGGCGGCGGGAAATCCGAATTAACTGCAGAAGCCCGCCTGCTCCTTGAAAAATACACAAACTTTCACCAGGAATGCCAGGTGCAGTTAGAACAGATCTTTCAAAAACACTTTGGAAAGGACTAACTCACTTCCCTGCTTGGAATTATAACCAGAGATGGCCCTGTTTCTGAAGAATTAGGCATCCCCTTGACATCTGCCAAATTACCTCCGCTATGTCGCAGCACATCCAGGGGACCATAAGTCAATGAACGCATGACACATGCTGCTGCACATGCTGGCTCTTCTCCCTTTGAAGTGAGTTGCTCGCACAGGTCGCATTTGCCGGCTTTTCCTTCCTCATCAAGATACTCCATGGCCCCGTAAGGACATGCTCCCACGCAGCTCCCACAGCCAATACATTTTTCTTTGTCTAAAAGTACCAGGCCGTCCTCCGTACGCTTTTGCAGGGCATCCACAGGGCAGCTTTCCATACAGGCAGGCCTTTGGCAGTGGTTACAGGCCAGGGACAAATGATAAAACCAGGGCCTGGGGAATTTTCCACCTTCAAAGGTTTGAACTTTCCGGAAAAACACACCTGTACCAAGACAATTTTTATCCTTGCAGGCCACCTGACAGGCCTTGCAGCCTATACATGACCTCATATCGAAACAAAAACCCATCTGAACCATTCAGTCAAACACACTCCTCAAAAAGACAACCTAAATCCTTAAAAAACAACCCTAAAAGATAATCCTGGAAGGCCATTGGTAATCCGGCTTTAGAGGCTTATCATATTTTGCGACCTGGACATTGCACGAATTCCATCCTGTATGCCCCTGCCCGGTAGGAATGGCTCCATTTAATACGTTGGTAGAGCCAGCCCTGTCAAGGTTTTCGTCCTCATCCGGTTCAACCCAGGCTCCCTCCCCCAGACACACAGCGCCCGGCATGATGCGTTCGGTAAGATAAACCGGACGAATTACTACCCCATGGCGGCTTGTGATTTTTACAATATCGCCCTGCCTGATGCCTCTTTCTCCTGCATCGGAAGGATTCATGTACAGTTCCTGGGGAAAAGCCTCCCTTAACCAGGGTGCATTATCCAAACAGGAATGTGCCCTTCTGGGATAGTGGATGGTGTACAGCTGAAGGGGAAAATCCCCTTTTTCCCTGCCGGGCCACTTGGCAAAAGTATCCTCATAGCCTTCCTGGTACCTGATGTACTTGGGAATAGGAGCAATGCTGCTCCACCCGCAGGCCTGTACATGTTCAGCAATGGTCCGGCAGTAGATTTCAAACCTGCCGCTTTCTGTATTCAAAGGATGCTGCTCAGGCGCCTTGCGGTAATCTTCAAAAGCAATGTGCCCCAACTTATCACCAGGACGTCTGGAAACCTGATATATCCCCTTTTCTTTAAAATCCTTGTAAGTTATCCTGCCCTCCTGGGGCTCTCCGGCAACTCCAAGTTCTGCTATATCCTGGGGTGTAATTGTCACAAGCTTTTCATGGCCAGAACCATCTTCTTTCATTACCACAGAACCCGCCACCTGGTTAAAGATTTGCTGTTCCAGGGATATGGGAGCAATAAGGGACGGGTCAAGCCCCAGGCGTTTTCCTATCTCTGCAGCAATCCAAAGGTCATCTCTTGCTTCATATAATGGCTCAACCACCTGGCTTGCAAAAACCAGGATTTCTCTGTTGCCGATCAGGAGGGCTCCAGGCCGCTCCCACTGGGTAGTCACCGGCAGGACAATATCTGCATACCTGGCATTTGTGCTCAAGACATAGTTTTGTGCTGCCACAAACTCCACTTTGCGATGGGCTTCTATCCCCTTATTGAGCCCTGCAAGCTGGTTCAGCCTGGAATGGTATCCGTGATAAATGAGCCGGATGTTAGCCTGGCGCTTATCATCCTTACCTGCGGTGTACCTGCCTGTTAAAACTGCATCCCACAATTCATTATGATTAATTCTCATGTGCCCCAGGGGGTTGGGGATTGGCTCCACCCCTGTGCTGCCAGGTATTACAAGGGGAGGCCCCCCATTGCCTGCCCTGTAATGCACACTTAAACCCGTCATGCGGCCCGGCTGCCCAATATGCCCGGTCATGCAGCCCAAGGTCATGAACATTTGAGGCCAAGAATCAGCATTATTCACCCTGGCAGGCGCCCATCCCGTAAGCAGGGCTGCCCGCCTAGTACTGCCAATTTCCCTTGCCAGCAGACGTATTCTTTGGGGGTCAACCCCGCATATTTCAGCAGCCCATTTAGGTGATTTTGGCTGGCCGTCATAAGTTCCCAGGACATAGTCCTTAAAATTATCCCTGGGATCAGCTCCAGGAGGCATGTGCCTCTCATCAAAGCCTATAGTACAGCGGTTCAGGAAATCCCAGTCAATTAGAGGATTAGCCTGAGGATCATCTTCTGTAACAAGGGTATAGGCAATGCCCAGGGCCAGGGCATGATCAGTGGCTGGACGAATGGGTATCCACTCATCGCCGAGCACCCTGATAGAGTCAGTATATAAGGGGTCTATAAAAATAAATTTAGCTCCTGCCCGCTTGGCCTGCAGGTAATTATATGTTGGATTGCCGCCGCTGCTCCATGCAGGATTTGCCCCCCACATGACAATAAGCCGGCTGTTTCGCAAATCAAGGCGGTCGTTGATAAAATCAGCATGATAACCATCTTTAACGCCAAACCTGGCCCCTGTATCCAACCATGTTCCCCAGGATGTAGAGCCCCAGGCTGCAACATGACCACCATAAAGGTTAAGGGTCCTGGCAATTTCCGGCCCCCACGCAAGTATGGCTTCATTGCCATAGGATTTTTTGATTCTTTCTATTTCACCTGCAACCAGGTCCAGAGCTTCCTCCCAGGAGATGCGTACCCATTGGTCTCTTCCCCGCAGCTCCCTTTGTCCGCCTCCCGGCTGCCAATGCTTGCGCTTCATGGGATACTTAAGCCTGTCAGGTCCAAAAACCTGCTGGCGCAGGGCGCGTCCCCTGGCACAGGCTCTTTGCTGGGGATTATCAGGGCTGTCAGGGTGCGTATCATCTGTCTTTTGACGAAGCACTGCCCCGTTAACCACATAGACTTTATTTAGACATCGTCCCCCACAGTTGTGCCAGCAGGCAGCAGTTATCCACCTGCCCTTTTCAGCGCCCTTGCCTTGTACTTCATTTTTATTAATCCCTGGTTCAATGACCCTTGAATAATCCACAGCAATCCAACCCCTCACTTCTTACTTCTCACCTCTATAAGTTGGGACATTCCTCATTATAGATGTCAGTGGTTAGAGGTCAGTCGTCCAAAACCGTGATCAGAGTTAGAAGTAATTAGCTAAAGCTGATCTCAACAAAAAGCGACAACCGACTTCCGACCTCTGTGTTGTGGTGTGTCCCCTGACCTTATTTGGCGCTAGAAAATATATTAACCTTGAAAAAGCAACGTAATCGATAGTATATCGTGATTTTACTAAGAAATATCTTTACAATTATATACATATTCCTTATACTTATGCTAGTATAACGACCATGGGAAGTGTTTGTTTAACATGAGATTTTGGTCATTGATGAACTCCAGGTTAATCTCCAAAGCAATGCTGGTGCTTCTTGCTTCTGCAGGTATGACCTATATTTTATTTGGCTGCACACAAACCCAGGAAACAAAGCAGGCAGACCAACAAAGATCAATTATTGTAGGAGCAGCTGCCAGCATGCGTTTTGCCTTTGAAGAAATAGGCCCGCTTTACGAGCAAGAAACCGGTACTAAAGTAACCTTTGTGTTTGGCTCATCAGGAGACCTGGCCAAACAGATAACTGCGGGAGCTCCCATTGATTTGTTTGCGGCAGCCAACAGGGATTACATTGAAGACTTAATTGAATCAGGACATATCATCCAGGGCTCTCAAAAAATTTACGCTGTGGGAAGGATTGTCCTGGCTGTAAATAAAAAATCGGGCTTGACACTTCTAAACCTGGAAGACTTATTAGCTGACAATGTAGATACCATAGCCCTGGCCAATCCTAATCATGCCCCTTATGGCATGGCAGCTAAAGGAGCTTTAGAAAACACAGGTATCTGGGAAAGAGTAGCCGGCAAGATAGTATATGCAGAAAACATAAGCCAGGCCCAGCAGTTTGTTGCAACCGGCAACGCGCCTGTAGGCATTATTGCCCTGGCAGTGGCCAATGTCCCGGAAATAGACTATGCTTTAATTGATGAGAACCTGCACAGCCCTCTGGAACAAATGCTGGGCGTGGTAAAAAACTCTGCCCGGGCAGGGTTGGCAGGGGAATTTGCAGATTATCTGCAGGAACCCCACATCATCAAAATAATGGAAAAATGGGGTTTTAATGTACCACAAAATTAAGAGAACTTTAAACGAGGTAAATTCAAATGGAATGGTTTCCGGTACTGCTTTCTTTAAAGGTAGCAGCATATTCAACCTTAATAGTCCTCATAGTTGGCATACCCCTGGGGTGGCTTCTTGCCAGGTTTAATTTTCCAGGCAAGACCCTTCTTTCCTCCTTTATTACCCTGCCCCTTGTTCTGCCGCCCACAGTCCTTGGATATTATCTGCTGGTCTTAATAGGCAGACAGAGCCCCATAGGGATTTTTCTCCAAGAAAACTTTGGCATTAATCTGATATTTACCTGGCAGGCAGCCGTAATCGCGGCCAGTGTGGTAGCCCTGCCTTTGATGGCGCGTACAGTACAGGCTGGGATTGAAGCCGTAGACAGGGATTTGGAAGATGTAGCTCGAACCCTGGGCAAATCAGAACTCGTCATTTTTTTTACCATCACTTTGCCCCTGGCCTGGCAGGGGCTGCTGGCAGGCACTGTACTATCCTTTGCTCGTGCCATGGGCGAATTCGGCGCCACCCTCATGGTGGCAGGAAATATTCCTGGCAAAACCCAGACTCTCTCCATTGCCATTTATGATGCTGTACAATCAGGAAATCACCAGCTGGCAAACTTCCTGGTAGTTCTCATCAGTGTCTTAACCATAGCGGTCCTCTTCATATTAAATAAGGTAAGCCAGTTTAAGAGGTGGTGAGACTATGCTCAAATTAAACATTGAAAAAAGCATCGGAGACTTCACACTGAACAAGGAATGGCAGGTAGATAAAGGCGAAATTATCACTCTTTTCGGACCTTCTGGTTCCGGAAAAAGCATAACCATTAAAGCTATTGCAGGATTAATCACACCCGACAATGGATGGATCGAATTAGACGGTACTTTTTTATTCCACAAAAAACTGGGCATCAACCTGCCCCCACAGGAAAGGCATGTGGGTTATGTGCCCCAGCACTATGCCCTCTTTCCCCATTTGACTGTTTTAGCAAATATAGCTTATGGTTTAAAGACCATGGATAAGAGAACCTGGAAAGAAGTTGTTGACAGCTTGTTGGAAAGCGTTAATCTCCAGGACAAAAGAAAGGCGTATCCCCACCAGCTGTCCGGCGGAGAAAAGCAAAGGGCGGCTCTTATAAGAGCCATGGCTGTTAAGCCTAAAGTTCTTCTCCTTGATGAACCCTTTTCTGCAGTGGATGCCCTGCTTAGAGAAAAAATACGTGAAGAGGTCAAAGAGTTCTTGAGTAAATTAAATATTCCTGTGGTCCTGGTAACCCACGACCCACAGGATGTGGAAGCCCTGGGTACAACAGTTGCAAATTATTGAGTAAAGGGAAACTGCTTGAGACTTTTTTCGTCAGTTACATCCTTGTGTACAAACAAGCCGCACCAGCAGCGCTTCATCTTATCAAAATGTTCACGGTGGAAGGGGATACATGGACAGACAATCCGCATATCTCTTTCCCTGTCTCCTACCGTAGTCTGGCACGGACAGAAGGGATGGCCGTGTTTCTTCTCTATCTCTACCTCCTGGTCAAGCAAAAACTCAACCAGATCTTCATCTGACGAAAACCTGTAACCAAGTTTATCTGCCAAGCTGCCATACCATTCACGGAAAAATTCTTTCCTGTTCCTTCTGCTCATATCCTCGCTCCTTAACTACAGTACTAGTTCTCTAAGTTTGTCTTCATCAAAACCCACCACATGTTTATCTCCGACTTTAATCACGGGGAATTTGGTATCACCTGTAAGGTCAAGTACCTAGTCCACCAGCTTTTTCTTTTCATCCCCTTCAGTCAAGTCCACATTCACAAAATCATAGGCAACTTTATTGTCATCTAAAAACTTCTTGGCCTGCCTGCAGTAATAGCAGGTACTTAAAGCATATAAAAATACCTTCATAAATACTTTTCCCCCTTCAAAAATTTATTAAATTATACCTTAACATATACTTTGCCTTCCTCTATCTTTACTTCATATGTAGGTACTGTTATTTCCGGCGCTGCTTCAAACTCGCCGGTTCTAACATCAAACAACCAGTCATGACAAGGACATTCAAGATAATAGCCTTTCATTTTGCCCTTATGAAGAGCACAACCCAGGTGGGGACACTGGTTATGGATACGCCACGGGGACGGTTCCATCGTCTTCCCTTCGGACCTTCGCTGCGCTACGGTGACGCTCGAACCGTCCCCATGGCTCCTTTCCCCATGGCTCCTTTCCCATGTATCTTCTCACCCGTTCTATAATTCTCACCCGTTCTCTTGGATGTCCTCCAAAATGGCTCCTGTGGGACATATTGACACACATTCCCCGCATCCTGTGCAATTATCATTGATAATAAAGGGGTCTGCATACATCTTGGGCCCCTCCCTGTTACATGCAGGCTGTCCATAGCCTGTTTCAACCGCATTATCAGGACACATCACCGCACAGTAACCGCAAGCTATACAATTATTATTGATTTGATATTTCAAGGTCAAACCACCTTTATATGAAAAAGGAACACATTTGACCTTATTATCTGTAAAGACCCAAAGCTTTATCCACCCTTCATCCCACCTGTTCAAAACCTGCCGGAACGAAAGATGGAAATCAAGAGCCACAAAAACATGACTACTGAGGTTACAAAGGCAATCTCCAGGATGGGAAGCTGCCAGAAAAAGTCACTTCCACCCCGACCAATGGCAGAGCCAATTACCAGCGCTGCCATCACCATGCTAAAAGAAAGCAGCACTATGCTGAAAGAAAGCTTATTGGCCATCTTATCCAAATAAGACAGAACCCTGTTTAGATTCTGATGCTCTATCTTAACTGTCAAATCACCTTCAAGGGTTTTATCCAATACTTTATCTGCCTTTTTTGGAATACTGACAGCTATATTAAAAAAGTCCTGGAGTTGATCTTGCACCTCTTTTAATATACTGACAGGAGCAAACTGCTCTTTTAGCAATTTTTTAGCGAAGGGTTCAGCTATTTCCACGATGCTGATTGAAGGATCTAAATCTTTTATGACACCCTCAAGGGTTATCAAAGCTTTAGCCAGTAAAGTCATCTCGCTGGGTATTTGTACGCGATGAGCAAAGGCCAGGTCCAAAATTTCCCTGATTACCGCCCCTAGATTAAGTTTTCCAAGGGGCACACTGTAGTACAGGCTGATAAGCATGTCCATGTCCCGCCTTAATTTCTGCAGTTCGGTGGTCTTGCTTATCACACCCATTTCCAGAATTGCCTTGACGATTTGGCTGCTGTCCCTGCGGACTAGAGCCAAAAGCAGTCTGGTAATTTGTTTTTTTCTTTCAGGCGAGATATAGCCCACCAACCCAAAGTCCATGAAACAAATGCTGCTGTCTGGCAGTACAGCAATATTGCCTGGATGAGGATCAGCATGGAAAAAACCATCCTGAAGCATCTGTTTTAAAAGCGTCCTCGCCAGATTTTCAGCAATAACCCTCCGGTTATAGCCTCTCGTGTCAATGGCCTCCAGGTTAGTAAGCTTTAACCCATCAATGCGCTCCATGGTTAAGACCTTGTTGCTGCTGTACTCCCAAAATACCTTTGGTATCTTTACATTTTCATCTTGCCTGGAATTCCTTTCAAGGCGTTCCGCATTACGCCCTTCTACAGAATAGTCCAACTCCCTTTTCAGTCCCCAGGCAAATTCGTCAACAATCTCTACAATTTGATAATGCCTGCCCAGGGCAGAATGTTTCTCAGCCAGACGCGCCAGATCAAACAAGATCTCCAAATCAGTTTCCATCTTGTTTTCAATACCAGGCCGCCTTACCTTAACAACTACATCACGCTTATCCTTTAAACAGGCCGCATGAACTTGACCAATGGATGCCGCTGCAAGGGGCTTTAGATCAAAATGTTCAAAAGTTTCCTCAAGGGAAGCGCCTAATTCATTTTCAATTTGCTTTTTAATATCTTCAAAGGGTACGGGCGGAACCTGATCCTGCAGTTTCTCCAACTCTACAAGTATATCCTTGGGCACCAGGTCAGGTCTGGTACTTAAGATTTGTCCAAATTTAATAAAGGTGCCTCCTAAATCGGTTAAAACCAGACGCACCCGTTCACCCCTTGACAGTTCTGCCGCCTGCTCTTCTTCAACGTTTTTTTTAAAACGCTCATGATAGGGCAGGAAGTCTGTTAAATGAAGTTGGTCTAGGAGGTAGCCAAAGCCATGCCGTACCATGACATTGGCCACCTGCCTATACCTTTTAAAATGTTTGTACCTCTTCTTAATCAACATGCGAACTCATTATTCCCTTTCTTTTGCTAGCCTTTCCTCCAAATCTGCAAGCTTGGCTTTAACCGCCTCTAGCTCTTCAGTGACCATTTCCAGATCTTTCTTGCGAACAAGGGGAATTTCCCTTACCAGATGTTCAACTTCCTGGTTAATAAACTTTTGTATTTCTACTTTTTGCTTTTCACCCTTTTTAACCAGTTCTTCTACCAGTTCCCTGGCTTCACCCTGTCCTATCTCCCCTTTTTCTATCATTTCATTGACAAGCTGTTCAGCCTTTTCTCGCACCAGGCCAACTGCGCCCAAACCAGCAAGGAAAAACTTTTTGGCAAAATCCATGTTTAAAACCTCCTTATATTTTCAGCCCCCCTATTTCACCGGTAAACTTTAAGTAACCATCTCCTGCTTCCAGTCCAGTAAGTCTTGTATCAAATGGTAAATTTATGAGGTTCACTTCCAGGTTTACCCCGGTTTTAACCCTATCCTTAAATACATCTCCCAGAGAATGATCCTGCACCACCAGGTCTTCTGGGACAAAAACCAGACTATCCTTCCCCAGTGAGAAACGCCCCAGCAAGCTCAAGTTTATGTTTCGACCCAACAGCATAATCTGGCATTTTACGATTGATTGAGAATCTTTTAGTTCAATGGACACATCACTTATACCGGTGATGGGGTTTTGTTTAAGATATTCATTTAAACCCTCCTGGGTGACAAAAAACTCTATTCTCCCCGGCTGCTCTGCAATATAACTGAATTCTTTGTTAACAGCCTTAATTATATCAATTTTTATATTCTGCAAACTGATTTTCAAGTGGTTAACAGGCATGATGCCAAGATTAAAAGCCGGAACATAGACTTCTGCCCTGTCCACTCTTCCCCATAATATTTTAACCGCTGGAAAAGCTTTAATATCAACCTTAACATTTTGCAGTTCCCAGTGCTCCTCTAAAGCTTGCTCCATTGCAGTACTGATAGTTTGAGGCAGCATAACCTGTATTATGATCATTACAGCCAGTACCACCACCGCTAAAAAGTACATTAGCGTTTTCATCAAATAAATCCCCCCAGGGGTCCAGCAGCAGACCCCAAAACTCTCCCATTATTCTTTTTTTGCAGCCTGGCTTTGTAAAAATGCAGATATGAACATGTCAATATCTCCATTCATAACCCGCTCCACATTCCCCACTTCC
The DNA here is from genome assembly GCA_040756735.1 of Bacillota bacterium. Taxonomy (GTDB): domain Bacteria; phylum Bacillota; class DSM-16504; order Desulfitibacterales; family Desulfitibacteraceae; genus JBFLYC01. The sequence goes on along the minus strand of JBFLYC010000002.1, from coordinate 113,666 downwards.
ACATTTGTCCTATGGTCTTTTACCAGACTATAGGGATGAAATACATAAGAGCGTATTTGACTCCCCCAGCCTATTTCTTGTTGGTCCCCTCTTAATTTGTTTAGTTCCTCTTCCCTTTGTTTTTGCTGCCTTTCAAAAAGCCTGGCCCTAAGAATTTTCATGGCTGCCAGCTTATTGGCATGTTGGGATCGTTCGTTTTGACACTGTACTATTATTCCTGTAGGCAGGTGTGTAATGCGTACCGCAGAATCGGTCTTGTTGACATGCTGCCCTCCTGCACCCCCTGCGCGGTAGGTATCAACCTTAAGGTCTGCTGCATCAATCTCTATTTCATCATCCCCGGACACCTCTGGAATAACATCAACAGATGCAAAGGAAGTATGCCTCCTGCCTGAAGCATCAAAAGGCGATATCCTGACCAAACGGTGAACACCCTTTTCAGACTTCAAATAGCCATATGCGTTTTCACCTGCTACACTAAAGGTAACGCTTTTTAGACCAGCTTCTTCACCAATTAAATAGTCCAGGACCTCCATGGCAAACCCCTTTTTTTCCACCCACCTGCTGTACATTCTAAAGAGCATTTCTGCCCAATCCTGGGACTCAGTACCGCCGGCTCCAGGGTGTAAAGCAACAATAGCATTATTTCTATCATAGGGCCCGCTTAGCATAACCTCCATTTGCATTTCAGCCAGGCTGTCCTCTAAAACTCGCAAGGCTTCTGCAATTTCAAGCTGCAGGCCTTCTTCATCGTCTTCCCCTTCTTCTTCCATCAACTGCTGCAGCACCTGAATTTCTTCCAGTTTGTCCTGCATATCCTTATACTGCTGCAGCTTGCTTTTTTGGACATTAAGCTGCTTCATTACCTCTTGCGCCTTTTGCTGGTCATTCCAAAAGTTTTCTTCATTGATTTCCTTTTCCAAGGCAGCAATTTTTTCTTCCTTCGACTTTAAGTCAAAGAGAAACCCTCAATTCTTCAAGAGATTTAACTGCGCTATTGATTCTTGTTCTAATTTCAACAGACATATTCTCACCCTCCTATATTGGATACGTTGGGGGCATTCAACGTTGGGGACATTCATACATTGGGGACATTCCTCCGAAGGAGGTGTGTCCCCTTACCTTGGATCCAAGCGTTTACGCGGCAAGGGAGGTGTGTCCCCTGACCTACGTTGGGGACATTC